>JANMGT010000026.1:0-1878 GCA_031374725.1 Lysobacteraceae bacterium | reverse complement strand
GCGTGCATGGCGTGGTCCTCAGGCTTCGATACCCCGAGGAAAAAAACCGCGTCATGCACGCGCTGTTTTTGCGGACACTAAACCCTATCTCATTGATATGCAATCAGAAAAAGTGGGGTGACCTTAGGTGCAAGACCCGCCCTACACATCCTCGCAGGGTGGATGAAGCCTGTTGGGGCGAAGCGAAAAAAAGTGAGCCGCATGCGACGTTGCTGACGCCGTTATTGATCCAATGCATGGTGGATCAGCAGCACGCATTGCGATGCGAACAGCATGGTCGGCCCCAGGGTGATCCTCTTCGCGCCCATGCGTTCGAGGCCGGGGATGGTTTTCTTCGGCATTGGGATATGGTCGGTGAGCAGGAAACAGGGATTGTCTGCGAACCTCTGCTCGCCGATCGGCGTGCCTTTGCGGTCCATCAGGAACAACTGGTGGTCTTCTGCCAGCCCCTGCACCAACTTTTCGAAGCTTAGCGTCTGCACGCCGACACCCGATTCCACCGGGCGGGTTTCTTCCTTGCCCATGCCCCGCGATGCGTCCAGCGCCTTGGCCACCTTGGTCAGCAAGGAGCGCTCGTCGAAGCCGCCGATCTCATGCATGGCATTGATGTCGAAGCGGATCGTTCGGGAGAAATCCCGGGTGCTTTCCAGCACCAGGTAGACGACGACATCGGGGCGATGCGACTGGGCGATGAAGATCGCGTTCATCAGTGTGTGCGCCAGGATCTCGGTGTGGGCATCCTTGCCGACCGATTCCCACAGTTTCTGGCTGTCGGTCGGCGCCGCCCGCGCTCTGAGTACGAAAGTCCGCATGTATGTCGTGGCCGCCGCCAGATCCCGCATGGCACCAAGCGTGCCGGACGCCATTGTCACGTGAAAGAAGGCGCGGCGGCCATGTTGGAGGAAAAAGTAGTCAGGTTCATTTCCCCGCGGTGGATCTGGGCCGGCCGCGTGGTCTGAGTTCCACGGAGCGCTGAGCGAGCGCTTCGATGTGTTGGCGGAACCGTCCGCTGCCCCAAGGCTTCTGCTGCTGCGTATGCAGGCGCAACGCTTCGATGTGGTGCGCGTCCATGCTGGCGAACAGGCGACGATAGGCGTCGAGGCGCATGACGTCATCCGCTGCCAGCGAGAGGTAGGCCGCATGCGGCGTGATGCGCGGCTCGTGCGTGTCGTGCGCGTTGCGGGCATGGCTGGACCATCGGTATTCCCGAGGGGACGTGACGATACCCGCGCGCACGGGATTGCGTTCGATGGATCGATAACAGGCAAGCGCGCAGCGTTCGCTATCCACCAGGGCCGACTTGAATCGTCCCTCCCGCAGCGTGCCGGTACGCCGGTAGCGGGCGTTGAAGCTGCCGACATACCGGCGCGTAATGGCCTGCATCATCATGGCCTGCATCATCATGGCTGCATCATCCGCGAGACACCGCCCGGTTCGCGCGGGGTCGCCAGCAGATGCACATGATTGGCCATCAATCCATAGGCGTGCAGCGCGCAGTCGTATCGAAGCACAGCTTCGTGCAACGCCTGCCGGTAGCGAAGATCGTCGGCGGCGTCTGCAAAACAAGCTTGCCGGTCGTTGCCGCGTTGGACGATATGCTGCGGAATTCCGGGCAGATCCAGGCGGGGCAGGCTGGCCATGTCGGTTGCTCGATGCGGAGCATGAGGGTGATCGATACAGCGTCTGCGGTCGCTCGGGGACGCCCGCGATATGATGCAGGAAAATCACCTGTCACTATTTGGAATCCCTCATGTCCCTCTCGATGCACACCGCGTCCGTTCCCGTGTTCCAGCAGATGCTCGCTGCGCTTGCCGGCGTGTTGGCCAAAGCTGACACCCACGCTGCCGAGCGCAAGATCGAACCCGCAGCCCTGCTGCA
>JANMGT010000025.1:0-38207 GCA_031374725.1 Lysobacteraceae bacterium | reverse complement strand
GTTCCTGATGCTCGGCCATGCCGTTCTCGCCCATCGCCATGTAACCCGGCAGCATCTGCCGGATCTTGGCTTCCACTCCGCGCTGGTTCACGCCGATGGTGTTGGGCACGTCATGCCCCATCGGGCCCATCGTGTGGTGCGCCATGTGGCAGTGGAACGCCCAGTCGCCGGGTACGGCAGTGAACTCGATATCGCGCATCTGACCAACGCCGACAATCTCGGTCACTTCGGAGCGCCACTGCGAGCGCGGCATCCGGCCGCCATCGCCGCCGGTGACATGGAACTGCACGCCGTGCAGGTGGATCGGGTGGTTCCACATCGACAGATTGCCGACGCGGATACGCACGCGTTCGCCGGTGCGGGCGACGATCGTTTCGATCGCCGGGAATACTTTGGAATTGAAGGTCCACAGGTCGAAGTCCTGCATCACCGCCGGGTCCGGCCGGCGCGTGCCCGGGTGCATGGCGAAGTTGTGCAGCAGAAGCGCATAGTCGCGATCGATACGCACCGCTTCGCCGCCTTTGGGGTGAATGATCAGCAGACCCATCATGCCCATCGCCATCTGCACCATTTCGTCGGCATGCGGGTGATACATATGCGTGCCGTGCTGCCGGAGCGTGAACTCGTAGGCGAAGGTTTCTCCTGGTTTGATCTGCGGTTGGTTCAATCCGCCCACGCCGTCCATGCCGCTGGGCAGGAGCAGCCCATGCCAATGGATGGTGGTGGCCTCGCGCAGATGGTTGGTAACGAGGATACGGATACGATCGCCTTCGACCGCCTCGATCGTCGGCCCCGGCGTGGAGCCGTTGTAGCCCCAGCAGATCGCCTTGGAGCCGGGTGCGAACTCGTGCTCGAACTCCTCGGCGACTAGATGGAATTCTTTGACGCCGTCGTTCATGCGATACGGCAATGTCCAGCCATTCAAGGTGCGGACCTTGGATTGGGCCTGACGTGGCCGTGCCACGGCCGGCCCTGCCTTGGGTGTCGCCGCAGGCGGTGTCTTATCCGGCATATTCGCCATGTCATGGCCTTCATGATTCTGGGCCTTGGCAACGGTGGTAGCGACGGTGGATGCCAGCCCGGCGCCCGCGCCCAGCAGGATGTCGCGGCGAGTGATCTTCATGGCTTGCCTCCGTGGGCGCTGTGGTCTTCGGTCTTCGGGTCAGGCGGGTCCTGGTCCTGGTCATGGTCCTGGTCCTGGTCCTGGTCATGGTCATGGTCATGGTCAGGGTCATGGTCATGGTCATGGGGTGCTGGATCCGGTGGCGGCGACATGCTGTGACCGCTGTGATCCATGCCCTGCATTTCGTTTGCAGCAGGCGCACCGGCAGGCGGCGACATGCTGTGACCGCTGTGATCCATGCCCTGCATTTCATTTGCAGCAGGCGCACCGGCAGGCGGCGACATGCTGTGGCCGCTGTGGTCCATACCCTGCATTTCGTTTGCAGCAGGCGCATCGGCGGGCGGCGACATGCTGTGGCCGCTGTGATCCATGCCCTGCATTTCGCTTGTAGCAGGTGCCTCGGCGGGCGGCGACATGCTGTGACCGCTGTGGTCCATGCCTTGCATCGATGCATCGGCGGCCGGCTTGAGAATGTCCTGCACGCTGGGCGTACGCGCAGCCACCGATGCATCGCTGGGCAGCCGCTGTCCAACCGCGCGCATCAGCTCGGTCCGCGCGAGCCAGTAGTCACGCACCGACTCCAAATAGCCTTGGTAGGCGTCGTATTCCTTGACCTTCGCCTGGATCAGCTCGAACACGCCGATCAGCATGAAGTTCTGTTCCTGCTGGCTGCGTTTGACCACGATTTCGCGCTGCGGAATCAGCGCATCGCGATGGATGGAAACGATGCTGCTGAGTTCGCGGACTTCTTCACTACCCAGACGAATGGCGTTGTCGACGCCGAGCTCCGCCAGCGCCACGCGCGCCCGGACTTCCGCCAATAGCGCTTCGGCGCGGGCCACCTTCGCCTGTCCCTGGTTGAAGATCGGCAGTTCGAGATCCAGCGTCGGCCCCCGCAGGCGGCTGCCATCGGCTTCCTTCTCACGCTCATAGCCGATTTCGCTGCCGCCGAGCCAACGCAGGCGCCGGGTGATGCCCAGCGCGTCGGCCAGGATATCGGCCTGCTGACGCGCGGCCAGCAGTTCCAGATTGCTGGCCCGTGCCAGCGCGGCCAACTGTGCGGGATCGTCCTCGTTCGCGACCGGCAGCGGCAGATGGTCGCTGGTGGCCCACTGCGCGTCGGTGCCGCTCAGGCCGATCAGCGTATTCAGCGCGAGCCGCGCGCGGCCCGCCTCAGCGCGCGCATGCGCTGCGGCAATGCGGGCCTCGCTGGCGGCGGCGCGTTCCTGATTGAGCTGCAGCTCGGTGATGTTTCCGGCGTCGAAGAAACGCTGTGCCAGCTCGGACGCAGCGTCAGCGCCTTCTGCGACGGCAGTGCGCATATCGGCGACCTGTTGCGCGCCGACATAGCGATACCAGCCCGCCTCAACGTCGGCGGCAACACCCAGCACAGCGCCGGCGATTTCCAACTGGGCGCGTTCGAACTCGGCTCTGGCCAACCGTGCGCGCACCGGCAGCACCAAGAGATCGACCAGCGGCAGACTCAGTGCGGCAGTGCGGTTGGTTCCGGCACCTGGGCTCAAGGAGAAGCGGGACAAGCCCAGCCGTGGATTGGCAATCTCCACGGCCTCGAGCACTTCTGCCCGAGCCAATCCAAGTCGCGCGTACTCCTGCTGCAAGCGCGGGCTGCGCAGCATGGCCACGCGCACGGCGGTCTCGGCCGTCATTGGCGCGTTCAGCCATTCGTCGATGGCCTGCCGTTCTTGCGGCGGTTGACTCACGGCCGACCATTCGACGTGCGGCCCGCGACGCGCGCTGAGCAAATCATTGATGTTCTGGTCGCCCGCGCGCGGCGACAGCGACGCGCAACTGCTCAGCGTTGCGCTGATGGCCAACGCCAGAACGGCGCGGCGAAAAATCTGGTGCATGGATAGCCCTCATGAACACATGCGGCGCAGTGCCGCAAGCGGAAGTCTGGTATCGCCCGAAGTCGGGTCGCGAGCTGTCGTGCGGATCGAAGATCCGCAGAGGGTTATGCGATGGGAGGTCGAACCAGCTGAAGCAGCGTCGGTGACCGGTGGCCAGCCGTGAGTGCGCTGACCGGTCCAGATGGGCCGGTCATGACGGCGATCATTGCGACTTGTGAGGGAATCGAGGCAGCGCAATGTTGTGCACAACTGCCTTTGCAAATGCCGTTCTTGCAACAATCGCCGTGATCATCGCCATCGCCATCGCCGCCGTTGCTGTCTGGCGGAGCTTTCTGAGCGGGCGTCTGTGCTGCATCCGCCGCGTCGGCTTGATCGCGGTGGCATGTGCTTTGGGCGTGAGCAACCACGGCGATATGCGAATGATGGCTGTCGCTGGAACTGGCTGGTGCCGTATGCGTATCGCGCAACGACGCGTCGGCAATGCTTCCCCCATGCGCCACCGCAGGCGCAGCCCCATTGAGGGCCAGTGCGACGCACAGCATCAAGCGCAGAAGGAGAGACCAAAGGGACATGAGAGCAAGTTAAACTCGATTGGGTAAAACTTTCGTTAATTCATCAAGTGCCTTTCTGGTGGGTGCAATCATCCGTGCGTCACCGCCTTGCAGGGCGTTACCGAAAAAGTTGCACAATCCGTGAACCAGCAACTCCGCGAGACATCGCGCAGTTCCGGGCTGTCGTCGTCGAGCGACGGCAGCATCGGCTCCAGCGCCATGCCGAAGATGGGGCCGCCGGGGGCGTCGCCCACGATCTCCGGATGCATCGGGCAGGTGTAGCGGGTGCCGACGGGCGCGTTTGTTTCAGCATGCTCTACATGAGCCTGCTATACATGAGCGTGCTTTACATGAGCGTGCTCTGCATCAGCGTGTTCGGCATGCGCCGCGACAGGTGCGTCGGCGGCCGCCGCCGGCAGGTACTTTTCTGGTTCGGACAGACATTTTTCGCGACAGCACGTCGAGCAGAAGCGATAGCGCTCACCGGCATGATCGACCTGCAGCGGGCGGTGACGTGCATCCCGCACACAGGGTCCCTGTCTGGGTCGCGATGCGGCGATGCGATCGATGCATGAGGACGCGGATGGTGCTGATGGCGATCGTCCGTGGATGTCATTGGTGCACTCCAGTCGCATCAAGCGGCGCAGAACACGTGCTTCTACGTCGTTCTCTGTGGCCGTGAGCTCGGCACATCCATGTCTCATCGCAACGCTGACGGATGCAGTGTTGCACTAAAAACAGAGACTAATGCTGATCGCTATCAACTCGAAGGTCTTGCGCCCGTTGCGCCCGTTGCGCATCGCGGGCGTCTAGGCGTAGCGTGTCGTGGATGCATAGCGATGGCTCCCAAAGCGGCACGGTTCGTCCTCATTCGGCATTGCGCTTTCACGGACCCGGCGTGCTGCCGTGACCGTGCGCAACGCAATCGACGCGCGCGGCAAAATTCCTCCGGAAGTGTGGGTGCTCGGTTTCGTCAGCATGCTGATGGACATCTCATCGGAGATGGTCCACAGCCTGCTGCCGCTGTTCATGGTCGGTGCGCTGGGCGCGAGCGCGTTTGCGGTCGGCATCATCGAAGGTTTGGCCGAAGCCACTGCTCTGATCGTCAAAGTATTTTCCGGCGCGCTCAGCGATTTTCTCGGCAAGCGCAAAGCGCTGGCGCTGTTCGGTTATGGGCTCGGCGCCGCGACCAAGCCGCTGTTCGCGCTTGCGCCGGGCATCGGCATGGTGTTGACCGCGCGCTTGCTCGATCGCGTCGGCAAAGGCATTCGCGGCGCACCGCGCGACGCACTGGTGGCCGACGTCACGCCGCCACACATCCGCGGCGCCGCCTTCGGCTTGCGTCAGTCGCTCGACACCGTGGGTGCGTTCGTTGGGCCGCTGCTGGCGGTCGCATTGATGCTGCTGTGGGCGAATGATTACCGCGCGGTGTTCTGGGTCGCGGTGATTCCCGGCGCGCTGGCGGTCGCACTACTGCTGTTCGGCGTGCGCGAACCGCCAAGGCAGGAAGGCGAGAAAAAGGTCAATCCGATTCGGCGCGAAAACATCGCGCGCTTGAGCCCTGCCTACTGGTGGGTGGTCGGCATCGGCGCAGTGTTCACGCTAGCGCGTTTCAGCGAAGCGTTCTTGGTGCTGCGCGCACAGCAAACCGGAATCGCAGTCGCCCTGGTGCCGCTGGTGATGGTGGCGATGAACGTGGTCTATGCAAGCTGCGCATATCCCTTCGGCGCATTGTCCGATCGCATCCATCACAAGACGCTGTTAGTCGTGAGCTTGTTCGTGCTGATCGGCGCCGACCTCGTGCTCGCCCAGGCCGATCATTGGGCGACGCTGCTTGCCGGCGTGGCGCTATGGGGCGTGCATTTAGGCATGACCCAGGGCTTGATGGCCAAGCTGGTCGCCGACACCGCACCGCCCGATTTACGCGGCACCGCGTTCGGATTGTTCAATCTCGTCAGCGGCGTGGCGATGCTGATCGCCAGCGTCCTCGCCGGATTGCTGTGGGACCAACTGGGCGCGGCGTTCACGTTTTACGCAGGCGCGGGGTTCTGCATGTTGGCGCTGATGGGTTTGATCAAGCGTTCGGCGTGATCGTTTCCGGCGTGCGTATGCGGTTCAGCGGGCGTGTCGCCTGACTTGGGTTTCGCGAAGCGCCGGATGAGCAGACCGCTGCCCGCGCACAGATCGCAACGGCAATCGCATCGGGTGCTGCCTTGGCGCACCGTTTGCTGTTGCTTGGTGTTGGACACGGCGGTAAGCGTGCAGGATGGGCATTTTGCCCACCATTGCAATGCAACCGTTGCAACGAACAATGATCGAAGCAAACGCACGCGTCACGATCATCATTGCAGGTGTCCAAGCCTCATAACGGTGGGCGTAAAGTCCACCCTACGGAGCTACGGCATCGCCATTTCCGATTGTCGGAAAACATCGCAATAACGATCAAACTTTAGACAAATGCGCGATCGCCGCTGTCGCAGCGTCGCGATCGTTATCGTCGAACGCTGTCGTCGCCATGTCTTCGACTGTGCCGGCATCCAGGCAGCGCGCGTTGACGCTGTAGCCATCGGGATGGCTACGCGGGACGTAGAACGATTTGATCCCGCAGTGGCGGCAGAACAGATGTTTCGCGGCGCCGGTGTTGAAGCGGTATTCGGTCAGCGCGTCTTCGCCATCGATCAGACGAAAGCGCGCGGCCGGAACGATCAGATGCAAGAAACCGCTCATGTGGCAGATCGAGCAATTGCAGTCCAGCACGTCGATGCGTGCGGGCGCGTCCACCTCGAAGCGCACGCGGCGGCAGTGGCAGCCGCCGCGATGCGTCACCAACGCGGCATCGTCGCTCACGGCTCAGTCCTTGTCTTTGCCTTTGCCCTTGCCTTTGTCTTTGTCTTTGCTTTTGCCGCTGTTGCCTGGGCCGTGGTCGCCGTGATGCTCGTCATGGTTATCCTGGCCGCGATGTTTGCTCGCGCCTTTGCCGCGGCCAGGAAATTCGCGCTGCAACTGGGCGTCGAGATCGATCGGCCGGCCCCAGCGGTCGTAGGTCGGCACCATGCCGCGTTTGAGCCGATGGAATTCAGCCGAGCCGGGTTTGATGCCCAGACGCTTGGCCATCGCGCCCCAGCCTTGGCCGTGGTCGCGTTCCCACATATCCGCCACGTCGCGGCAGGGCCGCCCTGCCGAACGGGCGAGTGCGCAAGCGAAATAGATATCGCCCGGTGCCCAGCGGCGGCGCAGCAGGTCATCGATCAGATCGCGCGGCGCGCCGTGGTAGCGCACCATTTCGTCGATGAACGGATCGCGATAGCGGCTTCCGTAGCGGTTCATGTCCCCGAGCCAGACATCGACCCAGGTGTCGCCGCTGCGCGGGTTCCAGCCGAAGGTGAAGGTCTGGGCCTGCGCGCCGCTGGCGGCGACGGTGAGCGCGAGGGCGAGGGCGGCGGTTTTGAGCATGCGCATGAGCGATTCTCTGAGTGGTGCGAGCGATGGTGACCCGGCGGGCCATACCTTGGAGCATACCCCTATCGTCCTCATCCGGCCGGGGATTCTTGGCCGCATGTTGAGCGCTGTCGAATCGATGTTGTCGGGCTTGCTGTTTTGGAGGTCAGCAGTTTTGGAGGCCAGCGGCCAAAAACACGAAGGCCGGTCCTAACGCCGGCCTTCGTAGCGAAATCGTTTTACGGCTAATGCGATCAGTCGTCGTGATCTTTCCAGCGTCGATCGTTCCAGCGCTCATCGTCCCAATTGCGACCATCGTTGCGGTCGTAGTCGCGATAGCGGCGAGCGCTGTAATAGTCATTGCGGCGATCCTGACGCGGATTGTAGTACTCCACCCGGCAGCGACCGCGGTTATCGCACTTGCGGCGCGAGTAGTAGCGCTCACCGTCGTAGCGGCCCTGATTGCGGTGATACCCGTATGCATTTCCATACGGTGGGCGGTTGTACTGCGCGCGCGGTGCATAGCGATAATAAATCGGGCGGCCGTAGCGATCGCGTTCGACGATCAGCCGGTCGTTGTACCCGTAGCCGCCGTTGCGATAGTAGGGTTGGCCGCTGCGGATCACGACATCGCCCAAGTCGACGACGAGGCGAATCAAATCGTCGCTGGCGCGCGCGGGGGCAGGTGAGAAGGCGGCGACGACCAGCGCGGTCGCCAGGGCAAAACTCGTCAGCCAGCGTGATATCAACATGGTGGGAACTCCAGAAAACCGCGATGTAGCGGATGGCGCAGACGATGCGCTGGGCCGTGTGAACTGACTTTTAATGCCCTGCGCTCGGGGCAAACGGTTTAGCCGGGGCTTAAGCCATCGCCATCGTGCGCGATCGGCGGCCGCTGCGTGGCTCAGCCCGGGAGACCCAGTGCGCGAACCACTGCAGGTAATTCTTGCGCGGAGGAGACGCTGCGCATGCGCTGTGCGGCATCGGCGGGAAGTGCGGCTTCGTTCTCGTGCGCCCAGGTCACGTGATAGGGCATGTATATGCCGTAGCCGCCGAGTTCCAGCACCGGCACGATGTCCGAGCGCAAAGAATTGCCGATCATCGCGAACTGCGTCGGCGCGACATCGCATTCGCTTAGCACGCGCGCATAGGTCGCGCTGTCTTTTTCGCTGACGATTTCGATGCGCCGGAACACATCGGCTAATCCCGATTGCCGCACTTTGGCCTCTTGATGGAACAGATCGCCTTTGGTGATAAGTACAATTTCATGTTCGGCGGCGATCGCTTCCACCGCTTCGCGGATGCCTGGAAGCAAATCGACCGGATGTTGCAGTAGGGTCTTGCCCAGTTCGACGATGCGATGCAGATCCAACGCGCTGATGCGCGCATCGGTGATCGCGACCGCGGCCTCGATCATCGACAGCGTCATCCCTTTCACGCCATAGCCGAACAGCGCGATATTGCGTTTTTCGATCGCGTACAAGCGCTCGTGCGCATCGTCGAGATCGACGTAGCCGGCGACGATGCGCTCGAAGGCCAGCTGCGTGTCGCGGTAATAGTCTTCGCTTTTCCACAGCGTGTCGTCGCCGTCGAAACCAATCAGTCGTAGCGGTTCTGTCATGGGCTAAATATGATCGCTTGTGGGACGAAGACGGCGTTCAAGGCAGCGTGATGCGCAGTTTATCGGTCATTGGAATTGCATCCGCTGGCCGCAGCGGCGGCGGCGACAGCGCGCGTTTGTAGCGTTCGTACAGCGCGGCGACTTTTTCCAAATACGCCTGGGTTTCGGCATAGGGCGGCACGCCGTTATAGCGTGCGACTGCGCCGGGGCCGGCGTTGTACGCGGCGATGGTGAGGGTGCGGTCGTTCTTATAGCGTTTGAGCAGCATGCGCAGATAACGCGCGCCGCCGTCGATCGACTGCGTTGGCGAAAGCGGATCGTTCACGCCAAGTTCCAATGCAGTGGCCGGCATCAATTGCATCACGCCTTGCGCGCCTTTGGGCGAGACGGCCTTTTCGTCGAAATTGCTTTCGGCATGGGCGATCGCGCGCAGCATCGCGTCTTCCACGCCGCTGCGCTTGGCGGCGGCTTTGAAGGCTTTGACGTGGCGATCGAGTTTCGGTGCTTCGACTTTACCTAGGCCTTCGTGCGCAGGTTCGCCTGGGGGCGTTTCGACGGTGAAGCGCAGGTACTCGCGCGAACCCGGCAGTTTGCGCGTGCTGTAAACCAGCTTGCCGTCTTGTTCGCGTTCGTACAGCGTGCCGCTGAACACGCCCATCGCGCCCCAGAGATTTTGGGTTTGCACGGCGTTGTCGTCGATCTCTTTGGCCTCGCACTTGGAACCCGGCTCCGGCGCGGTGGCGAGGCTTACCGTGCCATCGCGCACGCAGCGGTAGATGGTGCGTGCGTTTGCGTCTGCGCTGCCGAGCAGGCACAGCGACAGGCAGAGCGACAATGCCAACAACGGGTGAGCACGAGAGAACATGGCGCGTAGTTTAGGCTTCGCGCCAGCCGAGCGCGTATGCCGTCGGTATCGGTCGTTCATCTGCGCGGGTCTTTGCCAGCGTGACCTTGTCCGCGCGCTCTGCGGATCAGCCGTTCCGGTTGCGCCATCGTGGTCCGCAAGCCGTCGCGCTCCGAACCCGTCGTCGCAAGCGTCGCAACGTTCGCAGCGCGACGCCATCAAGCGTCGCGTTCGATCAATTCGCGCATGCGTTTTAATTTCGGCGTGACGATCGGCACCGTCAGCATGGTGCTGGTCAGCGCCATCAACAGCAGCGCGGTAAACGTACTGCTGGTGATGATGCCCTTGTCGAGCAGCACGGTGGCGAAGATGATTTCGATCAGCGCCTTTGTTTGCAGCAGCCATCCGATCACGCCGGCCTCGCCGGGTTTCCATTTCAACAGTCTGCCGGCGATATGTACGCCGGCCTGTTTGCCGATGATTTGCATCACCAGCAAGAACGCCGCAGCGAAGAACACCATCGCGCCACCGACTTCCCAATTCGTGCGCAACCCGGTGCTGAGGAAGAACACCGGCATCATCACCAACAAGACGTTATGGCGAAGCGTGTCGAGCTTCTTCTGATCGAACCAGTGGTGGTCCATCACCACGCCAGCGAGAAACGCGCCGACCATGTAATGCAAGCCGCACCAATCGGCGCCGAAGGCCACCACCGCGAGCCAAATCAGTGCGATGTACCAGCGATCGTTCTCCGGTAGGCGCACCATGAATTTGCGAAACGCCCAGCAGGCCGGAATAAACAGCGCCAGGAAGATGCCTTGACGCTCCAAGCGCTGCCAATCCATCACCACGATGGCGAGCACCGCCCAGATTGCGATGTCGTCGAGGCTGGCGTAGCGCAGGATGCGCTGGCCCAGCGGCTGACGCAGGATTCCCATCTTTTCCATCAGCAGCACCAGGATCGGCAGCGCGGTGACGGCGGCGGCCATGCCGATGCCGAGCACGAATTGCCAAGGCTGCGCTTTTTCGCCGATCCAACCGTCGAAATTCAGCAAGACCAGCGCGGCGATGCTGCCGAACACCAGCGGCATGCCCAGCGCCATGCCGGCGGTGATCGTGCTTTCGCGCCGCTGTTTCCAGGCTTCGCCCAGGTCCAGCTCGATCCCGGCCAGCCACACGAACAGCATCACCGCCCACCACGCCAGCCCGTTGAGCGACTGGATCACGTCCTTGGTGAAGATGAATTGGTAGTAGTCGGGGAAGATCGCGCCCAATACACCCGGGCCCAGCAGGATGCCGGTGACGATCTGCACCACCACCAGCGGCGCGAAGTAGTCGGTCCGCCCCAGCCGCCAGATCAGATACGGCACGGCGAAGATGATCGCCATCGCGATGAGATAGAGCTCGGTGGTGGGGATGGTGTGGGGCATGGCTGCGTGGGTGCTTAGTCGATGAGCGAGAGAGAGGACGTCGGTGCGGCAGTCGCGCATGTTAGCGGGATCGCGGGCGCCGCGCCCCCGCAGGCCGCATCGTGCATGCGCCGGTAGAGCGAAGTTCTATTCGGGTTGGTGACAAACCGCATACCGTAGCCCGGGTTAAGCGCAGCGCAACCCTGGGCTGTTCGCGGGTGGTTGCGGCTGCAGCTTGCGTGACCAGCAACACGACGTGTGCGGATTGCGTTGTTCGCTTGCGAAAGGCCCCGGGTTGCGCTGCGCTTAACCCGGGCTACGGGGCTACGGGGCTGCGGGTCGACAACGCTGATCTTTTTGTTCAGCGATCAACCGGCGGGAATCGCGGCAGGATTAGGCGTTATCGCGCAGGCGCTGATGCGTTGAACTGGCGACTCAAACCTGAACGGCCAGGGTAGGCCGCTCTACGGAGCCGTGCTACCCTCTCCCGGTCGTTCCGACCCAGAGGCGTAAGCCCTTGATTTTTCGTGTAATCGCCCCTGCAATCGTGGTCGTGGCCGCCGTCTCGATGAGCCTCTCGCTCACCGCCTGCGCCACCCAGACACCGCCGGTTAAGCCGGCACAGACCCTGAAAGACCTGCCGGCGCCCGCGCCCGGCCCGGCGACGGCGAAGCCCGCAGCGCCTGTCGCCGGCCTGCTGGCGAAAGTGCCGCAGCCGCCCGAACGGCCGGTGGCGCCGCCGGCCGTGACCGATCCGGCGATTCCGCGCGAGCAGCGCATCGCTGCTTTCGTCGAATACACCGCCAACACCTACGGCATCGCGCCCGAGCGCATCCGCGCCGCGCTGGCCCAGGCCCAGTACAAGCAGCCGATCATCGACGCCATCACCCGCCCAGCCGAGGCGGTGAAGCCCTGGAGCGAGTACCGCCTGATTTTCATGAATCCGGCGCGGATCAACGGTGGCGTGGCGTTCTATCGCGAAAATCGCGCTGCGCTGGACAAGGTGTCCGCACAAACCGGCGTACCGGCCGAGTATGTGGTCGCGATCATCGGCGTCGAAACCTCGTATGGCCGCAATACCGGCAGCTACCGCGTGCTGGATGCGCTGTACACGCTGGCCTTCGATCATCCCAAGCGCGCGCCGTTCTTCGCTGGCGAACTGGCGCAAGTATTCGCGCTGACCGCGCAAGAACCGCAGCTCGATTTGCTCGCGCTCAAAGGCAGCTACGCCGGTGCGATGGGCATGGGTCAGTTCATGCCGTCGAGTTATCGCTTATGGGCGAAAGACGGCGACGCCGACGGCCGCCGCGATTTGCTCACGCACAAACCCGACGTGTTCGCCTCGATCGCGAATTATTTTTCGATCCACGGCTGGCAGCGCGGTGGCCCGGTGGTGGCGCGGGTCTCGCGCGATACGCAGCTCGCGGAATTCGTGCCGGAGACGGCCGACCCGTTCTATCCGCTGCCGATGCTGGCCGAACGCGGTTATCGGCCACTGCCGGGCGAACCGCTGCCGGCTAATCCAACGACCGAAGGCGCAACGGTGCTGAATTTCGACGGTGCGGGTGGGCGCGAGCATTGGCTGGGCTACCGCAATTTCTACGTCATCACCCGCTACAACCGTTCGCCGATGTACGCGCTGGCGGTGCATCAGTTGGCGCAAGCGATTCGTGCGGGTGTCGATGCCGCGCCCGCCGCGCCGGCCGGCGATGGCGCCGCCAGGAAATGATCATGAACGCACCCTCTGCGATGAAACGACACGCACTGCGTCCGCTCGCCGTGTTGGCCCTGACCGCAGCGCTTAGCGCCTGCAGCACAGCGCCGAAGAAGCACACACCGCCGTCACATGCTTCAGAGCACGCCGATGCTTCAAAACGGGGCGATGCTTCACAACAGGGCGATGCTTCACAATACGCCGACGCCGACAGCGACGCCGCGCCCAAGCGTTCGCCCTACGCCCCGGCGCAAGAAGACCCGAGCAAACGCGGCGATTATGTCGCTGGCGGCCTGTACGCGCCGCACGTCAAAGACAGCGTGCCGGACTACGTGCCCGACGTGGCCGCGATTCCCGAGCCGGACGTGAAAGAGGAACCCCGCTCGCGCTACGGCAATCGCAGCTATTCGGTGCTCGGCAAAACCTATCGTGTGCTCGATTCGGGCGAGGGCTATGTCGAAGCGGGCATGGCCTCGTTCTACGGCAAGAAATTCCACGGCCGCCGGACCTCCAATCAAGAGGTCTACGACATGAATGCTTTCAGCGCTGCGCACCGTGCGCTGCCGTTGCCCAGCTATGTACGCGTGACCAACCTCGACAACGGCAAATCGGTGGTGGTGCGCGTCAACGACCGCGGCCCATTCCACGCCGGTCGCGTCATCGATCTGAGCTACGCTGCGGCGGTGAAGCTGGATTTCGTCCGCAAAGGCACGACCCGGGTCGAAGTGCGCGCGCTGCAGCCGGAAGACGGCGATACGCGGCGCACCGCCTCACGCCGTGAGCGCACTCGCCGTGAGGAGTCGAAGCCAAACGCCATTGTCGCGGTTGCTCCCGCCGCCGCCCCGTCGGTTCCAGCCGATCCGGCGCTACCGGCCGCAGAGTTCGACCGCTGGATGCGCGATCGCAGTATCCGTATCGCCAGCGGCAAACCGGCGGACGCGACGCCTGCCCAGGGCCCGCAGCCCCAAGCGGCTGAGGCGGTGGTGTCGTTGGCCGCTCCGGGCGATGTCTCGCTACAAGTCGCGGCATTTACGGCGCGCGATAACGCCGAGCGCGCGCAGGATCGATTGCGCGAGGCCGGCTTGCCTTCGGTGCGTATCGACGAAGGCGAAGCCAACGGCCAGCCGGTGTGGCGGCTGCGGGTCGGACCGGTCGCGGCCGATCGGGTGCCGGAACTTTCTGCACGCTGCGCCGATCTGGGCTTCGACGCGGTCAAGATCGTCCGCGAATAATTGCACCGAGAAATACTGCGCGCGCACAGCGCGCAAAGCGCGCACAGCGCCAGAGCACTCGGAATCTTACAAGGACTGGTTCAGAATGCCGGCCCTTACGCCACAAGCGGCCACGCGCCGCGCACCGGAGACGATTGATCGATGAACGAATGGGCAGCGCAACAGGCCGAAACGACGTACGAACGCAGGACGCGCTCTCCGATGCCCCTCGATGGTCGCCTCCTCGGTGACGGCAATTTCGGCGCGAGACTGCGCTTGAAGCTGAATTCGATTGTTCGCAACACCGCAATCGCGTTAGTCGCCATGAGTGCGACCCTGGTGATCGGCGCATCGGCGCAGACGACGGCGACGCCATCCGCAAAAGAGGCTGCTGCGAAGCCTGCGGTCGCAAAATCTGCCGCCGCAACGCCTGCCGCTGCCGTCAAACCGCCGCCCCTGGCCATCCCCGATGCGCCCAAGCCCAAGACCGCCAAAGCCTGGCTGGTGATGGACGACGCCACCGGCAACGTGCTGGCCGGCGAAAACATCGACATGCGCCTGGAGCCGGCCAGCATCACCAAGGTGATGACCTCGTACGTGATCGCCGCCGAGTTGAAGGCCGGCCGGATCAAGGCCAACGACCGCGTGCTGATGAGCGAGAACGCTTGGCGCACCGGCGGCGCCGCCACCGATGGCAGTTACAGCGGTTTCGAGGTCAATAAGACCGCCGATCTGACCGAAATGGTCAAAGGCATGGTGATCCAGTCCGGTAACGATGCCGCGATCGCGCTGGCCGAACACGCCGCCGGCAGCGAAGCCGCATTCGCCACGCTGATGAACGATTACGCCAAACGTTTGGGCTTGAAGAACACGCGCTTCATCAACTCGCACGGCCTCTCCGCCGAAGGCCATTATTCGACCGCGCACGATCTGGCTTTGCTCGGTCGCGCGCTGATCCGCGATTTCCCGAACGAATACGGCTACAACAAGATTCGCGAGTTCAAAGTCGGCGCGATGAACCCGCAGATCAACCGCAACCTCCTGCTGTGGCGCGACGAGTCGGTGGACGGCATCAAGACCGGCCATCATTCCGGTGCGGGCTATTGCCTGCTGTCGTCGGCCAAGCGCGGCGATCAGCGTTTGATCGCGGTGGTGATGCACACCGCTAGCGAGGAAGAGCGCGCAGTGGATTCGCTAGCGCTGCTGAACTGGGCCTTCCGTTTCTACGAAACCCATCGTCTGTATCAGCCCGATACCGCCGTCGCCACGCATAAGGTGTGGAAAGGCGAGATCGACGAAGTGAAGCTCGGCCTGCAGCAGCCGTTACTGGTCAGCACGCCGCGCGGCCGCTACGCCGAACTCAAACCGCAGATGGACGTGCCGAAGATTCTGGTCGCCCCGATCAAAGCCGGTCAGCAGATCGGCACGGTGCGGGTGATGCTCGACGGCAAAGTCGTGATCGAAGCGCCGCTGGTAGCGCTGGAGAAGATTCGGGAAGCCGGGTTCTTCAAGCGCCTGTGGCACGAGTTTCTGATGTGGTGGGAGTCGGAGTAAGCTTGCATGCGTTAACCCTGCGCGCTTCAAGCGCGCATGCCTCAAGGTAGCACTGAACAAGTCCCTCCTGGACTTGTTCAGTAGTCGCGAATCCGAAGTGAATTCGGACTCGCTCCCGCCAAATTGATCACTTGCGTGATCGATTTGCGAGCGGCACATCCATGTGTCGCGGCAACGCTGATTTTTTCAGCGTTGCCTTCATCCAGTACGCTTCAGTCCTTACGCTTCAATCGCATCACGCTTCAATCGCATCATTTCCGTGGAGAGCATCAGATGGATTTCAGCGAATTCGTCGCCGTCGCCGCCGCGCCGAAAGCGCCGGAGCTGCAGGACTTCGAGCGGATGACCGTGTTCGCGCACGGCGCCGGGAAGGAAGAGCTCTGGATGGCGATGGGAACCGCCGGTATTCATCCGATCTACCGCAATCTGATCGCACATGCGCTGCAGCGGCAGATGGTCGATGAACTCGAACGCGAACAAACGCGCAAACGTAAGTTGGAAGAAGAAGCGCGACTGGCAGCGACGAAAGAAGATCCGACGAAAGACGGCCTCGGCATCGAAGGGGTTGCGCCGCGCAGGCGGATGCGCTGAGCGGTAACGGCGTGTTGCGCGAGTGCGAGCACACGTTTGGCCCGGACTTGCGACGTCTTAACTACATCAGGCAAGTGTTGCCAAGAGCCTGCTTTCGGCTTTCCCTATCGCAGCAACAACAGGTCCCTTCACCCGCTGCGCAGGCGTTCGGGATGACAGCCAACGGATTCATCGGCGTTGGTTAACGATATTGAACAGGCGCTCAGCGCACCGAAATCGAATCCCGTAATGTGCCGTCGCTATCGATCGCCAGCACCCGGCCTTCTTCATCGAAGACGCGCCGCGCGGTATCGCGCGGCTGCCGCGGATAACACCAGAACAACACGCCGAGGATCGCGAACCAGGCCAGGAACAGGATTAGCGCGAGATGGAGTTCCATCGCGGAATTCATTGGTGAGGCCTAAATTCAAAGAGATTTTTCAAACGCGTATCGATGCGGCCGTCGCGTGTTTGTGGGAGGGCGGGAAGGCCCGATGCCTTGTTTGGATTCTGTCGGGCCTTCCGGCCCTCCCACAAACAGACGCTTAGTCGGTTTTGGTCTTTGCTTTCGCGTCTTCGGCGGCCTTTAGGGCGTCGAGGGCATCGCGGACATCGGCCTCACATGCCAAGTGAAAGCGGATGCCGGTGTTGTCGACAACGTCCAGCACCCGCCCACCGTGTATCTTTGCCGCTGCAATCCAAGCACCGACCAATTGAGGGGAATCGAATCCAGGGTCACTCCAAACGAGCGGGTGCCCTTCAGCATCGGTCAGCTTGAAGTGGAATCTGCCGGGGCCCTCGCGATACTGCTTGAACTGCGGTAGTGCGGGTTTCTCTTTCTCGGTCTTCGCGTGACCAAGTTCGGCGATCTTAGACAAATCCCGAAACCCCACCGCTTCGCGCAGACGCCGCATCAGCGGTAGCGCGTGTTGCTCGCGCGCCGCGCGGGCACCGTCGCGCAGCATGTCTTCGATGCGCTGCGGTTGCTGCATCAGCGCGCGGTAACGCTCGCGCATCGGCGACAGCTCGGCGTCGATGCGCTCGAACAGTGTCGATTTCGCATCGCCCCAGCCGATGCCCTGCGCGTAGGCTTCGCGCATCGCTGCGGTTTCGTCGGCGCTGGCGAAGGCTTGATACAACTGGAACAGCGCCGAACCCTCGGTGTCTTTGGCGTCGCCCGGCGCGCGCGAATCGGTGACGATCGAGAAAATCAGCTTCTTCAATTCGTCGCGCGAACAGAACAGCGGGATGGTGTTGTCGTAGCTCTTCGACATCTTGCGGCCGTCGAGGCCGGGCAGGGTGGCGACGTGTTCTTCCACCGCCGCTTCGGGTAATACCAAATGCTGTTCTCCAGCATGCTGTTCGCCAGCATGCTGTTCGCCCGCCGGATCGCTATACAGATGATTGAAGCGCTGCGCGAAATCGCGCGCCATCTCGATGTGTTGGATTTGATCGCGGCCCACCGGCACCTTGTGCGCGTTGAACACCAGAATGTCTGCGGCCATCAGCACCGGATACATGAATAAACCCGCAGTGATGCCGAAATCGTCGTCCTCGCCATCGGCGCGGTTCTTGTCCACTGCGGCTTTGTAAGCGTGCGCGCGATTGAGAATGCCCTTGCCGGCGACGCAGGTGAGGAACCACGTCAGTTCGGGAATTTCGATGATCTCGCTTTGGCGATAGAACCAGACCCGGTCGTTGTCCGGCTCCAGCCCGCAGGCCAGCCAACTGGCGGCGATATCGAGGGTCGAGCGCTGCACCTTCGCAGGGTCTTGCACTTTGATCAGCGCGTGCATATCGGCCAAGAAGTAGAAATTCTGGGTGCCGGGCGTGCGGCTGGCGGCTACCGTCGGGCGGATCGCACCGACGTAGTTGCCCAAATGCGGAATGCCGGAGGTGGTGATGCCGGTGAGGACGCGGGTGACGGTCATGTCGTGGGGCGGACGCAGGGAAAGCGGCCGGCTAGTTTACCCGCGGCTGAATGCCAGGACCGGAGACTGCGATTCGAGTTTGCATCGCCTCAACCCCACCGCCGGGGGCCGCGCGTTGAAGGTAGCCGTCCAAGCTGCAGACCCAGCACGGACACCCACCCACCACGGAGATCCGCCTCATGTTCCGCCCGACCGCTCTGCTGCTGTCCGCACTGCTCGCCACCAGTGCCTGTTCCTCGCTGTCGGCCCAGCCGATGGTGGACATCGACGTTATCGACCGCGACACCGGCGAGTGGCTCCCCGAATACCGCCACCGCGGGCAACACTGGATTCCCGGCGATCCGGGCCATCGCTACAGCGTGCGCCTGACCAACACCACCGGCGAGCGCGTGCTCGTGGTGCTGTCGGTGGATGGCGTGAACGCCGTCAGCGGACAGACCGCCGCCTCCAGCCAGACCGGCTACGTGCTGGCGCCTTGGCAGACCACCGAGATCAACGGTTGGCGCAAGTCGATGCAGGATGTGGCGCAGTTCTATTTCACCGACCTGCCCGACAGCTACGCCGCGCGCACCGGTCGCCCGAATAACGTCGGCGTGATCGGCATCGCGGTGTTTCGTGAGCGCAGTTATCCGCAGCCGTATTACGAGCCAGCGCCGATCGCGCGCGAAGACGAACGGTACGGTTCGCGCGATCGCGGCAATGCCGATGCCGCCGCAGGACGTGCCGAAAGCAAAAGCGCGCCGAGTGCGCCGTCCGCGAGTTCGCGTCAGTCCGAATCGATCGCCAGCGATCGCGCCTACGGCGGCGCCGCGCCGCAGCGTCGGATCGGCACCGGCCACGGCGAACGTGAATGGTCGCCGGTGTCGAACACCGAGTTCGAGCGCGCGTCGCGCACACCTGCGCAGGTGACGCAGCTGCGCTACGAAGACATCGATAGCTTGATGGCGATGGGTGCGATGCCGCGGCCGTATCGCTGGGATCGCCGCCCGCGCAATGCGCCCGAGGCGTTTCCGAACGGGTTCGCGGCCGATCCGCCGCGTCGCTGGTAATGCGCGAATTTCATTAACGCCAACACGGGCCAGCATTGCCGGCCCGTGTTTTGTCTGCTTGCGGCGAGGGTTGTGCGGCGACCATCGAGATACTGCCACCGCGACACTGCCCGCGCGACACTGCCACCGCGATGCGGCGATGTTGACGCACCGTTGCATGACCAGGCTGCTGAACCCCTGCTGTTGCAGGTATTTCAGCAGCCTGCTAGGCCGGGGCGATGCTCTATCGCCTAACCATTCGCCGCTGGGATATGCTTTCCGGGACTGTTTACTGGGGGAAAAGCGATGGTTCGACTCTGGTGCGCGGCGCTGTTAGGCGTCGTCTGCGGTGCGGTGTGCGGGTCGGCGCTGGCGCAGAGCGCGACGCCGCCTCCGATGGACGTGGCGCCATTCTTGCGCAAGGCCACCTATATCGATGTGAAAATCTCGCCCAAAGGCGATTACTTGGCAGCGACCGTGCCGTTAGAAGACCGCACCGCACTGGTCATTCTGCGGCGTTCGGACATGCAGCCGACCGCCAAGATTCAAGGCGGCAAGGATTCGGTGATCCACGGTTTCTGGTGGGCCAACGACGAACGCGTGGTCGCCAGCATGGCCGAGAAATTCGGCTTCGACGACCAACCCTTCGTCAACGGCGAACTGTATGCCGTCAACGCCGATGGCAGGCGTCCGATGTCGCTTACCGGTTTGGCCCAGTACACCTTTGCGCAGATGTTCGACCCGCTGCGCGATGACGATCGCAATGTGTTGATCAGCGCGATTGCTTACGGCGAGAACACCAAGACCGTTCTCGAAAAGCTGGATATTTACAGCG
Source organism: Lysobacteraceae bacterium (assembly GCA_031374725.1). GTDB lineage: Bacteria > Pseudomonadota > Gammaproteobacteria > Xanthomonadales > Xanthomonadaceae > Lysobacter_I. Next base: position 18,510 of record JANMGT010000025.1, on the reverse strand, counting down.
GAAAGCGCAGCCCGGTCGCAGCATCGCCGATCGGCGGTGCGAGTTTCGTCACCGATCGTAGCGGTGTCGCTCGCTTCGCTCAGGGCCACGATAAGGACAACAGCAACAAGCTGTTCTACCGCGAGCGCGAAGGTAGCGACTGGCGGATGATCAACAACGAGAGCGCGAGCAACGTGATCGAGTCTGCGGTCGGCTTCTCGGCGGACGGCAAGCGCGCGCTGATGATCGTGGGGCGCCCAGGCAAGCCGAACGCAGTGGTCGCTTGGGATCCGGCGACCGGGCAGCGCAGCGAGATGTTGAGCGATTCGACGGTCGATCCCTACGATATCCTCACCGATAATCAAGGTACACCGATCGGCGCGCGCTTCATGCACGACCGTGTGCGCAACCGATTCTTCGACCCGAACGAACCCACCTCCAAGCTCTATCGCCAGCTTGAAAAAGCGTTCCCGAACGACGCTGTGCTGATCACTTCGGGCACGCACGACGGTAAATCGCTGGTGCTGTTCGTCGCGAGCGACCGCAACGCTGGCGATTACTATCTGTTCGACACGGCCGCCAAAAAAGTCGAGCCGCTGTTCGCGCGCCGCCTCTGGCTCGACCCCGCGAAGATGGCGGCTAATCGTAGCGTCGACATCCTCGCGCGCGACGGTGTCAAACTGCACGGCTATCTGACCCTGCCGCCTGGGCAAGCGCCCGAAACGCCGCGACCGATGGTGCTGCTGCCGCACGGTGGCCCGTTCGGCGTCGCCGATGAGTGGTGGTTCGACGAGGAATCGCAATTGCTCGCCAAAGCCGGCTATGCGGTGCTGCGGGTGAACTATCGCGGATCGTCCAACTACGGCCGCGATTTCAAGCTAAGCGGCGCCCGCCAGTGGGGCCGCAAGCTGCAGTTCGATCTGACCGACGCCACCCGCTGGGCGATCGAACAAAAGATCGCCGACCCAAAACGCATTTGCATTTACGGCGCGAGCTATGGCGCCTACGCGGCGCTAATGGGCGCGGCCAGCGAACCGGAACTGTATCGATGCGCAGCGGGCTATGTCGGCGTGTACGACATGGTCGAACACCACAAGCGCGTCGCCAACGATAGCCGCTCGAACAAGATATGGGTCGGCCAGTGGTACGGCTCACGCGAGGCGATGGAGGCGATCTCGGTCTCGAAGATGGCCAACAAGATCAGCGCGCCGGTGTTTTTAGCGGCCGGTGGCAAAGACCAGATCGCGCCGATCGGGCAAAGCCAGAAAATGGAAAAAGCGTTGAAAGCCGCAGGCGTATCGGTGGACACCTTGTACTACCCACAGGAAGGGCATGGTTTTTATACCGAAGAACATCGCCTTGCGTTTTACTCGAAATTACTGAATTTCTTGAGCAGTCACTTGGGCGGTGCGCCGGCGAAGTGATGCGGTCGTATCGCGCCGTAAGCCGGAATCGTCGACGTTACGCGGCAAAGCGCGGTGGCTCGCCCAGCGAGCGAAGTAAGCGATAGATGCTACGTGCGCGAGTTCGGCTGTGTACCGAACTCGCGACGACGGAACGGGACCGCGATGGACGTGTTCGATGGTCCTTATTCGTCCGCGAGTTTCACGAAGGCCTCGACCGTGCCCTTGAGCTTGAGCGTCATCGGTTGGCCGCGGCGATCCAGCGCCTTGCCGGCGATGACGCGGATCCAGCCTTCGCTCACGCAATATTCTTCGACATTGTTGCGCTCCTGGCCGTTGAAGCGGATGCCGACGCCGCGCTCAAGCAGCTCGGCATCGTGGAACGGGCTGCGCGGATCGTTGGAGAGGCGGTCGGGGAGCGTGTCGGTCATAGTGGCGATGCGGTGCGAAAACGGGCGCTCAGGATAGCAACCACAGCGCCGAGCGCCAAAACAGCCGGATCGCGGGGCGTGGCCGCGCCGATACGAATCGCGTCCATCCCAACGCCGCGCGGCTTAAAAGCAGGGCGCTTCAAGGCGGAGTGCTTCAAGGCGGAGTGCTTCAAGCCGGATCGGTTCAAGCCGGATCGCTTCCGAGCAGAAGGTCTCAATTCGACACGAAGCACGCCTATTCGATCGACAGCCCGGCTTCGCTCCGACCCAACGGATCGGGCAGCGCTTCGTCGTGAGCAGTGAAGGCCAGCGACACCGAATTCAGGCAGTGGCGTTCCCGGGTCGGCGGCGGGCCGTCGGGGAAGACGTGGCCAAGATGGCTAGCGCAGCGCGCACAGACGATTTCGATCCGGACCATGCCGTGGCTACTGTCGCGGATGCGGCCGATGTGCGCTTCATCGAAAGGGGCGAAAAAACTCGGCCAGCCAGTGCCGGAATCGAACTTCGCGTTGGAACGAAACAGCGGCAGGCCGCAGAAGCGGCAGGTGTAGACACCGTCGCGCTTGTTGTCGAGAAATACGCCGCAAAACGGCGCTTCGGTGCCGTGCGCCAGCAGCACGCGCCGCTCTTCCGGCGACAGGCTTGCGCTGAGTCTCGCGCGCTGCGCATCGTCGGGCGGGGTGAGATCGAAACGTGACATCGCTTTCTCCTGCAGGTTCATTGAGGAATGTCTGGTGGTTGCGTAAGGCTAGAGTGGCGGTGGAGGCGATCGGTTGTTCGCGTTGATGACGTCGATCGGTTCGCGCATCGGGCTTGTTCGGACGATGTATAAAAAGATGTCATCCCGAGCGCAGCGAGGGGCATGCTTGAACGACAGGCGCAGCGATCAAAGCAAGTCCCTCGCTGCGCTCGGGACGACAGCCTGCCGATGACAGCCTGCCGATGACAGCCTGCAGATGACAGCTTGTCGTTGTTACCCCGCAGTTTGTTGTATGTAAGAGCCTGTTCACGATCTCCGCATACTCCGCGTTGCGTCGCAACCCGTCGGGCTGAGCCCCAGAACGCGCGGCACTGCGTCCTCGTTCGGTCATGGATGAACATCCATTCCCTCTCTCCTCCTTGTGCCGCGCGCTCTGGGGCTCAGCGCGAAGCATGCGGAGATCGTGAACAGGCTCTAAAGAACGTCCCAAATAAAGCCCGCGAGAAAAATACTTCCGTGGATTCGTACGCAACATGTCTCGAAATTACCCGCTTATGAGCAAGCTGGATCAATCGCGTTCTCATCATCGGCGCCGCTCCACTGCCGCTTGGCGTTGCGAATGATCGCGCGGACGCGTTCGCGATCGACATGCCGTGAGATCGCCACTGCGCCCACTGCGAGCGCGCGTTCGCGCAGCGCTGCATCGATATCGTAGTGCGCGCCGCTGCGTTTATCCTGAAACGCGCGACGCGGTAGGCCGAGGCGTTCGGCGAACGCATGCAGTTCGTCGAGATCATCGGCCAGCAGATGCGCCCAGCGCCGACCGCGCCACAGATGCACGGCATCGTCGACGTAAACGCTCATCGGCCATGCTGTTTAGAGGCATGCTGTTTAGAGGCATGGAGAGAGTCTAAACAGGCTCTTAGCGTATGAGTGTTCAGGGCTTTTGCGCTGCGCTCAGATCGCTGCGACCGAGTTCGCGCCGCACCCAGCGTTCGATCAGCGCTTTCTCATAGCGCAGCGGGTCGCCTTCGTCGGCGGCCGATGAACTGCCGAGGTACGAGGGGTCGCTCAGCACGCGCTGGCCCTCGGCGGCGACGCTGCCATCTGCACGGGTGAGCTTGAAGTCGATCGCGATTCGCGGCCAATACAGCTCGCGCAGGATGCGCACGTCGCGGTACTCGATACCGCGCCAGGGCTCGAAATTACCGGCACGGCGAATGTCGGTGATCGTCACCTCCAGGCGCTCGTCGCCCGGCAGTTTGCGCTCGGCGCGTTGGCGCAGATAGCGCGCGAGATCGGTCACCCAATCGCCGCGTTCGGCTTCGCTGCGGTTGCCGCTGCCGCGCAGTTCGGAAAACTTCGCGGGGTCGTTCCAGCTCACCGCGACCATCCCCTCTGCGGGCAGGCTTCTCGGCGCTCTCGGATCGGTGATGCGGACGATGCGGTCCGACAATTTGCCGGCATGCGCGCTGTCGATGAACAGCGTGCCGGTCATCAGCGCCGCGATCGACAGGGTCATCGCGCACAGCAGGGCAGCGGGCCGGACGCGATAGGGACGGGTCGGAAACGAGCGCAGACTAGCGTTCATGATGAGAACTCTGGACGGGGTCCCGGCATTCTCTACCTGCCGATCCGGGCTCGCAAATTCCCGCGACCATAGCCTTCGTTGGCGTTCAGCCGCCGCAGTGTCCAGCCGCCGAAACGAGCCGCGGAAGCTGCGCTGCGGCGGTCATTGTCGATACGGGCGTCTCCCTTCATCGCATGCGCTGCGGTTGAAAGCGCGCCGTGATGGCATCATCTGACAATGATGACAAATTCCCCACAGACCCCGCCCGCGGCCGCCGCGGACGTTGACGCGCCTTTGGTTGACGCACGCTTGATCGCACCCTTGATCGCACCCAAGCCCGCCACAACTCGCAAAGAATGGCAGGTGCTGCGCGATCTGGTGCCCTATCTGCGTCCATTCGCGGCCCGCATCCTGTTCGCGCTGGGTCTGGTGATTCTGGGTAAATTCACCAATCTCGCGGTGCCGCTGGCGCTCAAAGAGTTGGTCGATGCCCTCGACGTCAAAGACGCGCCGTTGGTGTTGGTCATGCCGGTCGCGCTGCTGTTGGCCTACGGCGCCTCGCGGGTGACCACCACGCTGTTGACCGAACTGCGTCAAATCGTGTTCGCCCGAGTGATGGCGCGGGTCTCGCGTAAGGTCACGCTGCAGGTGTTCCGCCATTTACACGCGCTGTCGCTGCGTTTCCATCTGGCACGGCGCACCGGGGGCGTGGCCCGCGACATCGAGCGCGGCGGCAGCGCGATTTCCGACCTGCTCGATTGGACCATCTACACCATTTTTCCGACCTTGTTCGAGGTCGTGCTGGTCACTGCCTTTCTGGTATGGATGTACGACTGGGGTTTCGCTGCGATCGCGATTCTCACCCTGATCGCCTACGCCGTCTATACGTTTAAAATCACCGAATGGCGCACCAAGTACTACCGCGCTTCGGTCGAAGCCGACACCCATGCCAACGAGCGCGCGGTCGATTCGCTGCTTAACTACGAGACCGTTAAGTACTTCGGCAACGAAGACCACGAAGCGCGGCGCTACGACAGCAACTTAGTGCGGATGGAAGAAGCGCAGGTGATGAGCCGCAAGACGCTCGGCGTGCTTAATCTCGGCCAAGCCCTGGTGGTCGCCCTCGGCGTCACCGCGATGATGTGGCGCGCGTCTGCGGGCGTGGTCGCCGGCACCATGAGCATCGGCGATTTGGTCTTAGTGAACGCAGTGCTGCTGCAGTTGTCGGCGCCGTTGAATTTACTCGGCATGATGTACCGCGAAGTCAAACAGGCGTTCACCAATCTCGAACGCCTGTTCGGTTTGCTCGATGAACCGCAGGACGTGCGCGACCGCGAAGGCGCGACCGAATTGCGATCATTGCCGCCGGAAATCCGCTTCGAGCGCGTGCGTTTCGGCTACGACCCGCGTCGCGACATTCTAAAAGACATCGATTTCGTCGTGCCCGCAGGAGGCACCGTCGCTGTCGTCGGCCATTCGGGTTCGGGCAAGTCCACGCTGTCGCGCCTGCTCTATCGTTTTTACGACATCGACAGCGGCGCGATCGTGATCCGCACTCCCGGCGACGAAGCGCGCGATGTGCGCGACGTGACTCAGGCCTCGCTGCGCCGCGCGATCGCGATCGTGCCGCAGGACACGGTGCTGTTCAACGATACGATTTACTACAACATTCTCTATGGCCGCCCAGAGGCGACCCGCGAAGAAGTCGAGCAAGCCGCGCGCGCCGCGCATATCCACGAACGCATCGTCGCCTTCCCCGACGGCTACGAGACCGAAGTCGGCGAACGCGGCTTGAAGCTGTCCGGCGGCGAGAAGCAGCGCGTTGCGATCGCACGCGCACTGCTGAAGAATCCGGCGATCCTGATTTTCGACGAAGCGACATCGGCGCTCGATTCGCAGTCCGAACAGGCGATTCAGGCCGAACTCGATCGTATCGCGCTTGGCCGCACCACCATCATCATCGCGCATCGCTTGTCCACGGTGATGAATGCCGACGAGATTTTGGTGATGGACGGCGGCGCGATCGTCGAACGCGGGCGCCACGCCGAGTTGCTGCTGCGCAATGGGCACTATGCGCAGATGTGGCGGCTGCAGCAGCAAGAGCGCAGTGGCGATCAAACCGCGTGATCCTTTAGAGCCTGTTGACGATCTCCGCATACTTCGCGCTGAGCCACAGAACGCGCGGCACGACGTCCTCGCTCGGTCATGGATGGACATCCATTCCCTCGCTCCTCCTTGTGCCGCGCGTTCCGTGGCTCAGCCCTTCGGGTTGCGCCGCAGCGGCCTGCCTCCGTCTTTTACAGAAAATCAAATACTTTCTACATCGCGTTTGTCCGACAGATAAGCGGCCGTGCGTGTGCGATGCATGTGCGATGCATGTGCGATGCGTGTGAGAAACGCGCGAAGCCCGATGGTGTTCTTGTCTCGCGTCTCGCGACATCCGCGATTGCTCGCGTTAGCGCATCGTCTCTGGCGAGGCCGTTGATAAGCGGACTGTGCGCCGGAACCAATCTAAAAAAAATTAACAGGAATTGTGTTTCTGCCGTCATTCCGGCGAACGCCGGAATCGCTTCTCAACAGCCTAAGGCTGGTTATCAATAGCCCAGAATAATGTCCAATAATCGATACCGCCATCGGCAGAAACGACCAACAGATCATGCGATCCGCCGGCCTCGTTGTATTGGCATATGCGTTTATCGCGCCCGAAAAAAAACGAGAGCGGCCTCGGCCGCTCTCGTGTGATGGCGCATCGATGGCTATTTGAAGCAATCGTGGGTCCATCGATAGGGCGATGTACGCGGTTCGATTACGGCAGCAACACCTTATCGACGACATGAATCACGCCGTTCTTCTGATACACGTTGGCGATGGTGACTTTTGCGACATTGCCTTTGGTATCGGTGACGGTGACGGCTTTGCCTACGCTTTTCACGGTGAGCGTCGCGCCCTGCACGGTGGTCAGCGTGGCCTGGCCCTTGCCGGCCTTGATCTTCGCGCCGAGCGCCTTCGCATCGAGTTGGCCTGCGACGACGTGATACGTGAGGATACCGCTCAACGTGCCTTTGTTTTCAGGCTTCAGCAGCGTATCGACGGTGCCGGCTGGAAGTGCGGCGAAGGCAGCGTTGGTCGGTGCGAACACGGTGAACGGGCCCGCGCTCTTCAGCGTATCGACCAAGCCAGCGGCTTTCACTGCGGCGACGAGGGTGGTGTGATCTTTCGAATTCACGGCGTTATCGACGATATCTTTCGTCGGCAGCATGGCGGCGCCGCCGACCATCGGGTTCTTGCCATAGTTGCCGGCTTGAGCGACGCCGACAACAAGGGTGGCGGCCAGGGCCGCAGCGAGCAATTTCGATTTCATGTCAAACATCTCCGAGCGAGGGGAAGGGTGTGTCGTTAGCCGGCCCTCGACGCATGCGAGGGTTGTGGGGGATGCGTCGCTGGCCGACTCGCGAATAGATACGCCCGCTCGTCCGCAGCGGATGCAGCGGATGCGAAAAGATTTTTTAACGGGCGTTCAGTTCAGCCGGATTGGCATGCGCCGCTGAATTCGGAGATGTCGATCGATGCGATCGGGCTCGACGAGTCACGCTGTGCTTCAAACGCAGCAAAGCATTGACTCAGAACGATGATGCTTGAATGAGATGTGTTGATCGCACAGAAGGCATTCTGCAAGGACCGCGAACCTGCGCGCGTTTTTCCGCAGAGACATCGAGCCTAAAGATCCCCCTGCGAACGGAGGTCGTGTTCAAACGTCTCGCGGCCGCAGCGATAAGACAATCGTGTTGTTTGATGCGTTGTTTTATGCGTTTGTGCAACGAGACGATCGCTGTGTTCGAGAGGTGCGCGACTTTGCGTTGCAGCCACAGCGACAAGATCGATGGTTTCGTCGCGTTACTTTAACAGCGGCGACAGCGTCGGCCACACGTGGTCGCGCAATTTCGGTTGGGCGGCGGCGGTGGGATGGATTTGATCGCCTTGGAACGCATTGCGATCGGTCATGATCGGCTGCAGTAAAAAAGGCAGCAGCGCGGTCTTGTGCTGTATCGCCAATTCACGGAATGCGTTTTCGAACCCGCGGGTGTAGTCGGGACCGTAATTCGGCGGCAGGCGCATGCCGATCAGCAGCACGTTTGCTTTCGCGTCCTGCGCAGCGACGATCATCTTCGCCAGATTGTCGCGCGTCTGCTTCAGCGGCAGGCCGCGCAGGCCGTCGTTGCCGCCGAGTTCGATGATCACCACCGCGGGTTTGTGGCGTTTGAGTTCGGCGGCGATCCGCGCCGCGCCGCCCGCGGTGGTTTCGCCGCTAATACTGGCGTTGACCACGCGCCAGCCGGGTTTTTCTTTTGCGATCTTCTGTGCGGTCAGCGCGACCCAACCTTGCGATGCCGACAACCCATAGGCGGCGGACAGCGAATCGCCCATCACCAGCACGGCGCGCTGTGCTTTGGGCGTAGCGCTACCTGCAGATGCGCGCGCGGCCTGTGTTTGCGCCAATGCGGGCGCGCAAACCAGCGCGAGTGCGCAGACGCATGCACCGGCGATGCGCAGCGCACGTGTACGAATGCGTTGCTGTGCGGCGATGCTGATCAGGGTGATGTGAAGCGATGCGATGCGATGCATAGGGGGCGATTCTTTCGGGGGCGTGAATATAGGTTTGCGATGGTGCCGCAGCACCGATGAATGCGCGCTGCGGGATACGCTTGAAATCGAACTGTTGGGCGCTAGACGTCGAGAGCAAGCTTGCTTAAAGCCAACGTGACCCAAGGCCGGTATGACGATAAGCAGGTCCCTCGCTGTGCTCGGGATGACAGGCTGTACTACTGTGGAAGGACCATGACCTACGCTGCGTTAAGCGCCGGCCGCTTATGCCTTCGGCGCGAACCGCACCCGCAGCATCGCAAAGCAACTCCGCAGCGCCTGCGCTTCGCCGCCGGCGGGGCGGCCGGCGCGATCGGTATCGTTCCAACTGTAGACATCGAGATGCGCCCACGCGTGTTCGGCGGGTACGAAGCGCTCCAGATACAGGGCGGCGGTGATGCAGCCGCCCATGCTCGAACTGCTGCTATTGGCCAGATCGGCGATGCCGCTATTGAGATACCGCGCATACGGCCGCCACAGCGGCATCCGCCACAGCGGGTCGCAGTGGCGCACGCCCGCGCTCAGCCATTCCGATGCCAGCGCATCGTCGTTGCTGAACAGTGCAGGTAAATCCGGGCCGAGCGCGATCCGCGCGGCACCGGTCAGGGTGGCGAAATCGAGAATCGTGTGCGGCGTGTGCTCCACTGCATACGTCAGCGCATCGCACAGCACCACGCGGCCTTCGGCGTCGGTGTTGTCGATTTCGATACTCAGACCTTTGCGCGTCGCCACCACCTCGCCGGGACGATATGCGTTGGGGCCGATCGCGTTCTCTACCGCCGGAATCAGCAGCAGCACGCGCATCGGCAGCTTGCGCGTCATGATCAATTCGGCCAATGCGATTGCGTGCGCCGCGCCGCCCATGTCCTTTTTCATATTGCGCATGCCGGCCGCGGCTTTGATGTCGAGGCCGCCGGTATCGAAGCACACGCCTTTGCCGACGATCGCCAGCAGCGGGTCGCTGTCGCGGCCCCAGCGCAGCACGATCAGCCGCGGTTCGCGGTGCGAGGCGCGGCCGACGGCGTGGATCGCGGGAAAGTTGTGGCGCAGCAGATCGTCGCCGACCACGCTATCGACATCGGCACCGTGGGTCGCGGCGATCTCGCGCACGATCGCGTCCATCTCCTCCGGTCCGAGCTGTTCGGTCGGTGTGTTCACTAAGTCGCGCACGCGTGCGCATGCGGCGATTTGCGCGGCGATGTCAGGATCCATCGCGTCGGCGACCAACTGCGCTGGCGCGCGCGCGGCATTGCGAAAGCGGGTGTAGCGATAACTGCCCAAGCCCCAGCCCAGTTGCAGCGCTGCGTTGGCGGCGGCGTCGAGCGGCGCGTCATTCGGCCCGTCATTTGGCCCGTCGCTGAGCTGCCAATCGCCCGCTGGCAGCGCAAACGGCGCGTGCGCGTAGGCGAAGGGATCGTTCGGGTCGCTCAGGCCGAGCACCGCGCCGGCCAAGCCGTCGTGGCCGGGCAACAGCGCATGGCTGCCGGCGGCGCCTGTGAATTGTTGTGCGCTCAGCCAGCGCTGCGTCGCTTCGGGCTGCGCGGCCAACCACGTCGAGAACCCGGCGGCGGTGGTCAGCGATAAACGATATGGCTGCGGCGCTGACGTTGTGGCCGAGGACGCGGTGTCCGAGGACGCGGTGAAGCCGGGCAATGCGGTCATGACGTGAACTCGGTGGAATCGAAGGCAGCGGGTGCGTGCGCGTCGTCGAATGGGGCGCCGTCCAGAGCTGCGCGCTCGAACATCAGGTCGATGCGATCGGCCAGCGCGGTGAGATCGTGCACGATCAAATCCGGCGCGATGTCGGCGTGCGGCCAGTGCGGATGACGCTCGCGCAGATCGTCGCGATGCACCCAGGCCGTGCGCAAGCCGGCGCGCGCGGCGCCGACCACGTCCATCTCGATGTGGTCGCCGACGTGCAGCACCTCGTGCGGGGCGCAGCCCAGGCGTTCGCAGGCGGCGTGGAAAATGCTGGGCTCGGGCTTGGGCGCGCCGTGTTCCTGCGCGCTCAATTGAAACGCGAAGTGGTGATCCAAACCGATGACGGCCAGATCGGCATTGCCGTTGCTCAGCGCAAGAATCGGCAGCCGCGCGCTCAAGCGGCCCAGGGCTTCGATCGCATCCGGGTAGCAGTCCACTTGATTGCGCGCTGCGTAAAACGCGATATACGCCGCTTCGATCAGCGCCGGCGTGCGTGCGGCGTCTTCGCCGCTTTCCTCGAACGCGGTGCGCAGTGTGATCCGCCGCAGGGTGGACATGTCGTGGGCCAGGTCGGGCCGGCTGATGAAGATCCGCTCGCGCAGATCGCGCATCGCCGGGATCGGAAACCGCTCGGCGGTGCGCGGGCTGTGGGTCCGCAGCCAGTCGTCGAGGACGCGCTCGATGCGCGCGCCGATCGGCGCGAACGGCCAAAGCGTGTCGTCGAGGTCGAGGGTGATGGCGCGGATGCTGAAGTTCACGTGGAGAGTATAGGTCGCGCCCAGGCGCGACATGCCGATCTTTCCGAGCCGCCGCGGTTCGCGAAACGCCGCGCGCTACCGCGCAGCGATACGGCGCCCAGTGTTGTACGCATGGTCGCGGACACGGCGGCGTGCCGGGGCACGGCTTACTCCATCACCACATCGCCCTGCCGCCCGTTGCGCCAAATGCGCAGCGCCAGCGGCTGCGGCGGTTGCGCGAAGCTGGCGCGGAAGCCGCCGAGGTCGGCGAAATCGCCGCTGCTGCTGGCGATGATCACGTCGCCCTTGCGCAGGCCGTTGCGGGCGGCGCGGCTGTTGCGGGCGACCGATTCGATCAGGATGCCGGTCACGCGCTCGCGGCGCAGGGATTCGGGCAGCTCGACCAAGCGCGCACCGCTGATGCGCGGGTCGATCGCGGCGCCGTCGATCGCGCGCGGCTGCTCGCGCAGGCTAGCCTTGATCTGCAGCGGCTTGCCGTCGCGACGCACGTCCAACGCCACCGCCGCATCCACCGGCTGCAGGCCCTGGAAGTTGCGCCAAGCGTTGCTGTTATCGATGCGCTGGCCGTTAACGGCGACGATCACATCGCCCACCCGCAGTCCCGCCGTCAGCGCAGACGAGCCCGGATACACCTGGGTCACCACCGCGCCGCGCGCTTCGGCAAGGCCCAGACTGCTGGCGATCTGCGCATTCACGTCCTGGGTATCGATGCCCAGGCTGCCGCGCCGGACCACGCCGCCGTTGGTCAGCAACTGCTCCATGACGCTGTGCGCCAGATTGGTCGGGATTGCGAACCCCAGGCCGATGTTACCGGCAGCGCTGCCGCGCAGATTGAAGCTGGCGGTGTTCACGCCGACCAATTCGCCGCGCAAATTCACCAGGGCGCCGCCGGAATTACCCGGGTTGATCGAGGCATCGGTTTGGATGAAGTTCTGGAAACCCGCGCCGGGCAGATTGCTGCGGCCGACCGCGGAGACGATGCCCGAGGTGACGGTTTGGCTGAAACCGAACGGGTTGCCGACCGCCACCACGAAATCGCCCACGCGCAATTGATCGGAATTCGCCAGCGGCAGCGCGGTGAGCTTGTCGGTCGGAATCTTCATCAGCGCGACGTCGGTATCGGCATCGGAGCCGATGAATTCGGCCTTGAGCGTGCGCCCGTCGTTAAGCGTGACCGACACGTCGTCGGCGCCTTCGATCACATGATGATTGGTGAGGACCAAGCCGCGCTTGGCATCGACGATCACGCCTGAGCCCAGCGATTCGTTGATTCGCTCCTGGGTCATGTCCGGGAACATTTGGCGGAAAAAAGGATCCGCGAACGGGCTGACCCGGATCCTTTGTTTGCTTTGCACGCTGACCACGGCGGGCGTGACCTTCTGCAGCATCGGCGCCAGCGAGGGCATCGCAGAGCCGTCCACGGCGCCGGGTAGTGCAGCGACCATCGGTGTTGTCGACACCGCAGGCGCGGCGGCTTGGGCGGGGGCATCCAGGGTTTCGCGCAGCCAAGTGGCGGAGAAGCCGCCAAAGGCCGCAGCGGCGGTTAGCGCCAGCAGCAAAGGCGTTTTTGAGCGGCGCGCGCTGCGGCGCGCTGGGGGCATGGTCGGTTCGGTCATCGTGATCGGTCTGAGGCGTGGGGAGCGGGCGCTCGCGATTGGCTCAACATCGCGTCAATCCGGCGGGGAATCAAGCCCTGAGGAGGGTCAAGGCCTAAACCGCTGCAGTCTCGGCTGCTCGGCATAAACGCGGGATGAAACCGGCCGCGGCCACCCGGCCATGTCGCCTCGCGCGGGGCGACGGAAGGGGGCTGAACGCGTTCTTTTGGCCACGTCAAGCCGTTGACTTGGGGCTGCTGGGGGCGTAGCTTTGCGCGCATCGACCCCACTACATCTTGGGGTGAGAGAGGAAATCGGCCCTACCGATGGTGTTTCACGGAGTTTTTTGTTCCACGGCGACAAGTCATGGACGTATCGGGGGCAGCGGCGGCGTCGCCAAGTTTCAAGCGCAGGACGCGGGCGAAAGCAGTCGTAGAGATACAGAAAGATGATCGGGTGGCGCAGGAGCGCCCAAAAGTTATGCGTGGCGGTCGAACCCGGAACCGCGTCACAAAATTCGTCGGCGGCGTAGAGCAGGGGCTCCGCTACCGGCACCACATATAAGAGGCGGCGGAACTACCGCAGCCCGCATACACGAGGATGGGATTGAATGAATACAGTGCGTCTTGAAGCCGTCGCCACCGAAGCCGCCGCCGAGATTCCGATGCAGCCGGCATCGTGGGATATCTGGGATAAGAAATACCGCCTGAAGACCAAGCAGGGCGATGATGTCGATGGCGATATCGACGCCAGCTATCAACGCGTCGCCCGCGCGCTCGCCGATGCCGAGCCCAGCAGCGAGAAGCAGAAATACTGGTACGAGCGCTTCCTCTGGGCGCTGCGTCGCGGCGCCATTCCGGCCGGCCGCATCACCTCCAACGCCGGCGCGTTAGAGCACAAACCGGCCACCTCGACCATCAACTGCACCGTGTCGGGCACCATCACCGATTCGATGGACGGTATTCTCGAAAAAGTACATGAAGCCGGCCTCACCCTGAAAGCGGGCTGCGGCATCGGCTACGAATTCAGCACCCTGCGTCCGCGCGGCGCGTTCGTCGCTGGCGCTGGCGCCTACACCTCCGGCCCGATGTCCTTCATGGATATCTACGACAAGATGTGCTTCACCGTGTCCTCGGCCGGCGGCCGTCGCGGCGCGCAGATGGGCACCTTCGATGTTGCCCACCCGGACGTGAAGGATTTCATCCGCGCCAAGCGCGAAGACGGGCGCCTGCGTCAGTTCAATCTCAGCTTGCTCATCACCGACGGCTTCATGCAGGCGGTGGATACCGACGCCGATTGGCCGCTGGTGTTTCCGATCAACGAAAAAGAAGTCGGCGACATCGACGTCAACAATGCCGCCCAAGTGGTGTGGCGCGAATGGTCCACGCATACCAACTACATCACCCGCGACGATGGCCTGGTCGCCTGCAAGATCTACGGGCAGATCCGCGCCCGCCATCTGTGGGACATGATCATGGTCTCCACCTACGACTACGCTGAGCCGGGCTTCATCCTGATCGACAAGGTCAACGAGATGAACAACAACTGGTGGTGCGAGCAGATCCGCGCCACCAATCCCTGCGGCGAGCAGCCATTGCCGCCGTACGGCGCCTGCTTGCTGGGCTCGGTGAATCTCACCAAGTTCGTGCACAAGCCCTTCACCAGCGAAGCCCGCTTCGATTGGGAGGAATACAAAGAAGTGGTGCGCGTGTTCACCCGCATGCTCGACAACGTGGTCGAAGTAAACGGCCTGCCCTTGCAGCAGCAGCGCGACGAGATCATGCGCAAGCGCCGCCACGGCATGGGCTTCCTCGGTTTGGGCAGCACCATGACCATGCTCGGCATGAAATACGGCAGCGCACCGTCGCTGGAGTTCACCGACCGCATCGCCCGCGATATGGCCGTGGCCGGTTGGGAAGTGGCGCTGCAACTGGCGCAGGAAAAAGGCCCCGCACCGATCATGGAAGAGCGCTTCGCCGTCACCGCCGAAATGCTGCGCAAGCGCCCGGAAATGGCCAAAGACGGCTGGCAGCTCGGCCAGGAAATCCCCGGCAAAGTGCTGCACGCCAAATACAGCCGCTACATGCAGCGCATCGCCAAGGTCGCCCCCGAACTGGTGGACGAACTGGCCGAAACCGGCGCCCGCTTCACCCACCACAGCTCGATCGCGCCCACCGGCACCATCTCACTGTCGTTGGCGAACAACGCATCGAACGGCATCGAGCCCTCGTTCGCGCACCACTACAGCCGCAACGTGATCCGCGAAGGCAAGAAGTCCAAGGAAAAAGTCGACGTTTTCAGCTTCGAACTGCTGGCCTACCGCGAACTGATCAACCGCAAAGCGATGCCGTACAGCGACGACCCCGCCGCCAAGCTGCCCGACTACTTCATCTCCGCCGACGACATCAGCCCGAAGGAACACGTGGACGTGCAGGCCGCCGCGCAGGTGTGGGTGGACAGCTCGATCTCCAAGACCGCGAACGTCCCCACGGATTACCCGTACGAGGACTTCAAAGACATCTACCGCTACGCCTACGAAAAGGGCCTCAAAGGCTGCACCACTTTCCGCTTCAACCCGGCCGCCTTCCAAGGCGTGCTGGTGAAGGAATCGGACCTGGAAAATACCCTGTACCGCTTCGAACTCGAAGACGGCAGCGTGATCGAGGTCAAAGGCAACGAAGAGATCGAATACGACGGCGAAATGCACAGCGCCGCCAATCTCTTCGACGCCTTGAAAGAGGGTTACTACGGCAAGTTCTGAAGCGCTTCGATCCCTCTCCTCGCCCGCGGTGGCGGGCTGGGGTGCGGGGCCGGTCTGCTAAGCCGGCGTGATAAGCCGGTGCGATAAGCCGGTGCGATAAGCAGGAAAGCACCGTCGCACCACCGCACTCTCATGTTGCACCCACTTCACCGCACCGCCGCAGATCGCGCTACATTTCGCCCACGGGTATACCCCGTGGTTTGACCGATACGATCCCCCTGACGAGGAACTACCATGAGCAATGGCAATGTAGTGACTGACGCGATCTCCGACGCCGCCGAAGCGGTGGCCGACAAAGCGAAAGAAATGGGCGATGCAATGGCCAACAGCGGCCCCGGCCAAGCGGTCAGCGAGGCCGTCGCCAATGTCAAGAAAAGGGCAGCGAAGGCGCGCAAAGCCGCTGGTAAATCTGCGGGCGCAGCACGCAAGAAAGTCAAAAAAGCTGTCGACGACGCCAAAACCAGAGCCGCAGCAGCGGTGGAAACGGTGAAGGCGAAAGTCGGTGCCGGCAAGAAGGCCGCGAAACAGGCCGCCAAGAAATCCTCAAAAAAAGCCGCCCCGAAAAAAGCCGCCCCGAAAAAAGCAGCCGCAAAGAAAGCCGCCAAGACAACGGCGAAGAAGCCAGCGAAGAAGCCAGCGAAACCAGCCAGCCCGCCAACGAAGAAAGCGGCCAAGAAAGTAGCGAAAAAACCGGCAAAACGTGCCAGCTCGCCAGTGAAGAAAGCGACCAAGAAAGTTGCGAAGACAGCGGCGAAACGTGCCAACCCGCCAGTGAAGAAGGCGACCAAGAAAGTGGCGAAAACACCAGCGAAACGCGCCACCCCGCCGGTGAAGAAAGCGACCAAGAAAGTCGCGAAGAAGAAGTAATCCAAGCGCCCGCGCTTCTTCCCGCAAGCGGGGAGGGCATCCGCTAAGCCCTTCTCCCTGCAAACGGGGAGGACATGCGCTAAGCCCTTCTCCCCGCAACCCGGGAGAAGATTCATAAGCCCTTCTCCCCGCAAGCGGGGAAGACATGCTCTAAACCCTTCTCCCCGCAAAGCGGGGAGGACATGCTCTAAACCCTTCTCCCCGCAACGCGGGGAGAAGGTGCCCCCAACGGGGGCGGATGAGGGGCCGCTCTCCTCCCAAACACCCAACAACACCTACAGCACCCGGACACACCTGCAATGGCCGTCAAGATCGACAAAAAAATCAAGGGTTACACCGTCGTCAAACCCGAAGACAAGGCTGCCGTCCCCGGCGCCGCCGTACCGCGCGACACCATCGAAGCCGAACTGGCCCTGCCGATCGCCGACGTCATCCAAATGCACGAGCGCATCGAGCGCCCCGACGTGCTGATCGGCAGCACCTACAAAATCAAATCCCCTCTGGTCGAACACGCCATGTACGTGACGTTCAACGACATCGTGCTCAACGCCGGCAACGAACACGAACAGCGCCGCCCCTTCGAGATCTTCATCAACTCCAAGTCGATGGAACACTTCCAGTGGATCGTCGCGCTCACCCGCATCATGTCCGCCGTGTTCCGCAAAGGCGGCGACGTGACCTTCCTGGTCGAAGAAATGAAAGCCGTATTCGACCCCAAAGGCGGCTACTACAAAGCCGGCGGCGTCTACATGCCGTCCTTGGTCGCCGAACTGGGCATGATCGTCGAAGACCACCTCAAAACCATCGGCATGATGCACGACCCGGACATGAGCGACGCCCAGCGCGCGCTGATCGCCGAAAAGCGTCGCGCCTACGAAGAGAACCGCGCAAAAAAAAAGTCTGATGTAGGCGCGGGTGCGGTTGCTGCGCGTGAGGAGGATATTGACGTGACCGGCGATGGCGTGAGTTTTCCGCCTTCGGCGACGATGTGTCATAAGTGCAGCACGAAAGCCATTGTGATTATGGATGGGTGTGCTACTTGTTTGAATTGTGGGTATTCGAAGTGTGGGTGAGGGGTTTAAGAGCAGCTCAATGACGAGCGAATTCAAACGTAGGTTTGTAGCATTTTTGTTGCTGTCGATGGCATTGGGACGCTATTGCTTTAGATTTGCTTTTTTTCTTCTTTGGCTACTGCTCGTTCTGCTGGTAATTGCATCTTTGGCGCAGAATCTAGGGTTCTTTAATTTTGCCAGATTTGGCTCTCATCTATCCAAGATTGAAATAGGAGACGGCTTGACAGCGCTTGGGATTCTCTTTGCTTCTTACGGCGTCATGAGTGCATGGAGAAGGCAAAAGCGCGAAGATTTGATGATTCACTCTGTGGAAGAAATTGATTTATTCTTTCGCGACTGTCTGCGCACAGCCACCAAGATGCGTGCGGAGATTCAGGTGCTTGATAAATTTAGAAAGGCTGTACTAAACGAGCCCGATGGTGGGAGTTGGATCTATTCGGTTAATCATATCCTTGGACTGGTTCCTCAGATTGAAACAGCCAGATTTTCCATAAATGAGATGGCTGTTAGAGTGCATGACTTGGACGCGCGCGAGGCATTAGTGGTCTGGTCAATACCTCTGGCAAAAAAGCGTTTTGATCGAGCAGTTAATGCGCTTGGCGAGTTGTCTGATATCTCCTTTCTGGATTTGCCGCTGGGCCTATTATCAGCAGAGCATTTGATTGATTGGATTCGGCAGGTCGGGAATGATCGCGAGATTGCTGATCAATATGCAAAGTTCATTCATCGATCAAGTGAACTGACTGAACAAATAGCAGGTGATATTGGGGGCATACGTGGGTCTATCTATGGGAGATATTTTCCCCCAACTATAGCTGGTGCACGGTCCGTATTTGGAATACAAGATGAGGAACCGTAACCCGTAAGGCGGGTAAAAAATGATCTCGTAAGGCGGGTCTTGCACCTAAGGTCACCCCACTTTTTCTGATTGCATATCAATGAGATAGGGTTTAGTGTCCGCAAAAACAGCGCGTGCATGACGCGGTTTTTTTCCTCGGGGTATCGAAGCCTGAGGACCACGCCATGCACGC
>JANMGT010000004.1:0-44924 GCA_031374725.1 Lysobacteraceae bacterium | reverse complement strand
TCGGGCTGACACGCGGACAATGCGTGGCGGCGGCATCGTTCGGTCATGGATTGACGGTCATGGATCGACATCCATTCCCTCACTCTTTCTTGCCACGCATTGTCCGCGTGTCAGCGCAACGTACCCGGATAGTGTTAACAGGCCCTAAACCAGAATCAAATCGTCTCCTGCTTCAGTCAACAGCAAAAAACCCCGCCGAAGCGGGGTTTTTCGTGTGGGGCTTGCCGAAACCGAGAGGGATCAGAACTTGAACTGACCCGAGACGCCAAACAGATTCACGCTGCTCTCGTACTCGCCGAAAATCGTGTGGCGCGACGAGTCGTTGATGCCGATCTTCGGTGTATCCGGGTCGATGAAGGTATAAGCGCCGGTGACTTCCAGCGAATCGCTCGCTTTCCAGGTCACGCCGAACGAATACCAACGACGGTCTTCGTCGGGCAGGCGCGGGGTGCGCGTCCTGAACGTGGTCGGAGTTTCGTCGTAGGCGAAGCCGCCGCGCACAGTGAGCGTGTCGGACAGCTTATATTCGGCGCCGATCGACATGAAGGTGGTATCGGTCCAACTGAAATCTTCGACCGAGTCGGGGTCCGGATTCAAGAAATCGATCCGAACTTCCTTCACCGAGGACCAATCGGTGTTGGAATAATCGGCCAGAATCATCAGAGAGTCGTTGACGGCGTAGGACGCGCTGAAGGTGGTGATGCTGGGTGTGGTCAGCTTGGCCTTCACTTTGCCGTCGTTGAAGAAGCTAGCGCGGCCGATCGCATTGAACACGCTGCGTGCGCTACCCGGCACAGTCCAGTCGGCGTCGCCTTCCAGATCATGGTCGATTTCGGAACGATGCGAAATGCCGAACTTCAGCTGGTCGATCGGCGTAAACGTGGCGCCGACGATATAGCCGAAGCCGTGATTACCGCCGTTGACGAGGAGTTCGCCATCGGCGGACTGTGGGGCAAAACCCGGCACAGAACTGAATGCGAGCAGCGAGCCGAAATCGACCGCACTCGAGAGGGTCACATCGGCCTTCTCATAGATGAAGCCGGCGCCGACCGAGAAACGATCGGGCACGATTTCGTATGCCGCCGAGACCGTCAGGTCGATCGTTTTCACTTCAGACTTCAGGCCGCGGTAGCGGCCGACCCAGCCGCGGTCGTATTCGGTCTTCAAACCGAACGGCGCGCTGATCATGGCGCCGACGGCAAGGCCGTTGTCGAACTTATGGATCACCGACATCGCCGGGACCGGGGTCACGCCACCAGCGCCACCGCCATCGCCGCCGGTCATCGGGCGGGCCAGCGGGGTGCCGGTGCCAGCGAAACCGCTGCCTTTGAATTGGAAGCCAAGGTCGATGACGGTGACATCGGACTGCACGGTGGTGCCTTCGAACGTGGTCATCGCCGCCGGGTTGTTGGCCACGACCGATGCGTCGCCTTCGGCAACGCCGGTACCTGCGTAAGAACGGCCCTGCGCCTTGACGCTGTTTTCTTTAAGTTGGAAGCCGGCCGCTTCGGCCTGGCCTGCGGCTAACGCACCGGCGATGCACAGCGCTAGCGTGGAAATCAAAATTGTATTATTCGTTTGCATTTTAAATACGTCTCCGTAGACAGGAATGGTCTGCGCCGCGCGATCGAGCGCATCCATCTGCTCGGACCGTCCTGCCGGAAACCCATCCCGACGTTCGACGCCATACCTACTATAACCCGCTCGTTAACCGAATGCTAACAAGCGAGTATGCTCGGAGAGTCAATCGCTTTTTCACCCGCTCAGCGCATCGGCCATGTTCGTTCAGCTTCCAGCTCACAAAAAAATCAACATCCGCTGGGCGACACCACTGGTGTTCGCAGTGCTGTGGGCGACTTATTTCTGGGCCAGTACCCGCACGGACGACATACAGCGCGGCCTGATGCAGGACTGGGGCGCACTGACCGGTGGCTCGGCGCTGATGGCGACCTGGCACTGGCTGCTGACCGGTCAGCACGGGCTGCGGCTGTTTTCGGCACTGCTGCTGCATGCGGATTGGGCGCATCTGCTCGGCAATCTGATCTTCCTGCTGATCTTCGGCCTGCCGGCCGAACGCACGATGGGGCCTTGGCGCTTCTTGGCGTTGTTCATCATCGGCGGCGCCTTCGCGAACTTGATCGCCGTGTTTGCGATAGGCAGCCCGCAGCGGTTGGTGATCGGCGCGAGTGGCGCGGTGTCGGCCGTGATCGGCGCCTATCTCGCGCTGTTCCCGCGGGCCAAGCTGGGCCTGGTACTGCCGCTGGGCTTGTTCCTGGAATTCATCCGCGCTCCCGCCGCCCTCCTGATCGGCGGCTGGCTGATTCTCCAAGTGGTCTTCACCTACATCGGTCCGGCCTTCGGCGCGGTGGCATGGATCGCCCACCTCGGCGGCTTCCTGTTCGGCGCGGTCTTCGCCCTGTTCGCCAAGGCCGCGATCACGCGCCGGTTGCGCAAGGATCGAGGGTTCTGAGAGCCTGTTTAGACTCTGAAACTCGCGAGCAGCAACCGGCCGCGACAACCTATACTCAGCGCATGGCCAAACCACTCTACAAAGTCACGTTCTTCAATCACGGCAAGATTTACGAGCTGTACGCGCATCGCGTCGCCAGCGGTCAGCTTTGGGGCTTCACCGAAGTGGCCGACTTGGCGTTCGACGTGCACGACGGGCTCGTCATCGATCCCACCGAAGAGCGGCTGCGCGACGAGTTCGGCGGCACCAAGGTGCTGCATCTACCGATGCAGAGCATCATCCGCATCGAGGAAGTGGAAAAGAAAGGCCAATCGGCAATTCGCGACGCGGTCAACGGCGAGAAAGTGGTGACGCCCTTTCCGATGCCGTCGAAGCCGCGCTGAGCGGGCGGATGCCGCCTGCTAGGTGAGCGGCGACCGTCGCCGGCACCCTGACCTCGGCCAATAGCATCGGCCCCGCCGGCCACGGCATCGCTGCGACCGAATTCGCTGAGCTGGTGAAAGCCATCCGCGCCGGCGTCGCCTACGCGAACGTGCATTCCAGCGTGTTCCCCGGCGGCGACGTGCGCGGGCAAGCGCGTAGTTTCGGCCGTCACGATCATGATGACGACTGAGTCGCGGATGTACCCGGCGCGCACGTTAGCGGACTGTCGAAAAACAACCTGCTGAACGCAAAAACCCGCCGGGCTCACGCTCGGCGGGTGTTGTCTCTTCACCAATGTTCGCTTCAGAGGCTGACGCGCTTTCGATTATCCGAAGACACGCGATCGATCAGTTTGTTGTAAGGGTCGAATCCTGCTTCGTAAGGCTCGGCATCGACCACGACAGTCAGCTTCGGTTCTGCGCTGGTGATGCGATGGCGCTTCAGATACAGCACTTTCTCATCGGCTTCTTTGCCCGACGGGCCGCGCGCGAACACGCCCACCTCCACCCAATCGTCGATTTTCCCGACTGTTTCTTTGCCTTTACCGTCCGCATACAGCTTGGCGGCGCGCAGATCGAGCGTCACTTCGTATTTGCCGTCGGCGCGTTTCTTCGCGGCAGCGGTTTCCACGCGATTGTCGTAGAAGCTGATCTTCTCGAATAGATCGGCGATCAGCGTCTCGTGCTCGGGACCGGCTTCGGCGCGAATATAGTCCAACAGCTCGACGGACGTGGTGTACGGCGGCTGCTGATAGCCTTTTTCTTGCAAGAATTTTTTCAGCGCGCGGTTCAACACGTCCTCGCCGATCTCCTCGCGAAGCCGGTAGAACACGAGCGAGCCTTTCCGATAATGGATGTATTGTTGATTCTCGACGCGATACAGCGGCAGCTCTTCGATCAGCTCGCTACCGCGGCTGGACAGGTAGCCATCCAATTCGGTCTTCAGGAAGCGCCGCATCTTGGCCCGGCCGTATTCCTTTTCCATGACCATCAGCGCCGAGTACTGCGACAGCGACTCCGACAGCACCGTCGCACCCTGCATGTTCGCGCCGATCACCTGATGCGCCCACCACTGGTGCGCGATTTCGTGTGCAGTGACGTAGAACACGTAGTCGATCGCGTCCTTGTCGCGGAGATCGGCGATGAAACCGATCGATTCGGAATACGGAATGGTGTTGGCGAACGCCTGGGCGAACGTCTCGTAGCCCGGGAATTCGATGATCCGCACCTGACGGTGCTGGTACGGGGTGAAATTGCCCTCGTAATACGCCAGCGACTTCTGCACCGCTTCGATCATCCGGTCGACGTTGTACGGATGCTTCTCGTCGTAATAGACCTCGATCGGAATGTCCTTGTACATGCCCTTCTTCACCTGCCAGCGCGCCGATAGGTAGGAATAGAAGTTCAGCATCGGCCGGTCCATCGCGTAGCTGAAGCAGCGGCGGCCGTCGCGCATGAACGCCTTCTGCAGATACCCGGGCGAGAGCGCGATCTGATCCGGCGCGGTGCAGATGATGGTCTTGAAATCGATCCAGTCGGCATCGTCGGTGAGGTAGGTGTTGGCGCGCGCCGCCTGATCCTCCAGTTTCGGCATGCGTCGCGGTTCGCCGAGTTTTCGCTTACGCCGCTCGCTGCGATCTTGGATTTCAGCATTGTCGTTGTAGCCGAACGTCGGGAAGGACTGGCTGTTGAAAAAAGTTCCGTTATCGACGATCTGGGTCTGCGCGGTGTTATTGGTGATACCGTTCGGCGCCAATTCGACTTTGAAGGAAACGACCCGTTCGGCGCCTGGAGCGATCGGCGTTTCCAGCCGATAGATCCGATAGCCGAGCGCCTCATCATGCTTGGTCAATTCCGCCCCGCCCATATCGATACTGATCAGCGACTTGTCGTCGGCCATGCTGATATGGACATCCGCGATCGGCTTCGCGTACGGATTGCGCACGCGGTATGTCCCGCTGGCGCGCATCGTCTGGGTTTCGGGGCGAAGATCGACATCAATGTTGGTTGCGATAATTTTCGGCTGTTCTAGCTTTTGATACTTCTTGTACTCGCGCTCGTACTTGGCCTGCAAATCGAGCGTATCGTCGGGCGACAGATAGTCGTTGCGGATGTTCGTGTTCCAGAACAAGTAACCACCCACGGCGACGAAAGCCAAGGCCGACAGCGCAGTCGCCACACCCAGCGGGCCGCGCAGGCGTTGGCGTGCGAGTCGTAGGCGTTCGCGCGCACCACCACCAACGCCGCGCACCCAGAATGCGGCCGATAGCAGCAACAGCACCAACAAGAACAGCCCCCAGTACGCTTGGAACCACAGCTTTCCCTGCAGAAAATGGCCGTATCCGTTCATATCGGAGTACGGCGCATTCGGCGCGAGAGCATAGTTATAGAGATTGTGGGTGTAGTCGAGCGTACCGAGCACGATCTGCCCGATCAAAACGAGAATCAGCAGTGCATAGCCGACGTATTTGTTATTGGTGAAGACCTGCAGGCACAGCGCCAAGCCGCCCATCAGCACGAAGACAATGCTATTGAGCGTGAGCGTCTTCGCATAGACCATAAGCTCAAGCTGGGTGTGCGCTTTGCCAAGCTGGATCAGCATGGCAACGATGCCACCCAACAGTTGGAAACAGAAGATGACTGCGATCAGCGCACCGAACTTCGCTGCAAGCGGCACCCAGTTGGGCACCGGCATGGCGTCTGTGACCTCATGGATCTTCGCGCCTCGTTCTTTGGACGCCAGCTCGCCGGCGTAGAACAGGACGATGATGATCAACATGAAGCTGTACGAGCCCTGCAACGCCTGCAGCATCTGCGACGTCACCGGGTGGATCGGCGTTTCGTAGAGGGTCTGGGCCAGGATCGCACTGGGAATGAAATTCGCCATCGCGAACAGCAGCATCACGATAAACGGAATGCCGCGCAGCACGCCGAGCGTATCGAAACGCAATTGGCGCCAAAATTGCGCGAGTCCGGTTGACGCACGGAAGGACGGCGATGCTTTCGGAAGTACACCCGCGACCAATACCGCAGGCACCGCAGGGCCAGAACCAGTGACTGTCGTAAGTGATTTCCGACGGCGCAAGCCGCGACCGGTACCGCTGCGCTCGGTTTTGAACACGATCAGACACGCTGCGAACAGTGCGAGCGCCGCGCCGAGCCAAAGCGCGCGATTGGCGAGGATGTAACCTGCGATCGCTGGCAACTCGTTATTACGCTGTTCTGCAGCCCAATATCGGATGGTGCGGCCGAAAGCGCGTATGCCAAGCGGCTCGGCCAAGGTAGCGATCCAGACGTTGTCGAGATCGCGCAGCAACACCGCGCTGACGCCATACAGAATGATGAAGCCGAGCACACCGATGTAGACCCATAGGACACTGCGGGTAACGATGGCCAACAGCGACAGCAACGCCACAGCGAACAGCAGATTGGGCAGCACGATGACCGCGAACGCCCACAGATACGGGTACACCGACATCGGCCCAAGCCGTTCGGCGTCGATCCACGGCATGAATTGTGCGGCGAACAGACCAAGCCCGATCACCGCATAAATCGCCAGACAACTGACGACCGCCGCAAAAATTCTGCCGGCGACGTAATCGCGACGCTTGATCGGGCTGGCGAAAATCAACTCTGCAGTGCCCTGATCGAAATCGCGTAACAAGGCGCCGCTGATCGACATCGCGGTGAACAGCATGCCGAACACGGTAAAAACCGCCATGAACTGCACGATGGTGATCGGCGCATTGCGGTTCACGTTGCCGACACTGCCGCCGAGCACAACCGCATCGGTCGCTGCGGCAGCGAATCCAAGTCCGGCGAACAGCAATGCCATAAGCCACAACACGGGGGAACCCAACTGCTGACGCAGCTCGAATCGGAAAAACTCGAACATGGCGTACTCCTCAGGCGGCGTTGGCGTGCTGGCGCAGACGCTGGAAATACACGTCCTCAAGGTCCGGCGCGACTTGCTCGAAGCCCGCTTCTGGACGTTCGGCACTGAACAAATGGATCACCGGATTGCCCGCAACTAAGCGCGTCGACAGCAAGGTGAACTCCTGTTCGTAGCGCTTGAGTTCGGCCTTTTGCACCTGCTTGCGCCAAACTTGGTTTTCGAGCGCGGAAATCGCGTCCATCGGTCGCCCGGTCAGCAGCACCTTGCCCTTGTTCATGATCGCCATCGTCGGGCACAGGTCGGTCACGTCTTCGACGATATGCGTGGACAGAATCACCGCGACGTTCTCGCCGATCTCGGCAAGCAAGTTGAGAAAGCGATTACGTTCTTCCGGGTCGAGGCCGGCGGTGGGCTCATCGACGATGACCAGACGCGGGTTGCCAAGCAGCGCCTGGGCGATGCCGAAACGCTGACGCATGCCGCCGGAGAATCCACCGAGTTTGCGCTTGCGTACGTCCCAAAGATTGACCTGTTTGAGCAGGCCATCGACGACCTCGCGCCGCAGCTTGCGCTGGGTCAATCCTTTGAGCACCGCGAAATGTTCGAGCAGGTCTTCGGCGCTGACTTTTGGGTACACGCCGAAATCCTGCGGCAAATAGCCGAGCTGTCGGCGCACGGCGTCTTTATCGCGCAGCACGTCGATGCTGCCGCCATTGCCGTCGTCGAGCGTGGCGGTGCCGCTATCGGCTTCCTGCAGGGTCGCAAGCGTGCGCATCAGCGAGGATTTGCCGGCGCCGTTTGGGCCGAGCAAACCGAACATGCCGCGCGGAATGTCCAGCGTCACGCTGTCGAGCGCGCGCACGCCGTTGGAGTAGGTCTTGGTGAGATCTCGAATCTCAAGCATTTGCAGCCCCTGTGGCGGATAAGCGTTAGCGCGCCTCGGCGAGGAGCGACGGGCCATGCTAACGCCGTATCCAAAGGGTTTGAAACCCTGAAAGTCATGCGTGACTTTCGGCTCTCGCACGCGATGTGAGAGTCTCGGCTTTGCTCACGCGTTCTTTATCGAGACAGCACACCAGACAGCGGCGGCGCACCGCGCCGCCGTTTCGCAACGCATCAGCGTTTGGCCGTCGCAGGCATCGGCGGCGCGAGTGCGACCGGTTTTTTCAACTGCAGCAGCGCAGCAGCGATCGGCGCATCGCCTTCGAGCACATCGCCGTTGCCGGTGCCCACGCCTTCTTGATCGCCGCGTAGATGCCCGGGCAACACCGCTTCGGAAATATCGCTGCGAACGCCTTTGACATTCGCATCGGGCTTGAGCAGCACGTCGGGATCGATGCCGCGGGCCTGGATCGATTTGCCGCTCGGCGTGTAGTAGCGCGCGGTGGTGAGTTTCACCGAATCGCCATTATCCAGCGGCAGCACGGTTTGCACCGAGCCCTTGCCGAAGGTGCGGCTGCCCACCAGCACCGCGCGTTGATTGTCGCGCAGGGCGGCGGCGAGCACTTCCGATGCGCTGGCGGAACCGGCATCGATCAACACCGCAACCGGCGCGCCGCGCATCAAATCGCCAGGTGTGGCGTTGAATTCGGCGTCGCCGAGCGAGACGCGGCCGCGGGTGCTAACGATCTTGCCTTTGTCCAACAGGTCGTCGGCGATCTGCACCGCGGACGTGAGTAACCCGCCCGGGTTAGTGCGTAAATCCAGCACCAAACCGCGCAGGCCTTTAGCGCCAGCGGATTGCGACTGCAAGCGCTGCAGGTGGCTGCTGAATTCTTTCGCGGTGTCGGCTTGGAACGCACTGACGCGGATGTAGCCGTATTCCGGTTCGAGCATGCGGCTGCGCACGCTGCTGATCCGAATGGTTTCGCGCTGCACGGTAATCAGCAGCGGCTTTGCAGCGCCTTCGCGCTGAATGGTCAGCACCGTCTTCGAGCCCGGCGCGCCGCGCAGCGGATTTCCATCGGCAACTTCAGGTGTGAGTGTCTTGCCGTCGACCGCAGTGATGATGTCGCCGGATTTCACGCCCGCCTTCGCTGCGGGGGTGTCGTCGATCGGCGATACCACGAGAATGGTGCCATCGGGCTGCTGCTGCACTTCCACACCGATGCCGTCGTAGGCGCCGTCGCTGTCTTCCGCGAACGCATCTGCGGCCTGTTTCACCAGATATGCGCTATGCGGATCGAGATCAAGCAGCAGACCACGCACCGCCGACTGCATCAGCTTGCGGTCGTCGATCGGTTCAACATAGGCCTGCTTCACGACGTTGTAGACGTTGACGTAGCGACGGATCTCTTCGAGTGGGATCTTATCGAGCGTGGCCTTATCGAGCGCGGCCTTATCGAGCGTGGCCTTATCGAGCGCGGCCTTATCGAGCGCGGCCTTGTTGGCATCGTCTTCTTTCTTCACCGCATCGCCAGCGGCCGACCCGGCAGGAGGTGTCTGCGCCTGGGTTTGCCGATCCGGGGCTTGTTGCGCCCACACGGTGCCGCACGCGAGCAGGCACGCAAGCACCGGGATGCGGCAGGCAGGCGCACGGGCATGGCTGCGAAATAGCGGCGAGAAGGTCTGGAGGTGGCGCATCTGGGCTCCGATCATCGAACGATAGGCCGATTGGACCACAAACCGGCACGGATGTTCGACACAGATCGATGGTCGCTCGCCCCGCCCCGATCCACGGACGCAAAGCGGGGGCGCGAACGCCCCCGGTAAAATGTCTGCTTGATCAGCCTCGATCTAGTCGGCTGGATCGATCTCGCCCGATGATGTTGAGCTTGATGATGTTGAGCTTGATGGATGCGTTCGCACAGGCGAGGCGTTAGCCCCGATAGGATGCGCTCGCGTAGGAGGGGCTTTAGCCCCGATAGCGTTCACCAGCCTTCCAGCGGGCAGATCGGGCCTGAAGGCCCTCCTACGCGCGGATTTCGAGTTCAGACCTCTCTTGGCAGGATCGATCGCGCTTCCGTCTGAATCAGTCCGTCTGAATCAGTCCGTCTGAATCAGTCCGTCTGAATCAGAGGGTCAAGGCGCCTTCGACTTCCAGCACCTTGCGACGGGACATCGCGAGATTGGCGCGCGAACGGTCCAGCACCACATAGAAAAACAGACCCGGCTTGCTCGCGACCGGACGCATGATGTGATAGTGCTTGCCTAACGTAATCAGCATGTCTTCGATGTCGTCGTTCAGGCCGAGCGCCTTCATCGTCTTCATCTTGGCGCGGACGACTTCGGTGTTGCCTGCCGCCGCCACTTCTAGATCGACGCCGCCGCCGGCCGAGCCCAGCATCATGCCGCTGGTGTAATCGACCAGCGCCATCGCAAGCGCACCGTCCATCGTCATCAGTTCGTTGAGCGAATCTTTCACATTAGCCATGGTGTGTATCCTCACTGTTGGGTTGGTTGCATCTTAGATTCGACGCGGGGGCGGACGATGCGTTCCGGACCGCAATGATCGTGTTCGGGCTTAGCCACAACCGGCAGCTAGGCATCGGGTTTCAGCTAGAGGCGCCGTCGATACGTCTGCCGATCTCTTGGGCGCAGCGGCGCACCGGCCACAGGACGCCGCCCAGCGATGACTCATCGCCGCACAGCACGGTCAATAATAACTTTCGCCGTTTATTGGGAATATCGAGCATCAGCAAACGCCCCTGCTCGGCTTCGATCACTACGTTCAGGCATGCGCCCATCGCGGTTTCGCCGCAGATCGCTTCACCGAGCGCCAACTGCGAACTGGTCATCGCTGAGAGCGTGGCTGGCGACAGCGATGGCCGCAGCCGCGCGGCGATCTCGAACCCGTCGATGCTCGAGACCAGCGCGCCGCTGATTTCGGGGTAGGCATCGAGCAGCGCATCCAGATGCTTCTGACATAAAGCGCGCTCGGTGCGGCCCGGCATGTCGGTGACAGCGTACATTTAAAGCGTCTCTCCTGCGACGACATCGGTTTGCGACGATTCGAGCGCTTCGATCTGGTGAAAAAGGATGTCGAGCAGCAGCAGCACGTCCTCGCGGCGGCGGACATCGACCGACAGCACCGGAATCGGCAGATTCAACGATGCGATCGCGGCGTGATAGTCGTCGATCGTGGGGTGTTCATGCGTATCGGTGCGGCCGATGCCGATCACCGCGCGCGAACCGTGGACGATTTCGGTAAACGCATGCAGATATTCGCGAAGGTCCGCGATCGGATCGGGCCGGCTATTGTCGACCAGAATCACCACGCCAAGCGCACCGACGCCAAGAATTTTCCACATAAAATCGAAGCGCGCTTGTCCAGGCGTGCCGTACAGCCGCAGTTTGTCGCCGCCATCGAGCGTGACCTCGCCGTAGTCGAGCGCCGTCGTGGTCGTCGCCTTGTTGCTCGCGGCAAGATCGGAGTTCTGCACGTCGGTCGACACCGGGGCGATCTCGCTGATCGCGGCGATCGCCGTGGTTTTGCCGGCGCCCATGCTCCCGGTAAAAATGAGTTTGTATTCGCGCGGCATGGTGTCAGTTTCCCATTCGCAAGGCGTTGCGCAGGTTGCGGAACAGCCCGGAGACGCCCAGACGGCGCGGCGCGGGCGGCGCGACCGCCGGCACCGCGACATGTTCGATATCGAGCAGGCTGCACAGTCCGCAGGCGGTCAGGAACGACTGCACGTCATCCCGCGTCTGACCGCTGGCGTCCATCAGTGCATCGATCCGCCAGCCGGCTTTCGTCATCAGCGCCGCGAGCGCCAAGTGCGCTTTGTGAGTGCCTAGACGGCCGAAGTCGGGCCAACGCTTGAGACGAACAACGATGTCGCTTTGCAGCCAAGGCATGGCGTGATGGGGCACCATCTTCAAACCGATGCGCCACAACAGTGTCTCCAAGGGCTTGGACATCGGCGCGGTCTGCAGCGTGCCGATGCTGTCTCGATCCAGCCGCTTCACATTGCCGACGGGATTGAACAACGCCACATCGACCAATGCATCGATCGTCATTTCGCTGCCGCGCATGACGTATCGCCGCTCGGGCAACAACAGATCCAACGAAAAACCGCCGATCTCGATGCGCCATGCAGCATGCGTCGGCGTGCCGTCGCTGGCCTCGATGAGTTCGCGCACCACATCGACCAGCCGTTGCCCGCGTGCGGGCGCAGTGCTCGGCGAGAAAGCGGCGCTATCGGCGCTCAAGACCGGTCTGCGCGCATCTGCGAGCGGCAGGATACTGCCATGTTCAGACATCACATCGAGCATCTCCACCAATTCACCCACCCGCAACGGCGCACGAATCGCGTGCAGGAGCGGGCTCGGGGAGGCATCGCCATGGAGCAATGCGACGCAACACGGGCGGCCGGAACGCTGGGATTTGAGCAGCGCCATGCGCGCGAACGGCGAGTCCGGATCGCACAACGCCAAATCGGCGTCGATTTCGTCCACGAAGCGCCACTGCGCGTGGGTATTGCCGCCAATGACGTTCAATAGCGACTTGACCAGGGTTTCATCGCGCAGCGACAGCCCTAGCGTGGTCAACGTCATTGTCGGGCGCGGCTTCATCGCAATCATGCGTCGCTCATCTGACTGGACGCACAACTGGATGCCGGCGAATGGCGATCGTTGATTTCGCGCTGCAGGCCGATGAACTGGAAGACGTCGCCGGATTCGTCCACGACTGGCGATATCAGCAACTCGTTGTGGAATGGCGATCCATCCTTGCGATAGTTGCGCAGCACCACGTGGCAACTTTGGCGCAGTGCGACCGCTTCTCTGAGCTTAACGATGCCCGGCTGCTCGCGGTCGTCGCGCTGCAGAAAACGGCAGTTGCGCCCGACCGCCTCTTCGGCGCTGTATCCGGTCATCTGCTCGAAACGCTTGTTGACGTAGACGATCGGCATGTCGGACGAACGGATGTCGACGACGACGACGGCCGTGTTGAGCGCGTCGAGCTGATGGCGCAATTCGAGATAGCGGTCGCGGGTAATGCCGAATTCGGTGATGTCGATCAGCGTGAGTACGCGGAATTTGCCCGCTTCGCCGCGATCGAGCGTTTTCGCCTGAAATAGCAAAATGGTGTCGCGGCCATCGCTCTTGCGAATGCGCGCTTCGGCCGCAGTCTCCGGCGCATCGACCGAAAGCATCAGCGCGGCGCGATCCAATAGCAGTCCGCTCGCGAAAATGGCGCTGACGTTTTCTCCAACCAGCGCTTCGGGATTGAGGCCCAGTTTTTCGGCGAAGTCTCCGCCAAGCACGATGACATGCTGATCCGCGTCGATCACGCACAGCCCGATGCGAGCGACGTGCATCGCATCGCGCATCAGTTCGTTTTCGAAGATTCTGCCTTCAAGACTCACACTGCACCCTCATTGCCTGCGGCTAAGTTAAAGACCGAATCATGAGTGGCGTCTCCTTTTCCGCGAGCTTGATCAAAACCAATATCCCCAATTCCTTCTCGAAGCAATAGCCATGCCAATGTTCGGCTGCCGCCGCCCCGGGGCATGCCATTCTCATCAGAGTGTCGCGTTTGCAGTGCTTAAGCCCTAATAGTGCCGCAAAATACATTAAAAAAGAAGGACATAGGGCGCTTGCCCCGACAGGGCGCTTTATGCCCCGCTACGTCCATGTGGATGACTTCGCGACGCCGGTTGTTCGAATTCGCGCGCATCGGCACTCAGCGATTGCCGAACCACTGCGTCGGGTTCACCGGCCGGCCGTTGCGGCGCAGCTCGAAATACAGCCCGGGCTGCGGCAAGCCGCCGGAATTGCCGACGCGGGCGACCGCATCGCCGCGCGTCACCGCGTCGCCGACGTTCTTCAGCAGCGATTCGTTGTGCGCATACAGGCTGAGCGTGCCGTTGCCGTGATCGACGATGAGAATCAGGCCGTAGCCGGTCATCCATTCGGCGAACACCACGCTGCCGTCGGCGACCGCGCGCACCGGGCTGCCCGCCGCAGTGGCGATCAATAGGCCGCTGCTGGTGCTGCCATCGGGCATGCGCCCGCCGAACCCCGCGAGCAAGGTGCCCGACGCCGGCCAACCCATGCCGCCGACGCGCACCGGCGCGGCGCTGGCGGTTTGACGCGGCGGTTTCGGTTCTCTGACCGGTGTGCGCCGGGACGGCGTGCGCTCGCGCGCGGCAGCGGCTTTTTCGCGCGCCGCAGCCTGCGCCGCAGCGCGTTCGGCGGCGGCACGTTCTGCGGCCGCGCGGGCTGCAGCGATGCGCAAACGCTCGATCACGGATTGCAAGGCGTTGGCGTCGCTGCCAAGCGCCTGTTCGCGGGCACGGCGGTCGCTGTAGCGGCGCTCCAGCTCGCCCAAACTGGCCGCGTGCGCGGCGCGGTTGCGCGCCAATGCGGCGACTTGCCGCTCGCGTTCGCTGCGCGCGGCGTCGAGCGCGGTGCGCTTCTCGACGCTCTGCTGTTCGACCCGGTCCAACTCGCTCAGCTCGGCGGCGAGGGCGGTGGTTGTGCGCAGGCGCTGGCGCTGCAGATAGCCGTAATAGACGAGTTGGCGGTCGGCATCGGCGATGCGGTCCTGGGCCAGCGCCAGTTTCAGCGGTGCGTGCTCGCCCTGGGCGTAGGCGCTGCGTAAAAGTACGGCCAGGGCGCTGCGATGCTCAGCCTGTTGGCTGCGCAGCACGGTCCGGCGGGCGTTCAGCGCTTGCAGCGCGGACTGCTCACTGGCGAGCTGAGTCTCGGCCTGTTGCAGCGCGCGGCTGGACTCGGCGAGGCGCTCGTCCATGCTGCGCAGGGCGCGGCTGGCATCGCCGCGCTGACCTTCCAGCCTGCGCCGCTCGGCGGCAACGCCGCTCAGTTCGCGCTGAATTTTCTCCAAACGCCGCTGTGCCTCGCGACTGTTCTGCTCACGCCCGTTCTGCTGGGCCGCGACCGAACCGATCAGGGTCGCGACGAGCAACGCCGCCAGCGCAAAAGCCAGCCGCAATCGGGAAACCAAACGAGGCGCACGTGCGCTCATTCCGATGCCAGCAAACTGCGCCCGCTCATCTCCGCAGGCTGCGGCAGGCCCATCAGGTCGAGGATCGTCGGCGCGACATCGCGCAGCGCCCCGCCCGCCCGCAGTTGCACACCCGCGCGGTCGCCGACGTAGA
This sequence comes from Lysobacteraceae bacterium, assembly GCA_031374725.1. Lineage (GTDB taxonomy): Bacteria > Pseudomonadota > Gammaproteobacteria > Xanthomonadales > Xanthomonadaceae > Lysobacter_I. The sequence continues at coordinate 30,074 of JANMGT010000004.1, read as the reverse complement.
CGAACGGCACCGGCCCGACCGTGTGCGATGTATGCGGCTGCCCAGTCTGGGGGTCGCGCATCATTTCCAGATTGCCGTGATCGGCAGTGACTAACAGCGCGCCACCGGCCTCGCACACCGCCGCGTCGACCGCGCCGATCGCGATATCCACCGCCTGCGCGGCCAAGATTGCGGCCTGCAGATCGCCGGTGTGGCCGACCATATCGGGATTGGCGATGTTGCAGATCACCGCATCGAAACGGCCGGAACCGATGGCATCGACCAGTTTCGCGGTGAGCTCGGGACAGCTCATTTCCGGCTGCAGGTCGTAGGTCGCCACGTTCGGGCTGGGCACCAGGATGCGCGCTTCGCCGACATACAGGTCTTCGCGCCCGCCGCTGAAAAAGAACGTCACGTGCGCGTATTTTTCGGTTTCGGCGATGCGCAACTGAGTCTTGCCGTGCGCGGCCAGCCAATCGCCGAGGGTGTTGCGCAGATCATCCGAACCAAACGCAACCGGCGCCGGCAGTTTGGCGTCGTATTCGGTCAAACAAACGAAACGCGCGAGCTGCGGGCGGCGTGCCGGCGGCTGCGGCGGATCGAAGCCTTCAAACCCAGGCGACACGAACGCCGCAGTGAGCTGGCGCGCGCGGTCGGCGCGGAAATTCATGAACACGATGGCGTCGCCGTCGCGTATTGGTTGCGCGCTTTCGAGTGAACCGCCGTCGATCACAGTCGGCGCGACGAATTCATCGTTTTCGCCGCGGGCATAGGCCGCTGCCAGCGCCGACAGCGCATCCGGCGCGCGCTGCTCGCCCTGCGCTTCGACGATCGCGTCCCACGCCTTGCGCAGCCGGTCCCAGCGTGTGTCGCGGTCCATCGCGAAATAACGGCCGCCGACGGTCGCGATTCGGGCATTGCCCACGGCATCGCACTTCGCCTGCAACGCGCGCAGGCTGGGCTCGGCCGAACGCGGCGGCATGTCGCGGCCATCGAGGAAAGCATGCACCGCGACGCGCGGCACGCCTTCGCCCGCGGCGAGATCGAGCATCGCGAACATATGGGTTTCGTGGCTATGCACGCCGCCCGGCGACATCAGGCCCATCACATGCAGGGTGCCGCCGCTGGCGTTCGCCGCAGCGCAGGCGGCGCGCAGTTCGGCGTTGTCGAAAAAACTGCCGTCTTCGATCGCGGCATCGATCCGGGTCAGGTCTTGATAGACGATGCGGCCGGCGCCGAGATTCATATGCCCGACTTCGGAATTGCCCATTTGCCCGTCCGGCAGGCCAACGTGGCGGCCTTCGGTGTGGATCAAGGTGTGCGGGCGCTGCGCCCACAGCCGCCGCCAGTTCGGCAGCTCGGCGAGCGCCAGGGCATTGTCTGCGGGGTCTTCGCGATGGCCCCAGCCATCGAGAATCAACAGCACCACGGGTTTGGGACACACCGGTTTTGGGCTGGCGGATGTAGCGTGGGCAGGCGTGGAGCTGACTTCGGGCATGACGTTAGGCCGTGTGACTTCGGGCAGATGCGATTGTACCCGCGCGGTCCCATGCTAACGGTTCGCGGGACATCCCCCGCTCGACGCCTTGAGGCCCACCATGTCACGCTCCCATCTCACCCTCGCCTGCGCAATCACCAGCGCGCTGGCCGTCGCGCTTGCCGCACCGCTCGCCTTCGCTGGCGATAAAGACATCGACAAAGTGATGGGCAGCATCACCGCCCACTCCGGCGAGCGCTACGGTGAATTGAACACCGTCAACGGCAGCATCCGGGTAGAAACCGGCGCCAAAGCCAAAAGCATCGCCACCGTCAACGGCGGCGTGGATCTGGAATCCGGCGCGCAGGTGGGCAATGCCGAAACCGTCAACGGCGGCATCCAAACCGGCGACAACGTGCAGGCCGGTGCGCTGGAAACGGTCAACGGCGGCATCCGCCTCGGTAAGCAAAACCGCGCCCGCCACGTCGCAACTGTCAACGGCAGCGTGTTCGCCGACCGCGGCAGCAGCATCGAAAAGAACATCGAAACCGTCAACGGCGCGATCGGCATCGTCGATACCGACCTCGGCGGCAGCATCGCCACCGTCAACGGCGACATCACCGTCGGCGTGGACTCCCACGTCCGCGGCGGCATCACCATCGAAAAACCGAGCGGCAACTGGACGCCGGTGAACGTCGGCGGCAAACGCAAACCGCGGGTGATCATCGCCCAGGGCGCCGTGGTGGACGGCCCACTGGTGTTCAAGCGCGAAGTCAATTTATACGTCCACAGCAGCGCGAAGATCGGCGCCGTCACCGGCGCGACCGCCGTCCGCTACAACGGTGCGAATGCGCCGAAGGAGTGAGCGGGCGTTGATCCTTCTCCCCGCTGCGCGGGGAGAAGGTGGCGCGCAGCGACGGATGAGGGGCGACGGCGGCAGCACGCGAGACAGGCCGCCGCGCTTCGTCACGAAGAGCGCCCCTCTGGGCCTTCGGCCACCCTCTCCCCGCAACGCGGGGAGAGGGAACATCACATCGCGTGCCGATGAGCGACCGAGCGCTGCGCGCACGCGCCGGACGAAGACACGCGTTCCTTCTCCCCGCTGCGCGGGGAGAAGGTGGCGCGCAGCGACGGATGAGGGGCGACGGCAACACGCGAGGCAGTCCATCTCGTCGCGACACGAAACGCGGGTAAAAGCACAGATGAAACAAGCAGAAAATGAAATATTATGTTGTTATTGATCGTGCAAAAACTTGATTTTTAACGTTTTTCAATAACACAGAGTCGGGCTTATCTTTCAGCCGCCGTCTGGCTGGTCAGGTCACCTTTCGCAGAGGCGAGTGTGCGGTCGGGCCTGAAGGCCCTCCTACGCGTATGGGAGTGGGTTTGTGCCCCGCGGCGCGAGCGCCTCCGGCACCCGCGCCGGCCAGGCCATCCGGCCTGGCACTGCAACGTCGGGGCTGGCCTACCGGCCTGCCCCGCCGCCACGGGCCTCCGGCCCGCAGGGAGACCTCAGGGCAAAGCGGAAGCCCCGGTACTGATCCGCGTCTCTTCGGTGCCATCGATGGCGAAAAGCGGCGCGTACATAGTCGGGGCGGTTAAACCACGAACCGCCGCGCACCACGCGGAGATTCTCGTCCGGCCGCGCCTCCGGCGCGTCCCGACGCGGCTGCCACACATCGGCACACCATTCCAAGACATTGCCGTGCACATCGAACAGCCCCCAGGGATTGGGCGGGTAGCGGTCTACGGGCGTGGTGCTTTCGGCATCGTTCGACGTTCGATTGCCGGTGACATTAACGTTAGCCCGATTGGCGTCCCACGCATCGCCCCACCAATACGCCGTGCGCGTACCGGCGCGGGCTGCGTATTCCCACTCCACCTCGCTCGGCAGATACAGCCGGTCTTCGGTGCCCCACTCCGGACTCTGCTCAAAACAGGCGATGAACTGATCCTTCACGTCGTCCCAGCTCACGTTCTCAACAGGACGTTCTGCAGCATCGGGCCGATCACGGAACTGACTGGGGTTGTCGCCGACCACGGCCAACCAGAACGCCCTGGGCTTCTCGCCGACCACGGCTGTCCAGAACGCCTGCGTACAGGGCGTGTCGGCCAGCCAGAAACCGACTTCGACACGTTCCTTACGGGGCTCGTGCTCATGTTGGTTTGCCCGGTCGCGAGCGTCCTTGTTTTTGATCGCATCCCGCTCTTTTTTCGTGGACCCCATCCAGAACCCCTCCGGTCCGCTCGGCTCAATCCAGCGCATCCGCTGGGTCACGCCATTGACGGTCAGATCGGCCCACAAGCCATAGGGGTCGTCGCCCCAGGCGCTGGCCCAGGGGGGTGGGAAGTCGCCGATGGGGGCGCGCCAAGCGTCTTCAGCGTTCCACATGCGGTGCCTCGCTGCGTGCCGCAATGGCGCGATGGCTGGACGCCTGTTCAACCGGTGGAACCGGCCCTGCCTCAGCCGTCGTCCCGGCGAACGCCGGGATCCAGCTTTGAGCACGCTGGCCGAAAAACTGGATTCCGGCGTTCGCCGGAATGACGGCAAGGGGCGGATGCGCTGCGGCATCGATGCTGGGGCCGATAGTGGCCAAAAACCGATTGGCCTCACTTTGCGCCGGCTCCGGCGCCCGCGCGGATAGCGCCGCCGCTTGGCTCCCCTCTCCCTTCTCGCGAGAGGGGCCGGGGGAGGGGAGGGAAGGCCGACGCCTTGAATCGAAGGCTTTCATCGTCTGCGCCCTCTCCCCAACTCCTTTCCCGCTAGGGGAGAGGGGTTAACGGCGGTTGGCAAGACTCTATCGTCGGCATCGCGCCGGAGTGGCTCCGCCGCCGGGGCGGCCGCCCCACCCCGGCGCGATGCGCCTAGCCCTCCGGGCCGGGCCTCCGGCCCGCTGGGAGACCTCAGGGCAAAGCGGAAGCCCTGATACTTGTACGTGTACCTGGGGGTCCACCTGATGCGGAAGGCGGCGCGTGCGTCGTTGGGAGGGTAGAACCACGAACCGCCGCGTACCACGCGCGTATCACCATCGCCGGGCCCCTCCGGGTCCCACTCTGGTGAGTCGGCGTAGTTGCGCCGACCATCAGCACACAATTCCCAGACGTTGCCATGCATGTCGTACAGCCCCCAGGGGTTGGGCGGGTAGTTGTCCACGGGCGTGGTGCCTTTGTGTTGATGACTCCAATTGGCCCGGGCGTCGTCGGGTTCTTCGCCCCACCAATACGCGGTCTGCGTGCCGGCGCGGCAGGCGTATTCCCACTGGCTTTCGGTGGGCAGCACCGCCTCGCAGCCGGGTGGCAGCAGGCGCTGCAGGGCATTGAGGAAGGTCTGCACATCGACCCAACACACCTCTTCCACCGGGCGGCGCGGGGCGTCTGCGCCCTGTTTGAAATGGCTGGGGTTCTTGCCCATCATCACCTGCCACAGCGCCTGAGTGCAGGGGGTTTCGGCCAGCCATAAACCCTGGCTGAGGGTGACGGGGTGTTGGGGGCGTTCGTTGCTGTGGCCAATCCCTTGGGGGGAGCCTTGGAGGTAGGTGCCCGGCGGTATGTAGCGGAAAAACAGAGAACCGGCGTTTTTCAAACGTTCGTTCAACTGCGGATGCCACAGCCGTGGGCCATAGCTGTCCATTTCGAGCCACCAACCTCCGTCGATAGGAAACCTCGAACCAGCAGGCATCGGCAACGCAAGTCCGTACGGCGTCCCATCCGGACAGTGAATCACCCCTGCCGCCCCGCCTTCCTGTTGAATGAACTCCGCCGCCCAATGCGGCCTGTCCACGCGACGAACACAGACCTCGCCAGCCGAGTGACGGAGCGTGATCTCTGGTGGGAGCACCTTCCCCCATGCGGCCACCTCGGCAGGGCCGTGTTGCAGCATCGCACGCAGGTCGCGGATCGAACGCGGGCGCCCCGCCTGTTCGATGCTGAGCCAGGGCTTGGTGATCCGCATCTGCGCGAGTGTCATGCCCGGGCCTTGCACCTGATCGGCAGCGACCAGCATCAGGCGTTGGCCTTGCTGCCGCAGCACCAGATCGGCCGGCGCGAGGGCATCGTCCGGGACGGTGTGCCCTCTGCGCACATCAGTCAGCGCCACCCGGCACAGCATCTCCTCCCATTGGGGCTGGGCGCGCCGCAGGCCTTCCGGGATACTCTGCAAACGTTCCGCTGCGGCGGCACGGAGCACCCCTGGGCTGCTTCTAACGGCCGGACCCACCTCACCCGCACGGTCACTCAGCTGGAATAGATGCTGGACGACGCGCCCGTAGCGCAACCTCGCGTCCTCCAACGCCGACGCACCACACAACTGCGCGACCTGCACCTCAGTGGCGGCTTCGGCCCAATTCAACAGTTCCTGATCGCGCTGCACCTGATGCACATGGACGTGCGACTCCCACAGCACGCGTCCGCAGGTATCGATGATGGCCGGCGACGCTTCTCGCAGCCGCTGCAGATGCGCGTGCTGGTGTTCCGGATACCACTGCCGGTACGGCAAGGCGCCGTCCAGATCCGGGTGACACCACACCGCCTGTTCCAGCGCCAGACCGCCGGGAAGCTGTAGCGCGTGTATCAACTCGCGCACCAGCGCGGGCTCAACGGTGACAGCCGGTGCAAGACAGGCCAGCAGCAGCGACAGCGAGATGTCCGAGACGGCAGGGGATGGTGTCGACGCCGCATCTGCCTGCGCGCTCCAGGCGTCAGCCGACCAGTCCAGCGACCAGCGCACAATCGCGCCCTGCCGGGTGAACTTATCCGCCATGTCCCGCCACAGCCGAAGCTCGGCCTGGGGCATCAGCCGGGGTTCGGCCAGCAGCAGTACCACCTGCCCCGGGCCGGCAGCGGCCAGCAGCAGCTCCCAGCACCCTGGGCTGTCAATCTCATGCACATGCATACGGGCGTTGGGACGACTGGCGACCAGCGCATTCCAGCATGCGAGGTAGTCGTCCACCAGATGCTGGCGGTCCGGGTGCAGATCGATGCAGACGTGCACCTCTTGGATGCGATAGGGCCGCGTGCGCTGCGGCAGCGGTTGCGGCCATTCGTTCCGCGCCAGGGTCTGGACCATGCGATCGATATCGAGGCTGCCGGCCCCTGGCCGCGTCAGCACAGAGCGCCAGCGCGCCTGTGTGCGCCCCAGGTCCAACAGGGTCCGCGCTGTCGGCTTCGGCTTACCGCTGGGCAACAGCATCCGCTCGACTTCGGCTGCCTCCTCGGCCCCCCAGTCCGGTAGGGGCAGCGGCTCGGCCGTGGGCTGAGACGCGGCCTCGATTTGCACCGCGAACCCTTGCGGGCAACGCAGCGGCAAACGGAACGTCGTGACGGCTGGCTTTGCTAACGCAGGCTTGCGCTTGTCTTGCTTCGGCTGCTTCTGCGCGCGAGCCGCACGCTGCGGCAGTGCGACCGACGGCAAGCCCAACAGGCGTGCCGCCTCGGCAGCGTCCTGTGCAGCCCCCCGCTTGGACTGGTACAGGAGCAGATCGGCCCAGGAGACAGGCGGACGGCGCTGCGTGCTCATATCGGTCGCCGGAAGTCTGCGTGCATCATCCGTGCTGCCGGTTCGCCTCGCCCTTGTGCGAGGTGACGCTGGGTGCAAGGCTTTCGACCAAGCCGACCTGCACCTGCGCGGAGGCCTTCGCGGCCAACTGGGAAACCGCATCGCAGAGATAGATGTATTCCGCTACGCCGGGCCGGTAGCGGCGTTCCGAGGGCGCTTTGCGACGATCCTCGTCGATCAATTCAGCTGCGCGCTTGAGTGCATCGTCCTTCACCTGTTTGACAGTGAAGTGCATCCGGCCCCGCTGGATCAGCCAGTCCACCAGCCCATCGGCCGGCAGTTGCATCGCCAGCACGATGCAGCGGCGCAGGAAGGGCGCCGGGAGTTGGCGAGCGCCATTGGAGGTCAACAGCAGGAAAGGCCGCGATGCGGGGTCGCGGTCGATGTCCTGCCCCGTCCAAGGCACATGAAAGCGGCCGGTATCCAGCACTTCCAGCAGGCTTTCGGCCAATTCATCGCTGCCCTTGTCGACCTCGTCGATCAACACCACGCAGGGGCCGCCCGGCCATTGCGGCGGCATGCCCTGCGGCGCGCGCAACTTGTATGCCTCTGGGCGATCGGTATTGAGATGCCAAGCGCTGGGCGCATTGAGCGCCCACCACAGCGGGCCGGGGCGCAGATAGTGCGCGGGATTGAGGGGGTTACAACCCCCTGCGACCGCAACGTCGACACCCGGCTGCCCCAACGCCGATCTGAACTGCGCATCGGACAGCCGCGCCACGGCATCGAAATGGAAAAATAGATCCTGCGCCTCGGTGCGCGCATGCACGGTGCGCGCGAACAGCGGCACCTCCCATGCTTGCGAAAGCGCCTGGGCCAGTTGGGTCTTGCCGCAGCCAGCCTCGCCCACCACCAGCAGCGGGCGGGACGTGGCCCAAGCCATGCGCACGGCGAGTCTGGCTTGTTCGTCCAGCAGATATTTTGCTGCGCCATCGAGCGGGAGGGCGCTGGAGAATTGGATGGGATCTGTCAAATCCTTCACCGTTGATGACGTCTTCGTTTTTCTGCCTGTCATGGGCGCGTGTCCTGAACTTTGAGCATGAATCGCTGGGCGATGATCTGAAGCTCATCCAATCTACTTTGCAACTCGGGAGGCACAGTATCGTCGGCTGCAGGCAAGACCAGCACGATCAAACCTTCGAACGCCTGATTGATTCGTTGACGCATGCGCTCCTCCGCATAGAACGACCTTTCATTCTGGTCATGCAACACCAAGCCGACATTCTCTCTCAGCAATATCCGAAGCATTCTGCGTGCCTGCCTCAGACTGGATTCGCTGACGAGAACATCAGGTTTCACATCACCGTCAGGCCACGGCTCACTGACGACACCGCGAAGTGCTTCTGCAGCAATCGGCCTGTACTGAAGAATACGATCAACCAAATGCTGTATATGGTGCTCGTCGTTCCACGAGCCCGGTGCCACCCCAGCCGGACGAAATACTCGACTCCCCGGCTTAACGCGGGCCCGGTCTTCACTGAGCGCCAACTGCACCGGCCAGTCTCGAAGACTAGCGTGCAGCACTTCGATCATGAGATCCAGTTGCTCTACATTGCTTATATTTGGCACTTCAATTTCAGGTGCACGATCAAGGGCCAAAGGTTTCGGCAGATGCAAGCGCATACTTGCCAGCATCAACGCACACCCAATTTTCGAAAGCCCCGCATGCATCTCTTTCGCATGATCACGATACTTCGATAGCTCGTCGAACACTGGAATCAGATCCATCAGATGGTCGATCACGGCATCGGCTTCCAACTCGCCAAATCGTCTCGCCACACGTAATGAAGCATCCGCCACATCAGGCTCTCCGTCGATCATCGAACGGAAACAACTCAATTCGAGAAGTTGCTGGCACTTGAAAAACACATCGTGTATCAGCAGACCGACGCCACGGAAAGGCGTTGCATGCCCTCTGACCCGATTGATGAGATCGCCTAGCCCCTCAACGACCCATTCCGAGTCGGAAGCAGGCTTCACTAACTCGCTGTGATCCTTGTATGGAACCCCAAGCACGCGCAATTTCGGGCCATTACCAATGCGCAAGTTTGGTTCTGCGCTATCGGCCGTAACCACCATGACAGTGGGCATGTCTTTCAACTTCATTCCTTTGGTTTCCGCATAAACGGCCACCATGAAATCCTTGCCCGCGCGCGCCTCGTAGTAGCTTCTGAAGTCCTCATTCAGATGCTGCAGATCCACATTGTCTATTTTCAACTCCTCTATCAACTTGCTGGTTTTGCCTAAACAGCGCGCTAACAAGTTGGCACCACGTCCGTAATCCAGACCAAAGCAGGTCAACAACACACCCGGGGCGATATTCTTGGCAGTTTCGCCCCATCGCAGCACGTTCGCGATTGCCGACCCTCGATGCGGCGTACCGCAGAACATCACCGCTTTCACGCCTTCGTGCCGGAAGCGCCGGGCATCACGCTGGTCCGCCGACCACGCATCGAGCAGAATGCGCTTGGCCAACAGGCCACCCAAGCTGTGACAAACGAAGATGCACGGACAATCTTCGCCGATCTTATTGGTGACCATCCGCTCGGTGGCCAGCACGGCCAGTCCACGAGTACCGGGCTGATCAACATCGCCGATCGACAGCCATGCGCCGACCTCCGCCGGATACGACAGCGCCCACACCTGCACATCGGGATGCGCATTCGCCACGCGCTGCGGCCAGGTGTCGCCGGATGGCGGTTGCCATGTCTCGACATGATCACCGCCCAATCCATGGATGAAAATCACATCAAGGGACTTCACACGCCCGGCGTCGGGCGTCGCGGAGTCAACCTTCACCAACTGCACATCCTTGCCCATCGCTCCTCCGTGCGTTATCGCTGAGATGAATCTCGCAGGCACCGGGGTGGCATGGGCTTCAAACATCGTCGCCGGGCCTCCCCCCTTGCCCGCTCTCAGTCTAACTGCTCGCAGCATCACGGAGGCGCATCTTCTCCCTGCATACACGGGCAAGGGGCGCGCTTGCGAGGCACTGCCTCGCGCGCTGATTAGCGTCCGAGCGCTACGCGCGAGGGCCGGACGAAGGTGAAGCGCGCAAATGCTTTCCTTCTCCCCGCACGGCGGGGAGAAGGTGGCGCGCAGCGACGGATGAGGGGCGCGGCGGCAACGTGCGAGGCTGGCCGCCGCGCTTCGTCACGAAGAGCGCCCCTCACCCGGCCTTCGGCCACCCTCTCCCCGCAGGCGGGGAGAGGGGCGGTTGCGTCGTTTTCCCGACATTGATGAAAAGTTCGTTCGCCCCGCATGCGGGGGCGAAGCAGCGCGCCTGCGATGCAGGGCCTCGCGCGCTGATCAGCGTCCGAGCGCTACGCGCGAGGGCCGAGAGAAGGTGGCGCGCAGCGACGGATGAGGGGCGCGGCGGCAACGTGCGAGGCTGGCCGCCGCGCTGCGTCGCGAAGAGCGCCCCTCACCCGCCCTTCGGGCACCCTCTCCCCGCGCTGTGCGCAGGGAGAGGGAAACTTGCATCACCCAAATGGCATCGGTTTCCCAAGACTGTCGCAATGCCTCGCAAACGCGCCTCGTCACTCCGCGCACGGCACGGAGTGAGGAATTCATCATTTATGAAGAACTACACTAGACTCGACGTCTCCATTTGTGTGGATGCCTCCGATGCCTCGTTCCGTGCCGATCTCTCTGCCAAAAACCGTACTGCTGGCGCTCGCGGCCACCGCCGCGCTCGCCGCTTGCAAGCCTGAAGCGCAAACACCCTCGCCTCAGCCCGCAGCCGCGCCTGCCCCCGCGCAGCCCGCTGCATTCGCGTTCAAAGACGCGATCGATGCCGCCGATTTCGGCGAGCACGTGCGCGTGCTCGCATCCGATGCATTCGAAGGCCGCGCGCCGGGTACGCCGGGGGAAGAAAAGACCGTCGAGTACCTGAAAACACAGTTCGAACGCATGGGTTTGAAACCCGGCAACGGCGATAGTTATTTCCAAACCGTGCCGATGACGGAAACCACTGCCGATGAATCGGCGACGATGAACATCGACGTCAACGGCAAGCCGCATACGTTGGCATTCGGCACCGACATGGTGATCGGCACGCGTACCGGTCAGCCGGAAGTGAAGATCGATGGCAGCGAGTTGGTGTTCGTCGGTTACGGCGTGGATGCGCCGGAGCAGACGTGGAACGATTACGCCGGCATCGATGTGAAAGGCAAAACGGTGGTGATGTTGGTCAACGACCCGGGCTTTCACGTCAAAGACCCGACGCTGTTCGACGGTAAGCGCATGACCTATTACGGCCGCTGGACGTATAAGTTCGAGGAAGCTGGGCGCAAAGGCGCTGCCGCAGCATTGATCATCCACGACACCGAGGGCGCGTCGTACGGCTGGGACGTGGTAAAAAATTCGTGGTCCGGTGCGCAATACGACTTGCGCGCTGCGGACGATCCGGCGCCGCGTGTGCCGCTACAGGGTTGGATCACCGGCGAACAGGCGAAGGCGATCTTCGCCGATGCTGGTATGGACATCAATGCGATGCGCGCGGCCGCGAACAAGCGCGGTTTCAAGCCGGTATCGCTGAAATCCAAAATGAGCATCACGCTTAAAAGCACCACTGCGGAAAAAGAATCGCGCAATGTGTTGGCGCTCCTGCCGGGCACGCAGCGGCCCGATGAAGCGATCGTGTACATGGCGCATTGGGACCATCTGGGTAACCATGTGGGCGAAAAAAATCCCGACGGCAGCGACGATGTGATCTACAACGGCGCGGTGGATAACGGCACCGGCGTGGCCGGCATTCTCGAACTCGCCGAACAGTTCGCGAAGATCGGTAAGCCCAAGCGCTCGATTATGTTCGCGGCGGTGACGTTGGAAGAATCCGGTTTGCTTGGCTCGAAATATTACGTCGCGCATCCGACTATTCCGCTTGCGAACACGGTGGCGGTGGTGAATCTGGACGCGCTCGGCGTCGCCGGCCGCGCGCGCGATATCACTGTCGTCGGTAAAGGCAATTCCGAGTTGGAAGACATCCTCAAGCCGATCGTTGAGAAACAGGGCCGCACGCTAAGCGAGGAATCCAATCCGGCGGGCGGCTATTACTTCCGCTCCGATCATTTCAATTTCGCCAAGGCCGGCGTGCCGGCGCTGTACCCGGACAGCGGCAACGATTTGATCGACGGCGGCACTGCGGCCGGCGATGTTGCGGGCAAGGAGTACAACGAAAAGCGCTATCACAAGCCCGATGACGAATACGACGCCGCGACCTGGAAGCTCGATGGCGTCCTCGAAGATCTACAGGCGGTATATGCCGTGGGCGAAACGCTGGCGAACGGCGATACGTGGCCGAACTGGCACGCAGGCAACCCGTTCCGCGCCGCGCGCGAGGCGATGATGGCGAAGAAGAAAGCGACGCCTGCGGCTGCGGCGAAGTAATCGCGCGAAACGCACGGCCGATACCACGCTCTCCGCATGCGACAACGGCGCCTTTCGGCGCCGTTGTCGCGATTGCGATGCAGACCTGATCCGCCGGCGCGAATCCGCTGCAACCGCTTATCTGCTACGCGTCAACGCCGGGATCGACGACTGCAAGCGCGCCGAGATCTGATCGTCGGCCTGCTGCAACACCGTCGGCCGCTCGCGCTGGTTGGTGTCTTCGTTCTGCCGATGCTGGGCAATCGCTTGTTCTGCGGCCGAGTTGTTGTTCAAGCGCTGATTCGCCTGCTGGATCTGCGCGGCGCTCTGATCGAACGCGGGCGCGTCTTTGAGGCGCACGTCGTTATTGAAGATCGGCTCGCGATCGCCGTATTTCATGTTTTCCATGCGCACGATGACATCACCGTTGGCGTTCACCGCTTGCACGCGATCGACGCGGGTATCGGGTTTTCGATCCTTTTCCTGGATGAACTGCAGCACGCTAAATGCAGCGATGCGCTGCACATCGTCTTGGGAGATGCCCAGCTCCTGCGCTTTCTGCTTGACCGACTCGAAGACTTTTTGCTGCTCGGCCGTCCATTTTTCGATCGCGAGCTCGTCAATCCCGATCGCGCTGCCGCCCGAGGTGCCCGACGAGCCTGACGAACCCGAAGCGTCGGATGCTGCCGTCGTGGCGTCGCCAGATGCGGCACCGACGGCGTCGGTTGCGCTGGCGTCTGCATCGTCATCGATATCGTCATCTGCATCGGGGCTCGCATCTACCTCAAGACTCGCGTCCGACTCGGCATCAGCGTTCGCTTCGATCTGAGCATTGGCGCCAAGGTCGATGGTGTCGGCGGTTGCAGGCATCACCGGTGGGGTCGAATCCTGCGCCAACGAAACCTCGTTGGGCGACGACGCTGTCGTCTGCGGATTCTGAATCGATACGGACATGGGGCACCTCCTCGACAAAAGCAGGGCGCATCACCACGTCCTGCAAACTGGAAGCATCGGAGCGAACGGGCTTGATGGCAAGTGACCCAGCCCCGGCGATGCCATGTCGCCATGGTACGGGACGCGTCGCATCGTTAGGGCTTGGCGCTAGCTGGCCGCGATGGCCGCGCGCTCCGGCCACACCGTCTTCGCCAGCAATTCGTCGTTCCAATCGAAGTGCAGCGCGCCGTCCTTGAGCAGAAGCGTGAGGAAATTCAGCACGTTGCGCGCGAACATATCGCTGGCGTGGATCGCGCCGCTGCTGGCGAGATTCAGCGGGCCGGCGACGGTGACGCCGCCGTGGGCGTAGGTCTCGCCGGGGCGGGTCAGTTCGCAGTTACCGCCGGTTTCGGCGGCCAAATCGACGATCACGCTGCCGGATTTCATGCCTTCGACCATCGCCGCAGAGATAATTTTCGGGGCTGGGCGCCCGGGCACGGCTGCGGTGCAAACAATCACATCCACGTTCTTCAGATGATCGGCAAGCCGCTGCTGCTGCAGGGCGCGCTCCTCGTCGGTGAGCTGACGGGCGTAGCCGCCCTCGCCCGCGGCGCTGACGCCCAAATCGAGAAACTTACCGCCGAGGGATTCGATTTGCTCGCGGGTTTCCGGGCGCACGTCGAAGCCTTCGACCTGCGCACCGAGGCGCTTGGCGGTGGCGATCGCCTGCAAGCCGGCCACGCCCGCGCCGATGATCAGCACCTTCGACGGCCGAATGGTGCCGGCAGCGGTGGTCAGCATCGGGAAGAATTTCGGCGCCAGTTGCGCCGCGATCAGGGTCGCCTTGTAGCCGGCCATGCCGGCCTGGGAGCTGAGGATATCCATCGCCTGCGCACGCGTGGTGCGCGGCAGCCGCTCCAGCGGGAAGGCGATGATGCCGCGCGCCTGGATCGCATCGCCGCGGGCGGCATCGGCCTGCGGCTGCAGCATGCCGATCAGCACCGCACCGGTTTTCATCTGGGCCAACGCAGCTGGCGACGGCGGCTGCACGCAGGCGATTGCATCGGCCGCAGCGAGCACGTCGGCCGCATCGTCGGCAATGCTGACGCCGATATCGGTATAGGCGCTATCGGGGATCTGCGCACCTTCGCCCAGCCCACGCTCAATGCGCACAGCGGCGCCCGCAGCGATGAGTTTCTTGCAGCTTTCTGGAGTTAACGCCACCCGACGCTCGCCGGAAGCGGTCTCGCGCACTGCACCAATCGTTACCGCCATCGTCCTTTCTCCATCGGATGTTCAACTTCGCCCCGCATGCTAGCAGGTTGCGTGGAGGCGGTTTCTAGGGACACTGTTTCTAGGGACACTGTCTCTAGGGACACGGTTTCTAGGGACAGGCACTCACGCCATTGAATTCAGCGGCGACGGCCAAGGCTGCGGGCACGGTGGCCACCACGCTCACAACAAAACGCCGACCCGAGGGCCGGCGTTGTTTCCTGCGCATGTCCTGGGCAGGTCACTCGCGCGCGTTAGCGCCTGCGAACCCGCTCAGGACGCCGCGCGCGGTATCCGCAGTTGTTGCCACATGTCGCGCATCGCGCCGTCGAACGGCGGCTCGGACGAGCGCAGCGTCACGCGGCCCTTCGCGACCAGCGACGCCAGTTCTTCCGGGGATACCACCAGTTTGCGCATGCCGCGGCGGTTGACGATGAGGAAGCGCGAGGTCAATGGGCTGACCCAAGCGATACGGCCGATGGTGCCGTGTCCGTCGTCTTCGATCAGACGCAAACTCTGGCCCACGCGCAGCTTGCGCATGCGCGTTGCGACTTCAGGATCGAATTCCAGACTATCGGAGCCGCCAGCGAGGCGAATACCGCCCCACTGCGTATTTTCTGCGGACTCGGCGAGCTGTTCGTCGACCGGCACGGTATGCACGCGACGCGGCGCATCCGGGAACGCCAGAGAGGTGACGATCCTCGCCAACGAATCGCGCGCGGACGACGCATCCAGGCCGCAGCTGGCGTAGCAGCGGCCAAGCGGCGTTTGCAGTTCGATCAGGCGGTCGGCCACATAGGCACCTGCGCCCTGCGAGGCATCGGCATCGGCCAAGATCAAGCCATCGCCCACGGTCAATGCGGACAGGTATTGCGCCGAATCCGGGCCTTCACGCAGCCAGGTCTGCACAAGATGATGGCGCCAATGTGTGGTCAAGAATTCGGCGATGCCCTGGGTAAGCGGGCGCTCAAACAGACGCGAGCCCAGCAGCTCATCCACCGACCGACGCGCGAAGTGCAGGCGCTCGCGACCGCTCAGCGCTTCGGCAGCGCGCTGTTCGGTGACATCGCGCATGCGCTTTTGCTGATCGAGGTGATCGCGCAGCTCGGACGCCGCCAATTCGAAGATCGCTTGGTCTTCGCGGTAGCCATCGACCACGCGATCCACCGCTAGCTCGGCGTGGGTCAGGGTCTGCTGATCCTGCGGGCTGTCGCCGATATTGCCATCGCATGCGTCGGTCAGCGCTTCGAGCAAACGGCGGCCTGGATGATGGCGCTCGTCGAACAGCGCGTTATCGCTCAGGGCGAGTTTGAGATACGGCACAACCAGACGGCCATACATCGTGCGGGCGCGCTGCACCCCGGCATGGCTGTGGGCGAGCGTTTGCAGCATGATCGCGACGAGATCGATCGCATCTTCGTCGATCTCGCTGAAACGCATCTGGGTCGGGTCGTAGCCGAGCTGCCGCGAGCCAGTGGCGATCTGGGCGCGAATCACCGCCGACAGCGAGCGCGGATCGTTGACCGACAGCGCGCGCACGAACGGCGCCGGGTCGGTGCCCTGCAGCATCGATGCGATGCCGAACAGTTCGTGCGGAACCATGGTGCGGGCGCCCGAGGAGGCTTGATCGGGCGGGCCTCCGTTCGGGCCAAGCGCCGATTGCCGCCACGCGCGGACTTGCTGATGGATCGCCTCGCGATAGCGATATCCGCGATCGGAGATACCTCCCGACGCTTGGCCGCCTGACGCTTGGCCGCCCGATGCGGCACTGCCCTGGGAGCGATTGTCGTAACCACCGCCGTTGGGGCGCTGCTCGACCAGTCCGCCATCAGGGTCCCAAGCGGACTGCTGCGGCTGCGGCTGCGGCTGGTGCTGGGCCTGGGGCTGCGAATGCGCTGCGGAGGCGGGGTCGCGCGTCCCCACCGTGTTTTCGAGCATCTGCCCAACCTTTTCGTACAGGTCAGTCAGGGTCTTTGTCAGCCTTTTTTCGAGCTGCAGGAAGATCAACCTGCGCAGTTCGGGCGTGAGCTCTTGTTCGTCGATCAGTTTGACCAAGGCTTCGACCGACGCCTCGGGACGTATCGGATTGACTTCCGGCCCCTGCCGCGGCAAGCCCAGCAGCGCGCCCAGACCCTCAAAGCATTCGTGATTGCGATGCAACGGGTGGGCGAGTTGCTGTTCCAGCAGCTCGACGACGTGCTGCCCGCTGAGATGAGTTTCCAGCTCATTTTCGGACATCAGGCTCAGAGACTTGTTCTCGATGCCGCGCGGGCGGGGGTTGCGCCAGCGGTCGAAGGCCTGCTCCAGGGACTCGCGATAGCGGCCAGCCAGCTCGATCGCGCGCTGATTCAGCAGTGAGATCGCCAAACGATCGTCGTAGATCGCGCGATTGTCGTGGCTAGCGATCGCGGCGATGCGGGTTTGTTCCTCGATATCCCCCCAAAAACCGGCAAGGACGCCCGATAGCGCAGTGACGGCGTCGCGGCGGACCGTATCGAACAGCTTGTCCGCGTGTTGGCGGGCAATCTGCGATCGGGAATGAGACCAGGGGTGATTCTCGTCCATAGCATCCGTTTCGGGGGAAAATGGAAGGATAGGCTTAGGCCGCTACAATCCTTCAACCGCGACCGAGGCGTCTGTGACTGCACTCTCAAATCATCTAAACGTCATTCTGGACGGGCTCGACCGCCGACGGTCGGTCCCAAGCCGACAACTGGGTGCACCTGGGCCGGACGACGAGACCGTGCTGCGCATGTTACGCAGTGCAGTACGGGTGCCGGACCACGGAAAACGCGTGCCCTTTCGTTTTCTGACCATAAAAGGCAACACTCGTCACGCTTTGGGCGCATTACTCGCCGAACGCAGCCGCGAGCGCGACCCGAGCGCCTTGGACGCAGTGGTCGAAAAAGACCGCCGTCGCTTCGACGCAGCGCCGGTCATCGTGACCGTGATCGCAAAAGTAGGCCCGGACGAGAAAATTCCGGTTCAGGAGCGGTTGCTGTCTGCGGGCTGCGTCTGCTTCGCTTTGCTGCAGGCAGCGCAGGGCCTGGACTTCGGTGCGCAGTGGTTGACCGGTTGGGCGGCCTACGACCCGGTCATCAGCGGTCATTTGGGGGTTGGTGCGGATGAAACCATCGTCGGCTTCATCCATATCGGCACCGCCAGCGTGGAGACGCCCGAGCGCGAGCGCCCCGACCCCGCCGCCCTGTTATCCGATTGGTCGCCCGCGCAGTCGCCCGCTGGAGCGGACGTTTGAACATCGACGCGGACACACCAGTGCGCGACCCGCTGGCGGGCGACGGCGAACCGCCGCTGTATCTGATCGACGCCAGCATTTACGTCTTTCGCGCCTGGCACACGATGCCGGACGAATTCCAAGACGCCGACGGCTGGCCGACCAATGCCGTGCAAGGGTTCGCGCGGTTCTTGCTGGATGTGCTGGAACGGCAGCGCCCGCAGCACATCGTGGTCGCCTTCGACGAAGCGCTGGACACCTGCTTCCGCAACCAACTGTATCCGGCCTACAAAGCCAATCGCGAGCCGGCGCCGGAGCAACTCAAGCGCCAGTTCGTGCATTGCAAAGCCTTGTGCGAGGCGCTGGGCCTGCCGGTGCTGGGCCACCCGGATTACGAAGCCGATGACTTAATCGGCGCAGCGCTCACCCAATCGCGCGGCTACGGCCGCCGCGGCGTGATTCTGTCGGCCGATAAAGATCTGTCGCAGTTGCTGCTGATCGGCGACGAACAGTGGGATTACGCCCGCAACCAGCGCTGGGGGGCGCACGGCGTACGTGCGCGGCATGGCGTACACGCGCATCAGATCGCCGACTATCTGGCGCTCAGCGGCGATGCGGTGGACAACATCCCCGGCGTGCCCGGCATTGGCGCGAAGACCGCTGCGGCGCTGCTGGCGCATTTCGGCGATCTCGACAGCCTGCTGGCGCGCATCGACGAAGTGCAGTTCCTGCGTTTTCGCGGCGCGGCGCAAGTGGGGGTCAAACTGCGCGCGCACCGCGAGCACGTAGTGCTGTACCGACAGCTCACGCGCATCGCCTGCGATGCGCCGCTGCCCGGCATCGACCTCGCGTTCCGGCGGACCGCGACCCAGCACGACACACTGCATGCGCTCTGCGAACGCCTGCGCTTCGGCCCGCTGACGCGGCGGCGGCTGTATGCCGCTGGCGGATTGCCATACACGCCGCCAGCGACGGACATGGATGAGCCATGACATCTGACATGCCTTGACGCGGTAGTGCGGAGCGCAGCTCCACAATAGCGAACCACGGCCACAAAACACGGCCATAAAATACGGCAATGAAACACGGTAGAGCGGGTCTCCGACCCGCTGCTCTAGAGCAGCTTGAAGAGCCGCTCTACCACGACAATCTCAGAGATGCGCATGAACGATACGAACCGCACCGACGACGAAACCCTCTACGACGGACGCTGGCTGCGGATGAAACGCCGCGGCACCTGGGAATACTGCGAACGCAGCCACGACAGCAAGGGCATGGCGGTGATCATCGCCGCAGTCACGCCGCAGGACGAGGTGCTGTTCGTCGAACAGTTCCGCGTCCCACTGGGCAAACACACGATCGAAATGCCGGCCGGCTTGGTCGGCGATTTGAGTCACGGCGAGGGCGTCGAAGACACGCTCGAAGCGGCGGCGCAGCGCGAATTGGTCGAAGAAACCGGCTGGTTCCCGCACGATGTCGAAGTGGTGACAATCGGCCCGACCTCCGCCGGCATGAGCACCGAACGCATCGCCCTGGTGCGCGCGCGCAAACTGGAAAAAGTCGGCGACGGCGGCGGCGTGGACAACGAAAACATCACCGTACACACGGTCCCGCGCGCGCAGGCGCCGGCGTGGCTGCAGCAGAAGCGGCAGGAAGGCTACGAACTGGATCTCAAACTGTGGGGCGCGCTGTGGATGTTGGCGCATGAGCTGGATGGCTCGCCCATACGCTGATCGGCACCAAGCACCACTTCGCACCTCTCGGATGACATCGCCCCGGTAGCGCGGAGCGCAGCGCCGCTGCGTTCGCGGCAAAAGCGACTGCCGCCGCAGCTCGCGCATAGCGGAGCTGCGCTCCGCTCTACCCAGCCATCAGTGCAGGGCCATCAGAGCAGGGCCATCAGTGCAGCGCATCAGAACTGGACCATCACAGCGCAGCCATCACAGCTTCGGTTTCGTCCGCCGTGCGCGGCAGTTTGTCGGTCAGCACTTTATGGCCGTCCTTGGTGATCAACACATCGTCTTCGATGCGAATACCGATGCCGCGCCATTTCGCGGGAATGGTCTTGTCGTTGGCGTCGATATACAGCCCGGGCTCGATGGTGAAGACCATGCCCGGTTCGAGCAGACGCGATTCGCCGTCGATGCGATAGTCGCCGACATCGTGCACGTCCAGGCCCAACCAATGTCCGGTTTTGTGCAGATAAAAGCGCTTGTAATGGCCCGCGGCGACATTCTGCTTGAGCGTGCCTTTGAGCAGCCCCAGCGAGAGCAAACCTTCGGTCAGCGTTTCCACCGCAGCCAGATGCCCGGCCTCGTAGGCCACACCAGGCTGCGCCTGCGCCAGCGCGGCGCGCTGCGCGGCGGCAACCAGATCGTGCAGCGCGCGCTGTTCGCGGCTGAAACGGCCGTTGACCGGGAAGGTGCGGGTAATGTCGGCGGCGTAGCCGCGATACTCGGCGCCGGCGTCGATCAACACCAGATCGCCGTCCTTCGCCTGGGCGTTGTTGGCGCGGTAGTGCAGCACGCAGGCGTTGGCACCGGCACCGACGATGCTGCCGTAAGCCGGTTCGGCGTCGTGATGGCGGAACACCTGCTCCAGCGCGGCCTGCAGCTGATACTCATGAACGCCGGGGCGGGCGATTCGCAGCGCGGCCAGATGCGCTTCGACGCTGATATCGGCGGCGCGCTGCATCAGCTTCAGCTCTTCGCGGTCTTTGAACAGGCGCATCTCGTCCAGCAGATGGCCCAGTTCGAGGAATTCATGCGGCGGCTGCGCGCCCATGCGCACCTGCGCGCGCACGCGATTGAGCCAGCCGATCAATTTCAGGTCGAATTCGGTGTCGCGACCGAAGTGGTAGTACACCCGCGTGCGGCCTTCGAGCAGGCCGGGCAGGATCTCGTCCAAATCGTCGATCGGATAGGCGTCATCCATGCCGAAACCATCGACCGCGCCCTCCGGCCCCGCACGCGGGCCGTCCCAGGCTTCGCGCGCCGGGTCGCGTTCGCGGCAGAACATCAGGGTTTCGCCGTGGCTGCGGCCTGGAATCAGCACCAGCACCGCATCGGGTTCGGCGAAACCGGTCAGATACCAGAAGTCCGAATCCTGCCGGTATGGGTAATGGGTGTCGCGGCTGCGGGTGCGCTCCGGGGCCGAGGGAATCACCACGATGGCGTCGTCGCCGGCCAGCCGCATCAACTGGCGGCGGCGCTTGGCGAACTGAGTCGCGGAAATGCCGCTGCCATGGAGGCCGCCGGGTGCGGTGGCCGTGGCGACGACCGTCGCGGGCGGCGCAGAAACGATTGCGATCGTGGCGGTTTTTCGGGCAGTCATGCGCGCTGTCGAGTGGGTGCTGTCGTCTGGTGCTGTCGTTTGATCAGGGGCGTTCAGTGCAAGCTTTGGCGGTGGCGCGGACCGAGGTTGCAATCGCCGTGCAGCAGCAATGCGGCAACGCGCACGAACTCCTCGATTTCCACCAACGCGGTTTCGTCGTCTTCGTCGCCGTCGTCTTGGGGGCTCGCTGCTGCCAGCTTCGCCAAGTCGGTCAGCGCTTCGCGGCCTTCGTCGGACAGGGTTGCGTGCTGACCGACCGCCAAACCGAAGCCGCCCAGAAAACCGCGGCACCAGTCGAACAGCGCGCCGCTGCGTTCAGTGAGCGAGGCATCGCCCTGCGGCACCAGCAGCTCGAAAGCGAATTCGCTATCGCCCAATTGGGCCGCAGTGGCGTCATGCAGATGGTCGAGGACGTCGCCCGAAAGCGGGGGGGCGATGGCGTCATCGGCTAACACTCGGGCCAGCCAACCGTTGGCTTCACCGCCGCCGGCTAACCAGCCGCAGAGCGCGCCGTGCAGCTCGGAGGCGCCGATGCCCAAGCTGCGGTCGCGGATCGCGGTCTCGACCTCATCCAGGTCGGGCAAATCGGTCATCGGCATTGCTGAAGACATGGCTCGCGGGCTCGTTGCGTGAGAGACGGGCCGTCGCGCGGCATCCATCCGTAAAGCCGCCAGTGTACCGCCGCCCACCTGCCCCGGGTGAGCGCTCAGCGGGGTGTGCATCTGGCTTCTGAGGCGCCTACACTGCAAACATGAACCCCCGTGCAGGGGACGGGGGTCGGGATACACTCGGCATGATGAATACGGGAAGTCTGTTTCTGTTACTGCTCGCCGGCAGTCTGGCGGGGGTGTTGGCGTTCGTCTTGCGCAGACGCATCAGCGCCGAAATGCAGTACTTAAAAGACCTGAAAGAGCGCGAAGAACGCTTGAAATTGGCGCTATGGGCCTCGGCCGAGCAGTATTGGGACTACGAACTCAACACGCGCAGACTCAACCGAATGTGGGTAGACACCCCCAGCAGCAGCCTTGAATTGCGGGTGGCGAAACTCATCGATACCGAGCACAAAATCCACCCGGACGACGTCCGCGAGGTCGAAGAGAAGCTGCGCGAGCATCTGCGCGGCGAAACCGAATTGTTCATGTCCGAGCATCGCGTACTGGATGCGAATCAACAGTGGCTATGGGTGCGCGCGCGCGGCCGCGCGGTGGAGCACAACGCACAGGGCAGAGTCACCCGCATCGCCGGCACCGCGCGCAACATCACCAACGTGCGACAAGCCGAACGCGAGCGCCGGATCGCGATCGCCGTGCTGCGCAGCATGAACGAAGCGGTATCGGTGCTAGACGGCGAGTTCAACTTCGTCTCGGTCAATCCCGCGTTCACGCGAATGACCGGCTACACCGAAGCCGAAGTGCTCGGCAAAAACGCCAACATTCTCGACAGCACTCAGCACGATCAAGCGTTCTATCAGCGCACGCGACAGAAGCTGATCGGCGAGGGCCATTGGTCCGGCGAACTGTGGGAACGGCGCAAGAATGGCCAGGAATTCTTGTGCTCGATTCAATGCGTCTCCGCGCAGATCACGCATGGCGAGCCGCAACTGTTCGTCGCGGTGCTGAACGACATCACCCTGCAAAAGCGCGCCGAGCAAGAGCTGCGCTACCTCGCCAATTTCGACACGCTCACCAATTTGCCGAACCGCGCCCTGCTATCGGAGCGGCTCTCGCGGGCGATCGTACGCGCGCGCCGGCAGAACCACCGCATCGCGGTGCTGTTCCTGGATCTCGACCGCTTCAAGGACATCAACGACTCCCTGGGCCACACCGCTGGCGACCGGATCCTGCGCGCGGTGGCGATGCGCTTGCAGGACACCGTCGGCGAGCATCAAACCGTCGCCCGCCTCGGCGGCGACGAATTTACCGTCGTGCTCGAAACCCTGAACGACCCGGCCGATGCCGATCGCATCGCGCGCGAGATCATCATGGCCTTCGAAGCGCCGCTAGCGCTCGACGACCGCCAGGAAGTGGTGATCTCGCCGTCCATCGGCATCAGCCTGTACCCGGACCACGGCCAAGTGCCGACCGAGCTGCTCAAGCAGGCCGACACCGCGATGTATCAGGCCAAGGCGGCCGGCCGCCGCACATTCGTGCGCTACGACGACAGCATGGAAATCGCCAACCGGCGCCGTGCGCAACTCTCCAGCGCCTTGCACAAAGTGCTCGATCGCGGCGAGCTACGCCTGGTCTACCAGCCACGGCTAGCGCTGACGCGGCCGCGAATCACCGGCGTGGAGGCGCTGTTGCGTTGGACTAGCGAGGAATACGGCGAAATTCCGCCCAATCACTTCATCCCGCTGGCCGAGGAAAGCGGGATGATCCTCGAAATCGGCGAATGGGTGCTGCGCGAAGCCTGCCTCACTCTGAAGGAGTGGCATCGCCAGGGCATGACCGAATTGACCATGGCGGTCAACGTCTCGGTGCTGCAACTGCTGCGCGGCGATTTCGTCGATGTGGTGCGCCGGGTGCTGGCGGACACGGCCTTGCCGTCGCGCTATCTGGAGCTTGAACTGACCGAGAGCGTGCTGATGGCCAACGCCGAGCAGACCGCCGCCAAACTCGCCGCGATCCGCGAGATGGGCGTGTCGCTGGCGATCGACGACTTCGGCACCGGCTATTCCTCGCTGGCCTATCTCAAGCGCCTGCCGATCACCACGCTGAAAATCGACAAGGCGTTCATCAACGACCTCAGCCAAAATCCCGACGATGCAGCGATCACCACCACCGTCATCGCCATGGCGCACTCTCTGGGCTTGAATGTGGTCGCTGAAGGCGTGGAGAGCGAAAGCCAGATGCGTTTCCTCAGCCATTACCGCTGCGACGAAATCCAAGGCCATTGGCTGTCGCGCCCGATCGACCCCCAGCGCTGCCTGGAATTCATCCGCAGTTGGACCCCCTCCGATGCCGTCGTCCCGCCGCTATCGGCGACGACCGATGCTTGACCCCCGACACTCGCCTGCCTATCGTGACCCCATGAACCCTTTCGGCCCCGATGTGATCGCACAGTTGCGCGCCCTCGACGCCCGCGTCGATGCGCTGGTCCAGCGCAACCAGCGCCTGAACGAAGAAAATCGGACGCTGCGCCAACA
Organism: Lysobacteraceae bacterium; assembly: GCA_031374725.1. Classification (GTDB taxonomy): domain Bacteria; phylum Pseudomonadota; class Gammaproteobacteria; order Xanthomonadales; family Xanthomonadaceae; genus Lysobacter_I. Next base: position 5,776 of record JANMGT010000004.1, on the reverse strand, counting down.
GCAGGAGCAGTTGGCCAACGACCGTTCGCAACTGCTGGCCAAGAACGAACAGGCGCGCGCGCGGGTAGAAGCGATGATTTCGCGCCTGAAGTCCTTGGAGCAGCACACGTGAGCAGCGAAGCGGTCAGCATCCGCATTCTCGATCGCGAATACACCATCGGCGTGGTTCCTGAAGAGCGCGACGGCCTGATCGCTGCCGCGCGCATGCTCGACGCCAAGATGCGCGAAGTCCGCGGCAACAATCGGATGGCGGCGGTCGATCGCATCGCCGTGCTCGCCGCGCTCAATCTCGCGCACGAATTGCAACAACTGCGCCAGGAACAAGAAGCGCGCGATCACGAAATTTCCCATGTGATGCGCGAACTGCATAACAAACTCGACGCGCTCGGCGCGGAGTAAGCGCGGAGATTCTTCCTCATCGCGTCAAGACGCGCAGATTCAACGCACATTCAACGCGAGCTGGCGTCGATGCCTGTGGATGTCGATCGCAGCTTCAGCGCACGTCGCTGCAAAACGGCTCATTTCACAATGCGCATATTTCACAATGCGCATATTTCACGTCGCGCGCATTCGCGCGACGAACATCCAACGCACGGACCGCATGCACGCGTTGGACGCGACGCAAGCGCGGCTCTGTCATGCGCGGCTTTGTCGAGCGCGGCTTTGTCGAGCGCTGCTCTATCAAGTGCCGCTCTGTCAAGCGCAATTCTGTCAAGCGCAATTCTGTCGAGCGCCACTCTGCATAGCGCGATTCTGTCTCGCCGAACGCGACTCGTCCAACCTCGTTTCGATACGATCGTCGCCGATTGCAGCCATCGCTGAATCGCAACCGCGTTGAGCCGACCGAAGGGACTTGCGCTCCGTCTTCGCCCGCCTATACTGCGTACGCATCCTCTGCTTTGATCGACAGCGCGCGCAAACATTCGCCTTGTCCCTTAATTACGACCGCGGAGACGCAACGGAGTCCGGGCGCGCAAGTCCGCCATGCAGCGGGAAGCCCGATGGACCCCAAGCGTTTCCACTTGAACCCTAGGTTCAAGGTCGTTTCGCGAGCATCGCCACGGCGGAGGATGCATTTCTAATTCCGCAGCGCGTCACCTCAGCATCACGCTGATGCGTCGCGCAGTGCCAAAGAACCCGCACTCGTCCTGCAGGTTTTTTCTTGCACAGCTTGTCGAGCGCGGTTTTTCGACTGCTATTTTTCGAGTGCCGCTTTTCGAGTGCCGCTTTTCGAGCGCGCTACGAACACATCGCCGCGCAGTGGTTGTCATCGCCGCATGCGATCGTTCACGATGACGACCTTTGCACCCACGCCAACCGACCTCATGAGCGACGACCGCACCATGCTCCGCAAGCAGTTGCGCGCACAACTCCGCGAACGCCGCCGCGCGATCCCGGCCGCGCAGCGTATCGCCGCCGCGCAATCGCTGGCGCAGCGCTTGCTCGCGCTGCCGTTCGCGGCGAACGGCGGCCATGTCGCCGGCTATTGGGCGATGGACGGCGAAATCGCCCTGCATGTCTGGCAACTGCGGCTGCCGGCCGGCGTGACCTACTGCTTACCGGTGCTCAGCGACGATGATGTATTGCGGTTCGCGCCGTGGCGCGCGGGCGCCGAACTGGTCACTAATCGCTATGGCATCCCAGAACCCGCGAATACCGATGACGCCTTGCCGGCCGAAGCGATGGCGATGATCGTGCTGCCCTTGGTCGGCTTCGACGCGCATGGTCATCGCCTCGGCATGGGCGGCGGCTGGTACGACCGAAGTCTCTCGTTCCGCCGCACGCGCCCCACCGCGCCGCCGTGGTTGGTCGGCGCCGGTTTTGCCGCGCAGCGCGTCGATGCGCTGCACACCGAAGCCTGGGACATCGCGTTGGACGCGGTCTGCACCGAAACCCACACCCACCTACCCTCCGCGAGCGCCGCATGAGCAAACGCTATTGGCTGATGAAGTCGGAACCCGACGACTTCTCGATCGACGATCTCGCCCGCGTCGGCGTCGAGCCCTGGACCGGCGTGCGCAACTACCAAGCGCGCAATTTCATGCGCAGCATGCAGATCGGCGACGGCGTGCTGTTCTACCATTCCAACGCCGATGTGCCCGGCGTGTACGGCATCGCCGAAGTCGCATGCGCGGCGTATCCGGACCCGACGCAATTCGATCGCAAGTCGAAATACGTCGATGAGAAATCCAAACGCGAGCAACCGCGCTGGGATCTCGTCGATGTGCGCTATGTGCGCACGCTGAAGCACGCGATCACGCTCGACGCGATTCGTGGGCAAGCGGACAAGCTTGGTGAAGACTTCGCGCTGATCCGCAAAGGCAATCGCTTGTCGGTGCTGCCGGTGACGGCGGCGCAGTGGAAAATAGTGTTGGCGATGGAAGATCGGGGCTAGTGTGTCCGCAAAGCGGAGCGCAGCTCCGCTATGTGGGTAGCTCCGCTATGTGGGTTTGATTAGCGGAGCGATGCTCCGCTTTAGGGGATTGTTTAGCGAAACTGCGCTCCGCTTTACGGCTTCTCGTTTCACGATTCGTCATGTCCGCTCCACATCGCTTGCTCTCGATATTCCATCCAACAATCCCACCTTCACGGCACCTCATCCCATGTCAGAAGCGAAAAAACTCGCCGCGCTAAAAGCACTGGATTACGTCGAAGAAGGCATGATCGTCGGCGTCGGCACCGGTTCCACCGTTGCGTATTTCATCGACGGCCTCGCCAAGTTCCGCGACCGCATTCAAGGCGCAGTCTCCAGCTCGGAACAAAGCAGCGCGCGCCTGCGCGAGCACGGCATCGAGGTGTTGGATCTCAACAGCGCCGGCACGCTATCGCTGTACGTGGACGGCGCTGACGAATGCGACCCGCACAAACGCCTGATCAAAGGCGGCGGGGCCGCGTTGACTCGGGAAAAAATCATCGCTGAAGCCAGCAAGACCTTCGTCTGCATCATCGACCCGAGCAAACAGGTGCCGATCCTTGGCAAATTTCCGCTGCCGGTGGAAGTGATCCCAATGGCGCGCAGCCTCGTCGCCCGGGAAATCCTGCGCATGACCGGCGGCAAACCGGTGTGGCGCGACGGCGTCGTCACCGACAACGGTCATTGGCTTCTTGATATCCACGGCCTGTCGATCGTCGATCCCTTGGTGATCGAGCGTGAGTTGAATCAGATTCCCGGCGTGGTCAGCGTCGGCCTGTTCGCGCGCCGGCCGGCGGACGTGGTGATCGTCGGCGGCGAGCCGCCGATGGTGTTGTAGGCCCGAAGCCCACCGCGATCACCGAATGTTGCTGATCGTGTTCTTCGCGGTGTCGTGGCGCGTCTTCAGCACGCCACCCTCCACGCTGAAAACCATATCGATGCTGACCCGCGGCGGCGCAGCCACGCGCACCTGCGTTTTCAGCGTGTCCTTCAATCCACTGGTCGCCTTCTCGACCACCAGCGTCAGTACGTAGTCGCCGTCGGCCAGGGGTTCGGTGACATCGATGTTGCCCGCGTCGCGACGACGGCTGGCGAGCGGCGCGGGGGCCGCCTGACGCCCAGTGGCCGCATACGAGGCGGCGGCGGCACTGCTTCCGGCACCGCGCGTGCCGACCGAGGACACGGCGGCCGACACGATGCCCGCACCCGGAACTCCATTGCTTGGCGCCAAAGCGCCGACCTCCCCTTTCGCGAGCGGCGCCAGCGTCATGTCCTCCAGATTCGCGCGATAGCCGTTGCCGTTCGGGAGCGACACTGCGCACACCGTGGCCCCGCAGGCGATCGTCAGACGGCCGCCCTGTGCTACGACACTGCCGGCGGCATGCAGTCCGGCGTTGACTTTCTCGCCGAAGGTGGCGCCCTGGGTCTGCTTCGGCACCGTGACGTTCATGGAAATGCGATTCGGCATTCCACCGTTGATTCCGTTGATTCCGCTCGCCGCAGCGACGCCCACCGCCATCAGTTGCACCGCCAACGCGAACGCAAGCACGTTTCTGTATCCCATGGCACGTCCCCTCTCGTGGATTCCGGCCGAGTATGAGCACATCCCTCCGTCGCAATCCAGCCGCAACTGCGGCGGCCCGCGCCGTTGTTCATACTCACAGCCGATCGCTGCCGCAGGATCCCTGCCGACGATGCCATAATCGGTACTCCGGTCAGGCGAAACCGGAACACTCCACCGCTCCATCTTGCACACGCCGTTGGGGCGGATGTGCCGCAAACGTCCGTGCGCGCCATGACCCTTCGCTGCCCATGACCCTTCGCTGCCTGTTCGTCGATTTCAATTCCTACTTCGCCTCGGTCGAGCAGCAGGACGACGCGTCTTTGCGCGGGCGGCCGGTTGCGGTGGCGCCGGTGATGGCCGAAACCACCTGCTGCATCGCCGCCAGCTACGAAGCCAAAGCATTCGGGATCAAAACCGGCACACCGGTGTGGGAAGCGCGCGAGCGCTGCCCGGAGATCGTCGTGCTGGAAGGCCGGCCGGCGCGCTATATCGAAGCGCATCACCAACTGATGGCCGCGATTCAAGACTGCATCCCGCACGGCAAAGCCGAATCCATCGACGAAGTGCCCTGCTGGTTGATCGGGCGCGAGCGCGAACGCGCGCATGCCGAAACCATCGCCGGCAACATCAAACGCACCTTGCTTGATCGCGGCTTCGATGCGATCCGCTGTTCGATCGGCATCGCACCGAATAAATTTCTGGCGAAAACCGCATCGGACATGAAAAAACCCGACGGCTTGACCGTGATCGAACAAAGCGACTTGCCGCACAAGCTGCACGAGTTAGAGCTACGCGATTTCTGCGGCATCGGCCCGTCGATGGAACGCCGACTGCAGCGCGCCAACATCCGTACCGCCGAGCAACTCTGCGCAGCGAGTCGCGAACACCTGCGCGCGGCCTGGGGCAGCATCGAAGGCGAACGCTATTGGATGCAACTGCGCGGTTTCGAGCTGCCGGAGCGCACATCCGAACGCGCTTCGATCGGGCATTCGCATGTGCTCGGCCCCGAGTTACGCAACTACGAGGGCGCCCGTTCGGTGCTGTTCAAACTGCTGGCGAAAGCGGCGATGCGTCTGCGTAGCGAGGAGTTTCTCGCCGGCGGCTTAGCGATCCGCATGCGCTTCGTCGGCATGGACAAACGCTTCGAGCGCGATTTGGCGTTCGCACCGATCGACGACACGCCGACGTTTCTCAAACTGCTGGGCCGCGAATTAGAAGCGCTGGAACGCGCGCTCGCCAACGGCCGCTGGAAACCGAAACGCTACCCGCCGCTATCGGTATCGGTGACGCTGGTGCGCCTGGAACGCAGCGGCAGCCTCAGCGGCGAACTGATGACCGAACGCCGCCGTAGCCGCGATATGAGCGTGGTGCTGGATAAGATCAACAAACGCTACGGCAACAACGCGCTGTATTTCGGCGCGATGCAAAGCGCCCTCACCCAGCAAGCCGCACCGATGCGCATCGCCTTCGGCCAGATTCCGCAGACTGCGCTGGAAGAAGATGTCGGCATCGCGCACGAAAGCATCGCGCACGAACACCTCGACGGCCACGAGCTGTGGCTAAAACGCGAACGCCAATTCAAAGTGCTCGCCGAAACCGCGCATCGCGAAGCCCGCGAAAAATGGCGACGACCAAGGGCGTAGGGTGGGGTGAGCGCAGCGATGCCCACCTTCCCTAATGCACCCAAAATCTCCACATCTGCGCGAAGCATTCGGAGTTCGATCGCAGTTCTGCAATCACGTGCAACTCCGGCTCGGCTAGGGGGTGGGCATCGCTGCGCTCACCCCACCCTACGCGCT
>JANMGT010000003.1:0-80104 GCA_031374725.1 Lysobacteraceae bacterium | reverse complement strand
CAAGATCGAACCCGCAGCCCTGCTGCAATCGCGATTGTTCCCCGACATGTTTCCGTTGACGCGGCAGGTGCAGATCGCCTGCGATTTCGCCACCAGCGTGTCGGCACGGCTTGCGGGCGCGGAGGTCCCGGCCTACGAGGTCGGCGACCAGACCTTCGCCGACCTGCAGCAGCGGATCGCCGCGACGCTGATCTTCATCGGTGGGTTGGACGCGGCGCGATTCGAAGGCAGCGGTGAGCGCGAGGTGGTGTTGCGCCCCGGCACGCCGAAGGAACGCAGCATCGGCGGCCAGGCCTACCTGCTGGCGTATGGGCTGCCGCAGTTCTTCTTCCATGTCACCACGGCCTACGACCTGCTGCGCCATAACGGTGTGGAGATCGGCAAGAAAGACTTCATGGGCGCGTACTGACGAACAAGCACAACAAGACCATAAGGCGCATGCGTCGTCGCAGCGTGCATCAGCGAAGCGTCATGCACCGTCGTTGCGAAGGATGTCCATGCTGCCCGACGAGTGCGTGCCGCTCGTCGGCCGGAGTCGCGATGCATCGTGGGAAACGTCCGCTCTGACGTAGGTTTCCCTTCGGTTGACTATTCCGCCCGATACCGGCATGACGGCGATCGTCGTGCGTATAAATACTGTTGACACTCGTCCCAGAGGACCTTGTCGATGATCGCCGGATGGGTGCTCTCGACGTACTGGTCGCGGTGCTTGAGTTCGCCGAGATAGGTGCGGCAATGGAGCATGCCGTGAATCGAACTTTTGTCGTGCGGCTTTCCAGGCAACGCCCTGCCCGCCTTCGTCGTCCACGTCTTGCTGCGCCAACCGCGCGCGCGGACATCCTGCACGACCTTCAGGATTGAACCCAACTCGACGAAGCGTCGGAAAATAGACTTCACCTGCTCGGCCTCTTTTTCGTTCATCACCAGCCGGCGATCCTTGACGTCATACCCAAGCGGGCAGATGCCATGCATCCACAGCCCCTTCTTCTTACTGGCGGCGAACTTGTCGCGGATGCGTTCGGCGGTCAGTTCGCGCTCGAACTGCGCGAAGGTCAGCAGGATGTTCAGCAGCATCCGACCCATCGCGTCGGTGGTGTTGAACTGCTGCGTCACCGATACGAAGGTCACGTTGCACTTGTCGAACACCTTGACCAGTTCGGCGAAGTCGAACAGAGAGCGGCTGAGGCGGTCGATCTTGTACGACACCACGATGTCGATCTGCTCCGCTTCGATATCGGCGATCAAGCGTTGCAGCGCCGGTCGCTGGAGCGTGCCGGAAAACCCGCCGTCGTCCTAGTCGTCCGCAACGGGAATCCAGCCCTCGGCACGGCGGCTGGCGATGCAGGCCGCACCGGCATCGCGTTGGGCGTCGATCGAGGTGTACTCCGCATCCAATCCCTCGTCCGTGAACTTCCGGGTGTAGACCGCACAGCGCAGTCGTTTCGGCGAAATGGCATTCATCGACGAGCCCCTTTGCGCAAGCCGAAAAACGCGGGTCCAGACCATCGGGTGTCAGTGATCGCACGGGCGATCATCGACAGGCTGGGATAGCGCTTCCCGGCGTACTCGAATTCGTTGTCGGGCAACACGCGAACCCGATGTTCGACGCCCGCATAGACGCGAATCAGCTCCGCACCAGCAATCGGCATCGCGCCGGACTTCTGCCGCTTCAGCGTGCCGGTCGCGACCAGCTCGTCGATCCGACGACTGTAGCGTTCGAGCAGGCTACCGTCGGACTTGGCGAATTCGATCTCCTGCCAGCGATAGGCGATCCGCTTCTCGACGAAGCGTCGATTGGCGATAGGCGGCTCGCCGCCGAAGAGTCGATACCATTCCCTTTTAATATCCGGCCACGACCAATTGGCCAAGCGCGCGATGCGCGCGGCCACTGATGTGGCTGTCGGCGTTGGTGAAGATTCCTGTGTCATGCCTGTGGACTCCGGTTGGTGGAGTCCGCATGGACGCGCTGTGTCGCGCCAAAGCCAAGACCAACCCGAGAGGATGCGCCGACGGCACCGTCGTGCGCGTTGCCGCCGCGTAGCCAGTGAAGGCCCACGGCCAGGAGGGCTGCGGCCTCCATGCGCCGCTGTGGCGGCGTCATGCGCGCCGGGTCGAACGTTTGAATGGATGTCACGGTGGTTCTGCCAGATCGTCAAACCAGCAAGCAGTATTCCAGTGCAATCACGATGTTGTATCGCGACGTAGCGTAGTCTGCGCGGCCCAAACGGCGTCGACGGCCGGGCCGCCATGACTGTTAAATCAGATGATCCTTGTACTGCTATTTGTCGCAATTCTGATTGCCCGCATCCGCCATCGTCGGCGGCATGCGTCATTACCGTGCGAGCCCGTCCATGTCCGCGAAGGACAGTTCCGGATTGTGCTGGAATCGCCCGACGCGCGTTGCCGCACGATCGCTGACCGCTTCAACCGCGATCACGTCGAACAGGGATGGTCGGTCGGCAAGACCTACGTTGCGGAGTTCCTGCGCGAGTTCAAACACTGCGAGCTGGGCCGAAACGGCATGAGCAATCCATCGACAACGCATGTAGAGCGAATCGTGTCTGGGCGATCGATATGACCCAGCATCGCATCGAACCACAGACACAACAGCCATTACTGGGCATCCTCGATAACCGCAGTCGACAACTGTTGACGCTTCACGCACTGTGTGATCGCTCGTCCATAGTCATTCTTCGATTGCTGCTCGATGCCATCGAACACTAGACGAAATCTGTTCGCACCGACAACGAAGAAATCTTCACGTCCTGGATCTTCGCCCTTGCCCTGCAATGGCTGGACATCCACTACCAGCGGACGCAGCTGCACAGCCCATGGATGAGCGGCAGAATCGAGCGGGTCTGGGCTGCCCAGCATCGCAAGCCGCGACAAGCTCAATGCACTGCCCAGCATCGCATCCACACCAACGACCCGAGCACTCACCGACGCGCGTCGTGGATGGCCCCCAGATGGGTCTCGAAAAACTGCTGCACCATTTTCTCCGCATGCATGACTGCCTCCGAAACGGTTGATCCCGTAACGGAGAAAAAAACGGCCATGCACGCGCTGTTTTCCCTGCAGGCTACGCGCAACGCGTTGTACTGAAGAGCATTTTCAGAGCGAAAAGGCGGGGAAACGTCAGGGCTGTCCCTGTCTCGGCCGAGGATGTTGGATTATGATGCTTAGGGTTTGCCGTCGCCTTATTTCAGGCGGGCCAGATCTTGGGGGATGCAGCCTGTGGCGCTTTTTCTGTACCGGCTTGGTGGCCGAATCTATGACGCGGTGCATTTGACGCTGACGCTCGGCCTGGAGGAGAAGCTGAAACGCGATGCAGTGGCGAGGCTCGCTGACTCGAGCTGCGAGGTCGTCTGCGATTGGGGGGTGGGGTCAGGGCTCTCGGCCATGCATGCGCTGTCCCATATCGAAGGCTTGAAGCATCTTCATCTGGTGGACCGGGAAAACCGCATGATGGCGCGCGCGCGCCGGAGGCTCGCAGATCTGGCAGTCCGTAAGGGAGTTGTCCTCACCTGGCACGAGGGCGACGGCTTGACGCTGGGGCTGTGCCGGCCATGCGACGCCATGATTTTTTCCTACAGCCTCAGCATGCTTTCCGATGATGGACAAATTTCGGCCATGAACATGGCCAAGCGCAATTTGAAACCGGACGGGCATCTGCTTGTGATCGATATGTATCCGAACGAGGAAACGAAAGGCCTCTGGGCACGGCTGTCGTTGCGTTTTTTCCGGCACATCGCGGTTCACGTCTATGACGTGAATTTCAGCGCTCCGCTGATGTCCTCCCTACAAGCGCATTTTTTACAGGAAAGTCTCCATAAGGATAAAATCCTCCAGGCCTTCGTCTTTTTCGGGCGCAATTCGCCGAAAGCCGCTTAATCGGGCTTCCACGCGTCGATCACGCCGTAAACCAGGGTGCCGTCATGGAACAAGCCGTGCTGCAGCATGCTGGCGCGCATGTTCTTGGTCAGAATGGGAGGGGTGAGTCTTAGTTGTTCGGACACCCACAAACCGGGCCAGGCGAGGCAGGACAGGCGGGCAATGGTTTGCGTCGTGGGCAGAACGCATTGCGTCTTGTCCTCGAAACAGGCGCCCTGAAAGCCCGCCGCTTCGAGACTGCGCTGAAGCTGGGACGGAGTGAGGAGCCGCTTCAGGTGAAATCCATCGTAATAGATTCGAAGGCTTGCCCGACATTCGACGGACATCTCTTCCGTGGAGAGAAAGCCGTCCATGATCACAATGCGCCCACCCGGGCGCAAGAGGCGGCAGGCCTCGGCGAGGAAGGAGGCGATGTCGCCATTGGCGTAGCAGGCGCTTTCGAGTGCCCATATCACACTAAAATGAGCGTCCGGAAAGTCTGTCTTGTGGAAGTCCCGCACCTCGAAACGGAGCAGGTCCTGCAATTTGCCGCGCGCTGATAAATCGCGCGCGCGGGCGATCTCAGCCGCGCTAACCGAGATTCCCGTGACCTTGCAGCCGATCCGACCGCCTAGCCACATGGCGCTGCCGCCGATACCGCATCCCATGTCCAGCACATGGTCCTGCTTCTTCACATTGGCTGTTTTGGCCATCAACTCGTTCGAGCGCTGCAGCGCGTCATGGAGGTTGCGCGTGCTCTCGTCCCAGAGGCCCAAGTGAATGGCGTGGGAGCGCCCATGCCAGAAAATCTGTGAAAGGGACACGGTATAGTCATAGAAAGCGGCCACTGGATCATGTGTTCGGGCCAAAACACAAATCTCCTCAGGTCAGGATGCCGCCCGGATGGGCGCGCGCTTCACGTTGAAAAATATAATAGGTGGTACCGCCAGACTGTCCGTAAGCAGATCTATAAAAGTGGGGTATTTCGACGATACATTTGAGGCCGGAAATTTCGTAAATTCGGCGGGCAAATCGGAACTCCACAGCGTCAGTTGTCTCGACACAGAAATATTTGCATCCCGACGCATGAATGCGGCCTTCTGCATCCCGCATCAGATCCAGGATCAGATTTTTGCGGATATACCCTTTGTGGAGCGCTCCCCAGCTGCCCCATCCGATACCTTTCCAGAAGGAGGTGCTGAAGTAACCGCTGCAAGCGATGACCTCCCCCTCGCATCGCGCAGCTAGGAAGCAGGCGGAAATATTAGGCGGGCGGTAGGGGCGCAGACGGTACCGCAGGGTCCCTGCCCCCCGGGGAAGGTCCCGCCGGGGAAAGAAGAAATATATATACAGATCATCCGCACCGTCCGACCCTGGCACGCACCCGGCATAATGAAGATCGTCCGGCCGCGTTTCTTCGCCGAGAGGCCGGTTTATCCTGACGGCAACAAGCCTGTGCCGTAGGGGCCAGTCTCGTACCAGCCGAGCGAGCAAGCCGCTATCGCCGGAGGGCGGCCAGTCAAGCCAAGTCATGTCGCTGTCGTAGAGGGCAGACGAGGTCAGAAGGCAGTTTCCTAGAAACCGCCTGCTCCCGTCCAGAACGCTCATCTCGCGGCATCTGATCATGATGCCGACATTCGGCAGGTTGAGGTTCCGCAGAAAATACCAAGCCATGGTGAGAACGATGGTGAGCCTCTCATCCCGGAAGTTCGAGAAGGCGAGGCTCAGGAACTGTGCTGCATTGGAAAGGCCGAGCGGCTCAAACTCCACTGAATGTCTGGCCATTGTCCTGACTTCAGTCTATGAAGCTTTGCTTCACGGCATCGCCCATGGATACGAGATGCACAAGCTGCGGCAGATAGCGCGAGGGGTCGAAATGCTCGGCGGACGGTAGTGTGATCTCGGACCGCAACCTGTCGTGGGAATAGAGTGTGTTTTGATTGATGAAGCGGAAATAGACACGGATACGCCGCATATTCTGCCGGGCTGTGGGTGAAAGCGTTTTTTCATAGTCCCTCCAGCGGCCGGTGCCGCAGAAGACCGGCGGTACGGTGTCGAATTCCCGCGCTACGACTTCCATGATCCTGGACCAGCGGGGGGACAGTTCCGGCCCGGCGCTGATCTGATAAAGGTCATGCTGGCGGTTGGGGCGCGCCATCAATGAAAGGGTGGCGGCGGAAACGAAGCTTTGTGGCACCACATCGGACCGCGGGTCGCCGTTAATCGGCAGCGCGCCGCATTCCTTCATCAGGAGGAGCGGGTAGATTGAGGTTCGCGCGACACTGGGCGTGATGACCTCGTCAGGCACGATATAGCTCGGCCGGAGGATCAAGGTTTCCACATCCCGAAAGGACTCGCGAATTAGTCTTTCGCCGGACATTTTGGTCTTCGTATACTCGACGAAGTGGTCGCTCTGGTCGTCGGCGCCGTCGAGAACTGTGTCCTCGTGAATGACCGTGCTCTCATGGACGCCAGAGGACGCTGCGCTTCCGAAATGCACGAACTGTCTAAGCTTCGGCAGGCTTTCTGCAAATTCCACGAGATGGCCGAGTCCGTCGACATTGACCTGCCAGACCAGTTTCGTTTCGACAAACGAAGTGTTCGCCGCGCAATTGACAATGACGGATACATTGTCGATGAGGTCCTGTCGGCTATCCGCCGAGATACCGAGGCCGCTTTTCGTAAGGTCGCCAGCGACTATTCTGACACGGTCCCGAAGCACGCGCTCTTCGATACAGCCGCCTAAACGGGAAAGCAGGCGAGAGTATCCAGTTTTATTCTGCTGATTACGCACCAGGCAGTATACATTGCTGTTTGTATATTTGAGGAGGTGGTAAAGAATCCCTCCGCCAACAATACCTGTTGCTCCGGTCAATAAAACAACCTGCTGATCAACGACCATCCGTGTGTCCCCCGTAACTGTTCACCCCTTATTGGTATAGGGTGGGCATTCCATAATTTACGATAACATAATCTGGTGGCACACGGTCGGCTTAATTGTTCTGCATCCCGCGCCAGATCGTCGCCCCTAGCCAGATTGCAATTGGAACAAGCGGTGGAATCGCCCTTCAAAAAAAGTACTTGTAGCCCAAGAAAAAGCCAAGATTGAAAAAGCGCCGAAATTCAGTTCCTCGATCACCGCTGTTGGCAACCATATTGAGTGAGATGCGGCTTTCGTCCGTGACGTAGTAATTGGCAACCCCGATCCACTGAGCGCTGCGGTCGTCAAGACTATGCACTGCGAGAATATTAAGACCGAGCCGCGGTGTGAGTTCGCGCACCAGGTACTGCGCATGGAGATAACTACGCCGCAAACTGCGTGTGCTAAGGTCCGCGGCGGCGCCGATAAGCAATGCCGCATCTCCCACAAGCGCGGGATCTTCCGCAGCCGTCAGAGCATCGGTTACAGCACGGCGGAGCTGGCCGAATTCCCGGTCGTTCATGCCTTGCGTGTTGTGGCGTAGTTCGAGCGACAGCGTATCACCGCGGCTTGTCGTGAAACTCATACCAACAAGGCCATCGAACTCGTCGCGATCACCGCGTGGAGAAAATCCCCATCCGATGGCCGAGTCGTTGCGTATCGGGACTCTCGCATCTGTACGGGTGCGATAGCCAAGATCGCTATACAGCAAAAGCGCATCACTCACCGTCCATTGGCCGAAAAGCCCTAGATGAAAGAGCCCACTGCGTTTCGCCGCGACAAGATTGACCGAATGCATGTCTCCGGTATGTTCTACGCTGATCGCCGTGATTGGACGGAATTCGGCGTATTCATCTGCATCGCGGCCCAATCTGGCGTTGCCGATCACCGAAATCGCCCAACGATCGTTCGGCGCATAGCGTGCCCGCGCAAAATCCCGTGGACTCAGTTCGACAAACGGATTGCTCTGATTCGATGATGAAAAAAAAGGATTCGATGGCGATGAGAACAACGATGGCCCCCACAGCACCACGTTGCGCTCTACAGCCAGCGACAGATGATCATTAACCGTGTATAGCGCCCCGGCATCCTGGATATAAGTCGACCTTTTCGATCCACGTTCGCCGTTGATGATTTCCGTGCGCACGCCAAGTCTTGGACCGACCCAGAGTCTGAGTTTATCCTGATCAAATGAAAGCTTAGGCCGGAACAGCAAGTCATATTGCTGCGATGGCAACTGTGCGATCAGATTGTCTGGATTGAACGGTGAGCCACGGTCGACGATGTAATGACTGCCAAACAGATCGACGCTGCCGCTGAATGAAACCGCATCGCCTTCTTCCGCCCATAGCAAAGGCGAATACAGAAACAATGCTGACATGACCAGCGCGAAGACGGATGGCCTTGAAACCGGAATGGACATACGCTCAGTTGGTCATCAGTGACTGGAGATCGAACCGTGAAGGCGGAATCGAGCGCAGCTGGGGGTTGGCATAGGTCAATACAGTCTTCTGTTTCTTGTCGACCGCGTCGCCGATTTCCATGCGACTGAGGAACGGAATCGCACGTCCAGCGACCGTAAGCTTGTTCTCATAACGCATCGACGCGGTTTTGAACAGCCGCCCTGATACCGTGTAGTACTCCGCTTTGATACCTAGCTGATCAGCCTTGGTGACGTAATACACGATACGATCGTAAGAGGTGTCCTTGGTGCGGGCGATCAGCTCGATCTTATGACAGACGAGATTGTCCACGGTTGCTTCGCCCGTGATCTTGGCAGTGTAGTCGCGGGCCAGATTGACCGTGGCGATGTCACCGTTGGAAGCATCGCCAAGCAGACGCTGCCGCGGCGAGATCGGCACCGGCTTCTTAACGTCAGATGATAAGAACCACATATTCCGCTGACGCATCAGCATCTTGGTGCCGCGGGAGAACGCAGGTGCTGTGAAGGTAATCAGAGAATTGCCGTCATGAGACTCGATAAGCACACTGTAACTGCGAACTTCCTTGCCATCCTTCAACGAAACAATCGTGCTCTGCATGGCCATGCCAGAATCAAGGTCGCCGCCGCGCGCCTGATCTGACTTGCGGACAATGGCCTGGGCATCAAGTGTGTTTGCCTGCGCAAATGCTGCAAACGACACGAAGAACGATGCACATAGGGCAATAGCGATGACAGGCTGCTTAGACATGGGCCAGCGCCTCAACGATATTGGCGCGTGTGGCGCGACGGGAGATGAAGTATGCGGAGATGGCGCCAACCACAAACAGCGTAAATGCGGTGCCAAAGAGATTTTCTGGAAGCAATGTGAGCTCAAGCGCAGTCTCAACGGTCGCATCGGGGGGCGTATAGGTAAAATCGGCCGCATTGATGCCGAAACCCAGCAAGAGAGTGACCACTGCGCCACCCAGCGCGCCCAACAGCGTGATGATGCCGCCCTCAAGCAGGTACATGGTATTGAGCGTGCGCGACTGCATGCCGAAAGCCCGCATCGTAGCCGTCTCGCGGGTGCGCTCTGAGATCGCCATGCCGATGGTGTTGGTGACTGTCGCCATCACCACCAATGCCACTACCACAGCGAAGAAAAAGCTCATCATGTCGAACAGGCCCTTCACCTGATTGTAATACTGCGAAACTTCTTTCCAGCCCTTGATTTCGGCGTCGATTCCAGCGGCATCGAGTGCAGCTGCTATCGCAGTCATTTCAGTATCGGCAGTGGCGCCGTCAGCGAGCTTGATGACAATGCGATCCGCACCGTCGAACGCGAGAAGATCACGGGCATAGTCGAGTGGCAGCAGCACAAATTTGTCGTCGGTAGCGGCCGATCCGGTGTTGGCGGCCTCCCCCACGGTCACATCGCTGGCGTTGACCATTCCACCGATGGTGGACACCATCAATACGACATCGCCCCCTGTTTTAGTGCCGAGGTATTCGGCAAGCTTCGCGCCGAATACGCCGCTGTTCGGTGAATCGGCTTTGAGCATGCCGGGAAGATCGGCGTACTTTTCGCCGCGCAGACTCTTGAGATCGCTCGGATCAATCGCTTCACCGATGAACACCCGTGACGACTCGCCGTTGCTGACCAGGCCGCTGACGCCCAGACGCGGACTGACCAGTTCAATGCCTTCGCGTTTTCCGAGGAGGCTTTCGATCTTGTCCAGATCCGCAGCCGAAAACGAATATTTTTCCGGGTCTGTAGCGCCGAGACGATAGAAGTCTTTGCGGGTAATGACCATGTGGCCGATCCGCTCACCGACTACGGCCTGATCTTCAAGCGTGTGATAGACATTGGTGAAATAGCCTTCGATGAGGCTGTAACCGACGAAGCCCATGCCGACGGCGAAGGTCGTAAAGAGCGCTCTGCGGCGATTTTTGATCGTATTGCGAAACGCGATCTTGAGAAGATTGATCAGATTCATGAGTTACGCCACCGGCTCTAGAGCGGAAATCGTCGACACCACGGCGCGCTGCGGAGGCGCGTGTTGCTGCCAATCCACGATTCGGCCATCCCGGATCGATACATTCCGGCTCGCATAGGACAACAGATCCGAGTCATGGGTGGAGAATATGAAAGTCGTCTTCCGCTCGCGATTCAAACGGCGCATCAGATCGAGAATGTTTGCGCTGGTCGCCGAGTCCAGACTTGCCGTGGGCTCGTCCGCTAGCACCATTTCCGGCTCGGTGACCAGTGCGCGGGCAATCGCAACCCGTTGGCGCTGGCCGCCGCTCATTTTGTCCGGACGACGGTCGCGCTCGGCCGACAAGCCGACCATATCGAGAAACTCAAGGGCTCTGGCACGCGCATGCTTGTCGCTTCGCCCCTGTACCTGCAGCGGAAACATCACGTTCTCAACCGCTGACAAGACCGGAATCAGGTTGAAGCCCTGAAAGATGAAACCGATTTTCTCGCTGCGCAGCTTGGTGCGCTGACGTTCGCTCAGCTTGGCGACATCAGTTCCCGACAGGAGATATTCGCCTGAATCGGCCACATCAAGCAGCCCGAGAATATTCAAAAGCGTGGATTTTCCACTGCCGGATGCACCCCAGATGCAGAGGAATTCTCCCTGTTCCACCGCGAGATCGATCCGGTCGAGGGCGATGACCTTGGCCTCGTGCGCTCCGTAGGCCTTGGCGATGCCTGATAGTTTCAAACTCATTGTTGCCGAATCTCCTGGTCATTCCGTTACTGTTACGCGCCTGCGTGGTACCGGGCGATATCCCTGTTCCATACCCGGCCCTCTATCACGTCAAGGCACGTATTCGTTTGATACACACTTGAGAAAGTTAATACGAAAAAAAGTGACTCGTCTACCGCCATTCGATAACAACAGCGAAAGCCACTGCAACTTTCGAGAATCCGGACGCAGGGTTGAACGTCGTGTTACCACAGCTCCGGCCATTTAATCCTTGACGCAATTGCCTTGATGCATTTAAATTACGGCCGACAAGGGGATCGGGGAACAGTGCTACGCCGTAGCAGACTGGCAGCGAATCGTTTCAGATTCAGGCGCAATAGAATACACGAGCATGGCGGTTAAAGGCCAATTGCTCTATAAATATTGCTAACCGCCAGGTTGATACGGAATTTCCACAGTATCAGGACATGTCAGCGTGACGCGAGCGTCACGTTATACGGGCATTTTTGCCTGATGATGGAGAGCCTGGACAGATGGTGTTTGTCATGTGCAGTGCCAAGAGGCGCGGATGCCGCGCTGTGGCTGCCGATGTTTGAAATATTTGCCTGTCATCCTCATCACGAGGTGCAGGACTACGGGGCGCTGGCCGGCTTTTACCTGTCTTCGCGTACCTGCATGGGGCACAGAAAGTAATTTAATCATTACACGGAGTATCAGGGGATGCGGTTGTTACAGGGCACTTCGCGCAGACATGCGCATTACGATGGAACCGGATCAATCAGTAGTGTCCAGCGTGTCGCCCCTGCGCCGTATCGACGTGGATGGACCAAAAAAAACGCAGAAAATCAGCATGCCAGCACCGGGCCTGCATCTGTATTTTTCTCACTACTCCGCGACCATTGCGGCAGCACGGGCCGGCGGTTTTCTTGACAACGGCCGCTGCGCTGCAGTACGTCCGCAATAGCGTTGTGGTGCATCAATACTGAAGCGCACGATTGCAAGGAATGCGGCACCCGTCATTTCGATAGGAAGCGATGAATACCACTCCGTTCGACCACTCCAATCTGGCTGAATTGCTGGCCTATCGCGCAGAACGATCGGCGGATGCCAGTGCTTATGCGTTTCTCGCCAGCAGCAGTGCCGTCAAGCATGCGCTCAGCAATCGCACGCTTCAGCAGGAAGCGCAGGCGGTCGGCGCATGGTTGGCGCGTGCGACCGCCGCTGCGGATCGTGTACTGTTGCTGTTCCCACAATCGCCGGAATTCGTTTACGCGTATTGGGGATGCCAGTGGGCAGGTCGCATTGCGGTTCCACTGCCGCCTCCGCGAACGGCGCACATCGCACGCACGCTGCGTTATTTGGCGGATGTGGCTGCGTCCGCGCAGGCATCGACGGTGCTGACCACCGCCGCGATTTTCGAGACGGTGCGTCCATTGATCGCCGACATGCCGTCGCTGTTGGCACTGCAGTGGGCCTGCATCGAAGACTTCGCGCACGCGCCGGATTTCGCGGCGACGCCCGGGGGGTTGGACGACACCGCGATGCTGCAGTTCACTTCGGGCTCGACCGGCATGCCCAAGGGAGTGATGCTGAGCCATCGCAACCTGCTGCACAACGCGCATTACTTTGATCTAAATTTCGTTCACGGCGACGATGCCCGGATTCTGACCTGGCTGCCGCCATTTCACGATCTGGGCCTGATTTACGGGATGATCGCGCCGGTATTGCGCGGCGTACCTGCTTACATCTTGCCGCGCGGTCTGTTTGCGCAGCGTCCCGCACGCTGGATCGAGGCGATAGATCACTTCCGCATCACTCATACTGCCGGGCCGGATTTCGGCTACAGGCTGGCGGCCGCGGGGATTAGCGAAGAACAACTGCACACCCTGGATCTGAGCTGCATCGTCAGCGCGCTCAACGGCGCAGAGCCGGTGCGCATGGATACGATGGAGCAGTTCGCTGAAAAATTCGCGTGCGTTGGTTTTCAGCGCCGTGCGTTCTGTCCAGCGTGGGGGCTCGCCGAGGCCGCATGCATCGTCACCGGCGCGCACAGCGGCAGCCCCGATTCGACCATTGCCGGTCGCGCGGACGTGGAAGAGGTGTTTATAGAAGGCACAGCGCTGGCTGCGCAGCGTCTGGTCTATTGCGACCCCAGCCATTCCGGCGCTCGCTCGTTCGTCTCGAATGGCCCCGGCATCGGCGCGACCCAACTTCGCATCGTCGACCCCGCCACGCTGCGCGAATGCGATAGCGACGGCATCGGCGAAATCTGGGTGCATGGCCCATGCGTCGCCGCCGGCTATTGGAACAATCCTGGAGCTTCCGAAGCCTGCTTCGGCTGGCGTATCGATGGCGTTGGCGATGATCGTCGCTATATGCGCACCGGCGATCTCGGTTTCCTGCGCGAAAGCCGGCTGTACATATGCGGGCGGATCAAGGACCTCATCATCGTCCGTGGTCAAAACCACTATCCGCAGGACCTCGAACGCACTGTCGAAGAAGCGCATGTGCAGATTCAGGCTGGCAATATCGCGGCTTTCGGTCTTGATGCCAATGGCGAGGAATGCGTAGCGGTCGTCGCCGAGGTCAATCGTCGCTTTGCCGCCAAGCACTGCGATGAGGTCATCGGCGCAATCCGTCGTGCTGTCGCCGAAACCCACGGTTTGAAGCTCGCCGCGATTTCCCTGATCAAGTTCGGCACGCTGACGAAAACCACCAGCGGCAAGATCCAGCGCAGCAAGGCACGCCAGGAATTCATCGACGGTCAACTAACCCTGGTGGGCGAATGGCGCGGCCCTGAGATTACGCACTGCGCAGTTGCAGCAAGCATCGACTGCGTACCGGACGCCGCGCCCGCGAGGCCTGATATTCCAGCGGAAACCGCGGCGGACAATATCCGCCGAGATGCGTTGGACATCGCGCGCTGGCTTGGCATTTGGGTCGGGGAATACTCCGGTATCGATACCGCGCAGATCGGACATGATCGCGTCTTCGGCGAGTTCGGCCTCGATTCAATGGCGGTGATGCAGTTGGTCGATCAAGCCGCGCGTCATTTCGGCAAGGCAGGCGTCGCTGAGAGTGCGGTCTACGATCACCCGACCATCGCCGCGCTCGCCAAGCACATCGCGAACCAAGCGCACGCCGTGAGCGAGGCGGATGACAAGGTCGCTGCGACGCTTCCGCAGGCGAATGTCGGCATTCTCGGCATGGCGGTGCGTGTGCCCGGCGCCAGCGGACTCGACGCTTTCCGGGAGCTCCTGGCGGCTGGTCGACGCACGATTTCGACACCGACGCCTGACCGTACTGCGCTGCTCATGCGACTGGGTGCGCAATGCGATGGCGCACGCGCCGGGTATCTGGACGAAATCGAACAGTTCGATCCTGCCTTCTTCCGGATCGCACCGCGCGAGGCGGAGCAGATGGACCCGCAGCAGCGACTGCTGCTGATGACGGTTTGGCACGCGATAGAAGACGCTGGTCTGACCCGTGTCGATCTGGCCGGATCGCGAACCGGCGTATTCGTCGGCGTGTGTTCCGCTGATTACGCCAGTCTGTGCATGCAGCCGGGCTTCGCCCTGGACGGCCATGCTGCGGCCGGTATGGCCAACGCCATTATCGCCAATCGCATTTCGTATTTTCTCGATCTGCATGGCCCGAGCCTGGTCATCGACACCGCCTGCTCGTCGTCGCTGGTCGCGCTGCATGAAGCCACGCGCAGCCTGCGTGCGGGCGACTGCGACCGTGCGATCGTGGCTGGCGTGCAGCTGATCCTCAATCCGACCATGAACGCAGTCGGCCGGCGCGCCGGCATGTTGTCGCCGCGCGGGGCATGCGAAAGTTTCGACGCTTCCGCCGACGGCTACGTGCGCAGTGAAGGTGTCTGCGCGGTGGTGCTGGGCAGGTCCGACAGCGCCGATGTGCGCGTGCATGCATGGATTGCCGGCAGCGCCGTCAATCAGGATGGCCGCAGCTTTGGCCTGACAGCACCCAACGGCGAAGCACAGCGCGCGGTGATCCGTGCGGCGCTGGCCGATGCCGGACTGCGGCCAGACCAGATCCAATTAATCGAAGCGCACGGCACCGGCACGCCGTTGGGCGATCCGATCGAATTTTCCGCACTCGCGGACGTCTATGGCGAACAGCGCGACACACCCGCTTGGTTGGGTTCTGTCAAATCCAATATCGGTCATCTCGAAGCCGCTGCTGGCCTCGCTGGGGTTATCAAGGCGGCGCTGTGTTTTCGCGACGGCATGGTGCCACCGCTGGCCGGGTTTTCATCGGCCAATCCCCGGCTGCAGACGACGGCCGGTCTGGCTTTGGCCACCGTCGCAACAAGCGCCAAGCTCCAGCACATCGCAGTGACTTCGATGGGCTTCGGCGGCACCAATGCGCATGTTGTTCTGCAAGCTGCGGATGCGACTTCTGCCACATCGACCCACCTCACCACCGCGGTGTTGCCGGTCTCCGCTGACAGCGCCCGTTCGCTGTCGCAGTTGGCGGCGCGCTATGCCGATCTGATCGAAACTACACCTGCGTTGTGGGCGACGTTGGCGATCGCGGCCGCGACACGCCGTTCGGCGCTGGACTGTCGTACTGCCGCGGTTGGCGCCGACGCAGCGGGGCTGATTCGCGAGCTGCGCCTGATCGCATCCTCCACGCCAGAGGCGCGCATCGTCCGCGCGCCGCGCGTGGCGTTCGTGTTCAGCGGCCAGGGCGCGCAGACCGTGGCGATGGGCGTGGAACTGTTCGTCCACGCGCCCGTTTTCCGTGCGCAGGTCGAGGCCTGCGAAGCGATTCTGCGGCGCGACTGCAATCTGTCTGTGATCGACCTGATCGACGGTAGCGCCGTCGACGCCGAACAGCGGCTCGCGCAGACCGTGCATGCGCAACTGGCGATTGTTCTCTGCCAACTCGGACTTGTCGCGTGGCTGAAGGCCTGCGCCATCGAACCGTCCAGCGTGTATGGCCACAGCCTCGGTGAATATGTCGCCGCGCATGTCGCCGGAGCATTGGATCTGCCCGACCTGCTGCGCATTGTGCATGCGCGTGCGCTGGCGATGGAGACAGCGCCGGAAGGCGGCATGCTCGCCGTGCGCGCACCGCTAGCGCAGGTCGAGCAGATGCTGCATTCCGCCGCCAGTCCGCTCCAAATCGCCGGGATCAATTCGGACGAAGACATCGCGCTCAGCGGCGATATCGAAGCGCTGCAGCGCTTCGCCGCGCAGTGCAAAGAGGTCGGTATGGTCTGTGCGCGGGTGCGCGTGGCCAAGGCCTTCCATTCGCGGCATATGCACGACGCCGCCGATGCGGTGGCGCGCATCGAAATGCACACGCATCGCGCAACGATTCCGCTGTACAGCAATCTTGGTGGAGTGCAGATCAAAACGATCGATGCCGCTCACTTCGCGCGTCATCTGCATTCATGCGTGGATTTCGCCGCATGCACCGAAGCCGCGCTGGCCGATGGCGCCGAGATGTTGCTGGAGATCGGCGGCGATGTGCTGCGCGGATTCCTGGCGAAAAACAGCCGTGGACGTGCCCGAGTCGCGGCGATCGCACCGGGTCGCAATGAATGGCGATCAGCCATGCAGGCGTTCGCGGAACTCTTCCGCGCGGGTGCGACGCCGGATTGGCGTGCGGTCTACGCCGATCGCGCACGTCACCCGCAGCTTCCGCTGTATCCGTTCGATACGACGCCCCATTGGCTCGATCGCGAAACCCAGTCAACCGAGCGCACGATGCAGATGATCACCGCTACTTCCAAGGACACTACACCGACCATCGCCGCGAGCTGGTTGCCAGAACTGCGCGAAACGCTGGGAACGCTGCTGAAACTCGCGCCGAACGCGATAAGCAATGAGCGCAGCTTCCTCGACCAGGGCGCGGATTCACTGGTGCTGACCGAATTCCTGCAGCAGGTGAATGCGCGCAGCGGGGTTGAACTGCCGTTGGCTGATCTGTTCGATCGCCTGATTAATCTGCAGTCACTCTCACACTGGCTGGATGCACGCGCCATACCGCCGGCACAGGGGATGGACACGTCGATGCACGCAGTGCTTCCCACTGCCGCTGGGCGCGCTGTTGCCGAGCATGCTGTTGCCGAGCATGCCGTTGCGGGGCATGCCGTTGCGGGGCATGCCGTTGCTGAGCGCAGCGTGGCTCAATGCGCAGTCGCTCAGACTGTCGTCTCGCCTATCGCATTCGCAGCTGCAACGCCCAGCGTATCGGCACCTGTCATACACACGGCCGCCCCGATGCAGGGGCTGATGCACGAGCAGCTCGCGGTGTTCGAGCGGCTGGTCCAGGCGCAGCTTGGCATGCTGGCTGGCGGCATCGCACATGCCGCAGTGCAGGCGATGCCAGCACTGCCCGCCGCTCTTCCTGCCGAACCCGTACCCTTACCCGCTCCGGCATCCGCTGCAATACCCATGCTGGCCGGCCCGCTTGCGGCAGCGCCCACCGCCGGGCTGAGTCTGAGCGCTGCCCAGCAGACGCATCTGCATGCACTGGAGGCCGCCTACTGCGCGAAAACCGCGGGATCCAAACAGTATGCGGTCGATCATCGCGACGTCTTCGCCGACTATCGTTCTTCGCTCGGATTCCGGCGTATTTCCAAGGAAATGACCTATCCACTGGTGGTCGAACGCGGCTCCGGTTCACGCATTTTCGATGTCGACGGCAACGAATACATCGATCTGACCATGGCCTTCGGCTCATGTTTGCTGGGCCACAATCCGCCGGCGGTGATCGAAGCGCTGCGCGCGCAGTTGGTCAACGGGATCCAGGTCGGGCCGAAGTCGCCGCTCAGCGGTCGCGCAGCTCATCTGGTCGCGGAGCTGACCGGAATGGCGCGAGTCGCCTTCGCCAACTCCGGCACCGAGGCGGCGATGACCGCTGTGCGGATGGCGCGTGCGGTCACCGGCAAGACGCGCTATGTGCGCTTCACCGGTTCGTATCACGGCCACGCCGACAGCGTGCTGGCGCGCGCCGGCAAGGACGGCATCGGTGCCGCGATGACGCCGGGCGTGCCGGCGACGGTCGCCGCGGAAGCCTTGGTGCTCGATTACGGCAGCGACGAAGCGCTGGAGCACATCCGTCGCCACGGCGCGGAACTTGCCGCCGTGTTGGTGGAGCCGGTGCAGAGCCGACGTCCTGGCCTGCAGCCTGGGGCATTCCTGCATCGCCTGCGCGAACTTGCCGATGCCCACGGTTTTGCCCTGATTTTCGACGAGATCATTACCGGCTTCCGCCTGGCGCGCGGTGGTGCGCAGGAATATTTCGGCGTGTCCGCCGACATCGCCGTGTACGGCAAGGTTGCTGGCGGCGGCATGCCGATCGGCATCGTTGCTGGCGTGCCGCGTTTCATGAATGCGATCGATGGCGGTGCCTGGCGCTATGGCGACGATTCCGCGCCCCAGCAGCCGACCACATTTTTCGCCGGCACGTTCAGCGGCCATCCGCTGACGATGGCGGCGACTGTCGCTGCGCTTGAGCACGTGCGCGCGCATGCGGCCGAGCTGTATCCGACCTTGAATCGCCGTACCCGCGACATGACTGCGCGCATCAACGACGGTTTCGCTGCGGAAGGTCTGCCGATCCACGTCGACTGCGCCGGCTCGCTGTTCCGTTTCGTGTTCATGAAGAATTTCAGCGTCGAATTCCAGCCAGTGGAAGCACCGCTGTTTTTCTATCACATGGCGCTCAACGGAATTTACATCTGGGAAGGCCATACGTGTTTCCTCTCCGAATCGCACAGCGATACGGATATCGACGTGATCGTGAACGCGGCGTTGAATGCAGGCCGAAGCCTGCGCGCAGGTGGATTTCTAAACAGCGGTGGAACCGCAGGGCCGACGCTATCGAAGACGCCCACGGATCACGCACGCACCGAAGCGCTCAACCAGGCGGCCACTGCCGGCTTCGCTGCGGCATTGGCTGCGATGGCGCCCGCCGCACAGCTTGCGGATCGTCCGTGCGCGGAGGTGCTGGGCCAACGGCTTGGCGTGGTCGCGGCACGCGAGCGACTCTGGCTGGCAATCTGCGGACATCTGCTGAAGGCGGACCTGATCCAAGGTGATTTCCGCGCATTGACTTCCTTTGCCGTCAGCGATCGCATGGCTGCTCGCGCGGCGTTCTCGGCTGCGCTGGACGCTGCGCGTGCGCTTGGCGAACCGGAGCACAGCCTTACCCTGTTGATCCGCTGCGTCGATGCGCTGCCGAATGTGCTCACCGGAAAAACCGGCGGCACCGAAGCGCTGTTCGCCAAAGGCGGCGTGGCTTTGGTCAGCGCCGTGTATACCGGCGCGCCCGGTGCGCTGGTCACCCACGAAGCGCTGCAGCGCAGCTTCGCCGAAACACTGGCAAAACTGGCGTCGCCGGAGCGGCCGCTGCGTATCCTGGAAGTCGGCGCTGGCACCGGCGGCACCACCCGTGCGCTGTTGCCGATGCTCGCCAATAAAGTGTGTCGCTACACATTTTCCGACATCTCGCCTGCGTTTCTGTGCCAGGCAGAACAGACGTTTGCTGGAGTCGGCTTCATGGACTTCGTGACGTTCGATGTCGAAAGCCGCGTCGAACACCAGCGCCTGCCGTTCGAGCAGTTCGATATCGTCATCGCGTCCAACGTGGTGCACGCCACGTTGGAGCTGCGCGCCAGTCTCGACCGGCTGCAAGAACTGCTGGCGCCGGGCGGCGCCATGCTGCTGATCGAATGCGCGCGCCCGCATGCATGGTTGGATCTGGTGTTCGGCCTGACCGACGGCTGGTGGCGGTTTACTGACACCGGTTTGCGTCAGCACGCATTGCTCGATGCCGAAACCTGGCGCACCGTGCTGGGCAGCCAGGGCTGGCGCGATGTGGCCATCGACACCTATGCCGACAGCATGTTTCTGATCCGCGCGGAAAAACTTGCCAACGCGGGCGCCGGATTGCGCGCGCCGCTGAGCGTGATGCAGCAGGAAATCCTGGTGCATATGGGCATGGACGATGCGGTGCTGATCGCTTACAACGAAGGCGCACTGTTCGAGGTCGAGGGCGCGCTGGTCCCTGATCGGCTGCAGACAACGCTGGATGCGCTGGTGGCCGATCACGAATCGCTGCTATCGGTTGTCGACGAGGACGGCCGCCATCTGCGACTGCGCGCTGCCTCCGCACCGAAAATCGAGACCGTGGATTTTTCTGTGTTTCCGCCACAGATAGCCGCGCGCAAAGCCCGCGAGTGGCTCAAGGTGCGCATCGCCCAGCCTTTCGATCTCAGCCAAGGTCCGCTGCTGCGCGCGTTTCTGATCCGTTTCAGCGACGACCGTCATTGGCTGTATCTGGTGGGCCATCATCTGGTTATCGACGGTACCGCTTTCGGCACGCTCGCAATCGAATGGATGCAGCGCTACGACGCCGCGTTGAACGATGTTGCAGTGACCCTGCCGCGCGCGCTGGGCATCGCCGAGGCGAACCGCCGGCAAGCAGTATGGCGCCCGCAGGATCGCGACTTCTGGCTGCGGGCCCTGCGCGATCTGCCGCCGCCGCTGGCGCTGCCGACCGACCGTCCGTTTCCGCCGGAGCAGACCTTCGACGCCGACCGGGTCCATGCCGTGTTGCCACGCGAACTGGGCGCGCGTCTGTCGGCGTTCTGCCGCAGCGCCGGGGTTACTCCGTTCATGGCGCTATTCGGTGCATGGCGCGTGCTGCTGCATAAATGGTGCGGCCAGAATCGTTCGATCATCGGCGTGCCCGCGGCAATGCACGGCACCCGCAGCGACGAGCGCTATATCGGCTTCGGCGTGAACGTGCTGCCGGTGCCGGGCGAAACCGATTGCGCCACTCCTTGGTGCGACTATATCAGCGCGACTCGCGCCGATCTGCTGCAGTGTCTGGAACATCGCGCGTATCCGATGCCGGAACTGCTGCGCGAACTGAAGCCCGCGCGCGATCTGGCGCGGCCGACGCTGGTCTCGGTGCTGTTCAACTACGAACCCATCGGCAGCCTCAAGGCCGGCGGCGCAGCGCTGCTGCCGATCGTGCCCCCGGTGGTCAGCACCAAGTACGAACTCACGCTCGACACTGTCGGCAACGGTGACGATTACCAGGCGGTGCTCACGTACAACCGTGGACTGTTTGATGAACGCACTGCGCACGACCTGCTGGGTCGCTATTTCGCGCTGATCGAACGCCTGATCGACGCACCCGACGCACCGCTGGGTGCGCATGCGCTGCTGCTTGAAGGCGAACACCCGTGGCTGATCGGCGATGCTGTCCCGGCGGTCGCCGACCACGATCACATCGCTGCGCGCGTCGCCGCACAGGCTGCGCGCACACCGGATGCGGTCGCGCTGCGCTGGCATGACGTGGAAGTGAGTTATCGCGAATTCGACCGCCGCGCTGAAGCGCTGGCGCAGCGGCTGGCTGCGCTGGGCGCCGGGCCCGGACAGCGTGTCGCGGTGCGTTTGCCGCGCACACCGGCGCTGCCGATCGCGCTGCTCGCCGTGCTCAAGACCGGTGCGGCGTACGTGCCGCTGGACATGGCGTATCCGCAGGACCGTCAGGCGGCAATCCTGGGCTGCGCGCAGGCCGATCTCATCATCGTCGATATCGATCATGCACAAAGCGATCTCGCGATGCGCATGCTGAAGGTCGATGTGGCCGGCCGCGCCGATGGCGCCGAGCTGGCCGCCGATGCGCCGCGTCTGCCGTGGCACGGCAACCCGCAGCAGCTGTCGCATCTGATTTTCACCTCAGGCTCGACCGGCGTGCCCAAGGGCGTGGCGATCCGTCAGTCGTCGGTGCTCAATCTGCTCGACTGGGCCGACGGCGTGTTCACTGATGCCGACATCGCCGGCGTGGTGGCCTCGACATCGATCTGCTTCGATCTGTCGGTGTTCGAACTGTTCGTGCCACTGGCCCGCGGCGGTCGCGTGGTGCTGGTGGAAAACGCACTGCAGCTGACCGAGCTGGCGCGCACCGACGACATCACCCTGATCAATACGGTGCCCTCGGCGATGGCCGAACTGGTTCGCGCCCAAGCGCTGCCCACCACACTGCGCACGATCAATCTGGCCGGCGAAGCGCTGACTGCGGAATTGGTCGCGCGCATCCACGCACTGCGCGGCGATGTGTCGGTCTACAACCTCTATGGCCCGTCGGAAGACACCACTTACTCCACCTTCGTCAAGGTGCCGGTGGGCTGCGCGCGCGTCACGATCGGCCGTCCGGTCGGCGGCACCGCGCTATACCTGATGGACGAAAGTGGCCGTAATCCGGTCCCGGCCGGCACCATCGGCATTATCCATCTGGCCGGCGTCGGTCTTGCCGAGGGTTATTTCGGCCGTACCGACCTCACCGAAGCCGCTTTCGTCGACGATCCGGTCGGTGCCGTGCCCGGCGGCCGCATGTACAACACCGGCGATCTGGGCCGGCTCAATAGCGACGGCGAAGTGGAATATCTCGGTCGCGGCGATGGTCAGGTGAAAATCCGCGGCCATCGTATCGAGACCGCTGAAATCGAAGCAGTGATCGGCCGGGTACACGGCGTCGAAAAAAACCAGGTGCTGGCCGCACCGGACGACGCCGGTAACGCCGCACTGATCGCGTTTTATACGTCAGTGCCGGGTGCGGGCGATCTCGCTACGGCAATTCGCGAGGCTATCGCGACGGCGCTGCCGCGGTACATGATGCCGGCGCAGTTGCTCGCGATCGATGCGTTTCCGCTGACCCCGAACGGCAAGACCGACCGCAGGTGTCTGCTCGAATGGGCCACCATGCAGCGCACCGGGCCACGACCCAGCGACGCACCGACATCGGCGCCTGCCACCGCTGCTGAAGCGCAGCTCGCCGAACTGTGGCGCGAACTGCTCGGGGTGGCCGATATCGACCCCACCGACAACTTCTTTGAAATCGGCGGTCATTCGCTGATGGCGACGAGACTGGTGACCGAAATCGGCCGTCGTTTCGGGCATTCGGTTCGTCTCACCGACATTCTTCGCGCGCCCACGATCCGTCAGCTCGCCAAAGCGCTGGACAGCTGAAACACGTGACCCGGTAAGGAACGCTTCACCGTCTCGAGGACTTCGTCATGTCGAATGCACAACCCACCATCGCCCGTCACGCCCTAGCCGTGAACACCGCTATCAACAGCAGCGCTATCAACAGCAGCGCTATCAACAGCGCGGTTGCGGCGTCGTCGGTCGAACGTATCGAGATCGAACCGGCACCGGCGCTGCGTCATCAGCCCTTCCCGCTGACCGACATCCAGCAGGCGTACTGGATCGGGCGCCGCAGCGCGTTCGAACTGGGCAACATCGCCGCGCACGGTTACATGGAAGTGGATGCGGACGGCGTCGATCTCGACCGCCTTGATGCGGCGTTGCAGCAGGTGATCGCGCGTCACGACATGCTCCGCGCGGTGGTCGGCGACGACGGCATGCAGCGGATCCTGCCGGACGTGCCGACCTATCGGCTGCAGCGGATTGATCTGCGCGCGGCCGATGCAGAGGCCTGCGAACGCCAACTCGCCGAAATTCGCGATGAACTGTCGCATCAGGTGCTGGACCCTGCGCAGTGGCCGCTGTTCGATTTCCGCGTTTCGCAGTTGCCCGACGACCGCGTTCGCCTGCATATCTCGATCGATGTGCTGATCTTCGATGCACAGAGTTTCGACATCATCAGCGACGACTGGAAGCGTTATTACCAAGACCCGTCGCTGGCGCTGCCGGCATTGGAATTCAGCTACGCCGACTATGTGCGCGGCCTCGGCCGCATGGCCGATTCGGCGCAGGCCAAACAGAGCGCCGCGTATTGGCGACGGCGGCTCGACGATCTGCCCAACGCGCCGGAACTGCCGCTGGCGGTGAATCCGGCCACGATAGCGCAGCCCCGTTTCCGTCGCCGCACCGGGCGGCTTGATCGCGCAGCCTGGGCGCGTTTCAAACAGCGCGCCGCCACATTGGGCCTGACCCCATCGGTGGCCCTGCTCTCGGCCTATGCACGCGTGCTCGGGCGTTGGTCGATGCAGCCGCGCTTCACGCTCAATCTCACACTCTTCAACCGCATGCCCTTTCATCCGGAAGTCGATGAGCTGGTTGGCGATTTCACTTCGGTGATTCCGCTGGCGATCGACACCGGCCGCGGCCGCAGCTTCATCGACGACGCACGCGCACTGCAGAACGATCTATGGGAGTCGATGGACCATCGCCACGTCAGCGGCGTGTGGATCATGCGCGAACTCAACGAACGCCGCCGCAGCACCACGCTGCTGCCGGTTGTCTTCACCAGCACGCTCAAAAACGCCGCCGCCGACACCCATGATCGCGCCATGTCGTGGCTGGGCGCGCCGGGATTCGTGCTGACCCAGACGCCGCAGGTGTGGCTGGATCAACAGATCGAAGAAGACGCCGACGGCCTGCTGTTCGACTGGGATGGCGTGGAGGAATTATTCCCGGCCGGCATGCTCGACGATATGTTCGAGAGCTACCGCGGGCTGATCGAAGCGCTGGCCGACGACGATGCGGCATGGCGCGGAAGCTGCAGCGTCGCGCTGCCGCAGTGGCAGCGTGCGCTGTATGCCGATACCAATTCCACTGCCGCGCCGGTGCCCTGCGGGCTGCTGCACACGCCGGTACTGGCGCAGTGCGCGCTCACTCCGGAACGCGCAGCGGTGATCGTCGATGAACATGTCTACAGTTACGGCGAACTGCATCTGCACGGCAACCGTATCGCGCATCACCTGTGGAAGATCGGCGCGGACACCGGCGAACGCATCGGTGTGTATCTGCCCAAGGGGTTCGAGCAGATCGCCGCGGTAATGGGCATTCTCGAAGCGGGCGCGGTCTATGTGCCGATGGATCCCTCGCAGCCGCCGGATCGTCTTGCCGATATCGTCGACGCCGGCGGCATCCAGCGCGTACTGAGCACCCGCGCGATCGCCGCGGCGCGACCGCTGGTTGGCGTCGAGATGGTGATGCTCGATGTTTTGGCGGAGCAACCGCACGCCATCGCCGCGCTGCCGGAGACCGTACGCCCGGAAGAGCTGGCCTACGTCATCTTCACCTCGGGTTCGACCGGAAAACCCAAAGGCGTGGCGATCGATCATCGCGGCGCGCGCAATACTGTGGTGGACGTCAATCACCGGTTCGGCATCGGCGCCGACGACCGCGTGCTCGGCCTGTCCGAACTCAACTTCGATCTGTCGGTATACGACATCTTCGGCCTGCTTGCGATCGGCGCTGCGCTGGTGTTGCCCTCGCCCGAACGTCAGCGTGAGCCAGCGCATTGGGACGTCCTGATGCGCAACCACGGCGTCACCGTCTGGAACACGGTGCCGGCGCTGATGGACATCTACGCCAGCTATCTCGACACCGTTGTCCATCGCTGCGACGACACCCTGCGCGTGGTGATGATGAGCGGCGACTGGATCCCGGTGCGGCTGCCTGCAGCGATCCGCAAAGTGGCGCCCAACGCACGTCTGTACGGCATGGGCGGCGCCACCGAAGCGTCGATCTGGTCGATCGGTTATCCGATCGACACGGTCGACCCCACGTGGCGCAGCATCCCCTACGGCAAGCCGATGTTGAACCAGAGCTTTCATGTGCTGGACGAGCGTCTGGACCCGCGCCCGGTGTGGTCCACCGGCGAGCTTTACATCGGCGGAATTGGCCTTGCCCACGGATACCTGGGCGACGAGGTGCGCAGCGCCGCCAGTTTCTTCCGTCATCCGCGCAGCGGCGAACGGCTGTATCGGACCGGCGACCTCGGCCGCTATCTGCCCGACGGCAATATCGAATTTCTGGGTCGCCGCGATTTCCAGGCCAAGATCAACGGCTACCGCGTCGAGCTGGGCGAAATCGAAAGCGTGCTGGAACGCAGTGCGGGCGTACAGGCCGCAGTCGTCACTCTGCACGGCGACCATGACCGGGCCAAGAAACTCGTCGGTTATTACGTGCGCGGCAAAGACGATAGTGAAGCCAAGGCTGCAGAAAAACTGCGGCATCGACTCTCGGATCCAGGCATCCGCCGTATCTCCGCAGACGCACCGCGCGTCGCGCTGCCAGACGGCAGCCGCAGAGCGCCTGAAATGCGCCGCACCACCCGCCACTTCCGCCGCGAGCCGGTGGCATTGAGCGCGCTCAACGCATTCCTCCAAGTGCTGCGTCGTCACGACACCGAACACGGCAAACGCTATCACTACGGTTCCGCCGGCTCGCTGTATCCGGTGCAAGCGTATCTGTCGATCCGCGCAGAGGGCGTCGAAGGTATCGATGCCGGTCTGTACTACTATCACCCGGTCGACAACGCCTTGGTGCGGGTCGGCGCTGGTAACGGCTTCGATGCCTCCTACGTCGATCAATACAACGCGCAGATGTGGGACGACTGTGGTTTCCAGCTGTATCTGGTCGCCAATCTCGACGCCATCGAATTCATCTACGGCGCATCCAGTGGGCAGATGGTGCTGCTGGAAGCAGGATTGATGACCCAACTGCTGGAAGACGCGGCAGCGGTGATCGACGATTTCGGCGTCTGCCAGATCGGCGGCTTCGATTTCGCGCGTGCCGAACCGGGCTTCGATTTCCCGCATCGTCCGCACTATCTGCACTGCATCGTCGGCGGCCTGCCCGCGCCGGTGCCGGCCACCCCGGCCATTCCAGCTGAAGTGCCGGTGACGGTGTCGTTCGAGGACCGTTTGCGCGCCCACCTCGCCGCCAAACTGCCGAGCTATATGGTGCCCTCGGTGCTGGTGGAACTGGACGCACTGCCGCTGTCGGCCAACGGCAAAGTCGACCGCAACGCACTGCCCGACCCCAAACCGCAGCGCGCACAGCCACCGCGGCGCGCCGATGCTGCCCAGAGCAGCCTCGCCACCGAGATCAGAGCCGCCTGGGCCGACGTGCTGGGCAACGACACCATCGGTCTTGACGACGGGTTCTTTGATCTGGGCGGCACCTCGGTCGACATGATCAAGATCCATTCGCGCCTGCAGAGCCGCTTGCCGCAGCCGGTCGCGGTGGTCGACATGTTCTTCACTTACCCGACCATCGGCGCGCTGGTGGAACACATCGAACGCAACGGCGCCGCCGTCATTGAAATGCAGCCCCCCAACCAGGCCGCCGACCGCAATCGCCGCGCCGCCGCACAGCGCATGCGCCGCAAAGGCGCGTAACCGTCAGCCCCAATTTTTGAGCGATCAACCGATATGAACGATAACCACAGCAGCCTTGAACACGGCATCGCCATCGTTGGCATGGCCGGCCGCTTCCCGGCGGCGACCGATGTCGCCGAACTCTGGCGAAATGTGCTGGACGGCAAGGTCGCACTGAAGAAATTCACGCCCGAAGAAGTGCAGGCATCGATCCTCGCCGACGACCTGCAGAGCATTCCCTATCGGGTCGAAGAAGTGTCCAGCGGAGGTTGGGTGGCGGCCGGGTTCTGGATGGACGACGTCGACAAGTTCGACGCTGATTTCTTCGGCTACACCCCGGCAGAGGCCGAACTGCTGGACCCCCAGCAGCGGCTGTTCCTGGAGTCCTCGTGGGCCGCAGTGGAAGACGCCGGCTACATCCCTGACGAGTGTCCATCGGTGGTTGGGATATTCGGCGGTGCGGCGATGAGCCGCTACTTTCTGAAGAACGTGTATTCGCATCGCGAAATCATGTACTCGACGCGCGATCTGACCGCCGGTATCGGCAATGAGCCGGACTACGTCACCAATCGTGTCGCCTTCAAATTCAACTACACCGGCCCAGCGGTCAGCGTGCAGACCGCATGTTCGACCTCACTGGTGGCGGTGCATCTGGCCTGCCAGAGTCTGCTTACCGGCGAGACCGACATGTGTCTGGCCGGCGGCGTTCTGGTCAGCGTGCCCAGCGGCGGTTATCTGTATCGCGAAGGCAGCATGAACTCGCCCGACGGTGCGGTCCGCGCGTTCGACGCCAGCGCCGAGGGCACCGTGTTCTCCGATGCAGGTGTTGCCGTGGTCTGCCTGAAACGTCTTGAAGACGCGCTTGCCGACGGCGATCACGTGTATGCGGTGATCCGCGGCACTGCGGTGGGCAACGATGGTTCGGTCAAGGCCGGATACACCGCGCCCGGCATCGCCGGACAGAAAAAAGTGATCGGCGAAGCCTTGTCCGCATCCGGCATTTCGCCCGACAGCATCGGCTATATGGAAGCGCATGGCACCGGCACGCCGATGGGCGATCCGGTCGAATTCAATGCCCTGAGCCAAGCCTGGCGCACCCACACCGACCGCAGCGGTTTTTGCGCGATCGGTTCGCTCAAGCCCAACATCGGTCATCTGGCCACTGCGGCCGGCGTCGCCAGTCTCATCAAGGCCGCGATGGTGGTGCGCGAAAGCGTCATCCCGCCGCTGGTCAACTACGCCGCGCCCAATCCGATGATCGACTTCGCATCCAGTCCGTTCTACGTGCCGGAAGGTCTGCAGGCGTGGCCGGCGTCGGAACAGCCGCGTCGCGCTGCGGTCAGCTCGTTCGGCATTGGCGGCACCAACGCACACGTCATCATCGAACAGGCACCGCAGCCGGCACCGCGTGAGGCCGCACATGGTCCGTGGATTTTTCCGCTGTCCGCACGCACGCCGGCTGCCCTCGCCCGTCAGGCCAATCAACTCGCCGACTGGCTCGATATCCAGCCCGATGCGGCGCTGCGCGATGTCGCGTTCACCCTGCAGCGCGGGCGTAAATCGTTCGATCACCGCAGCGTCGCCGCCGCCAGCGACAGCGCCGGGTTGGCCTCTGCACTGCGCGCGCTGGCGCAGGCGGGCGGCGAACGCAAACTGGACGGCGAAGTGCGCATGGCGTGGATGTTCTCCGGCCAGGGCACGCAGTACGTCGACATGGCGCGCGGTCTGTATGGCCAGTATCCAGTGTTCACCGAGACCCTCGACATCTGTCTGGATCGCCTTGCCGGCACGCACGGCGTCGACCTGCGGCCGATGCTGCTGTCCGCAGACGGCGCCGATCGCGATGCGCTGGCCGTTGCCCTGGCGCGTACCGAGCACGCACAGCCGGCGCTGTTCGCGGTCGAATACGCACTGGCCCGCCAGCTGCAAAGCTTCGGCATCGTGCCCAAGGCATTGATCGGCCACAGCCTCGGCGAATACGTCGCTGCATGTCTGGCTGGCGTGTTCGATCTCGACGCAGCGCTGGAGCTGGTCGCGCTGCGCGGCCGGCTGATGCAGTCGATGCCGGCCGGCGCGATGCTGGCGGTGTCGATGGACGCCGATTCGCTGCGCCCGTATCTGGCCGCATCCGCCAACAGCGCCGCCGCGATGGCCATCGCGGCCGACAACGCGCCCGGCACCAGCGTCGCCTCCGGCCCTGCCGAAGCCATCGACGCGCTGCGCCAGCAGTTGGAAGCGGACGGTCACGCCTGCCGCGTGCTGGTCACTTCGCACGCCTTCCATTCGCCCAGCATGCATCCGATCGTGGCCGAGTTTGAAGCCACCGTGCGCCGCGCACGTCCGCGCCCGCCGGAGCAGGCTTTTGTCTCTAACGTCACCGGCACCTGGATCACCGACGCTGAAGCGGTCGACCCGGCGTATTGGTCCGGACATCTACTGGGCACCGTGCGCTTCCGCGAAGGTCTGCACACGCTAGTCGACGCCGGCTGCAATCTGTTGCTTGAAATCGGCCCGGGCAATGCGCTGGCCACGTTCGCGCGGCGCACGCTGGGTGCGGGTGAAAGCCCGGTTGCGATCATCGAAACCGTGCGCCATCCGCGTGAAGACGATCACGACGCACGCCGCTTCGCACAGGCGCTTGGACGCTGCTGGAGCGCTGGCCTGAGGGTGAGCTGGGACGCGGTGGGCGATGATGCCGATGCGCGCCGTACGCCTTTGCCGACCTATCCTTTCGAACGCGAATCGCATTGGCTGCGCGCCGCCGAAACCGGCGGTAACGAAATCGTGCAGCGTCTGGATCCATCGCAGTGGTTCTCGATCCCTTCATGGACACGCGGCCGTCGCGCGGCCGCCGTCGCCGACAACGCCGACTGGGGCGCTCGCACCGTGGTCTTGATCGGTTCCGAAGCGGGCGCCAATCAGGCGCATGCCGCAGCGCTCGCCGCCGATCTGCGAGCGCGCGGCGCGCAGGTGCTGCGCATACGTGACGGAGCCGGTTTCGCGACCGATGGCGAGGGCGGCTGGCACGCTCGTCTCGACGACGCCGATCAGGTGTCGGCCGCATTTCAAGCTGCTGCTTCAACGCTTGCCGAAGGTGCGCGGCTGGCAGTGATCTGCCTGCCCAATCTGGAATTGGCCGACGATCCCGACGCCGCTGAACTGGATGGTCACTTCTTCGCCCTGCTCAACACCTGCGTTGCGTTGGCCGACCTCGGCCTGGCGCAGCCGCCGCTGTTGCTGAGCGTCTCCGCGGGCGCATTTCCGGTGTTGCCTGATGAACCGCTGCGACCGCTGGCAGCCACCGCGATCGGCGTACATCTGTCGATCGGCCACGAAATGCCGACCTGGTCCAGTCGTCATCTCGACTTTGCCATCGATGCCGCCCGCGATGCCGCGGTGCCTGCACGCGTGGTCTCTGAACTGGACGCGCTGTACACGGCCGCACTGCCGCAGATCGGCTGGGGCGATAAAGCCGTCGCTTATCGCATGGGCGCACGCTGGACCGCCGATCTCGACACCGCTGCGTTGACCGCACCGCAGCACAGCGCGATCCGTCGCGGTGGCGTGTACCTGATTACCGGCGGACTTGGCGGACTTGGTCTGGCGCTGGCGCAATCGTTCGCCGAAAAAGGCGCTGCAACGGTCGTGCTTTTGGGGCGCAGCCCGCTGCCCGCACGCACCGAATGGAACACCCTGGTCAGCGGCGAGGACGACACCGCGCGACGCGTACGCGCTGTACTGGCGATCGAATCGCTCGGCACACGCGTGGAAACCGTCGGCATCGACGTATGCGACGCCGTACACATGCGCGCACTGATCGACGATGTCTGCATGCGTCACGGCCGTATCGACGGTGCGGTGCACGCTGCGGGCGTCGCCGGCGGCGGCGTGATGCAGCTCAAGCGCCGCGAGGACGCACGGCGCGTGCTTGATCCCAAAATCTTCGGCACGCACGCGCTGTGCAGCGCATTGGCCGCGAACCCGGCCGCACGCGACAGCCTTGGTTTCGTCGCGCTGTTCTCCTCGCTGTTCGCGCAGATCGGAGGCATCGGTCAGGTCGATTACGCCGCAGGCAACGCCTATCTGGATGCATACGCACACCACGCGCGTTCGCGCTGGAATCTGCCGGCGATCTCGATGGGCTGGGGTCCGTGGGACGAAGTGGGCATGGCTGCGCGTCATGGCCACACCGCAGCGGCGCCCAGTCTGGGCGGCACCCCGCTGCCGAATCCGCATCCGTTGGTCCACAACGAAGTCGAGCGCACCGCCAATCGCTTCGAGATCGCAACGCTGCTGAAACCCGGCGCGCTGTGGATGCTGACCGATCACCGCCTCTCGGGCGTACCGGCGATGCCAGGCACCGGTCTACTGGAAATGGTCCGCGCCGGTTTCGAGATCTACAGCGGCCAGCGCTATGCCGAGTTCGAGGAGGTGTATTTCTTCCGTCCGCTGTTCGTCGCGGCAGACGCCGGTATCGAAGCCCGCGTGCGC
Source organism: Lysobacteraceae bacterium (assembly GCA_031374725.1). Lineage (GTDB taxonomy): Bacteria > Pseudomonadota > Gammaproteobacteria > Xanthomonadales > Xanthomonadaceae > Lysobacter_I. The sequence goes on along the minus strand of JANMGT010000003.1, from coordinate 48,560 downwards.
TACGCAGACGCAGGTTCCGGCCGCTGGTCGTTTGAAGTGCTCGATAGCGACGGCAGCGGCGGATTCGCGCCGGTCGCGACCGGCATGGTGCGTGCGGCCATCATAGAAGCGCCAGCGTTCGACGCCGATGCGGCCGCCGCGCTGTGCGCCGATGCGCATGAGATCTATGCCGACGGACGCATGCCGGTGCTTGGCGAAGACGGCTTCCTCAGCCTCGGCCGTCACTGGGATGTCGTGCAGCGCCTGGACTTCGGCGCACGCACGCTGATCGCCGAGCTTCGTCTGCCGGCAGGCGAAGATGGCGATGCCGCGCTGTTCCCGCTGCATCCCAGTCTGCTGGACATGGCCACCGGCCCGATCACCGGCCATCTGCTGGCACGGCTGGACAAGACGCAACTGGGGCAGGAACTGCAGGGCGAATATCTGCCTTCGAATTACGGCCGCCTGCAGCAGTTCGGCGCGCTCACCGGCCGTTTGTGCTCGTTCGTACGTTTCGATGCGGTCGAAGAAGACGGCGAGTCGATCCTGTTCGATATCGATATCGTCGGCGAACGCGGACTTGTCGCCTCCATCCGTCGCTTCGCGCTGCGTCGCATCGCCGCGGGTCGCGGGCGCGCGAAGGTCGAAGCCGCCGCGCCATCGCGGGCATGGAGCGATGCGATCACCCCGATCGAAGGGCTGGATGCATTCGAACGCATTCTCGCCTCGCCCGATGAACCGCATTGGGTGGTGCTGCCGCTGTCGGTGAACGGCCTGCTCGCGCGTCAGCGCGAAGAGCTGCGCCGCGCCAGCGAGGCCTCGAACAAACGCGCATCGCAGCTGCAGCGTCGCGATGACGATGGGTTCGCCGCGCCGCAGACCGAAGCGGAAAAGCTGCTGGTCGATATCTACGAAAAAGTGCTAGGCGTTGCGCCGATTGGCATCCACGACAACTTCTTCGAACTCGGCGGCGATTCGGTGATCGGTATCCAGATCGTCGCCCAGGCCAAGGCGCGCGGACTGCAGGTCAAGCCGGCGCAGTTGTTCGAATTCCAGACCGTGGCCAGCCTCGCTGCGGCAGTCGGCGGTAGCGCCCCCGCGCCGGCACCCGCCGCTACGGTGACGACCGACGCAGACAGCCCCGCAAACACTTCGTTCGACGACAGCGGGCTGTCCGAAGAAGACCTGAAATCGTTGCTCAGCCTTTGAAGAACGTCATGGACAAGCAGGACATCGCCGCGATCTATCCGCTCACCGCCACGCAGCAGGGCATGCTGTTCCATGCCCTGAGCGATCCGGCCACCACGGCATACGTTGAACAAGTGTCGCGGCGTCTGCCGCGCACCGATCCAGCCCTGTTCGCGCGCGCGTGGGAGCACGTTGCACATCATTACGACGCGCTGCGCACTGCATTCCACTGGGAGGCGATCGACCGTCCGGTGCAGATCGTTCGCAACGCCGTCGTGCCGGTGCCGGCAATCCTCGACTGGCGGGCGCTGCCTGTGGCGCAGCGCGAGACGCTGCTGCGCGAACGGCTGCGGTATGACCGCAGCCAAGGCTTCGACCTCACCCAGCCGCCGCTGATGCGGCTGAGTCTGATCGCGTGGTCCGACGATGAAGATGTATTCGTATGGACCTACCACCACATGATGTTGGACGGCTGGTCGGCGTTCCGGGTGATCGATGAAGTGCTGGCGGTCTATGCGGCGCTGGAACAGCAGCGCGAGGTGGTACTCAGCGGGCCGCGTGCGTTCAAACCGTATGTCCAGTGGCTGCGCGAACGCGACACCGGCGCCGACCAGGCTTATTGGCGCGAGTATCTGCGCGATGTACACGCGGCAACGCCGCTGAATCTTGGCCTGGACGCGCCCTGGCGCGAAGACGATGCCTGCGGCCCGACCACTATCGCCCGCGATATCCGCGACGGCACGATGGAAGCGCTGCGCAGCGCGGCGCGGCGCAACCGCGTCACGCTCAATACCTACATCCAAGCCGCATGGGCATGGCTGTTGTCCCGCCAGAGCGGCGAGAACGATGTGGTATTCGGCACCACGGTGTCCGGACGCACGCCGGATCTTGTCGACTGCGAGCGCATGGTCGGCCTGTTCATCAACACGCTGCCGGCGCGGGTACGGATGCATGCGGGTCAGACCGTTGCCGATCTGCTGCAGGCGATCCAGACCAGCGACCGCGACCGGATGGAACATGCGTACGCGCCGCTGGTCGACATCCAGACCTGGAGCGCGCTGCCGCAGGGTAGCCGGATGTTCGACACGCTGCTCGCGGTCGAGTCCTTCCCTGGCTCCGAGCACTTCAGCCTCGACCAGATCGAGGTGGTGCAGGAAACCAACTACACCATCGCGCTGGTGGTCGAACCCAATCGCGAGCTGCGTCTGCGCGCGCTTTTCGACGCCGGCCAGACCAGCCCGCGCGCCGTCGATACGCTGCTGCGCCGTTTCGAGGCCGCGCTGATCGCGATGATCCAGCGCCCCGAGACGACGCTCGCCGAACTGCCGTTTGCGCTGCCCGAAGAACAGGCGCTGCAGGCGCGCTGGAACCGCACCGAAACCGCCTACCCGGCTGGCGAATCGATCGCCGCGCGCGTCTTGCACTGCGCGGCGCGTGCCGCCGATGCGGTGGCGGTATACGACGGCAGCGAATCTCTGAACTATGGCGCGCTGCTCGAACGCGCCGACCGCCTTGCCGCAGCACTGCAGGCGCGCGGCGCGCGGCGCGGCGACATCATCGCGATGCTGTTCGAACCGTCGGCGGATATGATCGTCGCCGCGCTGGGCATCGTCCGCGCCGGCTGTGCCTATGCGCCGCTGGATCCGACCCATCCGCACGAACGTCTGGCCGGCATTCTCGCCGATCTGCATGCGCCGATCTTCGTCTCGCACCGCGATATCGCGGCTGATCTGGTGATGCCTGCGGACTGCATCGCATTGCGTCTGCAGGACGCGCTTTCCGAAACCGCAGTGCTGCGCGACCCCGGGCCAGTCGAACCCACCGACATGGTGTACGTGATGCACACCTCCGGCTCGACCGGCAAGCCGAAGGCGGCCGGTGTCTATCACCACAGCTTCGTCAATCTGATGCACTGGTGGACTGCTGAATTCGGCTTCGGCGTCGACGACCGCGTACTGCTGGTCAACAAAATCTCGTTCGATCTGCTGCAGAAAAACATCTGGGGCGCGCTGTGCAGCGGCGGCGCCATCCACGTAGTGCCCGACCTGCGCTACGACCCGCTGCGGGTACGCGGCTGGATCCGCGATCACGCGATCACCTGGATGAACTGCACGCCGTCGATGGCCTATGCGCTGCTGGACTGCGTCGAAGAAGGCGCCGACGACTACACCGATTTCGCCAGCCTGCGTCACCTCATGCTGGGCGGCGAACCGGTGCAGAAATCGCGCTTCGCGCGCTGGCAGTCCGCCCCCGCGCGACGCACCGAAATCGTCAACACCTACGGCCCGACCGAATGCGCCGACCTGTGCGGCATCCACCGCTTCGCGCCCGAGGAATTCTTGCGTCCAGAAGTTCCCGTCACCGTCGGCAGTGCGCTGCCGAATATCCGCCTCTACGTGCTGGACGACCAGTGGCGGCCGCTGCCGCCGTTCACCATCGGCGAAGTGATCATCGGCGGCGTATCGGTCGGCACCGGCTATCTCAACAACGCTGCGATGAGCGCGGAGAAGTTTTTTCCGGATTTCATCGGCGGCCAACCCAGCGCGCGTCTGTACCGCACCGGCGATACCGGCTATATGGGCCACGACGGCCGCATCTACGTGCGCGGCCGCGTCGACTTCCAGGTCAAGCTGCGCGGACAGCGCATCGAGTTGGAGGAAATCGACGCGATCGCGCGCGAATGCTTGTGGGTGGACGAAGCGGTGACCGTCCTCGGCGAAGGCGAGCGTCTGATCTGTTACGCCAGCCTCGGCGCGGACGCGCCCGACGATTGGCGCCGCGAATTGCACGCTTGGCTGTCGCGGCGACTCGCCATCGGTCTGGTGCCCAGCGCCTACGTGCGCCTGGACGCGTTGCCGTTGAACGACAACGGCAAGGTCAACCGTGGCGCCCTGCCCGCCTTCGACCCCACGGATCTGATCGGCGGCGGCGAACGCGTGGCGCCGCGCAACGACACCGAAACCAGACTGACGGCGATCTGGGCCGCAGTGCTGGGTCATGATCAATTCGGCGTGACCGACGATTTCTTCGAACTCGGCGGTCACTCGCTGAGCATCACCCAGGTGTTTTCGCGGATCCCCAAAGCGTTCGGCGTCGGCGTCGCACTGGCCGATCTGTTCGTCAACCCAACCATCGAGGAGCAGGCGCAACTGATCGACGGTGGAGATAGCGATGCCGTTACGCCCGAAGCGTCCATCGCACCGCGCGAGCGCCCGGCCGAACTGCCGCTGTCGTCCAGCCAGGCGCGGTTCTGGTTTCTGCAGCAGTACGAACCCGACAATCCGGCCTACAACGTGCCCAGCGTGCTGCGTTTCGAGAACGTCGACGGCGCGACTGTCGCGCGTGCGCTGGAAATTCTGGTCGAGCGCCACGAACCGCTGCGCAGCCGTTTCGTGCGCGGTGCAGACGGCAGCCCGTCTCAACAGGTGCTTGATGACTGCGCGCTGGACTGGCGCAGCGTTGATCTTTCTGCGTCCCCCAGCGATACCGCTGCGGCGGAGGTCGGCGCGCTCGCCGCAGATCTGGTCAGCCGCAGTTTCGATCTCGCCGCCGCACCGCCGGCGCGCTATCTGTGGCTGCAGTTGGCCGGTGCAGAAGGTCTGCTGCTCACCACGCTGCATCACATCATCATCGACGGCTGGTCGATGGACGTGTTCGAACGCGAGCTGCGCGCGATCTGCGCTTCGCTGTCGCTCGGTGTGCCGCACACGCTGTCGCCGCTGCCGATCCAGTACGCCGATTACGCACTGTGGCAGCGTGACTGGCTGGGCGGCGACGACGCCGCGCGTCAGCTCGACGACTGGCGCACGACGCTGGCCGACAGCCACAGCGTGATCGCACTGCCCTTCGATCGTCAGCGCCCGCAGCGCCGCGATTATCGCGGCGGCGTGGTCCGCAGCACCTTGCCGCCAGCGCTGGCCGCACGCGTACGCAGCGCGGCCGAACGCGCCAAAACCACGCCTTACGTGCTGCTGCTGGCGGCGTTTCAGGCATTCCTGCACCGCATTTCCGATCAGGACGATTTCAACGTCGGCAGCCCGGTCGCCAACCGTCAGCGCGAAGAAACCGAAGGGCTGATCGGTCTGTTCGTCAACACCGTGGTGATGCGCGCGCGGATCGGCGCCGGCGACGATTTCGCCGCGCTGCTTGCACGCACCCGCAGCGAAGTACTGGCCACCCAGAACCGGCAGGCATTGCCCTTCGAGACCTTGGTCGAGCATCTCGCACGCGACCGTCATCCGGCGCTGAATCCGCTGTTCCAGGTGTTGTTCTCGGTACAGGCGGCTTATGAAGACACTTCGCTGATCCCAGAAGATGCCTGGGTCTCGCGCTTCGATCTGCAGCTGATCCTCAGCGAAACCAGCGACGGTCTGCGCGGCACGTGGGAATATTCGGCCGACCTGTTCGACCGCGATACCGTCGAACGCTTCGCCGCGCAGTTCGCCTGTCTGCTCGAGCACAGTCTCGACGAGATGCATACGCCGCTGTCGCAGCTGAGGCTGGGTGCGGGCCATCACGTGCCGCCGGTCGTTCGCGACTATCCGCGCGACGCCGCAATCGACGGGTTGTTCCTTGAGATCGCGCAGGCGCATCGCGACCGCATCGCGCTGCGCTGCGAAGGACGCGACTGCACTTACGGCGAACTGGAAACGCTGGCGCGCAGCGTGGCTGCGGGTCTGCTCGCACAGGGCACGACGCCCGGCATGCGGATCGGCGTCAGCCAATCGCGCGGCATCGCCCTGATCGCCAGCGTGCTGGGCATCCTGATGGTCGGCGGTGCATACGTGCCGCTGGATCCGGCCTATCCCGCCGAACGCCTTGCGCTGATGGCGCAGGATGCCGAGGTCGCCTGTGTCGTCAGCGCAGCTGCGCATCTCGATCATTGGCGACAGCTCGGGGCGACTGCGCTGGATGTCGAGGCGCTATTGGCGCACGCGCCGACCGCGACCCTCCCCGCGCATGACGGCGGCGACGCGCTGGCCTACCTGGTCTACACCTCCGGCTCGACCGGCCGCCCCAAGGGCGTTGCTGTGCCGCATCGCGGCGTGGTGCGGCTGGTGCGCAATACCGGCTACTGCCCGCTCGACGTCGACACAGTGATGCTGCAGTGCGCCCCGGTGGCGTTCGACGCTTCGACCTTCGAAATGTGGGGGCCGCTGCTCAACGGCGGCACGCTGGTAATCTACCCGAACGACAGTGTGGATATCGCCGAGATCGTCGCGCTCATCGTCGCGCAGCGGATCAACACGGCGTTTTTGACCAGCGGCCTGTTCAACGCCTGGATGGCAACCCTGCGCGGCTCGACCGGGCTGCGCTGGCTGCTCACCGGCGGCGAACTGTTGAACATCGACGCGATGCGGATGCTGTACGCGAACGACGCCGATGTCGCGATGATCCATTGCTACGGTCCGACCGAAAACACCACGTTCTCGACGACGTATGCGGTGCCGCGCGATCTCGATCCGCGTCGTCCCGTGCCGATCGGCGGCGCCATCGACCACAGCGACATCGCGGTGATGGACGCTGCGGGACGGGAGCTGCCGATCGGCGCACCCGGGGAACTGTGGGTCGGTGGCGATGGCCTCGCTCACGGCTACTGGCGCCAGCCGGCACTCACCGCCGATCGCTTCGTCGAACATGCAGGACGCCATCGCACGCGCATGTACCGCACCGGCGATATCGTGCGTTTCGACCGCAACGGCGCGCTGATCTTCCTCGGACGCCGCGATGGTCAGATCAAGCTGCGCGGATTCCGGATCGAACTCGACGAAGTGCGCAGCGTGGTTGCGACATTGCCTGGGATCGCCGCCGCCGCAGTCGCAATCCTCGACAGCGCCCAGATCGGTCGCCAGCTGGTGGCTTGGGTGGTCGCGTCTGCGGAGGTCGCGTCCACGGATGCAGCTGCCGGTCACATCAACGACGAAGCCGGGCTGCGTGCGCAAATGCGTCTGCGCGTACCGGCCTACATGCTGCCCTCGCGGTTTGTACAGATCGAAGCCCTGCCGCTGAATGCGAACGGCAAGATCGATTTTGCAGCTCTGCCCGCGCCGGACGATGCCGTCGGCAGCGATGAGCGCGTCGAACCCGCCGGCGAAACCGAACAGGTCGTGTGGGAAATCTGGGCGCAGATGCTGGACACGCGCGCATTCGGCGTGACCGACAGCTTCTTCGAACTCGGCGGACACTCGCTGCTGGCCGCGCGCGTGATTGCTGCGATTGAGCAGACATTCGGTCAGCGCATCGCGATCCGCGACCTGTTCGCCGCGCCGACCGTGCGCGACCTCGCGCTGCGGATCGAACTCGCGCGTTGGCACAACGCCGGCGCGGATGCCGCCCAAACCGCGTCCGAAACCTACGAAGTCGGTGTGCTATGACCGAAGTGCTGACACTGGTACAGACGCTGCGCAGTCGCGGCATCCGGCTGTGGTCGGAGGACGGTCAACTGCGCTACAGCGCGCCGCCGGGCAGTTTCGATGAAGCCACCCGCGAACGCGTGCGTGCGCATCGCGACGCGCTGATCGCCTGGCTTCATCAAGGCGCGGCGCCGATCGCTGCGCCGCAGCGCGTGATCCGCGATGGCGGCGCATTGCCGGCATCGTTGGCGCAGTCGCGCATGTTCTTTCTCGATCGCATGGCGCCGGGTGCTTACCACTGCCCGGCGGTGATCGCGCTGGACATCGAGACCGATCGCGACGCGCTGCGACATGCGCTGGACGCATTGGTGTCGCGCCACGAAGCGCTGCGCACGCGATTCCGTCTGGACGGCATCCGCATCGTTCAACAGCCGCAGCCGGCCGTCGCGATGGCGTTGCCGCTGCTGCATGCTGCGGATACTGCAGAAGGCCAACGACTGGCCGACGTATTTTTCGCGGAACGCTTCGATCTGGAACATGGCGCACCGCTGCGCGCCGCACTGCTGGAAGTGGACACACAGCGTTGGCTGCTGCTTTGTCTGCACCATATCGTCACCGACGGCTGGTCGATCGGCGTATTGGCAGCGGAGCTGCGTCGCTTGATGCAGGGCGAAACGTTGCCGGCGCTGGAGTGGCAGTACGCGGAATTTGCCGAATGGCAGCATCGCGAACTGGAAACGCGCATCCGCGCACGCCAGCTGCCCTGGTGGGAAGCACGGCTGACCGACGCGCCTGCGTCGTTGGATCTGCCCACCGACCGGCCGCGGCCGTCGGTGTTCCCAAGCCGCGCCGCACTGCATCGGCGCACGTTGGCGGTGGACCTCGACACGGCACGCATCGAAGCCTTCGCCGGCGCCGCAGGGGCGACGCCGTTCATGGTGCTGCTGGCCGCGTTCCAGGCGCTGCTGCATCGCTATACCGCAGCCGAAGATCTGTGCATCGGCACGCCGGTGGCGAACCGCGTGCGTCCGGAGTTCGCCGGCACGCTGGGCTGTTTCGTCAACACCGTGGTGCTGCGCGCCGCGCCGACCCCGTTCAAACCGTTCGCCGCGTTTCTCGACGAGATCCGCGACGTGGTGGTGGATGCGTTCGAGTATCAGGAAGTGCCGTTCGAGCTGCTGGTCGAACATCTGCAGCTGGCGCGCGACCCCAGCCGTCATCCGTTGTTCCAGGCGATGTTCGTACTCCAGACCAACGATGGCGCGGCCGACGCGAGTCTGGCCGCGAATGCGGGCGCGATACGCGCCGGCGTCGATGCCTGCAAGTTCGATCTAAATATCGCGGTCGCCGCTGCCGGCGGGCGCTATCACCTGGAGTGCGAATACGCGGCCGATCTGTACGACGCCAGCACCATCGAACGTCTGTTCCGTCACTACGAGCAACTGCTGCGCGCGGCGCTGGCGCACCCGCAGACGGCGCTGGGTCAGCTGGATTATCTCGACAACGCCGATCGCGATTGGCTGCATGCCGCCGGCACCGGCCCGGTGCGGCCGCTCGACGCCGACGATTCGGTGTTGCGCCGGATCCGGCACCAGGCCGCAGCCACTCCCGACGCCGTCGCGCTGCGCTGCGGCGAACGCACGCTGCGCTATGCGGACCTGTTGGCCGAAGCCGACGGGCTCGCCGCGCAGCTGCGCGCAGTGGGCGTGAAGCGCGGCGATGTCTGCGCGCTGCTGATGGATCGTTCGGTGGCGATGGTGCGCGGCATTCTCGCAAGCCTGTGCTGCGGCGCTGCATGGCTGCCGATCGATCCCACGCTGCCCGAGGCGCGGATCGCTTTCATCCTGCAGGACGCCGGCGCCGCAGCGCTGTTGACCCAGGGCCAGCGTGGCGGCGCTTTCGACAACGCAACCTGCCCGGTGCTGGTCTGCGATGAAGCCTCGCCGCCGCCCGCCGCACCGCAGCCGCAAATGCCGGCGGCGTCAGACTGGGCATACGTGCTGTATACCTCCGGCACCACCGGACAGCCCAAGGGCGTGGTCAACCACCACGCCGGACTGGTGAATCGCATCGATTGGATGCAGCGCAACTTCCCGATCGGTCCCGGCGATGTGGTGCTGCAGAAGACCAACTACGCTTTCGACGTCTCGGTATGGGAATTCGTCTGGCCGCTGTGCGAAGGCGCGACGCTGACCATGGCCGAACCCGGCCTCCACGGCGACCCGCAGTATCTGTCGCAACTGATCGACAGTGCCGGCGTCACCGTGATGCATTTCGTGCCGTCGATGCTGGCCGGCTTCGCCACTGCGGCCGAGCGCGAACGGTTGGGATCGCTGCGTGCGGTCTTCGCCAGCGGCGAAGCGCTGGCCGCGAATACGGTGGCCGCGTTCCGCGCGCTGGGCACCGGCGCCAAACTGTTCAATCTGTATGGACCCACCGAAGCGGCGATCGATGTCACCGTGTGGGACTGCGACGACATCGCGCCGCATCCGGATATCGTGCCGCTGGGTCGGCCGATCGACAATCTCGAAATCCACATCGTCGATGCACAGGGGCTGCCCGTCGGCCCCGGCGTATGCGGCGAACTGTGTATCGGCGGCATCGGTCTGGCCACCGGCTACCTGGGCCGTGCGTCGCTTACCGCGACCAGCTTTGTACCGCATCCAAGCGTTGCGGGCGCGCGCCTGTACCGCACCGGCGACCGCGCGCGGTGGCGCGACGAGGGCGTGATCGAATACTTCGGCCGCCTCGATTTCCAGGTCAAGCTGCGCGGGCTGCGCATCGAATTGGGCGAGGTTGAAACTCAACTACTGACCCAGCCCGGGATCGTCAATGCGGGCGCGATGGTGGTGCGTGCGCCCGACAACGGTGAGCAGTATCTGATCGCCTACGTGCAGGCCGGGGGCGATAGCGGCGAAGACGAATTCGCGCTGGAAACGCGCCTGAAAACCGCACTGCGCACGATGTTGCCCGAATACATGGTGCCGCAGCGCATCGTCGCGCTTGAGCGGCTGCCGCTGAACGCCAACGGCAAGCTGGACCGTAAGGCGCTGATGCAGCGCCCAATCGCACTGGCTGCCATCGAGACCGAAGCGGTGGCCGCCGAAAACGATCTCGAAGAACGCGTCCATGACGCATGGGCGCAGACGCTTGGCCTCGAGCGCATCGGCGTGACCCGCAATTTCTTCGACGCCGGTGGCACATCGCTGTTGATGATCGCGGTGCAACAGACGCTCAGCGCGTCGCTGCAGCGCGAGATCCCGCTGGTCAAGTTGTTCGCCCACCCCACCATCCGCGACTTCGTCCGATATCTCGACGACGACGACGGCGACGGCGCCGCGGTCGAAGCGACTGCCAGTGTCGTCATTGCGGCTGAGATACGTACCCAAGGCGCGACGCGCCTGGGCCAGCTTCGCCGCCGCAGTCAACTTGGCGGCACCCCTTGAGCGTCACCGGAACGGAACACACAGCCATGAGTCACGACAACAGCTTCAGCGGCACGGAAATCGCGGTGATCGGCATGACCGGTCGTTTTCCCGGCGCACGCGACCTCGACGCGTTCTGGGACAACCTGCTCGAAGGACGCGAATCGATCCGTTTCTTCAGCCGCGACGAACTGTTGGCCAGCGGCGTACGCGAGTCGGTGCTGTCCGACCCGAATTACGTCGCCGCACGCGGCATACTTGGAGAGGTCGATCGTTTCGACGCCGCATTCTTCGGCTACAGCCCGAAAGAAGCGGCCATGCTGGACCCGCAGCAGCGGCTGTTCCTCGAAACTGCATGGCAAGCGCTGGAATGCGCCGGCCACGATCCGCGCCGGCTCAAAGGCCGCGCGGGCGTCTTCGCCAGCGTCGGCTTCAATACCTATCTACTGCTCAATCTTGAAGTGCAGTCGGATTTCATGAACTCCGAGCATGGCCCGCAGGCGATGCTGTCCAACGACAAAGACTTTCTCGCGACCCGTGTCGCCTACAAGCTTGGTCTCACCGGGCCGGCAGTGGTAGTGCAATCGGCGTGTTCCAGCTCGCTGGTCGCCATCCATACGGCCTGCCAGAGTCTGCTCGCCGGCGACTCCGACATCGCCCTCGCCGGCGGCATCACCCTGCGCGTGCCGGAATGCTCGGGCCATATCTATCAGGAAGGCATGATCAATTCGATGGACGGCCACTGCCGTCCGTTCGACAAAGACGCCACCGGTACGGTCGCAGGCAACGGCGTAGGCGTGGTGGTGCTGAAGCGTCTTGAAGATGCGCTGCATGATCGCGACCATATTCACGCGGTGATCAGCGGCACCGCCATCAACAACGACGGTGATGCCAAGGTCGGCTATGCCGCGCCCAGCGCCAGCGGTCAGGCGCATGTGATCGAGCTGGCGCAAAGTGTGGCCGGCGTGAATGCCGGCAGCGTCGGCTATATCGAAGCCCACGGCAGCGGCACGCGCATGGGCGACCCGATCGAGATCGAAGCGCTGCGTCAGGCGTTTCGCAAAACCACCGATGCGGTCGAGTACTGCGCGATCGGCTCGGTCAAAGCCAATATCGGCCATCTGGATGCTGCGGCCGGCGTCGCCGGTTTCATCCGCGCCGCGTTGGCGGTAGAGAACGGCGTGATCCCGCCGAATGCGAACTATCGTGAATCCAATCCGCTCTGCCAGTTCAACGGCAGTCCATTTTTTGTGCCGAAGATCGCGACCGCTTGGCCGTCGCTAGGCCCGACGCGGCGCGCTGGCGTGAGTTCGTTCGGCATGGGTGGCACCAACACCCATGTGGTGATCGAACAGGCGCCGCAGCGCGCGCCCAGCGGTTCGTCGCGCGAATGGCAGTTGCTCTGCGTATCGGCGAAAACCGCGCGCAGCCTGGATCGCGCCAAGGACGGTCTGCGCAAAGATCTGGAATCGCTGCAGAACACGCCTTTGGCCGATATCGCCTGGAGCCTGCACATGGGCCGACAGTCCTTCGCCCATGCCTGCTGCGTGATTGCGCGCACGCCTGCAGAAGCGCTGTCGGGCCTCTCTGCGGGCCACAACGACCGCGTCCACAACGCGGCGTGGGACGGCAAAGAGCGTGCGATCACCTTCATGTTCTCCGGACAGGGCGCGCAGTTCTCCGGCATGGGTCGTGAACTGTATCGGCGCGAAGCCTCGTTCGCCGCCGATGTCGACGCCTGCGCAACGATTCTCGAACCGATTCTCGGCTGCAGCATTGTCGACATCATGCTGGCCGGCGACGATGCGCCGGACCTGCAGGCGAAGCTCAACGAAACTGCATTCACCCAGCCCGCGCTGTTCGTCATCGAATACGCACTGGCGCGGCTGCTGATGCGCTGGGGCGTGAAGCCGGCCGCACTGATCGGGCACAGCATCGGCGAATACGTCGCCGCATGCATCGCAGAGGTGTTCACTCTGGAAGATGCACTGCGACTGGTCGCGCATCGCGGCCGTCTGATCCAGTCGCTGCCTGCAGGTGCAATGTTGCTGGTGCCGCAGTCTGCGGCCGAAGTGGCGCCGTGGCTGTCGGACCAGGTCGCGCTGGCGGTGGTCAACGCGCCCGAGATTTCGATCCTGTCGGGGCCGACGGCGGCCATCGACGCAGTTGCCGCTGCGCTCGAAGCCCAGGGCGTGCGGGTCAAACGCCTGCGTACATCGCACGCATTCCACTCGCCGATGATGGCGCCGATCCTGGAATCGTTCCGCGCGCTGTTCGCGGGGCTAAGTCTGCACGCGCCACAGATTCCGATCATATCCAACCTCAGTGGCGACTGGATGACGCCGCAGCAGGCGACCGACCCCGACTACTGGGTGCGTCATCTCGCCGGCACCGTGCAGTTCGCCAAGGGCATCGAAAAACTGTCCAACGGCGAGCCGCGTCTGTTCGTGGAAGTAGGCCCCGGCGACAGCCTCGCCCAGTTCGCGCGCCATACGCTGGGCCGCGAATCCGCGCATCAGGTCGATGCGGTGCTGGGTCGCGCCCGCGACGCTGAACTGGATGACGCCCAGTTCCAGTGCCTCAGCGCGCTGGGACGGATCTGGTCGCGCGGCGTCGCCGTCGACTGGGACGTTTTTTACGCCGGCCAGACCCGAAACCGCATTCCGCTTTCGCCCTATCCGTTTTATGGGGAATCCTACTGGGTCAGCGGTCTGGGCGATGAGCAGACCAAACGCACCAGCGCAGACAACACGACATCCGCGTTGTGGACCGACACTTGGACGCGCGTGGCCATCTGCCCGCCTCCAGCACCGCGCGCCGAGGGCCCACAGCCTTGGCTCTGCGTCGATGCAGGCGGCTATGCGGCATCGCTGTTGCCGGCGTTCGCAGCCGCTGCAGCGGACGTGGTGCTGGTGACATCCATCGCCGCCATCAATCCCGATGCGCGTGCAATGCGGATCGATTTGAGCGATGCGGTCGCCTGGCGTGCGTTGATCGACAAGCAATGCGACGCCGTTGGCGAGCAGCCACTGCGTCTGCTGTACACGCTGGCCGATGCCGACAGCGGCAGTGGCGACGCGCTGGTGCAGGCGCATGCGATGGTCAAAGCGCTGGTACAGCGGCTCGGCGAACGCAGCGGCGCGGCTGAAGTCACCGTGGTCGTGCGCGGCGGATCGCGGGTGGTCGGCACCGAGCCGGCCGCCAACTGGTGCGCCGCCGCGGTGGAGCGTCTGCTCGCTGCCGCGCACGCGCTGCAGCCGTCGTTGCACTGGCGCACCATCGACTGCGGCGCGGCCATTGCCGGCGTCACCACGCGTCCCGGGCTGTTTGGGCGTTTGTTCGCACGTGGCGATCGCAATAGCGATGCCGCACTCGACGTGGACGCAAGCGCGCTGTTGGCCGCGGATTGGGGCCATTTCGTTCACGCGTCCAAGCTCGCCTATCGCAGCGGTCAACGCTGGCAGCGTCGCCTCACCGCGATCGACGCGGATGCGGCCGCCGCTTCGGCTTCGGCAATCGGCACAGTGCCACCGGCGCATGTGCTGGTGTATGGCCCGATAGATGCATTGGCTGAATCGCTGATTCGCGGCTGGCATGCACGTCACGGCAGTCGTTTCGTGCTGCTGGATGCGCGTCCAGACGATGCCGACGCCAGCGAAGCCCTGCATCGCGACGCCAAGCGCCTGCAGGCGGCCGGTGTCGCCACCGACATATTGGCGACTGCAGACCGCGCAGCATTCGGCACCAGCATGTCCGCATTCGGCAAAGCCGGCAGCGTCGTGCTGTGGAGTTTCGTCGAAGCAAAGCCTGCCGAAGTGGAGGAAATCCTGGTCTATCTGCAGCCGGCGGATCTGCGCGCCATCATCGGTGGCGCTGCTGCGCTGGCCGAAGGGTTGAGTCAGCTTCCGGTGGCGCAGAGCATGTGGTTCGCACCTACCGGCGCACGCTTCGGTCATCCGCAGCTGCTGCTTGCTGCGCTGACCGATGCGCGTCTGCAGACCGTATCCGCGAGCCCGCAGCAGCGCTATCTGCACTGGGATCCGCTGTCTTTGCGCGCCGACAGCGCCGACGATCGTGCGCGCCTTTGCCT
Organism: Lysobacteraceae bacterium; assembly: GCA_031374725.1. Classification (GTDB taxonomy): domain Bacteria; phylum Pseudomonadota; class Gammaproteobacteria; order Xanthomonadales; family Xanthomonadaceae; genus Lysobacter_I. Next base: position 33,525 of record JANMGT010000003.1, on the reverse strand, counting down.
GCTGGTCGAATCGGCGATCTCCGGCGTCGCTGCCGCAGAGCCGGTGTGGCTCAGCGCCGACCGCGACCACGCCCACTGGCAGCCGGCCGTATCGGCGTCCAATGCCGAAAACGAAGACGCCGACGGCGCGCCAGGACAAAGCAAGTATCGTCGCCCCGATCTCTCCACGCCGTATGCAGCACCCGTGACCGAGCGCCAGAAAATCATCTGCGCGATCTGGCAGGCCCTCTTCGAAATCGACCGCGTCGGCGTGCACGACAACTTTTTCGACCTCGGCGGCGATTCGATCATGGCGCTGAAGCTGCTGTCGGCGCTTGAAACCGAATTCCGGGTCGCACTTCCGCTGTCTGAAGTCTTCAATTCGCCGACTGTGGCCGATCAGGCCAACGCAGTGTTCGAGTACACGGAAGTACCGATGGAGCAGCGCAAGCTCTCGCCGCTGGTCGCGCTGCAAAAAGACGGCACGCGTCCGCCGTTCTTTTGCGCGCATCCGGCCGGCGGCATCGTCCACTGCTATATCGAGATGGCGCGCTGCCTCGGCAAAGAACAGCCGTTCTATGCATTCCAGCATCCTGGTATCGACGGCAAATCCGGCCCGTACACCAGCTACGCCAAGATGGCGGAGCTCTACGTCGACGCGATGATGGACATCCAGCCGAATGGCCCGTACTACATCGGCGGCTGGTCGTTCGGCGGCACGGTCGCTTTCGAGATGGCGCGTCAGGTGCGTCTGCGCGGCGAAGAAGTCGGCATGCTGGCGCTGTTCGACACCCCCGGACCGTCGGCGCTGTACAAGCTCGGCGATCGTCCGGAATTCGAGTTCGCCGGCATGATGACGTTCTTGTCGCAGGCGCTGTCCAGCATGTTCGGCGCGCAGATCGATGTACCGGTGGAAGAACTGCGCAAGATTCCGCCCGAGCAGCAGTTGGACTACCTCATCGACCGCTGCGTAACCATCAGCGGCGACAGCGATCTGGGCGAATCCAAGGAAGCGCTGGAACGGATCATCGACATCTTCGAACTCACCGACAAAGGCGAGCGCCAGTTCGTGCCCCAGCGCTATCAAGGTCGCGTGCACATGTACCGTGTGCAGGAAATGGCGGACTATGAATTCACCGCCTATAAGAACCATCCACGTATTGCAGCAGCCTCGTTCGGCTGGGACGAACTGATCGACGATCTGGTGGTGCGTTTCGTTCCCGGCACCCACATGTCGATGATTTTTCCGCCGAACACCGAAGCGCTGATGGGCAAATTCGGCGAAGACCTGCAGGCGACGATGGAACAGCACGAGAGCGTCGAAGCATGAGGATGCTGCACGCATGTGCTCACTGATCGCACTCGCCGAACACGGCTCGCCCGTGCTCGGCGTCAACTACGACTTCTACTTCGGGCACGGTCTGCTCGCAGTGGGCCGGCGCGGTGTGGACAAGCATGCGATGAGCGACGACCCGGCACGACTGCAGTGGCACACCCTCTACGGCAGCGTCACGCTCAACCAGTTCGGCTGCGAACTGCCAACCGGCGGCATCAACGAAGCCGGTCTGGCCGTGCATCTGCTCGAATGCGAGGGCGTGGCATATCCACCGCCGACGCCGGGCCTTCCGCAGTTGATAGAATTGCAGTGGATCCAGTACGTTCTCGACACCTGCGCGAATCTCGATGAGGCGCTCGCCACGCTGCAGCGGGTGGCGCTGGTGCGCAGCTTCTTCGGGCTGCACTTCGCACTCGCGGATCCGAAAAGCGTGGCCTTCGTCACCCCGACGGCAGAAGGTTATGCGATCACGCGGATGGCGCCCGGTCCGGCGGCCCTGTCGAACACGCCGCTGCCGGTGGCGTTGGCCGACGCGCGGGGAGAATCGGTCGCAGGCAGCCGCGAATCGCTGCGCCGATTCCGCACACTGCGCGCGCACGCGGACGCGCACCGTGCGGGGCGCGACGCAGTCGAATACGCATTCACCGGTCTCGACCGCGTCGCGCGCAGACCGGGCGCACTGGTGAGGATCGTGTCGGCGCTGCTCGGACATCCACGCGGCGCCACGGTGTGGCAGACCGTATTCATACCCGCGGAACGTCGTCTCGAACTCTCGACGCTGAGTGACCGTCGGCGCAAGACCTTGTCGCTGTCGTCATTGAATTTCGAGGCGACGGCCCCGGTCCTGCTGTGGGATATTGAAGCTCGTGCCGAAGGCGATCTGGCTCCGCGGATGCGCCCTTATGCGCGCGACGCAAACAGCGCACTGATCACGCGTGTCTATCGCCATTTCACCGCGCATGTCCCGGTCGAAGACCAGCTACGGATCGCCGCATTTCCAGACAATTTTTATACACCGCATCACGTCGGCGCAGAAACGCCCGTCATCAGGAGAGTGTCATGAAAGACAGCGTCGCCAAAGACAATGTGCCAGAAAACATCAGCGTGAAAGAAAACATGTATCTGGTCGTCATCAACGACGAGGAACAGTATTCGATCTGGCCTGATTTCAAGGAAACACCACCCGGTTGGCGCGCAATCGGCGGGCCGTACACCCGCGAAGAATGCTTGCGCGTGGTCGAACACGAATGGACCGACCTGCGCCCTCGCAGTCTTCGCGAACGTCTTGCTGGCAACGCGCCCGCATGAGCGCCCTCCCGCACCGAGTGCGCACGATCAATCTCGGGCTCGATTTCGACCCGTCGGCGCCATCACGCGCGCGCGAACTGGCGATGCGCTTCTTCGCACGCGCAGACGCGCTGTTCGAAGCGGCCGATCTTGTGCCGCGCACGCGTCGCATGACGACCCAGCCCTGCGCTGGTTTCGCGCTTGGCGCACGCGGCTTGGTATCGACGATCAAGTCGTTGGAACGCGATCTCGATGGCATCTGGCTATGCGTCCCAGGCCCGCAGTTCCACGATCCAAGCGACGACCCCGCCGGACTAGACTGGGTGGTCGACGCCATCGCCGAAACCGAAAATGTCTTCACCAACACGCTGGTGGGTTCGCTTCACGGCATTCACCTCGGCGCGATTGATCGGGTCGGCCGGTTGATGCGCGAGATCGCCGCGATCGACGACAACGGGCAGGGCAATTTCCGCTTCGCCGCCATCGCCAATGTGCGCCCGGGCACGCCGTATTTTCCGGCAGCGGTGCACGAAGGAGAGAGCGGTTTCAGCGTCGCGCTTGAACTCGCGCACTTGGCCGATGCGGCGTTCCGCTCAGACCTGGGGTTCGACGACAAGCTGCGGCTGTTTTCGGACAGCGTCGCCGCGCTCGCGCGCGAAGTCGCCATCTGCGGGCGGCGGGTTGAAGCCGAAACCGGCGTGCGCTTCCTTGGCGTCGACTTTTCGCTCGCGCCTTTCCCCGGTGAAGACACCAGTGCGGTCGGTGCGCTGGAGGCGCTGGATGACGCCCGCATCGGCAGCGCCAACTTCATCCTGAGCTTCCATGCGGTAAATCAGGTGCTGGCCACCGCCGCGCCGGAAGTCCCGCGGATCGGCTACAACGGCACGATGCTGTCGGTCGCCGAAGACAACGTGCTGGCCGAGCGCGTCGCCGAACGTGCGGTCGGCATCAAGGACCTGCTGCTGTATGCGACCGTGTGCGGCTGTGGGCTGGACATGTTGCCGCTGCATCCCGACACGCCGGCTTCGCAGCTCTCGGCGCTTGTGCAGGCCGTGTCGGTCATCTCGCACCGCTGGGACAAGCCGCTGATTGCGCGGCTGCTGCCGACGCCGCTAGATGTCGATGGCCGCACCTGCTTCCGCCACGACTTCCTGGTGAACACCCTGCCGTTCGCTGCGGACTGCATCACATTCGCCAAACCGGCACCGCATTCCAGCCGCTACTACACCCGTCCGACCGAAAAACGTCGCAACGAACACGCATTGGAAACGATCTGATCATGCAAAGCACCTTGCCGCGCGCCACACAGCGAAAACCGCCGTCTTGGTTCACCCCAAACCCACTCACCGCCGGTGCGCCGCTGCGTTTGTTCGGACTACCCTTCGCCGGCGGCGGCAGCGCCCTGTACCGGCAGTGGCCGCAACGACTGCCCGGCATTGACGTGGTGCCCATCCGTCTGCCGGGGCGCGAAGCGCGCATCTCCGAACCTGCTTACAGCACGATGGGGCCACTCGTCGAAGCGCTTGCGGCTGCGATGCGGCCGATGCTTGATCGCCCATATGCCCTGTTCGGGCATAGTCTGGGCGGCTTGATTTCATTCGAACTCGCGCATCGTCTGCGCGAGTTCGGGCTACGTCAGCCCAATGCGCTTATAGTCAGCGCCTATCGTTCTCCCGAGCTCCGTTCCAAGCGCGCAATCATGCACCACCTTCCGGAAGCTGAGTTCATCCGCGAATTGCGCGATTACGGTGGTCTTCCAGAACAGATTCTGAACTTTCCGGAACTATTGCAGTTGATGCTGCCGACTGTACGTGCCGATTTTTCGCTGATCGAAACTTACGTCTACCGCGAGCGCATGCCGCTGGAGATACCGATCTTCGGCTTCAGCGGCAAAGAAGACCAAATCGTTTCCACATCGGAAATGGTCAATTGGCGCGATAAGACCAGCGCCGGTTTCATCGCAAACGAGATCGATGGCGATCATTTTTTTGTCGTCTCACATCAGGAAGAGCTGACAGCTCGAGTGCAGCAGCTCCTATTGCACCAGCATGCACCATTTTGAATCCATCACCTCGGTCATGCCAAGCTTGCGTGCGGTGAGCAACCGGCCGTGGACGGAGACCACGCCGTTCTCGCCATCGACCAAGATCGGATTCGTCCAGCCGCAGTCCACGATTGCTTGCTGCCAACGTGTCCCAAGAGGATATTCGCCTCAACATCAGGAAAGAAGGCGGAAATACGGTCGACAACAACCGTGAGCGCATGGCCCCTTGTGGCCGACCGTTATCGAAGCCGGATTCGCCGAACTGTATGGCAGTGACGCGCAGGGGCGAGTCAACCTTGACCGCGGCTACGAGACCATTGGTAGCGTGACTCGCGGCGGCTCCTTGTCCGATGGTATCTATGCTTTGACTGGAGACTCAGTCCGCGATCTGCAGATCCGAAACCCCGACGCACCGCCCATGGTGCCTACCGGCCGCGACCATGTCACGCGCCCGTAGCCGCCTGCGCAATCCGTATGGCACCAATCGAGCTGTCGGGGAAGGTAACCAAAACATCGGTGCAGGATGGAACGCGAGTAACCCGGAGATTACGGTCAGCCTCAATCGGCTGGTCCGCGATGGTAGTTTCGGAGAGTTCAATATTGGCCCCGCGCTGCGCGTGCAGAGCCAACAACAGGGCACTTCCGAGCCAGCAACGCCCGGCTAACCCGCCCCCGCGACGCCAGCGCCGCAAGCGCCAACCAATACACCGAACGCGCCTGCCAACGATGCTGTCTCTCCAGCAGCACCCGCGCCTGCTCCCTTGAGCTTGGCCCACCCACGCGTCACACCGATCATCGCCTCTACAAACAGATCGAAACCGGTGTGGCCCGTGTTGATGCCGAGAAGGGGCGCGTATTCGATCAGTCCAGCGAGCGATTGATCATGTGTACTTTCTGCGACACCAAGGCCGCTGGCATCACGTCGGCCGACCATATCGCGATCAACGAGACCGGCAAGCGACAGCAGCATGGCTCACAAACCGCAGCCGGAACCCTGCTATTCGTCGTACAAGGGCAGGACCCATCCGATCCGGCAGCACGCCGTTCCCTGACAGATGTGGCGCAAGCCGTCGAGCGTCCGGTCGATCAGTCGCTGCAAAAGGTTGATGCGTTTACACAGCAGCAGATGCAGCTACTGGCGCAGCAACAGAATCAGCCCGCGCAGGAAGAATCGGTGCGAGCGCAGCCGATAGTTTGATCGCGCACTGCCTCACTCATTCGCTACGATAGCTGGCCGGGATGTTGGGCTTCAGAAGGATGAGTTCAATTCCCGGCAGAGACCATGCTTCAGCGAGAGGACACAGGCTTTTAATGCTAGAAGCGGACGTTGGTACTTGAACCTGGCCCTAATTCTTTGTTGTTACCTTCGAAGCAGCGAGGTCCACCCGACGACCAGCGGAGGCGCGGCGCGGTGGGCCGCACTTGTCATCAAAGGGGTCATCGGATTGGTGTGCGGCGCGGAACGCGTAGAACCTGAAGCAGACACAGCAGGCTCGATTGATCCAACGGCCACCAAACGGCCCTATTTGCGGCAAAATGGTGTGCCTCACCATTAGTTTTCAGGAAGTGCATGCGCATCGGAATCGACTTCGGCACGAGTTATTCGGCGGCCGGTGCTGTGATCGATGGCGAGTTGCAGCTGATCCGGTTTGGCGACGACCTGCAGTTCCGTACCACTGTTTACTTCCCGCAGCGGCTGCCGGACCTGTCCGACTTCGTACTCACCGACGACCTGCACGACGAGATCCGGAGGCTGACGGGAGAGTTCCGACGTGGTCAGACCATGCTGCATGCGGACCTTCGTGCACGCCGCGAGCAGGCAATGCAGCGCTCCGAACCCCAGCGGTCGCGCGAACTGGGCATGATCCCCTCGCCGCGCGTTCGAAGCGAGTCGGAACTGGAGCGCGACGCGCGCGCACTCGTGCGCCGGCGCTGGTCGGCGCAGGAGATGCGCAAGGCCATGCTTGAGCGCGTAGACCTGCAGCACGCGATTTATGGCGAAGAGGCGGTCGATGCCTTCATTGAGTGGAGCGCGGGCCAGTTGGTGGTCTCTCCGAAATCCATGCTGGGCTACCGGCTGGAGGCGCATGCGCGCGACACACTGTTGGGTATCGCCACACAGTTGCTGCGGCACATCCGGCTCACGGCAAGCGCGCAGTTCGGTCGCGACGTAAGGGCGGCGCTCCTAGGTCGCCCGGTGCAATTCCGAAGCTCGATGAAAGAGGCAGGCGGCGTACAGGCGCTCGAAATCCTGACCGACGCGGCGTATGCCGCGGGCTTCGACGAGGTGGCGTTCCTCGAAGAACCGGCAGCGGCTGCGTACGGGTATCACCAGCGCAACGAACGCCCGCGCAGGACGCTGATCCTCGACATCGGCGGCGGAACCACGGACCTCGCCCTCGCCGATGTCGGCGGTCCGGAAAACGCACCGATCGTGCATGGCGCATGGGGCGAGCCGATGGGCGGAACCGATGTGGACATCGAGCTGAGCATGCGCTCGGTCATGCCGCTGTTCGGCAAAGGCGTCACCAACACGCCGGTGCACCGCTTCTACGAAGCGTCCGCCGTGCAGGACCTGCAGCGTCAGGCCCGGTTCCGCGAGGCCTCGTTCGCGCATGTCGAAGCACCCTACGGCCAGCGCCTGGAAACGCTGAGGGCGCCGGGCCGCACCGTTCGCCTGAATCGTGCCGTTGAGCGCGCCAAGATCCAATTGAGCCAAGCCGAGTGCGTAACGCTGGAGCTCGATTTCATCGAGGCAGGCTTGGTCGGGACCATCGACTCCGCACGCCTCGGCGATGCCGCGTCACCGTTCCTTCGCCATGTGCGCACGCTCATGGAGAGCGCCAGGGCCGAACTGACGCAGCCGCCGGAGACGGTCTATCTCACCGGCGGCATGTCGCGCTCGCCCTATGTGCCGCAACTCGTCAGAGAGATGTTCCCGGATGCGGAACTGGTCATGGGCAACGCATCGCTGGGCGTGGTGACGGGATTGGCGCACGCGGCAGCGCTCTAAAAACGCGTACTGCTCAGTGTTTTGATCTGGCCGGGTTTTGATCTGGCCGGAGGCTACGGAACCTGGTTGCGGCCAACATACCAGTCAAAGTCTTCAGTCTACCGACGGCCTACATGACGAGAAAATGTCAATAATGAACGAGTCTTTGCAGCACGTCCGATGCATCTAAACTGACATCGCGCTGCAGCGAAGGCTGCGATCTCGAGCAAGCCGCCAACGCTCTGCCAAGACCGTTCAATCAGCAATAAGACGCTGAAGCCGCATCAAACCTGACAATCGCTGGCCTGCGACATCCAATACCTCCCCTGCCGATCCGAACGCACCAACGCGTGATAGGCGCGGTTGGCCTCGGGGTATTTTTTGTCGCTGGAACGCTTGCACGGGTTTTTCCAAACCAGCATCGGCCCGGGCAAGCAGGATGTCGCGAAGCATCGGCACTCCTCCCTGTTCCCAGAGCACCCGCAACAAGGCGGGCATCAATGAGCGCATCGACACCTATGCAGCGCTCACCAAGGAAATCGAACCGGATGCCTTCAACGGATATCTGGCCGAGCTCAGCACGTTGGCACTGACGGATGCACAGAAGCGTGAGTTCATCGCTTCCCTTGATGGCGATATCTACCGCAAGCTTCCGAAGGCACGTATGGTGCTGATGCTGCGTCTTGAAGCTCTGGTCAGTGACGGGAGCAAGAGGCAGGCATTTGCACACCTGTCGCTGGAGCACGTATTGCCACAGAAACCACGAGCAACTTCTGAATGGATAAAGTGGTTCCCCGACGAGGAAGAACGCGACTCATGGACTCATCGGCTGGCCAATCTGGTGCCGTTGCACGTCCGCAAAAATCCGGCCGCCAGCAACTTCGACTTCGCTACCAAGAAGAACGTGTACTTCAAGGGCAAGGGCACAGCTTCGCCCTTTGTGCTGACCCAGGAAGTCAGATCGGAGAATGGCTGGACTCCCACCCATTTGGCCGAGCGCCAGTCACGCCTAGTTGGCGTGCTCAGAGCGCACTGGAACCTTTCTACAACTGATCTCGGCGCTCAAGCGTAGGTGCTGAGCTCACGGCATATGAACTGTGGTTGCATAGACCACGGAGCGGGTGCGCGGCCCGCGCTCCGCAGCATTGACGTTCGCTGACTCAGACCGCCCACTGCGCCGACAACGCCTCCGCCTGCTGCAGCACGGTTTGAATCGCGCCGCTTTGTAGGTCGGGCGGGTAGCCATGTTCGCGCAGAATGCCTTTCACCAGCACGCGCATACGCGCCCGCGCGCTTTCGCGCTTGGACCAATCAACGGTCACGCTGCCTTTGAGTTTCAATAGAAGCTCATGCGCGATCACCTTCAACGCATCGTTGCCCATGATCTGCACCGCGCTTTCGTTTTCCGCCAGTGCCAGATAGAACGCTACCTCTTCCTGCGACAACCCTTCTTCTTCGCCGCGGCGATGCGCAGCGCTCACGTCCTTGGCGATGGCGATCAGCTCATGCAGTACTTCCACGGTGCTGATCGCGTTGGTGTGATACCGGGCGATGGCCGCTTCCAACCGTTCCGAGAATCGCTTGCTTTCGACGATATGGGTCTTGCTGCGCGAGCGGATTTCGTCGTTCAGTAATTTGCGCAGCGCCTCCAGTGCCAGATTCTTCTGCGGCAGTTGCTGCACCTCGGCCAAGAACTCATCCGAGAGAATCGAAATATCGGGCGTCTCGATGCCGGCGGCGGCCAAAATATCGACGATTTCGGTTGACACCACGGCGCGGTCCAGCAATTGCTGAATTGCGAAATCGCGTTCGGTCTCAGACGTGCCTGCCCCACTGCTAGCCTTCGCCAACGCGGCGCGCACTGCTTGAAAGAACGCAACTTCCTCGCGAATCGTGCGCGCCTCATCGCTTGCGCCGGCAAGCGCGTAGGCTGTGGAGAGCGCCAACACCGCATCCTGATAGCGACGGTGCGCTTTGCGCTTGGCGTCGTCGTTGGTCTCGCTTTCCGCAGCGCGGTGCTGCTGCGACAGGATCCACTCGATCGCCGCTGCCAACGCCACCAGACGCGCATGCGGCGTACCGTTTAAGCCTCTGCGGTAGTCGAAGCCGTGGAACATGGCGGCGACCACTTCGTAGCGCTCCAGCATCTGCGCGACCGCCTCGGCCTCGTCGATGCCGGTCTTTTTACGGTCCGCACCCGAGTATTGTCCCAGTGCGCTCTTCAGGTTCTGGGCCACGCCGATGTAATCGACGATCAGCCCGGCTGGTTTGTCGCGGAACACGCGGTTGACTCGTGCGATCGCCTGCATCAGACCGTGGCCCTGCATCGGTTTGTCGATATACATGGTGTGCATGGAGGGCGCATCGAAGCCGGTCAGCCACATGTCGCGTACCAGCACCAAGCGCAGCGGGTCGTTAGCGTCTTTGGCACGCTTGGCCAACCGTTCTCGGCGGCCCTTGGTGCCGATGTGCGGCTGCCAACTGGCCGGGTCGGCTGCCGAGCCGGTCATCACAACCTTGATGCTGCCGGCGTTGTCGTCATCGCTATGCCAATCGGGGCGCAGTGCAATGATTGCCTCGTACAGCGCCACGCAGATGCGGCGGCTCATGCAGACCACCATCGCCTTGCCATCCAACGCGGCCACGCGGTCCTCGAAGTGCTGCACCAGATCGGCCGCCACCATGTCGAGCCGTTTCTTCGCCCCGACCAGCGCCTCCACCTTCGCCCATTTTCGCTTCACCCGTTCCTGCTCGGTCAGCGCGTCGTCTTCGGTCAGCGCTTCGATCTCCGCATCGATCACGGGCTTCTCTGCGTCCGGCAATTCGATCCGCGCCAGCCGACTTTCGTAGTAGATCGGCACCGTTGCGCCGTCTTCCACCGCACGGCTGATGTCGTAGACATCGATGTAATCGCCGAACACGCGCTGGGTGTTTACGTCGGTCGCTTCAATCGGCGTGCCGGTGAAACCGATGAACGAGGCATTCGGCAGCGCATCGCGCAGATACTTCGCAAAGCCGTAGGAAATGTCGCCTTTTTTCTTGTCGATCTTCGCGCGCAGTCCGTACTGGCTGCGGTGCGCCTCGTCGGCGATGACCACCACATTGCTGCGGTCGGTCAGCATCGGATAGTCGGTTTCGCCTGTGGCCGGCGTGAATTTCTGGATGGTGGTGAAGATCACACCGCCGGACACGCGACTCAGCGCAGCCTGCAGGTCGTCGCGGCTGTCGGCCTGCATCGGCGTTTGCCGGATCAGGTCGCGGCACATCGCGAACGTGCCGAACAACTGATCGTCCAGATCGTTGCGGTCGGTGACCACCACAATCGTCGGATTGCGCAGTCTGGTGTGACGGACCAACTGCCCGGCGTAAAACGCCATGAGCAGACTCTTGCCCGAACCCTGCGTGTGCCAGATCACGCCGATGCGCTTGTCGCCGCGCGGTTGCGTGGCGACGCTGGGCAGGTTGTAATCGGCAGGGTCTTCGTGGGTGGTATTGAACGCCAGCGCACGCAATGTGGACGCAACCGCGCGCTGCACCGCGTGGAACTGGTGATAGCCGGCGATGATCTTCGCCAGGTGGCCGCCGGCTTCGCCAAAAACGGTGAAATCGCGCACCAGCGTCAGCAGGCGCGAGTGCTGGAACACGCCTTCGATCAACACCGTCAGCTCAGGCTCGCCCTTCGCCGCGATCTCGACGCCATCGGTGGTGCGCCAGGGCATGAAGCGTTCAAGATCCGCCGTGAGCGAGCCGACCCGCGCGGTCAGGCCGTCCGAGGCCACCAGCAGCACATTGGTGCGGAACAGCGCCGGGATCTGCGCTTTGTATGTCTGCAACTGGTTGAACGCTGCGCTGGGCGTCGCCGCTTCGGTGCCGGGCGCTTTCAGTTCGATCACCGCCAACGGCAGGCCGTTGACGAATATGACGATATCCGCGCGCCGGTGCGTGCCCGTGTCGATCACCGTGAATTGCGCGCAGGCCAGCCAATCGTTCGCGCTCGGATCGTCGAAATCGATCAGCCGCGCGCGGTCGCCGCGGATGGTGGCGTCCTCGGCGTAATACTCCACGTCCACGCCGTCCACCATCAGCGCATGCAGGCGGCGGTTTTCCTCGGTCAGCGACGGCATCTCGCTCGCCAGCACCTTGCGCAGCGCGTCGTCCTGCGCCTCTTCGGGCATATGCGGGTTGAGGCGCGCGATCGCCGCGCGCAGGCGCTTGCGCAACACCGTTTCGCTGTTGGACTCGCGCTCCGGCGCCTTGCCGTCCGGGCCAATCTCGCGGTCGCTGGTGATGGCGTAGCCCAGGCCGCGCAGTTGATCGAGCACGGCCTGTTCCAGGGCGGATTCGGAGAGGTAGGCCATCACGCGGCCTCTTGGCTGGTCTTTGCGTTCTTTTGGGCCTCTCGGCACGCATTGAGCACTGATTTGTATGCTTCGCGATCGACACCAAATAGCAGCCGCGATGGCTCGAAGGTCAGCACCACTTCCTCTCGTTCGGGAAGAAAGATCGACACCGATGACAGATAGCCGTTGTCATCCGGTTCCGCCTTCATGGTTACGATGTCGTCGATCAGAGCATTGGAAGTCTGAAACCGTTCATATGGTTCGAAGGTGCGCATCGGGTCCGGCTCTCGTTCCAGATATGACTCGTGCAGAAACATGATGAGTGCGTCTGCCGCAAGCACGGATGAGCGGCGATGGTGAGCAGACAGCTTATGGCTCAGGCCATCTTTTCCATGACTGATGGTGCCGGAAATATCGCGGAATTTGGCGATGGCGTCGGCCAAGTCATGGTGCCGTGAAACAATTCTGCTGAAAGGGTCGTTACGGCGTTCGCTAATCCCCAATAACCGCAGTGCTGCAGTCACGTAGTTGGTTGTGCTTGGATTACTCTTGAGCGGGTTGTCAGGCCATTTTTCAATTGGGTTCAATGGGTCGTCCAGCTCTTGGACCAGCAGTCTGCAGGCGCATTCGACGAATCCTTTAGCAGCATCAATGCAGGCATCGTTGTCGTCATTGAACTCTCGGTCAAGCGTCTCGAAGGTCTGTTGCAGCATCGGCGCATGGCTCCAATGGGTACAGAACGCGCGAATTCCCGGGTACCAGTCGATGCTCATACGGTCTTCCTGACGATGGTTTCGGCGTCCTTGACTTGCAATTCGCCTGACATGAGCTTTGGAAGAAGCTCATCTCTAAGCCTCGCAAGAAAAGCGACCTCATTATTCGATGAACGACGAATTAGAGGCTCGACTATCTCTGTGAACGCATCCAACACTGGGACTCCAGGTTGTACTGCAAGCTCTCTCTTCAAGAAATTCGTAGTCTGGAAATTGGAAATACCTGTGCTCTGGTTCTGATATTCCCATGTGCCGCCGGACTCATAAAGAACAGATAAGTGCAAGGCTGCGTAAATTGCATTTTCTTTGGACGAAGGCCTGAACCTCCGGCAAAAACTTGCGCATACAGCCTGAAAATTAAATCTTTCAAGCATTGATGATGTGATCAGAATAGAGCGGCCCGTCGGCTGTGTTGGGCTGCCGCCAGATACTTCGATCACGATATCCATATCTTGGAGTTTTCTGGCATCAAGTTTCTTTGGGCTTGTGTAACGCAGCGGCACCTTTCCAATACCGCCCCTGGAGATCTCGCGAAGGTCAGTGCCACGAATCACATAAACAGCTTCTGAGTTTTCGGATCCGGCTTCTTCGTCACCCCAGTCGCCGCCCAGCGATGAATCAAGAAAACTTTCAAAAGGCACAAAATTCCAGCCGAGCGGAATTCCCGTGCCATCGAAGTTGTCAGGAAACAGAGACCAAGCCGCTGGTGAGAGATAAGGCGCCCGCCCTGCCATCTTCGCGCGCGTGGGGCCGAAGTCGATGAACCAGTCTTTGAATATCAGTAATGCTGCCGACATGCTTGTCTCTGAGATTTCTCTGCAGATGCTAATTTTGTCTTCAATCGCACCCAACACACTAGAAATCGATTTTTGATGCTCTATATCCAGCTCTGGAATGCGGAAATTTTCGATCATGGATTTTGTCAATGCGTTACGCGTTCCGCCCGCAGATGATAGGGCGCGCATTTCTGACTGCATCGATTTTGTCGTCAAATAAAATCTTAAAAAGCGCGCATCGATCTTGGTTTTGACAGGTCGAATAATTGCCACATGCTGATTAACTCTTGCGGGTATAGCTTCAGGATCTACTTGGCATGATCTTGCAACACTGTCTCCAGTGATATTCAAAAGGACATCGTCTTTTTTAACTTCTACATTTCGCAGCTCTGTTGCCTGATCGCAAGATATGCGGGCAAGGCCATCAAAAGTAAAGCCCTCGTTATACACATTCTGACTTCGGATCAGTGCAATTGGCCCAGTTTCTGAATATGTCTCTTTGCCGCCGCGAGGCGTAGCGCCGCTGCCGATTTTTTCGCAAAAATCGCCAAGCCTTATTGTTCGTTTCGCAATACTACCTTTATAGTTTTCATGCATTTTCGTTGTCTTCCAGTAACACCCTTCGACTCACCATCCTCTCCCTCGCCTCCACCAACGCCAAATGCAAGCGCCGCTCCAGCGCCTCCTTGGGCGGCAGTTCGGTCCAGTATTCGGCTACGGTGATACCGTCCTTGTGCATCTGCAGAAGCTCCACTTGTTCGCGGCTGGATTCGGCACACAGGATCAGGCCGATCGGCGCTTCTTCACCGGGCTGGCGCTCGTATTTGTCCAGCCATTTCAGATACAGCTCCATCTGGCCCTTGTGCGCGGCCTTGAAGCGGCCCAGCTTGAGTTCCACCGCGACCAGGCGGCGTAGACGGCGGTGATAGAACAGCAGGTCGAGATAGAAATCGTCGCCATCGATGACCATGCGCTTCTGGCGTTCGACAAACGCAAAGCCGCGCCCCAGTTCCAGGATGAAGGCTTCCAACTGGCGCAGGATCGCAGTTTCCAGATCGGATTCATCGTAACCCGGCGGCAGGCCGAGGAATTCCAGAAAATACGGGTCTTTGAACACAAGCGCAGCGTTCGGCGGCGCGTCGGCCGCAGGCAGGGTCTGTGCGGGCGCCGCCGCCTGCGTGCCTGCCAGCGCGGTGCGCTCGTAGGCCTTGCGCTCGATCTGCTGACGCAATTCGCGCACGCTCCAGCGTTCCTCGGCGCTGCGGTGGGCGTAAAACTGCTGTGCTTCGCTGGATTTCAGCGGCAACAGGCTGACCACGTGGCTCCAGCTCAATTGTCGCGACAGTGTCGCGACAATCGCGGTATCGGGGAACGCCTGTGCGAACTGGACCATCCGCCGCAGGTTCTTGGTCTCGAACCCGCGGCCGAATGCGTTTGCAAGCTGTGTGCCCAAACGTGCGACCAACTGATCGCCATAGCGCGCGCGCTCACCGCCCAACACGTCGCGATGCAGGCGCGCACCGATGGCCCAATACAGTTGAGTCAATTCGGCGTTGACGGCACCGGCGAGGCGCTGCCGGCTGCGTTCGATCAGAGCATGCAGTTCGGTGTAGAGCGTCTGTTCGTCTGGCGCGGACGCAGAGACGGGCGCCGTGACAGGTACAACTGCAGCGACAGCCGCCGTCTTTGCCTGGGCAGGTGGACGTTTGCGTGCGGTCATCGGTCGGCCCCCTTGCCCGTGCCGAAGTGTGCGGTCATGGCACCAGCGCCGCCAGGCGTTCGCGGATCAGTGCAGTCAGGCGGTCGGATTCGGTGAACTGGGTTTCGAGCTTGGCGCGCAGCGCGGCGAAGCGTTCCGGGAAGGGGGTATCGTCTTCTTCCACCGCTTCGGTGCCGACATAGCGGCCCGGCGTGAGCACGTGGTCCTGCGCACGTACCTCGTCGAGCGTGGCCGATTTGCAGAAGCCGGGGATGTCCTGGTAGTTGCCGGCATCGGTCTCGCCGCGCCAGGCGTGGTAGGTGTTGGCGATGCGTTCGATGTCGGCATCGGTCAACTCCTTGCGCGTGCGATCGACCATGAAGCCGAGCTTGCGCGCATCAATAAACAGAATCTGGTCGCGGCGGTCGCGCAGCTTGATGTCGCGGGCGATACCGTTGCTGCGGTCGCGGGCCAGAAACCACAGGCACACCGGAATCTGCGTGGAATAAAACAACTGACCGGGCAGGGCGATCATGCAATCGACCACGCCGGGCGTGCCGTCGATGCCTTCGATCAGGGCCTTGCGGATCGCGCCTTCATTGTTCTGGGTGGAGGACATAGAACCGTTGGCCAGCACCACACCGGCCACGCCGGTGGGTGCGAGGTGATGCACGATGTGCTGCACCCATGCAAAGTTGGCATTGCCGGCGGGCGGCACGCCGTACGCCCAGCGCGGGTCGTCGCGCAGGCGGTCACCGCCCCAGTCAGAAATATTGAACGGCGGATTTGCGAGGATGAAGTGCGCCTTGAGGTCGCGATGCGCATCTTTATGGAAGCTGCCTTCGCTGTTCCACTGGATGTCCGAGTCGATGCCGCGCACCGCGAGGTTCATGCGGCAAAGCCGCCAGGTGGTGTGATTGGACTCCTGGCCATACACCACGATGTCGCCGATTCGGCCGCCGTGATGTTCCATGAACTTCTCGGACTGCACGAACATACCGCCAGAACCGCAGCAGGGGTCGTAGACGCGACCTTTGTAAGGTTCGAGCATTTCGACCATCACCCGCACGACCGAACGCGGGGTGTAGAACTCGCCGCCGCGCTTGCCCTCGGAGCCGGCGAACTGGCTGAGGAAGTATTCGTAGACGCGGCCGAGTACGTCGCGTGAATCGTTTTTCTCGCGCCTGAGCGGGATGTTGGACATCAGGTCGATCAGCTCGCCCAACGTGACCGGATTGAGCGCAGGGCGGCCGTAGTCCTTCGGCAGCACACCTTTGAGCGAATCGTTGCGGCTTTCGATCTTCAACATGGCATCGTCGATCAACCGGCCGATGCCCGACTGTTTCGCGTTGGCCTGCAGATACGACCAGCGCGCTTCCTTGGGCACCCAGAAGATGTTGTCCTGCGCGTATTGATCGGGGTCTTCGGCATCTTCCGGATACTTGGCGAGTAGTTCCGCATGCCGGGTCTCGAAGCTGTCGGAGATGTGCTTGAGGAAGATCAGGCCAAGTACGATGTGCTTGTAGTCTGACGGCTCCATCGTGCCGCGCAGTTTGTCGGCGGTTTTGAACAAATCTGCCTCGAAGCCAAGCTGGGACTCGCCCGGGTTGGGGATGGCGAGGGCTGGCGAGGGCTGTGGGCGGGCGGTGGTTTGTGCCTTTGCTGCGCCGATGCGTTCCGAGCCTGTCACGGGGATGAAACGGGTCGTCATTGTGTCTGTCTTGCCCCCGCGCGCCGGGCGCGGGACGTGCGGGGCCGCTCGCGCGGCGCGGGGCTTGCGCCGTTCCTCCTGCAGTGCGACCGACCCGCCACGGCCGCGGCCAGGCACAATCTTGTCGTCTTCGATCAGCGCGGTCTTGATGCTCACATACGTCGAATCTGCCCAGCCCAGCGCTTCTTGCAGCTTCATGTTGCCTGCCGAGCCACCCAAGCCTTCGAGGGTGGCGATGAACTTTTCCTTCTGACTCTCTCTCGACATCGATCCTGCGCCCATGTGACCTGGCCGCCCTCAGCTGGGGCGACATGGGGGTCAGAATAACAGCGTCGGCCAGTGCATTTGGAGCAAACAGGCACCGGGGCTTGTCAACGCGCGTCCGGGGATAATGTCGAACGTGCCTTGATGATCGTTCTATTCCACGGAACGCATTTCGATGAATTACGGTTCTGCTATCGCAATCACCAATGCGTTCACATAGCGCTGAGTAGGCATTGATCGCGAAAAACCGCTCTCCCGAGACCACACGTAACATGTTGATCTGAAAGAAAATACGAAAATCATCGTGTGGACTTGACAATCAAGAAGTCCACAGGGACGGAGAACAGAGAGCGAATTGTGGCGAATTTTTCGCCAAACCGGGCACTAGGGCGTAGTACTGAAGTCCACAGCTAAAACGCGAAAAACCCGCAAAAATGCGGGGTTTTCGGAATACGGCAGAGAGGGTTTGCCGTCATGTATTGGTCGGGGTAGCCGGATTCGAACCGACGACCACCAGTCCCCCAGACTGGTGCGCTACCAGGCTGCGCTATACCCCGAGTAGGTCGATGATTGTACCCGTTCCCGCTGCGGACTGCGATCCAACGACGGCATGGCGATACGAACGGTAGGCGTGGCAGCGTCGAGTCATCATGCTAGCCCCATCCGATGGTCATGACGGCGATGCATGCCACAGCCTGGCTGCTTGCAGCGACACATGCTGTGAGCCGCGCTGTATTTCAGCGCGCGCTGTATTTCAGCGTTTGAGCAGTTGCAGAACTTCTTCCAGCTCCATGCGAACTTGACGAATCACCTGCGAAGAAATTGCCGAATCTTGCTTGGCGCCGTCGCCTTCGAGACGCAAACGCGCGCCGCCGATGGTGTAGCCCTGTTCGTAGAGCAAGCTGCGGATTTGGCGCACCATCAGCACGTCATGGCGCTGGTAGTAGCGACGATTGCCGCGGCGTTTGACCGGTTTGAGGCTAGGAAATTCGGTTTCCCAGTAGCGCAGCACATGCGGTTTAACGTCGCACAGCTCGCTGACTTCGCCGATGGTGAAGTAGCGCTTCGCTGGGATGGGCGGGAGTTCACGGTTACTGCCGGGATCAAGCATCGCCTGATGCCCCCGCGTAGGCCTCGACCCGTTCCTTTAGCTTTTGGCCGGGACGGAAGGTCACCACGGTGCGTGCGGAAATCGGAATTTCCTCACCGGTCTTGGGGTTGCGGCCAGGGCGCTGGTTTTTTCGACGCAGGTCGAAATTGCCGAACCCAGACAGTTTGACCTGACGGCCTTGCTCCAATGCCTCACGCAGCACGTCGAAGAATGCGTCGACGAATTCCTTCGCCTCGCGCTTGTTCAGCCCGACATCGTCGAACAAGCGTTCGGCCATCTCTGCCTTGGTCAATGCCATCCGTTTCCCCCAAAACGTACCCAGATTACGGCGGGGCCCCGTCGATCGAACCGACCGAGCCCCCCTTCACGACCTGATTTCAGCGCCGTGCTCCCCACGCAGCGCGGTCACGACCGCAG
The DNA here is from genome assembly GCA_031374725.1 of Lysobacteraceae bacterium. Classification (GTDB taxonomy): domain Bacteria; phylum Pseudomonadota; class Gammaproteobacteria; order Xanthomonadales; family Xanthomonadaceae; genus Lysobacter_I. The sequence continues at coordinate 14,796 of JANMGT010000003.1, read as the reverse complement.
CCACCGCTTGATCGACTTCGCGGTCGGTCAGAGTGCGCGATTCTTCTTGCAGAATCAAGCCCATAGCGAGGCTCTTGCATCCGCTTTCGACCCCCTTGCCGACGTAGCGGTCGAACAGGCGCAAGTCCTGCAACGACGGGCCGGCGGCCCGCCTGACTGAGGCTTCCAGGGCCGCCCAAGGCACCGTTTCCGCGACGACGAACGCGAGATCCCGGCGGACGGACGGAAAACGGCTGAGCCCAGCGGCGCGCGGTAGCTCGCGCCGCTGCAAGGGCGCCAGATCGACCTCGAAGCCGACCGCTGCGATATCCAAGCCAAGCGCGCGCTGCAACCGCGGGTGTAGCTCGCCAATCCAGCCGATCCGGGTCTCCACGCCTTGTTCATCAGCACGGTAGACATCGGCCGAGCGGCCGGGATGCCCCCAGGCTGCGTGCGAGGCTCTGTATTCGAGGATCGCGCCGGACGCGGCGGCGAGACTGTCCAGGTCGCCTTTGAGATCGTGGAAATCGATCGCGCGCTCGGCAAGACCCCACTGCTCGGCCTGGGCCGCGCCGCAGGCCACCGCCGCGATGCGCCGGGTTTCCAGCGGCGCTGCGTCGGTGGCGGCGAACACCTTGCCCAGTTCAAACAAGCGCAGCCGCGACTGCTGGCGCGCAGCGTTGCGGGCGAGCGCCGAGACCAGCCCGGGCAGCAGCATCGTGCGCATGGTGCTCAGTTCGGCGCTCAGCGGATTGGCCAGCGGCACGGCGCCCGCATCCGCTTGCCAAGTCGCGAGCAGCTCGCCTTCGACGAAGGCGTAATTGATCGCTTCCAGATAATCGCGCGCGGTCATGCGTCGGCGCAGATCGCTCTCGCTCACCAGCGACTCGGTCGGTGACACCAAACGCGCCGCACTGCCAGGCAATGTTGTCGGAATCGCGTCGTAGCCATGAATGCGCGCGATCTCCTCGATCAAATCCTCTTCAATCGCCAGATCGAAGCGGCGGGTCGGCGCGACGACGGTCCAGCCGTCGGCATCGACCTCGACGCCCAGCTCTAGCGCGCGCAGGATCCGTTCGACTTCGGAGTCGGCCACGCGCACGCCGAGCACGCGGGCCAAGCGCTCGCGGCGCAGCCGGATCGTCTGCGGTTTGGGCAGGTCGGCTTCGCGTACGGCTTCGATCACCGGGCCCGGCACGCCGCCAGCGGTATCGAGGATCAGTTTGGTCGCGTATTCGACCGCGATGCGCGGCAGCTCAGGATCGACGCCGCGCTCAAAGCGATGGCCGGCGTCGGTATGCAGGCCGAGTTTGCGACTGCGCCCGACGATCGCCGACGGAATCCAATGCGCGGCTTCAAGAAAAATGTGGCGCGTCGTATCGGTCACGCGCGTGTCGTGGCCGCCCATGATGCCGCCGAGCGCAACGGTACGCGCCGCTTTGCCGCCGCGGCTGTCGGAGACGACGAGGAAATCCTCGTCTAACGCAACCGTGCGGCCGTCGAGCAACGTCGTTTCTTCGCCTGCGCGCGCATGACGCACGACCACCGGCGACACCAGCGTGTCCTTATCGAACGCGTGCATGGGCTGGCCGAGTTCCAGCATCACGTATTGGGTGACGTCCACGAGGAAGCTGATCGGGCGCACGCCGCTGCGACGCAGCCGCTCGGCCATCCACAGCGGCGTCGGCACGTTCGCATCGACATCGTCGATCACGCGACCGATGAAACGCGGCACTTTTTCGCCCGCATCTAATTCGACCGCGAGCACTGCATCGCTCTGCGCCGGCACCGGCGCAGCGTCGAGCGGTTCGACTTCACTACCGAGCGCAGCAGCCACATCGAAGGCGATGCCGCGCACGCCGAAACAATCGGCGCGATTCGGCGTGAGTTTCAGTTCGATCGCCGCATCGGGCAAACCGAGGTACTCGGCGAGCGGCATGCCAAGTGGCGCATCGGCCGGCAGTTCCAGCAAGCCCGACGCATCGGCATCGATGCCGAGTTCCTTGGCAGAGCACAACATGCCGTTGGATTCGACGTTGCGCAGCTTCGCGGCTTTGATCGTGAGCGTGCCGACTGTTGTACCAATCATCGCGAGCGGCGCAAGCAAACCGGGGCGCGCATTCGGCGCGCCGCACACGATTTGCAGCAATCCATTCGGGGCATGCGCACCCTGCCCGGCATCGACTTGACACACCTGCAGGCGATCGGCTTCCGGATGCTTGGCGCATTCGACGATGCGCGCGACGACGACACCATCAAGCGCTGCGCCGAGCACGGTCATGTCTTCAACTTCAAGACCGATCGCGGTGAGCGTCGCTGCTAGCGTGTCGCGCGACGCGTCGGTCTTGACGTGTTGGCGCAGCCAGTTTTCGGAAAATTTCATCGTTTCACCGTAGGGCGGGCCCTGGCCCGCCGTTATGATTTTTCAGGAGCATCGGCAATCATCGAAACCGCTTCGTTAGTTGCCCGCTGTAAAGAGCCACCGGGACGGCGGGCCTGGGCACGCCATTCAAATTTATCGAACGCTTCGGCAAAGATCGAAACCTGATTCGATCATCGTTTTCGACGCGAACGGGTGTGTCGCAATGGCGGGCCTGGGCACGCCCTACGCGAACTGTTTTAAAAACCGCACATCGTTTTCGAAAAAATCGCGTAGATCGCCCACGCCGTAACGCAGCATCGTGAAGCGTTCCACACCGAGGCCGAAGGCGAAACCGGTGTAGCGCTCCGGGTCGATGCCGACGGCGCGCAGCACGTTCGGATGCACCATGCCGCAGCCCAGCACTTCCAGCCATTTCATCGAACCATCGGGCTGCTGCCACGCGATATCCACTTCGGCCGATGGCTCGGTGAAGGGGAAATAGCTGGGGCGGAAGCGCATCTCGAAATCGCGCTCGAAAAACGCGCGCACGAATTCGGCAAGGGTGCCTTTGAGATCGGCGAAACTCGCATGTTCGTCCACCAGCAAACCTTCGACCTGATGGAACATCGGCGTGTGAGTTTGATCGCTATCGCTGCGATAGACCTTGCCAGCGGCGATCATGCGCATCGGCCTGCTACCGCCTGCGGCGACCGCATCGAGCATGTAACGCACCTGCACGCCTGAGGTATGCGTACGCAACAGACGTGCTTCGCCCTGACGGTCAGGCGGAAAATAAAAGGTGTCGTGCATCGCGCGCGCTGGATGGTGCGGCGGGAAGTTCAGCGCTTCGAAGTTGTGCCAGTCGTCTTCGATTTCCGGGCCGTCGGCCAGTTCGTAGCCGAGGCGGCCGAAGATCTCAGCGATGCGCTCCAGCGTGCGCGTGACCGGGTGCAGGCCGCCGTGCGCGCCGCCGCGACCGGGCAAGGTCACGTCAATGCGTTCGCTCGCTAAACGCGCGGCGAGCACCGCGTCGTCGAGTTCGATTTTGCGCGCAGCGAGCGCATCGCCGATCGCATCGCGGACGCGATTGATCGCTTCGCCCGCAGCTTTGCGCTGATCTGCCGGCAACGCGCCGAGTGATTTAAGTTGCGCAGTGACGCTGCCGCTCTTACCGAGCAGGGCGACGCGCAGCGATTCCAGCGCATCGGGCGTCGAGGCACCTGCGATGTCCGCTTGCGCCTGCGTCGAGAGTTGTTCGATATCGCTCATGTCCGACTCATTCGTGGAGTCCAAAACGAACATGGGGAAGGACTTGCGCCCTTCCCCATGCATAGTGCGTTGATTTCTCCGAGCATCGTCCGCAGGCTGCGCGAGCGATGCGGGGAACCCCTCGTGCCTTATGCCGCGAGTGCGCTCTGCGCCTTTTCGACCAGCACGGTAAAGGACTTGGCGTCATGCACGGCGATATCGGCCAGCACTTTGCGGTCCAGGGTGATACCGGCTTTGAGCAGGCCGTTGATGAAGCGGCTATAGCTCATGCCGTTCGCACGCGAAGCGGCGTTGATACGCGCGATCCACAGGCTGCGGAAATTGCGCTTCTTCTGCTTACGGCCGATGTAGGCGTACTGAAGGGCTTTGGTGACGGCCTGCTTGGCGACGCGGAAGACTTTGCGGCGGGCGTTGTAATAGCCCTTCGCTTGCTTCAGGATTTTTTTGTGACGGCGACGCGCCGTAACACCACGTTTAACTCTAGCCATTGTTCAATCTCCTCACAAATACGGAAGCATGCGGTCGAGACGGCCTGCGTCTTCGGCGCGAACGTGGTTCGTCTGCCTCAGGTTGCGCTTCCGCTTCGTCGCTTTCTTGGTGAGGATGTGGCTCTTGTTGGCGTGGCCGCACTTGTATTTACCGGAAGCAGTCTTCCGGAAGCGCTTGGCCGCCGCCCGATTGGTCTTAATCTTGGGCATTGGTGTTGTCCTATGGGTCTGTTCGAGTACTGGCCTAGGCGGTGGCGAAGCCACGCTTTCCGTCCTGCCCTGCCGGTTGTAGGTCGTTGATTCGGATGATGTTTCACCCTAACAGCGACGGGTCCAAAAGAATTATTCTGATAGCTCACTGCAATATACCGCTGTGCGCTACGCGCGCAGCCCCGGCGAACCGAGCCGCGTATTATGCCCGAGCGGGATAGGCCTTGCAAATCAGGCTGTTGCGCTCAGCTCACGCCAGGACGCCTTGAACGCGACGAGGCGGTGGTCGATACGTCAAGCGACAACGGCGATTAGCGGCCGCCGCGACCGGCCGCTAAAGCGCCGATCTCTGGATTGGCCTGATCGGTTGCGGCCTGAGTCGGTGTAGTGCGCGTTTGACCATCGTTGGTCGCGACCAACGCGGGGTTCGACGCAACCAGAGTCTGCGACTCGCGGCTAATCTCAGGAAGCGACTTTTCCTTGCTCTCGTTGATAACGACTTGGCTGTAGGGCTTGGTCTCGCCTTCAGGAATCGCGAACGCGCGCTGCTGATCCTTACCGATTTCGAACCGCGACGGTGTAACGCCATCGCGCAACGTCTGAAGCGTCAGGTCCGCCGACACCACCCTCGCCTGATCCGTGGTCAAGCCGAGCGTCTCCAATTTAGGCGCCAATTGGCTGTTCGCAGTCTCGAAGCGCGGATTGGCGAGATGCGCGCGATCCTGCAGCGAAGGCGGGTCTTGGCCGGTTTGGCTTTGGTTCGGCAAGCTTTGGTTCGATTGGAGCTGGTTCGATTGGGGCTGGTTCGATTGACCCTGTGTCGGCTGCGTGGCGGTCAACAGGTTGCCGTGCTTCATCTGCCAGGATTCGAGCACAGCATCCATAAGGTGCAGTTCGACCCGGTGCGGCAACTTCTCGAACGGATTGACATTGTGAAGCCCGTTCAACGGTTTCGTATCCGGCAGCGGCATGTCGCGACCAATCGCATCGGCCATCAGCCAACGCGTTGGGATGGCCTTTTCCTGCACGTGGGTCAGGATTTCATCTTTGACTTGGTAGTTACGGATCTGGCCGTTCTCGACCTCTTGCCGCACCGCAGCGGGATCCAAACCAAGGCGCGTCATCGATTTGTCGGTCAGGCCAGCCGCATTGAAGGTCATGCCTGGGGAGTCGGTCGCCACCATCGCAGCGCTGGCTAAACCGCCTCCCAGCGAATGGCCGACGAACGCGACATTGTCGCCGAATGCGACCTTGGCCTGAGTACCGAGCTGCACCGCGAGGTTGTACTGCGTGGTCTCGAAGCCCAGACCTTGGCCGAGATTGGTCTTCCAATCCTTGCCCTGATCGGTACCGCGGAAGGCGACGACGTAGCGGCCGTCGTTATCGGTATAGACCCCCGCATCGAAACCGCTCTTCTTATCGCTCATCAGCTTCGGGTCGATACCGACCTGACGCAGTTGCTGGTCGTTGAGCGCCGTCCAGCCGTCTACAGGCGGGCGACCGGGCACGTGCGACTGATACGAATCCTGCGCAAGTTTCGCCATCGTGAAGTCGATGGGCTTAGCCTCTGTACCGCGCACCTCATCGGCAAATGTCGTCCGGTTGTAGGACCTACCATTCAGCGGGTCCACGAACTCCTTGGGCTGAGCTTCGTTCGTCTGTTCTGCTCTCACAGCCATCCTGATGACTCCCGGTCTGAAAGGATGACGCCGCTAGGCGCTTGGCCGCTGCGGCGTCGTGACAATGTCGTTGGAAAAAAGTGCTTGGAAAAGTCGTTTGAAGACAGATTACGAATACTTACCGGCGTCCGCGCTCAGCGCGACACTTCGAGCGCGACCCCATGTTTCAACAGCCATGCCTGCACCGCTTCGCGGTCGCGTCGCGTCTCGGAATTGAGCAGATCCACCCGGGTCATGAACAAATAACGCTGAAATGTGGCGCCCTGCAGATTACGGGCCATCGGGTCGGCACCAGCATTCAACAGTTCGAGCGCGCGTGCCGGCTCGTTGATCTGGCTCGCGACATGAAGCGGGGTATTGCCCATTCGATCGGCACGATTGGGATCGGCACCGGCGGCAAGCAACGCGCGGAATTGCCCGATACGCTCGCCCATCAGCGCGGAACGCAGCGGGGTGGCGCCGGTATCGCCATGCGGGGCGTCCGGGTTGGCGCCTTTGGCCAGCAGTATCGTGAGGTAGGCGTCGTCGTTGGCCATCGCGGCTAGATGCACGACGGTGTCGCCGTCGAGGCCCGGCTGGTTCGGATCGGCACCGGCCTCCAGCAGCGCTTCGAGGCCTCCCGAGCTCTTATTCAGCAGTGCCCACTGCAGCAGAGTCACGCCATCATCGCCTTGGCCGGCGAGATCGACGCCAGGTGCCAGTTCAGCGATCTTTCGTCGATCGCCGCGCGCTGCAGCATCGGCGAGCCGGGCGAGCGCCGGATCGAGAAAGATTTGGTTTACATCGACCACGTGTTTTGCTGCGGCTGACATCGTTGCCTTCTCCTTCGCGAAAGCTGAATCAACGTTCAATGTTCCCATCATAAACAATAAAAGAAGATAGGGGGCTAGCGCGATACACCTGGGCATAGCGAGTCCTTCGGGTCAGAACCCAGCGCCGCTGGGGTCGGCGATCTACACGATGCTACACCCGGCAACAGCAACCGCAAAGGTCTGCATTAGGTGCTGTGCTTGAGCCAAAAAAGCGAAAGGCACCCTGCGGCGCCTTTGCCTTCACCACCCTCATCATCGCCGGAGCAGTGTGGAAACCCTCAGCTACGGTTGTGCTCATGCTTTATTGATGGTTGTTCGATCTGCACTTGGGTCTGGGCACTTGCCAAAGTCGCGGACGCGATGCTGCTCTCGCGCAACGGTGTCTGTTTGGCTTGGTCGGGATCGACATCGGCTCTCTTGGACCATTCTGACTGTGGATTCTGGACGGCGAACACTTTGCCGGGCCCAAAAGCGACCGCGTCGATACGTTCCAAACCTTGGCGCTGAGACTCGACGGTCAGCGCCCCCGCCAAACGTGCGGCGTCCCGCCCCTGCACTCCTTGCTCGTGCACAAGGCCCAACGCCTGTTGATGTAGCCCATTCGCCGGATGACGCTGATCCGACAGCGTTGGCTCGGCCAACTGTTTGCTTGCCTGATCGAAGCGTCCATACAGCCCAAAATTGCTCAAGAAGCCATGCATGCCGAACGATGGCGATTGAACCTGGGAAGACGAACCGACCTCTATGGCGGGCTTTTTCGGCGCCATCACCTCGATGCCATCCATCTGACTGGAATAAGGAAGCACGCCTTTGCCCATAAGATGCAAGGAGATACTGCTCATTCCCGGCTCAGGCTGAAGATCGAAACGTTTGCCCAAGGTCGTTGGCGTCCTGAGCGTGAGGTCTTCCGGTTTCATTCGATCCATCAGCGAGCTGGGGTCGCTGTATTCACCGAATTGACTGCTAAGGATCGATGCCCTGATGAACGGGACTGCCGAGACCTGCTGGCCCTGTAACCGGTCCACCACCTCACCTTTTGTGATGATGCTATCGATATGGCGGGGCGCGTCCTCGCGCACGCGTGTTGGATCCAAGCCGAAGCGCTTGAGGGTGTCGTCATGCGGGGCCGCCGAGTTGAATGTCACTGTCGGATTGCCAAACAGCGCGCCGACCAGTTGCGCCTCCCCGCCGCCTTTCGAGTGGCCGGTCAACGCGACGTTGTCCACGCCGAACGCCTGATTGACCTGTTTGCCCAAAGCCACCGCATCGTTGTGCTGCGCTGTTTCCAAGCCCATACCTTGACGCAGGTTGGTCGACCAATCCCTAGCGGACTGAGCGACATCGTTGAATCGAAGTCCCTGCTGGCCGCCTCTGAGCATGTTGTACATGTCCATCTCTGGATCGATGCCTGTGCCCCCATCGAACTTCTGAGTGACGACGCTCACGCTGGGATTGACAGTACCGCGGTAAGCAAGCACAGCGCGCCCATGGTCGTCTCCGTATACCTCGGCGTGCATGCCGCTCTTGGTATGCAGCGATTCGGGGGCGATACCCTTGTGAGTCAACTCCTCCGGAGTCAGCCGACGGAAGCCATCAATTGCAGCGACATCACTTCCGCCACGGTATACGTCCTCGGACAACTTGGCGAGGGTCGGAGCCTTGATCGATGGAATCTCTCTTTCCACCTGCTCAGCTTGATGGGTTTGCGTGCGCCCTGTGATAAAACCTCTGAAGTACTCCATAAGTGCGCCCCTATCTGGTCGATAAGTGAAATATGACGTGGGTGGATAACGGAAGCTTGTTCGCGCGCGGCACGATGTCATTGCCCGGCATGGCGATAGACTCAGGTGCTCTGCATGTCGAGCGGAATCCGATGGGCATGCAGCCAGTCCAACACCGCCTCCCATGAGTGGCTAGTTTCCGCATTAAGTAGCTCAAGCCGCGTCATGAACAAATAACGCTGGAATGTAACGCCCTGGGCGTTGCGCGCCAAAGGACTCGCGCCTGCATTGAGCAGGTCGATCACCCGCTCGGGCTCATTGATCAAAGCAGCGACATGCAGCGCTGTGTTGCCGGAACAATCCGCTAGATCGGGATCCGCACCCGCAGCCAGCAATGCGCGAAACTGCTCCAGTCGCTCGCCCTTCAAAGCGCCGTGCAGTGGACTTGCGCCGGAATTGGCATTCACTACATCCGGATCGACGCCGTGCGCCAGCAGCGCTCGCAAATAAGCCGCGTCATTGGCCTTCGCCGCATAATGAACGACGGTGTCGCCGTCCATGCCCGGCTGGGATGGGTCAGCACCGGCGTCGAGCAGTGCATTCAACCCGTCGAGGTTCTGATTGAGTAGCGCCCACTGCAGCAGCGTGACCCGCTTATCGCCGCAGCTCGAAAGATCGACGCTATCGGCAAGGTCGCGCACGCGAGCGCGATCTCCTGCGGCAATTGCTTCGGCAAGCGGTGCGACCTGGGGGTCGTTAAACACTTCCTTTGCATCAACGGCATCAACTTCGGATACAGAGGACATAGTCGTCGTCTCCTTTTGAGCCCGAGCATAGCGAGCGGGTCCGAGCAACACAAGCGATTCACCGTCACGATCGACCAGCCAGCGCCGGGCGTACCTGCAGGCGTGGAAAGGCTGAAATCTGTCGCTCGGCAGTCGCTTTTCGCTGGTGTAGGTCACCCTGCTTCCCGCTTGCATGCAGGCGTGTATGGCACTGGGAGTGGCCACTGCTGTGGTCCCAGCGCATCAGACAGCCATTGCTGGACTGGCTCTCGCCGGCAAACAGATGTCGGGGCAGTTCTTCGCGGCACTTGGGAAACGGCTCGGATTCATGAAGAGCCAACACGAAGAGTCAACGCGCAGAGCCAACACGCAAAGCCAAGCTGCGCAGCCACACGACTCCAGCCCAGAGCCATACATAACGCTGCTCAAACGACAAAGGGCGCCATACGGCGCCCTTCCTGCAGCGGCGATTAGCGAAACACGACGCTACCGCTACTTCTTCTTCGGCGCGATCATCATGACCATCTGCCGACCTTCAAGGCGCGGTCGGGATTCGATCACGATGTCTTCGCCAAGATCAGCCTCAATGCGGTTGGCCATTTCGCGGCCAAGCTCCATGTGGCTCATCTCGCGTCCGCGGAAGCGGATGTTGACCTTGATCTTGTCGCCCTCTTCCAGAAACTCGCGCATTTTGCGCAGTTTGATCAGGTAGTCGCCTTCATCGGTGACGGGACGGAATTTAACTTCCTTGATTTCGACGACTTTCTGCTTCTTTTTGGCCGCAGAAGCTTTCTTCTGCAACTCGAAGCGGAACTTGCCGAAGTCCATTATCCGGCAGACCGGCGGATCGGCATTGGGCTGGATCTCGACCAAGTCGAGGCCTTCTTCTTCGGCCATGCGCAAGGCGTCGTCGCGCGAGAGGACGCCGATCATTTCGCCGTCGCTACCGATCACGCGAACCCGCGGAACGCGGATTTCGCCGTTTTTACGGTTCTGCTTATCCTGAGGGGTGCTGATGTTTCGATCTCCAAAAAGGGATGATCCGGCGGCGTGCACACCAACCGGTACGTCGTGCGTTAAGCGGCAGCGGAACCATGCGGGGCATGCTCGTGATGAGCATGCTCGGCGGCGATACGTGCGACGAAGTCGGCGATGGACATATTGCCCAAATCCTCCCCGGCCCGCGTACGCACCGCAACCACCCCGTTTTCCTTTTCGCGGTCTCCGACCACAAGCAGGTACGGCACCCGCTGCAGCGTGTGCTCGCGAATCTTATAACCGATCTTTTCGTTCCGCAAATCCGCCGCAACCCGTAAACCTTGATTCATAAGGCTTTTCCGAACGTGCTCGACATATTCGCCCTGCGCATCGGTGATATTCATCACAACGGCCTGGATTGGGGCCAGCCAAGCCGGGAAATGGCCGGCGTGATGCTCGATCAAAATGCCGATAAACCGCTCCATCGAGCCGACGATGGCCCGGTGCAGCATGACCGGATGGCGGCGCTGGCTGTGCTCGTCCACGTACTCGGCGCCGAGGCGGCCCGGCATCATGAAATCGACCTGCATCGTGCCCAACTGCCAGGTCCGGCCGATGGCATCTTTGAGGTGATACTCGATCTTGGGGCCGTAGAACGCGCCCTCGCCCGGCAGTTCTTGCCAGGCCACGCCGGCGGCGCGTAGCGCATTGCGCAGTGCATCCTCGGCCTTGTCCCAGGTGGCGTCGTCGCCAAGGCGGGACTCGGGACGCAGCGCGATCTTGATCTGGACTTGGTCGTTAGACGCGCCAGTGAAGCCGAACTCGGTGTAGACCGACAGCGCCTGCTCGTGGAAGGCGCGGACTTCGGACTCGATCTGAGCCTCGGTGCAGAAGATATGACCATCGTCCTGGGTGAAGCCGCGCACGCGCAGGATGCCGTGCAGCGCGCCGGAGGGCTCGTTGCGGTGGCAGGCGCCGAATTCGCCGTAGCGCATTGGCAGGTCACGGTAGCTGTGCAGGCCCTGGTTAAAGACTTGGATGTGACCCGGGCAGTTCATCGGCTTCAGCGCGTAGGTGCGTTTTTCCGATTCGGTGAAGAACATATTGTCTTTGTAGTTGTCCCAATGGCCTGATTTCTGCCACAAGGTTACGTCGAGGATCTGCGGGCAGCGCACTTCCTGATAGCCGCTATCGCGATAGACTTTGCGCATGTACTGCTCGACCACCTGCCAGATCGCCCAGCCCTTGGGGTGCCAGAAAATCAGGCCCGGGCCTTCTTCCTGCAAATGGAACAGATCCTGCGCTTTCGCGATTTTGCGGTGATCGCGTTTCTCGGCTTCTTCCAACTGCGTCAAATAAGCTTTGAGGTCTTTGTCGTTCAGCCATGCCGTGCCGTAGATGCGGCTGAGCATCTGATTGTTCGAGTCGCCGCGCCAATATGCGCCCGCGACCTTCATCAGCTTGAACGCGCGCAGTTTGTCGGTGGCCGGCACATGCGGGCCGCGGCAGAGGTCGGTGAATTCGCCCTGCGAATACAGCGAGAGATCCTGATCGGCGGGGATGCTCTGAATGATCTCGGCTTTATAGGCCTCGCCCATGCCTTTGAAGAAGGCGACGGCGTCGTCGCGCGATCTGACGCTGCGGCTGACCGGATGGGCTTCCTTGGCGATCTTCTGCATTTCGGCTTCGATCGCCGGCAGGTCTTCGGGGGTGAACGGGCGTTCGTAGGCGAAGTCGTAATAGAAGCCGTTGTCGATCACCGGACCGATCGTGACCTGGGCGCCGGGAAACAAGCGCTGCACCGCCTGGGCGAGCAAATGCGCGGTGGAATGCCGCAGGATCTCCAATGCGTCGGGGTGCTTGTCGGTGACGATTTCCAGAACGGCATCGCGCTCAATGCGATAACTGGCATCGACGAGTTGGCCGTCGACCTTGCCGGCCAGCGCCGCCTTAGCGAGCCCCGGGCCGATGGAAAGAGCGATATCGAGGACCGATACCGGATGGTCGAATTCACGGCGGCTGCCGTCGGGGAGGGTAATAGCGATCATGAGGTTTCGTTGTGGAAACAATAGCTTGCGGTTCGTAGAACGCCGCCGACCCGCCCTTCGGGCAGCTACCCCCGCATGCGGAAAGAGGGGCGATCGCGCGAAATGCGCAAGGGTGGGAGGCAAGAAAAAAGCGCCCCGAAGGCGCTGTCGCGGTGCTGCGGGCCTTGGGTGCGTGATCAGCGGGTGGTGCTAGTGCTCATGTCGCACACTCGGCGCCGGTTTCCCGGGGCCACCTTAGGTTGTTCGCGAATGGCGCAAAGTTAGGCGCCAAGCGCTCGAAAGTCAACGCAGCGAGCGTTTTCTACCCTCGCAGCGCCGCATGCAGGCGGAGATCGCCCACGCCACAGCGGAAGCCTCGCGCACTACACTCAGCGTTCGACGACGGAAGCTACAGGCAAAGGCGAGCGATGACCCAGAGCATCCACGATTTCCACGACGACCCGCGCAATACGGACATCCGGATTTGGATCAACGGCGCGCTGAAGCCGCGGGCAGAGGCGACGGTCTCGGTATTCGACAGCGGCTTCGTGCTCGGCGACGGCGTTTGGGAAGGGCTGCGGGTGATCGACGGCCACCCGGTCTTCCTCGATGAACACCTCGATCGGTTGTATGAGGGCGCGAAGGCGATCGCGCTGGACATCGGCATGGATCGTGCGCAACTGATGCGTGCGATTTACGACACGCTCGATGCGAACGGCATGCGCGACGGCGTGCATCTGCGGTTGATGGTGTCGCGCGGGGTGAAGCGCACGCCGTATCAAGATCCGCGCGCGACGATCGGCCCAGCGACAGTCGTGATCATTCCCGAGTACAAAACCGCTAAACCCGAAACGCTGGCGCAGGGGCTGCGGCTGTTCACGGTGCACGTGCGGCGCGGCTACCCCGATGTGCAAGACCCGAAACTCAACAGCCACAGCAAACTCAATTGCATCACCGCCTGCATCCAAGCCACCGCGGCCGGCGCCGACGAAGCGCTGATGCTCGACCCGCACGGCTTCGTGGCGACCTGCAATTCCACGCATTTCTTCATCGTGCGCCGCGGCGAAGTGTGGACCTCGACCGGCGACTATTGCCTCGGCGGCATTACCCGCGCCAACGTGCTGCGCGCATGCCGCGAAGCCGGCATTCCCTGTTTCGAGAAGAATTTCAGCTTAACCCAGGTCTATTCCGCCGACGAAGCCTTCACCACCGGCACCTTCGCGGGACTTGCGCCGGTGCGCGAGATCGACGGCAGAACCATCGGCGGTGCGATCGGCGGTGCGATCGGGAGCAGCGCCGCCCTGCCCGGCGCGATGACCGCACGTCTGCAAGCGCTGTATCGCGATCTGATCGCGCGCGATGTGGCGTTCCGCGCGGGGATGCGTTTGGCATGAGTACCACCGAAACCGTACAAGCCGAGCCCATACGAATCGCGATGTGGAGCGGGCCGCGCAATATCTCGACGGCGATGATGCGCGCCTGGGAACACCGCGAAGACTGCGCGGTGAGCGACGAACCTCTGTACGCAGCGTACTTGTCGGCAACGGGTTTGGATCATCCGGGTCGCGATGAGGTGATCGCCGCAGGCGAAACCGACTGGCGCCGCGTCGTTGCCGATCTGCTAGGCCCGGCACCCGATCGCGCAGCGATTTGGTATCAGAAACATATGAGCCATCACCTGCTGCCGGCGATGGCGATCGATTGGGTCTTCGGTCTGCGTAATGTGTTTCTGATTCGCGATCCGGCCGAAGTCGTGGCGTCGTACCTCAAATCGCGAGCGACGGTGACGCCAGAGGACATTGGCTTGCCGCAGCAATGGCAGTTGTTCCAATCGCTTCGCGAGCGCACGGGTGAAGCGCCTGCGGTGATCGATGCCGGCGATTTTTTGCGCGCGCCAGACGCGCACCTGCGTGCGCTGTGCGCGAGGCTTGGCATTGCGTACACGCCGCGGATGCTGTCGTGGCCAGCCGGGCCGCGCGACAGCGATGGCGTCTGGGCGCCGTATTGGTACGACGCGGTGTGGGCCTCCACGGGTTTCGAGCCTTGGCGCGCGCGCGAAAACAAGCTTCTAGGAGATGCAGCCGCTGTCGCGGAAGCGTGTCGGCCGCTGTACGAACGCCTGCGCGAATTTCGCATCGCGGTGTGAGCCCATCGCGATGGCGCGCGATGGCGTCATTGCCGTTACGAAGCGATATTGGTGAATGCGATCTAGTGTAGTGCTTCAAAAATGATGAGCACGTTCTTTGAAGCCGCGTTCTTTGAAGCCGCGTTCTTTGAAGCCGCGTTCTTTGAAGCCGCGTTCTTTGAAGCCGCGTTCTTTGAAGCCTCGTTCTTTGAAGCCTCGTTCCCTCTCCCCGTGCGTAGCGCGGGGAGAGGGTGGCCGAAGGCCGGGTGAGGGGCGCTCTTCGCAACGCATCACGGCGGCCTACCCCTCATGCTGTCTTCGCCCCTCATCCGGCGCTGCGCGCCACCTTCTCACCGCTGTG
>JANMGT010000069.1:0-73862 GCA_031374725.1 Lysobacteraceae bacterium | reverse complement strand
ACCGTCGTCAGCGTCGCCGGGGCACCGTTCAAGGTGTCCGGGCCGTTGCCGTTGTTGTTCAACACGCTCGGGTAGGCCACGCCGCCAGTCGCGCCGTTGATGGGTGCGGCGTTGGTGTCGTCTTCGGCCACGATCGGTGCAGCGCCAACCGTGACCGTGACCGTCACGGTCGCGGTATCGCAATTCGTCGGATTCCCGATCTCACAGATTCGATACACCAAGGTGTACGTGCCCGCCGCTGTACCCGGCGCCACGCTCACCGCACCCGTCGCCGGATTGATGGTCACGTTCGGATCTGTCGTGCTCACCTGGGTGATCACCACCGTCGCCAACGTTGCCGGGGCGCCATTTAGCGTGTCGTTGACCAACACATTGGGGACTGCCACGCCGCCAGTCGCGCCGTTCGCGACGATGCCGCTATCGTTGACCGCGTCGATAACCACGCTGGTGACTGGCGTTGTGACCGTGCTTGCACAACGGCCCGCTGCCGGACACGTCGGATCGCCGCCGCCGCTCACCGTCGCGTTGTTGGTCACGCTCGGGATCGCTGCCACCGTCGGCGTCACCGGAATCACAAAACTCGTGCTCACGCCCGCCGCGAGGCTCGCGACCGTACAGGTCACCGTCTGGCTTACCGCCGAGCAGTTCGCCGGCAAGGTGCCGATGGTCAAACCGGCCGGAAGCACGTCAGTGATGACGCTCGATGCCGTGGTTGCCGCCGTGCCGCTGTTCGTCAGCGTCAGCGTGTAACTCGCCGGCACGCCCACCAAGAAGCTCGCCGCGCTCGCCGTCTTCACCAGCGTCAGCTGCGGGCGGTTTACGGGCGTGGTGACGGTGCCGGTGTTATCGCCGACGCAGGCGACGGGGGAGCCCGAGCAATCGGGATCTGTGGTGCCGGTGGGCGGAATGACAGTTGCCGTATTCGTGATGCTGGCAGCGGCCGCGCTGCTGACCGTACAGGCGATGGTGAGGGTGGCATTGCCGCCCGATGCGATCGCGACGCCGGTCCATGTACCGGTACCGGTTGCGCCCGAAGCGATGGTGCCGACCGTGAAGGTGCCTGCGGAGGGCGTGAAGGAGCAACCGGTCAGCCCTGCGGGCAGCGATTCGACAATGCTCAGAGTGCCGCTCGCGAGAATCGCGCTGGGGCCAGCATTGCTGACGGTCAGGGTGTAGGTGAGTACTTGGCCGACGGCCACCGGGGACGGGCTGGCGGTCTTGGTAAGACTGAGATTGGAGGCGCGAACGATCGGGTCGGTATCGGTCGCGGTGTTATTGCCCGGCGTGGGATCGGTCACCGTCGCTGGCGCAGTCACCGTCGCGGTATTGACCGCATTTTGGGAGAAGACCGTCGGACTGGCGATCAAGGCGGCGAGCATCACGATGGATGCTGCAAGCGCGCGGCGCAGGTTGACGGCAATGCTGGTCTTTTTAGCTAGCACAGAACTCTCCCAGGGCCGTATCGGAGCAGTAGTGACACGGCCTGAATCCCCAGTTTCCGCGCCCCGGCTTCCCATCCCCAGGTCGCGACTCAATACAACGACTCGCACAAACCACCCGCATCGCAGCAGGTGCCACACAAAACGCCCGGCCTCCTACTTCACTCGGAGATCAGGCGGTAGTCGCACCTACGGACAAACATCCTCAAGCGACGCACCAATGGGGTAAAAGCAATTTTCGCGCCAGAACTTCCAAAGAAAGCTCACAACAACGGGCTATCTCATTGTTTTAAATCGTTTTTTCTTGCACATAACGTTCTGGTTTTTCCCTCGAACCGTCTGTGCATCAAGTCACAGTTTGGTGCTTTACGTCAACATTTACCAGCGCCGATGTGACCTAGCGTGGTCACAGAGCGACCCTTAGCGCCTAGCGGCAATCCCCGCACCGACCGCCTGAAACGACCTCTACGGCCGGTCAATGCCTGCGCCGCCGCCTAAGCCCGCGTCCCTGCTAGAATTTCGAGTCTTTGCACTTCGCTCTTCTCCTCTTTCATCTTCGCCCCGCCGGCACTGGCCCCCAACATGGGCATCAGCGCCGCGCCGCAGCTCGCCAGGGATGCTCCATGACCACTTCGACCCACCAGACGATGCCGGCCATTGTCGACCACGACTACACCCTGGACCACAAATTCACCCAGACCAAGGGTCGAATCTATCTGTCAGGCGTTCAGGCGCTGGTGCGCCTGCCGTTGATGCAGCGCCTGCGCGACCAAGCCGCCGGCCTGAACACCGCCGGCTTCGTCAGCGGCTATCGCGGCAGCCCGCTGGGCGGCTTTGATCTGGAATTGTGGAAAGCCAAGAAGCATCTCGAAGCTGCGGGCGTGAAGTTCACCCCGGGGTTGAACGAAGACCTCGGCGCGACGATGGTCTGGGGTACCCAGCAAACCAATTTGTTCCCGGGCGCTAAAGTCGAAGGCGTGTTCGGCATGTGGTACGGCAAGGGGCCGGGCGTTGACCGCTGCGGCGACGTGTTCAAGCACGCCAACGCCGCAGGCACGTCCCGCCATGGCGGCGTATTGGCGCTGGCCGCCGACGACCACGCCTGCCGCAGTTCCACACTGCCCCACGGCAGCGAAGGCGAATTCCAGTCGGCGATGATGCCGGTGCTGAACCCGGCCGGCGTACAAGACATCCTCGACATGGGCATGATCGGTTTCGCGATGTCGCGTTACACCGGGCGCTGGGTCGGTTTCAAGACGATCGCCGAAACCGTCGAATCGTCGGCTTCGGTCGATGTCAATCCGCTGGCGTTGAACATCATCACGCCGAGCGATTTCGAGATCCCGCCGGGTGGTTTGAATATCCGCTGGCCCGATCCGCCGCTGGATCAGGAAATGCGCCTGCATCGCTATGCGGTGAAAGCGGCGCAAGCGTTCGCACGCGCGAACACACTCGACCGCGTGGTGATCGATTCGCCGAATGCGCGGCTCGGCATCGTCACTACCGGCAAGAGTTATCTCGATGTACTGCAAGCGCTCGAATATCTCGGGCTCGACAATCGCGCCTGCGCCGACTTGGGCATCCGCGTGTACAAAGTCGGCATGACCTGGCCGCTGGAACCGATGGGCATCCGCGCCTTCGCCCGTGGCCTGCAAGACATCGTGGTGGTGGAAGAAAAGCTCAGCTTCATCGAAAGTCAGATGAAAGAGCAGTTCTATAATTTCGACGGCATCAACCTCGATAACAGTCGCCCCGCGATCGTCGGCAAACACGACGAAAATGGCGAATGGATCTTGCCGTCCACCGGCGAACTCACGCCCGCGCGCATCGCTGGCGTGATCGCGCGTCGCATCCAAAAATTTCACGATAGCGAGCACATCCGCGACGTGCTGCGCTGGATGGAAGAAAAAGAAAGCGAGCTGGCGCTGCCGCGCGCTAACTTCCCGCGCGTGCCGCATTACTGCAGCGGCTGCCCGCACAACACTTCGACCAAAGTGCCGGAAGGTTCGCGCGCGCAGGGCGGCATCGGCTGTCACTACATGGTGACGTGGATGGACCGCAATACCGACACCTTCACCCACATGGGCGGCGAAGGCGTGACGTGGTGCGGGCAAGCGGCGTTCACCGATAACGAACACATTTTCCAAAATCTCGGCGACGGCACCTATTTCCATTCGGGCTCGCTTGCGATTCGCCAAGCCATCGCCTCCGGCGTCAACATCACCTACAAGATTCTTTACAACGATGCGGTCGCGATGACCGGCGGCCAGCCGGTGGACGGCACGCTCTCGGTGCCGCAGATCGCGCATCAGATGCGCAGCGAAGGCGTGCAGACCATCGTCGTGGTCTCGGACGAGATCGAAAAATGGTCGGATAAAGCGATCTTCCCCTCCGGCGTTGCGTTCTACGATCGCCGTGAACTCGACGCGGTGCAGAAACAACTGCGCGAAGTGAAAGGCACCAGCATTCTGATTTACGATCAAACCTGCGCCACCGAAAAACGTCGTCGGCGCAAGCGCGGCAAGATCGTCGATCCGCAGAAACGGGTGATGGTGAATTCCCTCGTATGCGAAGGCTGCGGCGACTGCGGCGTGAAGAGCTTCTGCGTCTCGGTGCTACCGAAAGACACCGAATACGGCCGCAAGCGCGAGATCGATCAAAGCAACTGCAATAAAGACTACAGCTGCGTCGAAGGCTTCTGCCCCAGCTTCGTGACCGTGCACGGCGGCAAACTTAAGAAAGGCAATGCGCGCGATAACAGCGGGCCTAGCGCCGCGGATCGTCTCCGCTCGCTGCCGATGCCGACATTCGCGAGCAATCTAGACAAACCTTGGAATATTTTGATCACCGGCGTCGGCGGCACCGGCGTGGTGACGATCGGCGCGCTGCTCGGCATGGCTGGGCACCTGGAGCACAAGGGCGCGACTGTGCTCGATCAGACCGGCCTCGCGCAAAAAGGCGGCGCGGTCACCACCCATATTCGCATCGCGAAAACGCCCGACGACATCCACGCCGTGCGCATCGCTGCGGGCGAAGCGGATTTGGTGCTGGGCTGCGATATGGTCGTCGTCAACGATTACTGGGCGCTATCGAAGATTCGCGGAGGCCGCAGCAACGTCGTGCTCAACAGCTACGAAGCGATGCCCGGTACGTTCACGATGCGTCCAGACATGCAGTTCCCGGCTGCGGACATCATTTCCGCCGTGCGCGCTGCGCTCGGCGGCCACGAAGCACCGGCGTCTGCATTGCAACTGGTGGACGCCACCCAGATCGCGACCGCGCTGATGGGCGATGCGATCGCCGCCAATCTGTTCATGCTCGGCTACGCTTGGCAGCGCGGCCTGGTGCCGATTTCCTTCGACGCGATCATGCGCGCGGTGGAGCTCAACGGCGCCGCGATTGAGATGAATAAAACTGCGTTCGCCTGGGGCCGCCTCGCCGCGATCGACCTCGCCGCGGTAGTCGAAGCCGCCGGCATCGTGCGCAATGCGCCCACCGCCGCCGAAAGTACGCCGAACGCGCTGCGCCTGCTGGCGCCGACGGCATCGGAAGGCCACGAATCCGGGCTCAATACGCAAAGCGCCGAACTGCGCAGCGCCGATGAACTGCGCCACGTTCCCGCCATCGCCAGCGACCGCGACTGGTTCCAACCGATGGACGATACGCGCCTGTCGCGTTCGCTGGACGAAATCATCGCCCGCCGCACCTCGTTTCTCAGCGAGTACCAAAACATCGTCTACGCCAAGCGCTATGCCGATTTCGTCGCCAAGGTGCGCGCGGCCGAACAACAAGCGGCGCCCGGTTCCACCGACCTATCGGAAGCCGTCGCCCGCTATGCATTTAAGTTGATGGCCTATAAAGACGAATACGAAGTCGCGCGGCTTTACACCAGCGGCGATTTTCAGCGCCGCGTGCAGCAACAGTATGAAGGCGATTTCAAATTGAAATTCCACCTCGCGCCGCCGCTACTGGCGAAGAAGGACGCGGAAGGCAGGCTGATGAAAAAAGAATTCGGCCCGTGGGTGTTCACTGCGTTCAAAGTGTTGGCGAAATTCCGCTTCCTGCGCGGCAGCGCGCTCGACATCTTCGGCAAGACCGAAGAGCGCAAGATGGAACGTCGTATGATCGAAGCGTATTTCACTACGATCGAAACGCTGTTGCAGCGTCTTAACCGCGACAACGTCGCCCTGGCCGCCGAGATCGCCGCCGTGCCCGAACATATTCGTGGCTACGGCCACGTCAAGGAAGCGCATGTGCATAAGGCGATGGCGAAGCAGGCGGAACTGTTGGCGAAGTGGGATGGTGGGCCTGTGCAGGCTACAAAGGCGGCATAACGCGACACGGCGAATGTCGCTTCCGATGCGGAGAAACCCGGCGATTGCCGGGTTTCTTTTTTGGGATCAAGCAGTTAGGTCGTAGTCGGCCGCTGGTTACGCCTGAAAAATCATTTCATGAATTTGCACTAAAGCCTTATAAAGCATTGATCTTTATCGATTAAATGACGCATGATCGGCCCATCAAATCGTAACGCTGCTCACTCATGGCCGACATCGTCCAAAACATTCGCGACGCCCTGCGTCGAGACGGCCCCGAAAGCGCATCGGCATTGGCGCGACGGCTGGGCGTCAGCACGCCCACGGTCACGCGTGCGCTCGCCAAGCTGGGCAATGCGGTAGTAACGATCGGAAAGGGCCGGTCGAGCCGCCATGCATTACGGCGCGAGGTGCGCGATCTCGGCCATGCGTGGCCGCTGTATCGAATCAATGCCGATGGTCAGTCCGAAATGCTTGGCAGCATCGAAGCCCTGCATGGACGGTATCGCTGGCGGCTGCTGCCTGAGCGACCACTGCCGCTGTTCATGCACGGCGAGTTCGCGGAAGGACTGTACGAGGATTTGCCTTGGTTTTTGCAGGCGTTGCGGCCGCAAGGGTATTTAGGGCGGGAACAAGGACGCTTCTTCGCCGCGGAAATCGGCGCTCCGGACAATATTCTTCTTTGGCAAGCGGACGATATTCTCATCGGCCTCTTAAAGTTCGGCCTCGACTTGCCGGGTAATCTCGCCTTACTTCCAGGCTCACCGTCGCTACTTGGAACGTTTGACGCCGTAAATGCGGCCGTTCGTCAAAGTCTGCCCGAGCAGAAGCTAGTCTCTTTCGAAAAACATACGGAATACGCTGATCAGACGTCGGCGCCAAAGTCATCGGCCGGTGGAGAGCAACAAAAATTCACTTGGCAAATTCTCCATAACGATGACAAAGTCGAACCTGTCATCGTCAAATTTGCCTCCCTCGTCGAAGCCAACCCCACCGCACAACGCTGGGCAGACTTATTGATCTGCGAAGAGATTGCGTTACGGTTACTAAAAGAACACGGCATCGCCGCAGCACCCAGCGAAATTCTCGATACTGACGAATGGCGTTTCCTGCAATCCACACGCTTCGACCGCACGCCGCAGGGCGGGCGCATCGGCGTATTCGCATTGGACGCATTGGATATGGCGTATATAGGCAGCGATCAGCGCAGTTGGCTAGCCGGCGCGGAACCGCTGCATACACAAGGTTTCATCGATCGCGACGATCTAGAGCGCATCCATCTACTCGATGCCTTCGGCTGCTTGATCGGCAACAACGATATGCACTTCGGCAATCTCAGCTTTTTCTGCGAACCGGACAACCCACGCATTCGTCTCGCGCCCGTATACGACATGCTGCCGATGCACTATCGCCCAGCCGTCAGCGGGCTGGTGCGGGAAGCGCCATTCGAGCTACCAAATCCCAACGATAGCAACCTTGATGCAAGCCGCCGCGCACTATGGTTGCAAGCGAGATCGCTCGCTATCGAGTTTTGGGAAATCGCATCACGCGATGAACGGATTAGCGCTGCGTTTCGTTCGGTTTGCGCCGACAACGCCGTGCGCATTAACGCATGGCGCGCGGACATTAAGGCGTAGAACTTATCTTGATGCTGGGTACAGAAGTGGCATTACTATCGTATGCGTGTTTTGTCGTCACCCCGGAGAATGTCGGAAGCACATCTCAATAGCCAAAGGCTGGTCGTCTCGTCGTCGAATCTCTCGAGCAAGAACTGGGTCCCGGCGTTCGCCGGGACGACGACAGAAAACAGACTGAACTGACTCCTGCTGCGGGAAATACTGCGATAGCCTCGTTGATTCTATCTTCTTGCGGAACTCACCCATTCTCGAACCGATCCAGTGCCCGTTCCGCCGAGCCGCGGGCTTCGTTGCTCATGCCGCGAATCAAACTGCGGTAGCTGCGGATCAGCTCGGCATCGTCGGGCATTTTCGCCGCCAAGGCATCGAGTACTTGGCTGCGTTCGAATTCGGATTCGATGCCGCGTGCGCTGCGCAGAATCGCGTCGCTGCGTTCGCGGCTGGGTATTCCGCTTTTGATCAAAGCAAGCAGAGCTTCGCGCTGTTCGAAATCCGAATCCAGCGCATCGACCACTTGCAGATAATCGCTATCGGCAAGGGCGATGCCGCTGCCGACGGCTTTCTCCAGCAGGCTGCGGCGCTCGAAATCGCTGTCCATGGCGCGCGCCGACTGCAGTGCGATGGTCACGGCACTCGCCTGCGGGCGGCCGGCTTCGATCATGCGCTCCAGCGTGCGTCGACGTTCGAAATCGCTGTCGAACGTGTTCAGCGTCTTCGTCCACTCCACGCGCTGCGCATCGCCGATCTCGAAGCGCGGCAGCGCCTGCGACAACCATTCGGCGCGTTCGAAGTCGGATTCAAAGCCTGCGGCGATCGTTAGCAAGCGCGTCTGATTCGCCGGCGTGAACAGGTTGCGCTCAAGCGCGATTCCAAGCGCGCGCCGTTTCTCGAAGTCGGAGTCGATCGCTTCGACCTGGGTCATCGCTTTCGCGAGCTGTGCTTCGTCCAACTGCGCTTGCGCGAAGAGTTGCCCGAGATATTCGGCGCGCACGCCGTCGCTATGGATCGCGTCGATTTCCGCCATCAACCGCGCCGGGCCGCCTTCGCTCAACATGCGTTTCGCGCGCGGTTCGGCGTCGAAACCGGTGATGCGAAATATATCGGGGATTTTCTGCGCGAGCCATGCGCGTCCGTCGTCGTCGAGCGGGCGGACCGATTTGCCGACGCTGTACTGGCGCACGATGCGGCCGTCCTTGCCGGCGATGCGGATCGCGCGCGTCGTCGCGCCGCGCGTTTCTTCGATTTCGACATAGGCGTTCGGCCCCAAACGCACGACATCGCTCTCGCGCGCGTTGAATTCGACATCGCCTTCGACGTCGATTCGCAGACGCTCGCCTGGGGTCGGCAGCGTGGAGATCGTGCGATAGGTACTGCCGGCTTGGCGATAGGTGATCGACAGGCTTTGATCGCGATCGCGCGCAACGATCAGCACGCCGGGCAAGGCGATCAAGGCGCACAGCGCGACCGCGGCGGCGGCCCAGCGCCAACGCTTGGGAATAGACGAGAATTTCATTGGTGAAGCCTCCAGAAGATGTCGCACGCGGGCGACGATGCCGTCCGAATGTTCGGCCATCGCGACCGCCCACATCGGACTGCGTTGTTCGGATTGCCGCGCCAAACATTCGGCGAGGCACTCGGCGAGCGCACGCGCGCTGCCGCTACGTTCGACCGCTGCGCGGTCGCACAGCGTTTCGGCCAGCGCTTCGAGACGATGCACCGCGCGCCATGCCAATGGATGGAAAAACAGCGGAATCAGCGCGATGCGCTGCAGCGGCCGCCACAGCGGGTCGCGACGACGCAGATGCGCGAGTTCATGCGCCAACATCGCAATGCGCTGGGTGCGATCCAGACCTTCGGCCCAGCGCGGCAGCAGCACGGTGTTGGACATCACCAGCGGGCTGGCGAGGTCCGGCAGCACATGCACGGCAGGCGCGCGCAGCGCCATCTGCGCGGATAACTGCGCGACATCCGCGTGCATGGCCTCGCTTGCGGGCAAGCGATCGCGACGCACGCGACGCTGCAATCGACGCAGCGCGAATAACTGTCGCAACGTCCACAGCGACAACAGCAGAACGCCGAACGTCCACGCCAGTAGTGCGATCGAAAGCCAGCTCGCATCGATGACCCACACGGCGGACTTCATGGACGCGGGCATTGCGATGTCTCGCGTCGTCGCCATCGCTGGCGTCTGTGCTCGCGGTGCGAGGGGCGCAGACGTCGTGGGCGCGGACCTCGTGGGCGCGGACGCACTGAGCGCTGACTCACTGAACGCGAAGGTCGCGGCGTCGGCCTTCACGACTTCGCCTGCAACGGCGCCGTCGGTCACGGCATCGGCTGTCGCATCATCGGCTGTCGCATCATCGGAACTCGAAGCAACGATGCTCGCGGAATCGGCTCGCGCTGCGCCCTCGGGTGATACCGGTTCTGCAATCGTCGCGCGCGGGCTCGCCGGTAGCCCCGACGCATCGGTATCGCGCATCGGCAAGAACTCGAACGCCACCGAGAAAAACGCGCCGAACAGCGCCGCGCGCCATGCGAATTCCGCCCAACCAGGATGCTTCAGCCAGCCCAGTCGCTCAATCGCCCACACCAGCGTTAGCAGCAGCGTGGCGTGCAGCACGAACAGGATCAGCGCATTGCCGAAGACTTCGATCGCATCGTTCATCGCGCGCGCTCCTCGTCGCGTTCGCCTTTTGTTTTACCGGATTTCTTAGCGCCGGCCGCAGCATCGTCGTCGCGCAGCAGCGCGCGCACGCGCTCCAGATCGCCCGGCGCCACCTCGCGCTCGCTGAGCAAGTGCGCCAACAGCGCTTTGGGATCGCCGCGAAACACCTGCGCGATCAAACTCGACACCATGCTGCGCCGCACCTGCGCTTCGCTCACTGCGGCGCGATACAGCAACTGCCGGCCATCGCGGCGCAGTTCCACCACGCCGCGCTTCTCCAAGCGGGTCAGCAAGGTCGCCACCGTGGTGTGCGCCAGCGCGCGCTCGGCCAGCGCCTCGGTGGCCTCGGCCACGCTCAGCTCGCCCCCGCGCCACAGCACGCGCATGAGATCCAGTTGCAAGTCGCTCAAGACGATGTCGTCGGCCATGCCGTTCTCTTCTACAGATGTCGTACTACAGTTGTAGAACTTGGCGTCGCGGCTGTCAAGCGGCCGGAAGTCATGGTCAAGGCGGTCGCCCGCCCTGCGAGAGTCAGGGCGTGGAGGCTTTCGCGGGCTTTGTCGGCGCAGCCGGCTTCGGAACGTCAGGTCGGCGCCGCCAACTCAGCACCTCGTCGCTGGGAATCGGGAACCGCACCAGCGCGTCGTTTCGCATCGCACCCGGTGCGCCCACGTAATAGTGCGCACCGATGCGCGTGAGCACTTCGACGTTCTCCAAGCGATACGCATCCAAGCCATCGCGACGCTGCGGCACGCAGGCGCGCTGCGGCCACGCCGCATGCGCGATGTCGCAGCCGCGCGCGGTGAGCACCAGATCGACGCGGGGGATCATGCCGAGGCCGAAGGCATTCATGCCTCTATCGACAATCAAGAACGGCAGCCCCGTATAAACGACGACAACCAGCGCGGGCACCCACCTCACGAACGGTCGTGTCGACGAGCCTGACACGGGCCTGTGCGTTCGATACCAGACGAAATGCAGCAGAGGCACGTAAAGCAATCCTGCCGCGAACACCATTGTCAAAACGCCTTTCAGGTCGACTCTTGCTGCAGTAAAAATAGTCAGCATTAGCGGCCAAAACGCCAGATACAGTACCGAAACCAACAGAAATTGAATCCATGGGGCACGGAAAAGACGCAACCGGCGATTGAAAAAAGATACTTCGAGGGCGATGAAGATCGCAAATAAAGCAGTTGTCGCGATTGCGAATAACAAAGTTACTGTCGCACTCAAGTCCAATGTTTGATCGTGTAAGGTCGCGTACACCACTGCAACATAAACTGCAGCGGTCCATCCTGCCGTTGCAATGAACCAAAAGAATGATCCACTCTTGAACAAAGACGGGATTATGGGTTTCGTGCGGGCCACATCTCGATCACTACGACGATGGTAAGACCGGAGACCGGAACGTTTCGATTGCGCTTTTGGCTCAGCCCACTTATCGGGAGGTATCAGCAAATGCTGATCGACCCAATACGCCAGGACGACGGACGGAAATATCAGCAATAACAACACGATCAGCAAGATCGTGGTCGCGAACAGCAGCACTGCCCACAGCACAGTGCCTAGGTCGGCGAACGAGAGAGTCGGCGTATAGCCAATCCGCCAAAAATGTATCAGCAGCGCCAAACCACCGGCAGCGGGAATCAACAGTTTCCATTGCCCGAAGATGGTTTTCCACGGACCGGGCGCAGTCGATGTCGCCTGCGCATCGGCGGGAGGTGCGGCATGCGCGGGTTCGCTCATTGGTTTAGGTGTCGCATCCTGCATTTCACTCTTCCTGTGCGTTCCTGTCTGATATCAATTCACCTGCCGATTCTAATCCGTTGGCCCATCGAGGCTGCAGTTCCGGGCGCAGCGACGAGCCGGCGATCGCTTTATGCTATCGATCGTAAAGCAGAACGCTCGTTAGGCTCACTAATTCGTGATGCAGGAAGCGGAATACCCTTAATCGCTTCTTCTGACTGGCGGCTTTTCATGGCGTCGCCTCACGGACTGTTTACGCAAGCATCTCTCGGTTGCGTGCATACTCACCTCGTCCCCCAAGGAGCACCGCCATGTTCAGAGTTTCGATGCCGATCGTCTTGCTCACACTTGCTGCATGCGCGCCGGTGACGCCGGTGGAATCGGCGGCCGATGCGCCCGCGGGCGCGTCTGCCGATGCCGTATCCGGCAGCGATGGCGGCATTTCTGATGGGGCGACTGCAACAACCCCTGGCGGCGGTGTGACCGACGGCGCGCCGGGTGCGGTCGAAGGCAGCACGGGCTCCGGCGACGTGCAGCCGGTGCCGGAGGAGCAAGTCCGGGCCGGGCCTGGGCTGGGCGAAGAGACCTGCAAGGCCGAGGCCGCGCAGGGCATGCTCGGGCGCAGTGCGAGCGAGGCGGTGGTGAAAGAGGCCACGCGCGTGACCGGCGCGACATCGGTGCGGGTGATTCCGCACGACGGTATGGTGACGATGGATTACCGCGGCGACCGGCTGAATATTCAGTTGGACGAACAGGGCAAGATCGTCGCGATCACCTGCGGCTGAGGTGCCAAACAATGCATGGTTCGCACGGTTTGGCGCACGTCTAGCCTGTTCATCATTGCCCATAAACGCGGACGGGAACGCCCTCTGTCATCCCGAACGCCAGCGTAGCGGGTGGAGGGACATGCTGTAACGACGCCACCGGCCCAAAGCAGGTCCCTCCTCGGGCTTCGCCCTCGTTCGGGATGACAGACGTTTTCGTTGCGCAGGCGCTCAGCAGGCTGCTGAAATACCTGCGACAGCAGGTTTTCCGCAGCCTGGTATTGCAGCCATGGATGGCTGCATCGGCGAAGCAAGCGCGTAAGCGATTGATTCGCCGTGAGCACGTCCGGACCTGTGCCGGACGTGCGAACTGAAATACCGCCTGGATGGAGGTATTTCAGCAACCTGTTAGGGCACTTGTCGCATTCATATAAGTGCGACAACGACACCTGCGATGCTGGCGCACATGCGTTGATCGCGACGCATTGCTTGACCGCGATCAGTGCGCAGCCGCAGGTTTAGGCGTAAGGTTTTGCATATCCACGATAGGAGACGGGCATGCGTCGCAAGATGTTTATCGCCGTTGCGGCAGCCGCTGTGGCCGGTTTGTTTCTGTGGTCGCAGCAGCCGGGCCATGCGCCCGTGCATGAGAATGCGTCGGTGGTTGCGCCGAGCGCGAGCGATGCGCGAACGCCCGATCCGCTCGCCGCCGAGCGCGCGGCGCTGGAAACGCCGCCGCCGCTGACCCTGCCTTCGGACGACAGTGCACGCGATGCGAATGCGGCCGATACCGGCGGTGCGCGCGCGACGCAGGCCAGCGCAAGCGCGCGCTATCCGAATTTTCTGCCGAACGAAGCCGTCGCCACGCTGAGTTTGATCGAACGCAAGGGGCCGTACCCGTACCGGCAAGACGACGGCGTGTTCCAGAACCGCGAGCGCAAGCTGCCATCGCAGCCGCGCGGCTATTACCGGGAATACACGGTGAAAACCCCGGGTTCGCGCGATCGCGGCGCGCGCCGGATCGTGGCGGGTGGGCGGCCACCGGTGGAGTATTTCTACACCGACGATCATTACCGCAGCTTCCGCCGCTTCACGCTGAACGACGGCGCTGGCGCAGGACGCACGCGGTGAACGCCGATGGCATGGAATTGACTGCGCTGTTGGCAGCGTGGGACCAAGCCGGCGCATATTTCGCCGATCTGCGCGATCGCGAAGACTTGGTCGAAGCCGCTAATGCGCTGCAATACGCGGTGGTGCCGATCGATCTGCGCGATTGCAAGGACGGCCATATCGCGTTAGCGCGGATCGCCGAAGCGCTGCGGTTTCCCGACTGGTTCGGCGCGAATTGGGATGCGTTAACCGATTGCCTGAGCGATCTGTCGTGGTGGCCGAGCACAGGCTATGCGCTGGTGTTCGAACATGCCAGCGAATGGCGCGCACACGATCCCGACAGTTTCGATATCGCGTTGGAGGTTCTGGGCGACACCGCCGAGCGCTGGGCGGAAGAGCGCGTGCCGTTTTGGGCGTTCTTCCCGCTGCCGACGCGCGAATTGCAAGAGATTGGCGAACAAGCCGAGTGATCGATTGCGTGTGGAAGGGCCCGGCAGGGCCGATGCATTGAATGTAGGAGGCCCGGCAGCGCCGATAAGCGCAGCGACGATGCCTTCGCTGCCGCTGCGCTCAAGATCATTACAGTCGGTTCAAACAGCGCCGCACGTTAACCAAGCTTCGACTGTTGAAACCCAGACCTACCGCGTCAGTTGATGTCCGGCGACGGCATCGCGTCGATCGGCACGGTCAGGTTGTCTTCGTCTTTCAAGTAATCCGGCAGCGCGTCGTCGCCTTCGCGCGGCTTGTCGGCGTTGATTTGGTATTGCCGGCGCTGCATCCATGCATCGCGAAGGAGTGCGTAGTCGTCTGCGGCGCCTTCACGAAAGCTATCGGTGGCCATCAACTGCGCGCGCAGATCGACCAGCTGCAAGCCTTGCAGAAACACGCGGACGCGATCTTCTTCGATCTGACGGATCGGCGACAGCGGCGCATCGCCGGCCATGCCGACGACATCGCGCAGCGTGCGCGGGCCAAACAGCGGCAATTCGATGTAACGCGATTTCTTCCAGCCCCAGACGCCAAGCGTTTGGCCGAAGTCTTCGCTTTTGTTCGGGATCTTGGCGACGGTGGCAGGGTCGAAAATGCCGACGACGCCAACGGTGGTGTTGAGCAAAAAGCGACCGGCGCTGTTGATGGCCTGTTTCGGTTTGCCCTGCAGCAGCGCGTTGACCGCACTGACCGGCTGGCCGAGGTTGTTGAAGAAATTGCCGACGCCCAAGCGCACCGGACGCGGGACGACGTTCACGTACGCCGTCGCGAGCGGTTTTGCGATACGGCGATCGACCGCGTTGTTGAAACGGTGCACGCGCCGGTTGAATTTCTCCCACGGGTCGTAGGACAGCGCTTGTTCTGCGGGAGGCGGCAGCGTGGGGTCGGCGATCGGGTCGTAGGTGTCCTGTTGCTGGCCCTCTTGCTGGCCGTAGAGCGCTTCGAAATCGCGTTCGGCCTCAGTGCGGCGCTCGGCTTCGGACACGGCCGGCGACTGAGCAGCGCGGGCAGCCGTTGCCTCTTTGGCAGGCTGTTCCGACGGCGTGCCGCTTGAGGGCGTGCCGCTTGATGACATGCGGTTCGCACGCCCGTCGTCGGTGGGCGCCGACACGTCGGCAGCCGCAGCCGCAGACACGAGCGTGCCCTCCGTCCGCGGTTCGGTGATCGTTGTCTTGTGCGCGCAGCCACTGAGCAGCAGCAGCGCGACGAAGACGGACGCGTGGGGGCGCGAGAGCTTCATGCGGCCAGTGTAGCGGCTGATGTCGAACCTAAGCGCACGACGGCAAAATTCAGCTTCGCGCGAAGCGCAGGTCTTCGCCGAGGCGATAGGCCGCGCGCAGTTCGGATAGGCCCGCCGGCGAACCGTCGATCGCGACTGCGCCGCAACGCTCGGCGAGCAGCGATAACAGCGCTAATCCAGCACTATCGACGCGATCGACCGCGTGCAGATCGAAACGATGCACGCCCTCGATCGAAGCCTTGGATTGGGACCACAGATCGGCCACGACGGTGCGCACCAGCGCTCCGTCGAAACGCAGTGTTTCGCCATCGCGGGCGATGTGCGCGCCGCGCGCCGCCGCGTTCATTGCCCAGCGCTCGGGCTGAGCTGGCCTTGACGCAGTTCGGCGGCAACCTGTTTGATGGTCTTACGCTGCAGCTCGGTATCGAACTGGTTGCGGAAGGTCTGTACGTAAGAGACGCCTTCGACCATCACGTCGAACACTTTCCACGAGGCGCCGGTTTTGCGCATCAGGTATTCGACCGGAATTGGCTCGCCGCCCTGGCGTAGGAATTCGCTGGAGACGCGCACGCCGCGACCCTGCGAGAGCACGGTTTCGGACTTCACCCGCACCCGCAGCTGGGTGTTGAAATCCAGCAACGAGGAACCGTAGCGCTGCATCAGATTATCGGCCAGCGCGTCCGAAAACAGCTTGATATCGGCATCGGACACACCGCGCGCATGGCGACCCAACACTAAGCGCGCGGCGTAATCGCGGTCGAACATCGCGTTGAATTCGCTGTCGATGAATCGACGCAGCGCAGTGCGGTCTTTCTTGAATTCGGGGCGGCGCTTTTCCAGGGTGCTGAGCACGCGCTGACTGTTGTTGAGCACCAACTGGCTGGGACTGCCCTGGGTTATCGCCGGCGCATTGCGGGTGGCGGCCTGTTGGGCGAACGCGGGAGCGATGGCGACCACTGCCGCTGCAGTGGCAGCGGCGACGGCGAGCGCAAGCGGAACGGCGCGGAAGTTCGGAGTCATGGTGTGGGGGTTTCGCTGGGGGATGAGGAGTCTGCGCTAGTCGTGGCGTCGGTGCTGGCATTGCCGCTGTCGGCATTGCTACCGCTAGTGCCGCCGGTACCGCCGAAGATGTATTTGCCGGCCATCTGGATCAGATCGACCGCAGGTGTAGTGAATGCGATCTCATCGCCCGCTTTCAAGCTTTCGACTTCGCCGCCCGGCTGCAGGCCGATGTAGCTTTCGCCGAGCAGGCCGCCGGTGAGGATGCTGGCCGAGGTGTCGGTGGACAGGTCCTTGTAGCGGCTATCGATCGACAGCATCACCACCGCGTCGAGCTTCTGTGGGTCCAGTTCGATGGTGTCGACCTTGCCGATCGGGACGCCGCCGATCTTCACCGGGGCCATCGGCCGCAGTTGGCCGAGATTGGTGAAGCGGGCCTTCAGGGTGTAGGTGTCGCCGCCGAGGCCGAAACGGCCGTTGGTGGAAGCGATCGCCAGCACCAGCAGCGAGCCCAGGGCAAGCAACAGGAAGGCGCCGACGGCGAGTTCGAGACGGGGGCCACGTGCAGTCATGGGGTTGCGCTCATACAGCAGGAATTCTCGGGTTGGCCCGGGCGCGAACTGGTAAAGACCGGCTCGGGGCGGAAAGGTTCGGCGAACGGCGTCGAAAAACTGAACCTTCGTTCATCGTCGGTGATTTTGGGGCTTGTCGCAGCAGTCGGCGCACCGCTGCGCTCACAGGCTCATCGAAACAGGAAGGCCGACAGGATGAAATTGAACATCAGCACCAGCAGCGAGGCATTGACCACGGCGCGGGTGGTGGCGATGGAGGTGCCTTCGATCGTCGGCTCGGCGTGGTAACCCACGTAGGACGCCACTAAGGCCGCCGTGCCGCCGAACACCGCCGATTTCATGAACGCGGGCAGGAAGTCGTCGCGGAAATCCACGGCATCTTTCATGACCTGCCAGAAGCTGCCGTTGTCGATGCCCAGCACCTGCACCGCCTGGAACCAGCTCGCGCTGATCGCCAAGCTGCAGAAGAACGCCGTCAACAGCGGCACGGTGATGACCGCCGCCCAGAACCGCGGGGCCACGACTTTGCCGACCGGATCGATCGCCATCAGGCCGAGCGCGGTGATTTGGTCGGTCGCGCGCATCAGGCCCAGTTCGGCGGCAATCGAGCTGCCGGCGCGGCCAATGAACAGCAGCGCGGTCAGCACCGGCCCCAGTTCGCGGTACAGCCCCAGACCGATTAAAAAGCTGATCTGATTGCCGGCGCCGTAGGTTTGCAGCGAACGAAAGCCCAACAGCGTGACAGAAAGACCGACGAACGCGCCGCCAACAGCGATGATCGGCAGCGAACGTGCGCCGATCTTGTAAATCTCGCGGGTGAGTTCTTGCCAGAAATCCGCGGTCGGGCGCGTGGCCCGGAACACCGCGAGCGAAAACAGCCCGGCGCGACCTAGGCTGCGAAGGGTTTCAGCGAACGCCATCAGGCCGCCTCCGTGCGATCGGCGGCGTCGAAGCTGCCCGCGTCGAATTGGATGGGGCCGTCCGGCTCGCCCCTGAGGAATTGCCGCACCAGCGGGTCTTGGGTGTGTTCGAGCGCATCCGGAGTGCCAGTGAAGACGATGCCGCCGTTGGCGATCACCACCACCCTGTCGGCCACCGGCAGCGTCTCATGGACGTGATGGGTCACGATGATGCTGGTCAGGCCCAGGCTGTCGTTAAGCCGCGAGATCAGACTCATGATCACACCGCTGGCGATCGGGTCGAGGCCGGTCAGCGGCTCATCGTAGATCATCAGCGGCGGATCGAGCGCCAGCGCCCGCGCCAGCGCGACCCGGCGCGCCATGCCGCCGGACAGCTCGCGTGGATACAAATCGGCCGCAGCGCGCAGGCCGACCGCGTGCAATTTCATCTCGACCAAGCGGCGCAGCACCGGCGCCGGCAGCGTGGTATGCGTGCGCAGCGGCAGGGCGACGTTTTCGGCGGCGGTGAGATCGGTCAACAGCCCGTTGCCCTGCAGCAGCACGCCGATGCTTTTGCGTAACTCCAGCAGGTCTTTCTTCCGGCGCGGCACCGGCTGACCCAGCACCTCGACCTCGCCCGCCGCCTGCACCAGTTCGCCGGTCAGCGCCGACAGCAAGGTCGATTTGCCGCAGCCGGACGGCCCCAGCACTGCGGTGACGCTGCCGCGCGGCACGACGAGGTCGATGTCGCGCAGGATCGTCCGTGCGCCGCGGTCAAGGCGAACGCCGGAAAGTCGAACTGCGGCGGAGGGGTCGGGCATGGGGCGTGAGACTCAGGGATGGTGAAACGCAGGGGAACGCCAAGTGCGACTAGGGAAGCACCGCAGGGCCGAATCGCCTGGGAGCAGCGGCGGCCAAACAGCCAAACGGCAGAAAGTAGCTGGCACAACGCCTATTGTCCCTGTCCGACGGGGTCTTGTCTCGTTCGCAGCGCGCGAACAGGCCTGAGCGGCGAATCGGCGGCGAAGAGCCTGTTCAACGTCTCCGCATGCATCGCGTCCCGGCGGTGACATGACGACGGTATCGTATGCGCGACTATGGATGTCGATGGCATCAGCAAAACGACCGGCCGGACGGTCGGCCGGACGATCGCATTCGCCGGCCGAAACCGGACGCCGAATGGCCGATGCGCGCCAAAGTGTGGATGCGCCTGCACGCGCGCTCTTGTGCGGCTGCGAACGAACCGCGACGATGACGCACCGCGGGCCGCCCGCACATCGCCCAAGAACGACCAAGGAGCCAAGAATGGAGTTGCTGACGCTGGAGCATTTCGCCGGCTGCGTGAACGAAACCTTTTCCGCCGCGCTCAACGACATGGCAGTGCCGTTCGTGCTGGTCGAAGCGCGGCCACTGCAGACCACTGCGCAAAACGCGGCGCGCGCGCCGTTCTCGCTGCTGTTCCGCAACACGTCGGCATTTTTGTTCCCGCAGCAGATCTACA
Organism: Lysobacteraceae bacterium; assembly: GCA_031374725.1. GTDB lineage: Bacteria > Pseudomonadota > Gammaproteobacteria > Xanthomonadales > Xanthomonadaceae > Lysobacter_I. Next base: position 54,488 of record JANMGT010000069.1, on the reverse strand, counting down.
TGATGAACCACCCGCGTGTCGGCGATGTCGGCATTTTTCTGGTGCCCGTGGCGCAGGAACGCGAAGGGTTTTTGTATCAAGCGGTATTCAACTGAGCGTCAGCCGATTAGCAATGTTGCGCGTCAGGGCGGAACGCTGCTTTGCTGAAGGCAACACTGAATACGTCCATCCCCGGATCAAGTCCGGGGCAGGCTCTGGACTTCATAGTGGTCGCGATAGTGGTCGCGATAGTGGTCGCGAGTTCGGTACATGCCCGAACTCGCTCCCGCCGAATCAATCACTGAGGTGATCGATGACTCGGCGCTTCGCACCTCGCCCTTCGGGCCGGCGTCGCCGTGCAACCTTCGGTTGTCGCGAGCGACACATCCATATGCAGTGGCAACGCTGACGTTTTCAGCGTTAGCTGAATCTTCGCTAGGCGATTGCGCAGTTTGGTTTTGCGGCATCGGCAATGTTTGATTCAGCAGCATGATTCACTGCGCCGTTGTAACTTCGTGGCGCGCTACGAACGCGGCTTACGTTTTTCGGCACCATTTCAAATACATCCGCATCAATCCGATCACGCACGGCCACGCGCTGCACGCTGTGCGCCCTTTAGCAGGTTGCTGAAAACCTGCTGCCGCAGGTATTTCAGCAACCTGATATCGCCTACGCTTCGGCCGGCACCCAGTGCATGTGGTGATGCGAACCGGCCTCATGGGTGACGCTGAAACCCAGCCGTTCGTAGAGTCGTTTCGCGGCAACGTTGTGCTGCAACACATGCAATTGCATACCACGCCCCAGCACTTGCGCGTCGCGCTGCGAGGCTTCGATTAAGATGCGGCCGATGCCTTGCCCGCGCAGTTCGGGCATCAGCGCGATATCCACGATCAAATGCTCGGGCGCGACGCGCTGCAGATAGTAGCGACCGACTGGGCGCGCATCGCCATCGGCGCGGATGCGTTCGATCGCGAGAAAATCGGTGTCGCCGTAATGCTGCAGGTAATGCACGTGCTGCAGCGCGAACTGTTGATCGAGAAAATCCCGCTTCATCTTCGGCGGCCACGGCACGCCGGCCATCTCGTCGTCGCGGGTGGTGGCGTACACATCGCGCAGCCACGGCAGATCGCTTTGGCGCAACGCACGCAAAGAAAACCCGCGCTCGGCAAGCAGCGCGGGTGTTTGCATGCGGTCGGCGCGTTCTTTCGGGAACGACGCCAACCGCTGTGACGCGACAACCTTCATCTCAGGCGAACGACGGGTAAATACCCTGCAGTGCGATACAGAAGTTCACGCCGAGATACGGTTGCTGGTTTTGGTGCGGTTGCCCGCCGCCTGCGCTGGGTTGGAGCATGTTGGGGGCCAGCGTGGTGTTGAGCGGGGTGGGGATGAAGGTTTTTGATGCCGTGTTGGTGCCGATGAACGACAGGCCGCCGTTGCTGACCGGTGATCCCGAGCCGCTGCCCACCGCCGTCTGTGAATACGCATTGACGCCGTGGTTGTGCGATGGAATCTGGTTGCCGGTCAGCGTCACAGTGTTGACGCCGAAGGTTTCGCCCAGCGTGCGCGGCGACAGGCCCGGCCCGTTGCCCTGCTGGCAGCCGGCGCGTCCCGCGAAGTTGGGTAGCTGGAAGGTGGTCTGGCCGTTACCGCCGTAGGTGACGCCGAGCAGGGAGAACAGCGCGGTGTTTTGCTGGATCGGCAGAGTGGCGCCGTTCGCGAACGCCCAGCCGCGTGGGTTGAAGTTGAAGCCGAACAGTTGGATTTCGCCGATGAAGGGTTGAGTCATGAGTTGGTTCCTCCAATGAGGTCTGCCGCGCGGAGTCGCGGATGCGATCGCGCTGCGGCTGCGCCGGCATGGCGCTGTGGAATGGGATTGCGGATGCGCACGGGGCTCAGCTTGGCGACGGGAAGATGCCCTGGGTCGCGATGCAGTACTGCACCGTCAGCGTGGGCATCGTGTTCTCGTGCGGCTGGCTACCTCCACTGCTGCCGATCATCTGCGCCGACATCGGCGCGGCCGTGTTGCCGGTCAACGTGCTCACATAGAAAGTGTCTAGGTTGACCGAAGCAGGCAACAGATTGGCCCCAGGCGTTACAGTGGTTGCCGCCAAGGTGGTCGCGACCAGTGTGTGTGTATGCGCCGGCATCTGCGTCGGCAGTACTGTGACCGTTTCGGTGCCGGCTTTCTGACCGATGACGTATGTGCTCAGGCCCGGTCCGGTGCCCTGGTGGATGGGCAGGCGGCCGCGCAAGTCGGGTACGCCGAAGGTGACTTGGCCGTCGCCGCCGTAGGTGGTGCCGATCAGGGCAAACAGGGTGTCGTACTCGGAAATCGGTAATAGGCTGCCGTCGCAGGCTTGCCAGCCATTGGGTGTGCGGCCGAAGCCGAACATGCGGATCTCGCCGATATAAGGTGTGCTCATGGGACTGTACTCCAGAGGTCTGTGGTCGGCCGCGCGTGTTTGCAGCGGGCCGGTGTCTATGCGGATAGGCGCTCAGTTCCGCGACGGGAAGATGCCGCTCAGCGCGACGCAGAAATTGATCACGCTGTAGGGCTGCAAGTTCGGATGCGGTTGGTTGCCACCTGCGGGGGCAACTGTTGCCGGGTTCATGGGGACCACCGGGCCGCTAGATGACGCATACAGTGGCTGTGTCGCCGTAGTATTGGTCGCGTACACGCGATTACTGGGAATGCGATTGTCACCTGCGGTGGTCGATGCGTTCACGCTGTGCGTGTGAGACGGCAGATTGATCGACAGCAGGGTCACGTTCTCGACACCAGCAGCCTGGCCGATCTGCATTGCTGGCGGCTGCCAGCCCGAATCGGCAGACGGTGCATAGCCGACCGGCGTGCGGCTTTGCAGGTTCGGCAGGGCGAAGTTAGTGGTGCCGTTGCCCCCGTACTGCGTCCCCAGCAGCGAGAACAGGGCCTGATTCTGCTGGATCGGCAACAGTTGTCCGTTGCATTGCGCCCAGAATCTAGGTGCGAAATTGAAGCCGGTCATCATAATTTGACCGATGAAGAACTCGCTCATTGCAATCCTCCCCGTGGATGGTTGGCACGACGCGTCATGCGCCGAGCGCGCTTACTCTGAACCTCTGCTCCCGGTCCGACAAGGCCCTGCGCACAAGAATGCTGGCGCCTGCGACACGCCGGGGCTTCCCCTGGACCGACGATCCTGCTCAAATGGCCGCTTACTCGCGCGCTGCGAAGCAGCGCATGGCCGATTACCGGCCCTAACTGCGTTCAACGGTTCAGAGCGCGTGATTTGATTTTTCGACGCGCATGCGATGTGCGCCGATCTTCAGGGGAGCAGGGAAATGCAACAGCAGTCTGTCGTTAGCGCGCGTTCGTCGCGTTTTGCCACTTTTTTCCGTACGCAGCTTTTGCTGTGTGCCTTATTGCTGTGGCCCACCTTGGCCTTGGCTCAGACCTCCACTTATTGCCCGACGCCGCTGACTGCAACCGTCGCCAATGGCGGTTCGGTGAGTGTCAACGTCAGCAGCTGCGACGGCCCATTCGACGGCGGCATGAGCGGCCCCATCGCCCCCTTTGCGGTGAACGGCACCGTGCTCATCGGCCCGAATGGCGGCGGCGTCCAGTTCGTCACCTATGCCCACAGTGGCAACGCAGCGACTAGCGATGTCTTCTGGCTGGAAGACAACGACCTGGGTACGGTCAGAGTCAACATCACCATCAGCCCCCCGACCTCATCGATCGTGGTTTTGCCTGTCTCGCTGCCGACAGTGACCGCCGGAACTCCATTCTCGCAGACGCTCACCTCCAGCGGCGGTTCTGCGCCCTACATCTATTCGCTTAGCAGCGGTACGCTGCCGCCTGGACTAAGCCTGACATCTGCGGGCGTGCTGTCGGGCACCACCACCCAGCGCGGCGGTTACAGCTTCAGCGTGCGCTCGCTGGATTCGCTCGGCGCATTCACCATCAAGAACTACACAGGCACGGTTCAAGCCGCTCCGTTGTCGATCTCGCCTGTCGCCGCCACCGCTATTCAAAGCGTCGCGTTCTCGCAGGCGATCAACGCCATCGGCGGCGTCGCGCCGCACACCTTCTTGCTTGAAACCGGTGCCTTCCCCGCCGGCATTTCCATTTCTAGCGCCGGTGTGATCAGCGGCACCACCGCTGCCGTAGGCAATTACCCGGTCACCATTCGTGTCACCGATGCGAGCACAGGCCCGGGTAGTCATTTCGAAGTCGAAAATTTCACCCTCACCGTCAGCCCGCCGCCGTCCGTCTCCATCGCGGTCGCTCCGGCCTCCGTCAGTGAAGACGGCGCGACCAACCTGACCTACACCGTTACGCGCAGCCTCAACATCTCCTCGCCGACGACGGTCAACATCACCACCACCGGCACCGCGACATCAGGCACGGATTACGCCGGCGGCGTTGCCACAGTCGTCATCCCGGCCGGCGCGTTCACCGCGACGATCACCATCAATCCCAACGTCGACGGCACCGTCGAAGCCGATGAAACGGTGATCCTCACCGTCGCCGCCGGCACCGGTTACACCGTCGGCGCGCCAGCTAGCGCTACCGGCACCATCCTCAATGATGACGTGCCGTCCGTCTCGATCGCAGTCGCTCCTGGCAGCGTCGCCGAAGATGGCGCGCCGAACCTCGTCTACACCGTCACCCTGAGCACACCGTCCTTGTCGGCGCTGTCGATCAACTACACGGTTACCGGCACCGCGACCAACGGAACCGACTACGCGACGATCACCTCGCCGCTGGTCATCCCGGCCGGTACCCCCGCCGGCACGATTATCGTCAACCCGGCCGCCGATACGGCCATCGAAGCGGACGAAACGGTCACTCTCACTCTCGCCGCCGGCACCGGCTACACCGTCGGCGCGCCCACCAGCGCGACCGGCACGATCCTCAACGATGACTTGCCCAACCTGACCATCAACGACGTCACGGTCAATGAAGGCAACGCCGGCATCACCAACTTCACCTTTACGGTCAGCCTGAGCGCGGCGGCCGGCCCGGGCGGCGTTGGCTTCGATATCGCCACCGCCAACGGCACCGCCACGGCGGGCGTGGACTATGTCGCCAACACACTCACCGGCCAGGTCATCCCGGCCGGTAGCAACTCCTACACTTTCACGGTTGTTGTGAATGGCGACACCCTGAACGAGCCGAGCGAGACCTTCTTCGTCAATGTCACCAACGTGACCGGCGCGGTTGTGGTCGATGGCCAAGGCATCGGTACGATCACCAACGACGATCCGCTGCCGTCGCTTTCGACCAGCAACGTCACCGTGATCGAAGGCAATAGCGGTACGACCAATGCCGTCGTGACCGTCACCCTGAGCGCCGCCAGCGGTCAGACCGTGACCGTGAATTACGCCACCGCCGATGGCAGCGCGATCGCCCCCGGCGACTACACCGCGAACAGCGGCGTTTTGACATTCACCCCAGGCCAGACCTCGCGCACCGTCACCGTGTTGGTGAACGGCGACATCGCGCCGGAAGCGAACGAAACCTTCAGCCTCGGCTTGTTCGGAGCGGTCAATGCGACGATCAACATCGCAACCAGCTTCATCACCATCACCAACGACGACGTGCCGGTCACGGTCAGTCCGGGCTCGCTGCCCAACGGCACCGTCGCCGCGGCCTATACCCAGACGATCACTGCCAGTGGCGGCGTCGCGCCGTATGGTTTCGCGGTCACTGCGGGTGCGTTGCCGGCCGGCGTGACCCTGACCCCGGGCGGCACGCTCAGCGGCACGCCCACTGCGGGCGGCACCTTCAACTTCACCATCAGTGCGACCGATAGCAGCGGTGCACCGGGTCCGTTCACGGGCAGCCAGGCCTACACCGTCACCATCGCGCCGCCGACGATCGTGTTGCCGGCCACCGCGCTGGCTGGCGGCACCTTAGGTACGCCGTACTCTGCTGCGATCACACCGGCCTCTGGCGGCACCGCGCCGTATGCGTATGCCGTCACCGTCGGCGCATTGCCGGGCGGCCTGAACCTGAACACGGCGACCGGCGCCATCACCGGCACGCCGAGCGCGCTGGGCACCTTCAACTTCAGCATCACCGCGACCGATAGCAGCACCGGCACCGGCCCGTATACCGCGACCCGCGCCTACAGCATCGTTGTCGTTGCGGTGCCGCCGACGGCCAGCAACTCGTCGTTGACCGTCGCCTACAACGCGCCGGCCACCAATGTGCCGCTGACCCTGGGCGGCGGTGCGCCGACCTCGCTTACGATCGGCACCGCGCCGCTGCGCGGCACTGCGATCGTCACCGGCACCACCATCACCTATCAGCCCAACGCTGGTTATGCAGGCCCGGACAGCTTCACCTACACCGCGACCAACAGCGGCGGCACTTCGGCGCCAGCGGCCACAGTCACGATCACGGTGAATAACCCGGTCATCACCATCACCGCCAGCGGCGGCTTCGCGGCCACCGTCGGCACGCCGTATACCCAGACCTTCACCTGGAACGGCGGTGCGCAACCGTGGACCGCCTTCCTGGTCACCAACCTACCGGCCGGTCTGTCGATCACCGGCACCACACCCAACAGCGCGACCGTCTCCGGCACGCCGACCCAGGCGGGCAGCTTCAGTCTCAATGCCTCGGCGACCGATAGTTCGACCGGTAACGGCCCGTTTACGATCAGTCAGTTGTTCACGCTGACCGTTGCGGCACCGACGCTGGCCCTTGCGCCGGCTGCGACGACATTCAACGCCCCGTACGGCGCCGCGTACTCGCAGAGCTTCACCGCCAGCGGCGGCATCGGCCCGTACACCTATGTGCGCACCGGCACGCTACCGCCGGGTGTGAGTTTCAGCGGCAACACCGTGTCCGGCACGCCGACCACGCCGGGCAGCTTCAGCTTCACGATCACTGCGACCGATACCGGCTCCACCGGCACCGGCTCGCCGTTCACCGTCGCGCAGAACTACACGATCAACGTGGCGGCGCCGACCATCGTGGTGAACCCGGCCACACTGCCGAACCCGGCTGCGGGCGTGGCTTACAGCCAAACGCTCACCGCGAGCGGCGGCGTCGCACCGTATAGCCTCGCCGTGACCAGCGGTAGCCTGCCTTCGGGCATTACGTTGACCACAGGCGGCGCGCTCTCGGGCACGTCGAACCAAGTCGGCACCTTCAACGTCACCATCACTGCCTCCGACGCCTTCGGCCAGACCGGCAGCCGTGCCTACACGCTGACCATCGCAACGCCCACGCTGACGCTCACCCCGGCGGCAGGCACGCTGACAGCCCCCTACGGCACCGCTTACTCGCAGACTTTCACCGCAGGCGGTAGCGCAGGTCCGTTCAACTACGTGTTGACCGGCGCCCTCCCGGCGGGTGTGACCTTCAGCGGCAATACGCTATCGGGTACGCCGACCGTACCGGGCAGCTTCCCGATCACCGTGACCGCCACCGACACGGTCCTGACCGGTGCAGGTGCTCCGTTCTCGATCTCGCGGAACTACACCTTGAACGTGCCGGCCCCGGTCATCGTGGTGAATCCGGCCACATTGCCGAATCCGATTGCGGGTACGGCTTACAGCCAGGCGCTCACCGCGAGCGGCGGCGTGGCACCGTATAGCCTCACCGTGACCAGCGGTAGCCTGCCTTCGGGCATTACCCTGACCACAGGCGGCGCGCTTTCGGGCACGTCGAACCAAGTCGGTACCTTCAACGTCACCGTCACTGCCACCGATGCCAACGGCCAGACCGGCAGCCGCGCCTACACACTGACCATCGCCGCGCCCACACTGACGCTCACCCCGGCGGCGGGCGCGCTGACGGCCACCTATGGCGCTGCTTACTCGCAGGCCTTCACCGCAGGCGGTAGCGCAGGTCCGTTCAACTACGTGTTGACCGGCGCCCTCCCGGCCGGTGTGACCTTCAGCGGCAACACGCTGTCGGGTACGCCGACCGTACCGGGCAGCTTCCCGATCACCGTGACCGCCACCGACACGGTGCTGACCGGTACGGGTGCGCCATTCTCGATCGTGCAGAACTACACGTTGAACGTGCCGGCCCCGGTCATCGTGGTGAATCCGGCCACGCTGCCAAATCCGATCGCAGGTACGGCCTACGGCCAAGCGCTCACCGCGACTGGCGGCGTGGCGCCCTATAGCCTGGCTGTGACCAGCGGTAGTCTGCCGTCCGGCATTACGTTGACTACTGGCGGCGCGCTCTCGGGCACGTCGAACCAAGTCGGCACCTTCAACGTCACCGTCACTGCCACCGATGCCAACGGCCAGACCGGCAGCCGCGCCTACACGCTGACCATCGCCGCGCCCACACTGACGCTCACCCCGGCGGCGGGCACGCTGACGGCCACCTATGGCGCCGCTTACTCGCAGGCCTTCACCGCAGGCGGTAGCGCAGGTCCGTTCAACTACGTGTTGACCGGCGCCCTCCCGGCGGGTGTGACCTTCAGCGGCAACACGCTGTCGGGTACGCCGACCGTGCCGGGCAGCTTCCCGATCACCGTCACTGCCACCGACACGGTGCTGACCGGTGCAGGTGCGCCGTTCTTGATCGTGCAGAACTACACGTTGAACGTGCCGGCGCCGAGCATCGTGGTGAACCCGGCCACGCTGCCGAACCCGGCTGCTGGCGTGGCTTATAGCCAGACGCTCACCGCGACGGGCGGCGTGGCGCCGTATGGCCTCGCTGTGACCAGCGGTAGTCTGCCGTCCGGCATTACGTTGACTACTGGCGGCGCGCTTTCGGGCACGTCGAACCAAGTCGGCACCTTCAACGTCACCGTCACTGCCACCGACGCCTTCGGCCAGACCGGCAGCCGTGCTTACACGCTGATCATCGCCGCGCCCACGCTGACACTCACCCCGGCGGCGGGCACGCTCACGGCCCCCTACGGCGCCGCTTACTCGCAGGCCTTCACCGCAGGCGGTAGCGCCGGTCCGTTCAACTACGTATTGACCGGGGCCCTCCCGGCAGGTGTGACCTTCAGCGGCAACACGCTGTCGGGTACGCCGACCGTGCCGGGCAGCTATCCGATCACCGTCACCGCCACCGATACGGTGCTGACCGGTACGGGTGCGCCATTCTCGATCGTGCAGAACTACACCCTGAACGTGCCGGCTCCGGTCATCGTGGTGAATCCGGCCACGTTGCCGAATACCACCGCAGGCCTGAGCTACGGCCAGACGCTGACGGCCAGCGGCGGCGTCGCGCCCTACGGCCTTGCAGTGACTGCAGGTAGCCTGCCGAACGGCCTGACGCTTGCCAGCGGCGGTGCGCTCTCGGGCACCACCACCACATCCGGTACGTTCAACTTCACCGTGACCGCGACCGATGCGAACGGCCAGACCGGCACTCGCACCTATACCGTGGTGGTCGCCATTCCGAGCATCGCGTTGACCCCGGCGACCCTGCCGGGCGGTAGCGCGGGCACGGTCTACAGCCAGACGCTGACGATCGCCGGTGGCATCGCGCCGTATACGGTCACCCAAACGGGTGCGCTGCCGACGGGCCTGACCTTCAACGCCACCACCCGCACCTTCAGCGGCACGCCGACGCAATCGGGCACGTTCAACATCAGCGTGACCGCCACCGACAGCACCCTCGGCACAGCGGCCACCGTGACCAATGCCTACACCCTGGTCATCGCCACGCCGACGCTGAACATGACGCCCGCTGCAGGGGCATTGCCGGGCGGTACCGCTGGTACGGCGTATAGCCAAGCCTTCGTCGCCAGCGGCGGTATCGCACCGTATGTGTACACGCTGACAACTGGCGCGCTACCGGCCGGCATGACGCTGAACACCACGACCGGCGCGCTCAGCGGCACGCCGACCGTCGCTGGCACGTTCAACTTCAGCGTGCGCGCGACCGATAGCACTACCGGTACGGCGGCAACGGTCACGAGGGCCTACATCCTCGCGATCTCGGCACCGACGATCACGATCAACCCGACGACCTTGCCGGGGGCGGTCTCCGCCTTGGCATACACCCCGTCGTTGACCGCGATCGGTGGCACCGCACCGTACGCCTTCGCGATCACCGCGGGCGCGTTGCCGGCTGGCATCAGCTTCAACACCAGCGGTGCCTTCAGCGGTTCGCCGACGGTCACGGGCAACTTCAGCTTCACCGTCACCGCGACCGATGCGCTGGGCTTCACCGGCACCCGCGCCTACACGATCGCGGCGGTCAATCGCCCCGACCCGACCCAAGACCCGGACGTCCGCGGCTTGCTCAACGCGCAGGTCGAATCCACCCGCCGCTTCGCCACCACGCAGATCAACAACTTCCAGCAGCGTTTGGAGAATCTGCACGGTGCCGATCAACGCGACGGCGGGCTGGCCTACAACCTCACCCTCGAAAGCCGTCAGACCTGCGTCGAGCAAGTCGGTCGTCTCCCGGGCGCGCGCTGCGAGCAGAGTGCGAACGGCGCCAATGGTGGTGTGGATTCGATGGCCGGTGCGCGTAACGGAGCCGGCAACGCGGCGGCGGCCAACGGCAACGACGGCGGCAGCGCCTTCGGCGCCTGGGTCGGCGGCGCGATCCGCTCCGGCAACGTCGATGGTCGCGGCGGCAGCAGCGGCGTCGATTTTGAAACCGACGGCATCAGTGTCGGCCTCGACTACCGCTTCAGCCCGCGCTTCGTGGTCGGCGGCGGCATCGGTTACGGCACCGACACCAGCGAAATCGGCAACCGCGATTCGCAGATCGAAGGCAAGGCCCTTACTGCGGCGCTGTACGCCAGCTTCCACCCGGGCGAGAGCTTCTTCCTCGATGGTCTGTTCGGCTACCAGTCGCTGGATTACGACCTGCGCCGCACGGTGGCCTTCAACGGCAACCGCGTGCAAGGCCAGCGCGACGGTACGCAGTGGTTCGCCTCGCTCTCCGCCGGCGCCGATCTGGGCCGCGATGCCTGGGGCTTCACCCCGTACGGCCGCTTGGACATCGCGCGCGCCACGCTCGATGCTTATGCCGAAACCGGCGACGCCCTGTTCGCGCTGCGTTACGAAGAGATGGATGTCGATACCACCACCGGCACCGTCGGCCTGCGCATCGACTACCGCAAAGACACGACGTGGGGCAGCTTCTCGCCGCAGTTCCGCGCCGAGTACCAGCACGACTTCAAGAACGACGCGTCTGCGGTGCTGCGTTACGCCGACCTGATCGGGCCGACCTACCGGACCGATGTCACCGGCTTCGACCGCAACCGCTTCGTGATCGGCCTGGGCGCGCTGTTCAACACCGACAGCGACTGGACGTTCCGCATCGAGTACCGCGGCCAAGTCGGCGGCGACGATAGCGACCACGGCCTGCTGCTCAATGTCGAGAAGAAGTACTGAGACCTGATCCACTGAGGCCTGATCCACTGAGGCATCCATCACTGCGTCACCGGCGCCTCCAACACGAGGCGCCGGGTTCTAGCCAAAGCGACATAGCGATCAAACGCAATCCGAAACGCCGTTGCTCACGCAGCGGCGTTTTTTTGTGCCGGGAGCATGTTCGGTTCCCGCGTTGACGATGCCTACCTGCTTGCGTTCCGGGCAGCGATGAAAGTGCATGCGATGAAACGGCAAGCGAGATTTGAATCGAAGCGTGTAGATGCCGTTTGGATCCCCTGCCTGTAGGCGGCGCTTGGCGATGATCGGGGCACATGCAAGGCCGGCCTCACGACAACGCAGTGTTCTCGCGCGCACGGCGGTAATCGCGGTCGCATCGGCCTAGACTCGCGCTCCCCGCATCACGAGTTTCGCCAATGTCTTCAGCCAATGTCGCCCCCGCGCTCGTTCGTGCTCTCGGCCAACTGCGTCATGTTCTCGGCAAAGGTGCGGCACATACCGAAGCCCAGGGTTGGGATCCCGGCGTACTGCTATCGATGCGGCTGGCGCCGGATATGCTTCCCTTGACCCGCCAAGTGCACATCGCGACCGATATTTCCAAGAGTGCCGGCGCCCGCCTCACCGGCGGCGAAGCGCCGAAGTTCGAGGACAACGAAACCAGTTTCGCCGAGCTCGACGCGCGCATCGGCCGCGCCATCGCCTATCTGGAAAGCCTGCCGGCCGCTGCCTTCGACGGCGCCGATACGCGCGAGATCCTCGTTCCCACGCGCGCCCGCGGCGATCTGCGCTTCAGCGGCCGCAGCTATATCGATCAGTACGTGCTGCCGAACGTGTATTTCCACTGCACCACCGCCTACGCCTTGCTGCGCCATGCCGGCGTGCCGGTGGGCAAGGTCGATTATCTCGGCCAGATCGGCTCCGGCGACTGAGCGCAGCCGAAGACTGCGCCGACGCATCAGGCGGCGGCGCGGCGACTCCGGCATCATGGTGGGCGATGTCTCCGCCCGCCCGCCTCCATCTCATTTCCAGTAACCGCCTCGATGCGCTCGCGGCGGAGCTGGGCGCGCGCTTGGCGCAGCCGGGAGCGAACGATTCGCTGCTGCCGGACACCATCCTGGTGCCGCAGCCGTCGCTGCGGCAGTGGCTGCAGCAAACGCTGGCCGAACGCTATGGCATCGCCGCGAATCTCGATTTGCTCACGCCGTCGGAGTTCGTCTGGCGGCTGCTGCGCAGCGCCAGCGCAGCGCCGCTGCCGGACACCTCGCCCTGGGACCGCGAACGTCTGCACTGGCGGATCTACGCACTGCTCGGTCGCCTCGGTACGCAGGAGCTGCCGCCAGCGGTGCGTCGTTATCTGCGGCGCACCACTGCGCGTAGCGGCGATGCGGGCGGCGATGCGGGCACGCAGGCGTTAACGCGCTACGGCTTGGCCGATAGTCTTGCCGCCGCCTTCGACCGCTATCAGGCCTATCGCCGCGATTGGCTGGACGACTGGGAGCGCGGCGGCGACCGCGACGACTGGCAGGCGATGCTGTGGCGGGAGTTGCATGCGGAATCCCAGTATCCGCATCGCGCCGCGCTCATCGGCGATTGGCTGGCCCGTTACGACCGTCGCGGCGACGGTCATTCAAACAGCTATCCAACTAGCCACCTAAGCGACACGCCGGGCGCCGCATCGCGCGGCAACATCACCACGCCGCCGCCGGGGCTACCATCGCGGCTCGCGGCCTTCGGCACCATCCACGTCTCGCCGGACGTGCTGCACGTGCTGGCGGTCGCCGGGCAATGGTGCGCATTGGATTTCTATTTGCCGACGCCGTCGTCGGAATACTGGGGCGATGTCGAATCGCTGCGCGCGCGTTTGCGCCGCGATGGCCCTGCTGCGTTGCCTGCAGCGCTGGCCGATCTGCAGCGCGACAACCCGCCGCTGGCGTCGTGGGGCGGCGGCGGGCGCGAAATTTTGGCGCAGTTGTTTTCCTACGAGATCGTGCAGCCGGAAACGGAGATCGAACGCTTCGTCGATCCTGGTCGCGACACCCTGCTGCGTCGCCTGCAGCACGATGTGCTGCATCGCGCCGCGCCGATCGCCGAAGCCTGGTCGCGCGACGATGCGTCGGTGCAAATCCACGCCTGTCATTCGAAGCTGCGCGAAATCGAAATTCTGCACGACCGCCTGCGCGCGATGCTCGACGACAGCGGCCCCGACGGCCGACGCTTCGACCCGCCGCTGCAGCCGCGCGAGATCGCGGTAATGGCGCCGAACATCGGCGATTACCTGCCGCTGGCGCGCGCAGTGTTCGGCGGTCTGGATGCCGACGATCCACGCTACATTCCATTCACGCTCGCCGACCGCCCGCAGATCCAGGCGCATGCGCTGATCGGATGGTTTCTCGCGCTGCTGGGTTTGGGCGACACGCCGCTGCGCGCCAGCGGTTTTCGCGACTTAGTTGCAATCGCGCCGGTGATGCAGACGCTGGGTTTATCGACCGAAGATGTGCTGCGCCTCGACGATTGGTTCGCCGCTGCGGGCATTCGCTGGGGCGAAGACGCCGCCGCGCGCGAACGCGCGGGCGTGGGCCGGTGGCGCGAGTACAGCTTCGATTTCGGCTTCGAGCGCTTATTGACCGGCTACGCTGCTGGCGACGACGCGGCGACCTTGCGCGACGATCCGCGCGACAGCGCATATCTTCGCGGCGCGGGCGAGGATCCGCGCGACAACGCATGGATCGCGCCCTACGCCGAGCTGGAAGGCGGCGACGCCAGCGTGCTCGATCGCGCGCTTGAGGTGTACGCGCGATTGCGCGATCTCGCCGCGTGGATGCGCGAGCCGCACTCCGCAGCGCAATGGCGACAGCGCTTGAGCGACACCGTGTTCGCACTGATCGGCGCGAACGCACAGGACAGCGCCGAAACGCAGGCGCGGCGCTGGCTGCTCGACGCCTTGGACACGCTGGCCGAAGACGCTTTCGATGCCGGCCCGCTGCCGTTGGCGGTGGTGCGCGAAGCGCTGGACGCGCAGTTGTCGCAGGCTTCGGTGCATCAGCCGTGGCTCGCGGGCGGCGTGACCTTCTCGGGCATGGTGCCGCTGCGCACGGTGCCGTTCCGGGTGATCTGTTTGCTCGGTTTGGACGCGGATGCGTATCCGCGACGCGAACCGGCGCAGGATATCGATCGCTTGGTCGATGCCGTGCAAGGCCGCGCACCGCGCCGGCTCGGCGACCGCTCGGTGCGCGATGACGACCGCTTTTTATTTCTGCAATTGCTCTGCGCTGCGGGCGATGTGTTCTATCTCAGCTACGGCGGACGCGACGCGCGCGATGGCAGCCTGCGCGAACCGGCAGGGCCGATCGCCGAATTGCTCGACACGCTTGAGCGTATGGACGGCGGCATCGATGGCGGCATTCATGGCGACGCGCGCGACGAACGCAGCGGCGATCGCAGCGGTATGCATCCAACGCGATTGCGCGATCGCATCGTTTTGGAACACCCGCTGCAGCCGTTTTCGCGGCGCGCGTTCGGCACCGTCGCCGACGGCGGCGAAAACGATGCTGGCGATGCACGCTATTTTTCCTATCGCGAGGAATGGCGCATGGACACCGCGCACGCGGGCGCGCTGGCGCTGCCGCCGCCGTTTTTGCCTGCACCATTGCCGCCGCCCTTGCCGCCGCCCGCCGATGTTGCCACCAATGCTGCGGACGACGCATCGCCACCGACCCGCGACGCGCTGCAGGCCTTCTTCGCGAATCCCGCTAAAGTCTGGTTGAAAGACCGCTTAGGTTTGCGGCTACCGCTGCGCGATAACGCAGCGGATGATCGCGAACCACTGGGCGCCGACGGGCTGCAGCGGCACGACACGCTCGCCACCCTGGTGCGCACGCTACTGCCTTCGCGCGATGACCCGAATTCCGGCAAGGCGACAGACGACGACACGCCCGAAGCGCGCGACGATCTCGCGCAGCATCTGCGCGCGCGCGCCGCGCTGCCGCCGGGGCGCGACGGCGATCTATTGATCGACGACGCGCTGCCGCTGGCGCACGCGCTGCGCCGCGCCGCGCGCGCATCGGCCGACACCGCGTTATCGAATGCACGCGAAACCGTTGCGGCGAACACCCCGATCGAATTCGCGTTTTACGATGTGCTGCGGGTCGCGGTAGGTGATGCGCTGCGCGACGCTGCGGGCCATGCGCTGCGATTGGTGATCGAAACCGGAAAACTCGACGGCAAGCGTCGGCTGCGCGCGGGGATCGACCATCTGCTGTTGGCATCGATTGAAGGCGCGACGGCGCGCACGGTGTTGCTCGGTGAAGGCGCGAAAGCGAAGCCGTCGTCTAATACGTCGTCTAAAAAAACCGATGCCGAAGCCGGGCCGCCGATCGACATTCTGATCTTCGGCGGCATCGACGCCGATGCCGCGCGTGAACGCTTGCAGACCTTGCTCGCGCTGTGGCGCGAAGGCCGCGATGCGCCGCTGCCGTTCGCACCGAAAGCGGCGTGGGCCTATGTCGAAACGTTGCGCGAGAAGGACGACATCCGCGCGGCGTGGTTTGCCGCACAGTCCGTATTCGCGCCCAGCTTCGGCGATTTCGGCGGCGAATCCAGCGACCCGCATCTCGCGCTCGCGTTTCGCCCGGACGGATTGTTCGATAGATTCGACAGCCCGCGCGCGGTCCGCTTTCGCGCGGTCGCCAGCGCCGTATTCGATGCATTGCCGCAGCCGATCGTGCCGGCGGTGGAGCGCGCATCGAACCCGGAAACCTGCACAAAAACGGGCATAAAAACGGGCACAGGTGCGGCGCCGACATCGCCGCGCGGCCGGCGCAAGCCACCGGAGCCCGCAGCATGAGCGCGCACGAGCAGCATGCCGACGGCGGCGACATGCGCGACAACACGCATGTGCCGCCGGCAGGCGACAGCGGCGATCTCGGTCTGCGCCTGCCGCTGCACGGCCTGCGGTTGATCGAAGCCAGCGCCGGCACCGGCAAAACCTTCACGCTGATTACCGTGCTGCTGCGCCTGCTGATCGAACGCGGCGTACCGATCGCGCAGCTGCTCGCCGTCACCTTCACCCGCGCCGCTGCCGCAGAGCTGCGCCAACGTTTGCGCCTGCGCCTGCGCGCAGCGCAGCGCGTGCTCGACGGCGATCACGATCAAGACGACAGCGACGCCCAGGCCGCAGCCGCCGTGTTGGCGCAGGCCGCAGCGCATGCATCTGCGCAGGAGATTCGCGACCGCGTGCGCGCCGCCTTGCTGCAGTTGGACGAAGCGCTGATCGCGACGATTCATGGATTCTGTCAGCGCGCACTGCGCGAATTCGGCTTCCGCGCCGGCGCGCTGACCGATCTGGAACTGCTCGACAGCGTGCCGGAGATTTGGGACGACGTGGCCACCGCGCTGTGGCGCCGCGCCGGCGGCGACGCGGGCGATGCCGCGAGCCACGGCCTGCTGCGCGCGCTGTGGAAAACGCCGAACGCCTTGGCCCGCGATCTGCCGAAGCTCTGCGACGACACGCGTGAATTGAGGCCGCAGGCGGACGAATCCGAGCATGCCTCTGCACTGCATGCCTCTGTACAGCACGCCACAACGCTGCATGCGCTACGCGACGAGGCGATGGCGCGTTTCGATGCGGCGATGACCGCGCGCCGCGCGCGCACCCAGGATCAATTGCTCGATGCGGTGTGGCGCGCGAGCGACGACGAGGCGTTCGCGACGGCACTGGCGCAGCGCTGGCCGCTGCTGCTGATCGACGAATTCCAAGACACCGACCCACGGCAGTGGGAGCTGTTTCGCCGCATCTACGCGGCGGCCGATCCGCAGACGCGGTTGCTGTGTTTGATCGGCGACCCGAAGCAGGCGATTTATCGCTTTCGCGGCGGCGATCTGGATACGTATTTGCGCGCGCGCGATACGGTGCGGCGGCACGTCGAACACCAAGGCGAGAGCGAGTTCGCGCTCGATGCGAATTACCGCTCGCGACCGGCGCTATTGCATGCGCTGCAGCATGTGTTCGAAGCCAGCCCGCTGCCGTTCCGCGATGCGGCGATCGAGTTTCACCCACTGCGCGCGGCCGGCAGCGCTGGCGACACGGATCTGTGCTTAAACGACGGCTTGCTGCCTGCGATCACGTTTCATTGGTTGCCGCAGCCCGCACCCGACCCGAGCCAGCATCACTCCAGCGCCGCGTTCAAAGGCATGCGCACCAAGGACGACGAACTGGCGCTGATGACGCGCGCTGCGGTCGCGACCATCGCCGAATGGCTCGCGCATGCGCGTCTGCGCGATGCGCCGCTGGCGCCGTCGGACATCGCCGTGCTCACCCGCAGCAACGCCGAAGCGCAGCGCATGCAGCAAGCGCTGGCCGCAGCGGGATTGGGCGCGGCGTTGATCGGCAAAGACAGCGTGTTCGCGAGCGAGGCCGCAGCGCATCTGGACACGCTGCTGCAGGCCTTGGCCGAGCCCGGCGACCCTGGACGTTTTCGCGCCGCATTGGCGACGCCGCTGCTGGGCTACGACGCGGCGGGCATCGCTGCGCTCGACGATGAGCCGCAGGCGTTGGGCAAAATCGTCGATCGCTTCGAGCGCGCGTCGATACTGTGGCGCAGCCGTGGGCCACTGCCGGCGCTGTTGCCGTTCGCGACTGCGGCGGCGGCGCGCTGGTTGGGCGAACAGGGCGGCGCACGTTTGCTCACCGACAGCTTGCACCTGCTGGAATTGCTGCAAGCCGACGCGCCGCTGCATCATGGCCCGACCGAACAACTGCGTTGGTTCGCGCAGATGCGGGCACAGCCCGGCGACAGCGACCGCGCGCAATTGCGCCTCGACGCCGACGCAGACTTGATTCAAATTTCGACCATCCACAAAGCCAAGGGCTTGGAATACGCGGTGGTGATGCTGCCGTTTCTCGCGCTCGACGGCGGCAGCGCGTCGCGCACGTTGCAGTACATCGACAGCCACAGCGACGACCGGCGCCCGCTGCGCGCCTGGATCGCGAAAGACATTCTGCAGCCGGCCGATCTGAACGTGTTGAAAGCGCGCGCCGACGCCGAAGAGGCCGCCGAAGATCAGCGTCTGCTGTACGTGGCGCTGACCCGCGCGAAGTACGCGATCCACGCGATCTGGAGCCGCAATGCCGGCACCAGCGGCACCGCGCTGCACTGGTTGCTGCATGCGGGCGAAAGCACCGGCAAAAAGAGCGACACCCTGGACGCTGCCGGCATGCGCGCGCGTCTCGCGGCGCTCGCGGCGGACAGCGGCGGCGCTATCGCGGTGCGCGATGTGCCGAGCGCACAGGACACCCCGCGCGATGCGGCAGTGCTCGCAGAGAACGTCGCCGCAGCGCACGCGCATCAGCGCGCGAACGTGCAGGCCATCGCGCCCGCGCGCAGAGCGCAGCGGCGCTTCGCGCCGGAGCTGCGTTTGCACAGTTTTTCCGCGCTGCATGCGCGCAGCGAAGCCACGGCGCCGCTGCTCGCCGCGCGGCCCGGCGCCGACGATGAAGCCGCGCTGCGCCTGGAAGACGACGGCGAAGCGACCCTGATCGGCACCGCTTTCGGCAATGCGGTGCACGCAGTGCTTGAAGCTGCGGACATGCCGCAGTGGCGGCTGCCGCATGACGATGATGCGCAGCCCAAGGTACGCGATACGGCGCGCACGGCTGCCGATGCGAACGACCGCGTGCGCGCAGCCGAAGACCGTTGCCCGCCCGAGCAACGCGCGCTGGTGGAACGCGCGCTGCGGCGCCAAGGCCTCGATGCCGGCCCTGCGGCGCAGGCGCAAACCGCGCGGCTGACGCATCGCGCGCTGAATGCGCGCTTGCCCGGCGATGTGCGTTTGTGCGATCTCGATGCGCAATGCATGCGCGCCGAAATGGGTTTTCATTTTCGACTGCGGCCCACGCGGCTGGATGCCTTACAAACGCTGCTGGACATGCACGGTTATCCGCGCGCACAGCGGCTGCCGCAGGCGACGCTGGAAGGCCTGATGCATGGCTATATCGATCTGGTCTATCGCGATGACGATGGCCGCCATTACGTACTCGATTACAAAACCAATCGCTTGCCCGCCTACGACCCGGCGTCGCTGCGGCATGCGATTGCGCAGCGCGATTACGATCTGCAGTATTTGATTTATCTGGTGGCGCTGCGGCGCTGGCTGCGTTTTCGTCGCGGCGCAGCGTTCGATGCCGAGCGCGATCTCGGCGGCGCGGTGTATCTGTTCTTGCGCGGCATCGAATTGCGCGACGATGATCTCAAGCCAGCGCCTTCGCAAGCGATCAAATCGCGCAAACGCGATACGTCCATCGCGGCGATGCAGCCGTCGCTGTTCGGGTTCGAGCCGCGTAACGGCGTGCATGTCGATCCAGTGTCGCCGACGCTGTTGGCAGCTTTGGATGTGTTGTTCGATGGCGGAGATCTCAGCGCATGAGCGACGACGCGCGCAGCCGCGAGCGACCTCAAGATCCTGCCGCCGTCGCGGCGCGCGCGCTGGCGTATTTGCGCGCGGAAGGCGCGCTGCGCACGATCGACGGCGAATTCGCGGCGCTGCTGCGGCGACGTTTCGGTGCCGACCCGCTGGTCGCGCTGGCCGCCGCGCTGGCGATGCGCGCGGTCGCGCTCGGCCACAGCGGCTTTGCGCTGGCGCGCGCCGACGATTTGCTCGCTGCGCTGGCAGTACGCGCGACGCTGCCGCCGCTGGAGGCATGGCAGGCGGCGCTGCTGGCTAGCCCGCTGGTCGAATGCACGGCTGTTGCGGGGGACGTTGTTGAAGGCGCGGCTGCTCGAATTGATGCGGCTCGAATTGATGCCGTTCAAATTGATGCCGTCGAAAGGACAGCCGTCGAACATGCGGCGGTTGAGACCACGCCGCGGCGCGGCGACGATGCGCGCATCGCTGGCGAGCGTTTGCAGACGCTGCAACCCACGCTGCTGGCGTTCGAATACGGCCGCGTATCGCTACGTCGCTACGCGCGCTACGAGCAAGCCTTGGCCGAGGCGCTGTTCGCGCGCGGCATGCACGGCCTGGACGCAAGCAATGCGAGCGACGCCGCGATCGCAGACACACGTGGCGCCGCACGCGACGCGAATGCCGAATCGTCGCTCGCCGCAGCGCTGCGCACGCTGTTCGCACTGAGCGACGACAATGCAGCATTCGATCGTCAAGCCTTCGCCGCGTGGCGTTCGCTGCAGCGCCGCTTGCTGTTGATCACCGGCGGCCCCGGCACCGGTAAAACCACCACAGTCGCGCGCTTGCTCGCACTGCACATCGCGGCGGCGGATGCGCACGGCGAACCGCAACCACGTATTGCGCTGGCGGCGCCGACCGGCCGCGCGGCGGTGCGCTTGGCCGAGGCCATCGCCGCGCGCACCGCGCAGGATCTCGAAGAAGGTCGCATCGACGCAGCGCTGGCCGCGCGCATCCCGCGCAGTGCGCAAACGCTGCATCGCTTGCTTGGCCCACGCCCTGGCCGCACCGGCTTTCGCCATCACGCCGCGCATCCGCTGCCGTTCGATCTGGTGGTGGTGGACGAAGCCTCGATGATCGATCTGCCGCTGATGGCGAAGCTCGCCGCTGCGGTGGCGCCGCAAGCGCGGCTGATTCTGCTTGGCGACCCCGATCAATTGCCGGCGGTCGAGGCCGGCGACGTGCTCGGCGGACTATGCGCGGCGGCAGGCGAGCGACTCGCGCTGGATGCGCACGAACGCGTGGCGGCACCTCTTGTGTTCGGCGCATCGCTGCGCGATGTGATCGCAGATGTCGTCACCCATACCGAGTCTGAGCCGCATGCCGAACAACAAGAAATCTCGATCGCCGCGACAACCGATGCAGTCCCGCCGCTCGCCGGCAATCGCGTGCATCTGCTGCGCGGCTGGCGCCAAGCCGATGCGCATGCGCTGCAGGCGATGACCGAAGCGGTGCGCGATGGCGATGACGATGCGGCGTTGGCGAAACTCGACGCCGGCGACCCGGCCTTGCAATGGCGACACGGCGATCCGCTGGCACTGGGCGACTGGCTGCGCGAGGCGGTACTGCCGAACTTCTTCGCGCTGCGCGATGCCGATGATCCCGCCGCCGCGCTCCGCATGGCGCAGCGCATGCGCATGCTGACCGCGCTGCGTCGCGGGCCGTTCGGCGCCGAGTTCTGGAATCTCTGGTGCGCCGCCGAACTGGGCGCGCGCGATGCCCAATTCCATGGCCGCTTGATCGCCATCGCCGAAAACAGCGCGCGTCACGGGCTATACAACGGCGATCTCGGCGTGTTCTGGCGCGACCGCGACAACGGCTTGGCCGCATGGTTCGAGACCGGTGGGCAGCTGCGCGCCTGGCGCCCCGGCCAGTTGCCGGCGCACGTCACCGCCTTCGCCACGACGGTGCACAAGGCGCAGGGCTCGGAATTCGACGCCATCGCCCTGCTGCTGCCGGACGCCGACACCCGCGCGCTCAGCCGCGAGCTGCTCTACACCGCCCTGACCCGCGCGCGGCAGCGCATCCTGCTGTGGGCTGCGCCTGCAACAGTGCGCCGCGCGCTGGAGCGCCGCAGCCATCGCGATTCGGGCCTGCTGCCGCGTCTGCAGGCGCTCGGACGCGCTTCAAACGCGCTTTTGCAGCGCAAAGCGCATCTGCGGAGCGCTGGTTAACGTACCGGCTCAGCGCTGGCTATTTCAGCGTTGGCTATCTTGCAGTTCAGTCGATCCGAACGGATCGCGCTACCATTCTCGGCCCTGCTGCCGCCTCACCAGAGACTATTACTATGTGTTCCGCCGATTCGCACAAGGACGACTCCCACGAGAGCGCCCACGACCATTCAACGGCACAGGCCAGCGACGAACGCCATGGCGTATCGCGCGTGCAGGCCGAGGACGCGGTGCGCGTACTGCTACGCTGGGCCGGCGACGACCCCACGCGCGAAGGCCTGCTCGATACGCCCAAGCGCGTGGCCAAAGCCTACGCCGATTGGTTCAGCGGCTACGCGATCGACCCCGAGGAATACCTGAAACGCACCTTCGAGGAAGTCGAGGGTTACGACGAGATGGTGGTGCTGCGCGATATTCCGTTCGAAAGCCACTGCGAACACCACATGGCGCCGATCATCGGCAAGGCCCACGTCGGTTATTTGCCAAGTGGCCGCGTCGTGGGCATCAGCAAACTCGCGCGCGTGGTCGAGGCCTATGCCCGCCGGTTCCAGGTGCAAGAGAAGATGACCGCACAGATCGCGCGCAGCATCGAACAGACGCTGCAACCGCGCGGCGTCGGTGTGGTGATCGAGGCCTCGCACGAGTGCATGACCACCCGCGGCATCCACAAGCGCGGCGTCAGCATGATCACCTCGAAAATGCTGGGCGCGTTCCGCGATGATGCCAGCACTCGCAGCGAATTCCTTCAGTTCATCGACGTTGGTCCGGGGCGCTGAAGGTCGCATTGCCTGCCGACCCGATTTTTTTAGCGGCTCGCTCAAGCCAACCATCGCCGAGACGGAGATTCCAATCGGCGTTGTTAGGCCCCGATGAGCGGTCGAAGGTCGTATCGACAGCCCGGATACGATACGTTCAAGTGATTTCTGGCGCTTTGACTGTGATCGCAGTCAAAGAATGCACGGCTGATACGGCCCACTCACAGCAAAAAGGGTCCAGCCATGGCGAACGAGACTGCTCTTGACACCACCGTTCCGGCGCAAGCCGCCACCGCACCGATCGGTGCGCAGACCGCGCCGACGACGCCCACCGAGATTCAAGGTTCCACAGTGCCGGCTGGTGCGCCAGCATCCACCAACACGGCCCTGCCAAACGGGATCAATCGCAACACCCAAGAACTCTTTCGCGACGGCGATGTCTCTATCACTCGCGAGACCATGTCCGCGCCAAGCGGACCCTTCGCCGACGAGCCGGGCAAAAAGACATTGATGCAATACGGCGATATGGTGGTGATCAACACCGGCGCCGGCAACGATCAGGTCAACGTCGCGCAGCGCACCGACGGCACCCTTGATGTCGATGTGAACGGCCAGAAATATCACGTCACCCTCGCGCCCGGCCAACAACTGGGCGTGCGTACCGGCGAAGGCAACGACATGATTCATGCCGCCGACAACGTCACCGCCAATATGGATGTGTACGGCGGCGCGGGCAACGATTTCATCACCACCGGGCAAGGCATCGATCGTATCGATGGCGGCGCCGGCGACGACATGATCCGCAGCGGCGCCGGGCGCGACGACGTGTTCGGCAACACCGGTAACGACATCATCGATGCCGGCAACGGCCACGATGTGGTCTACGGCGGCGATGGCGACGATATTCTCCGCGGCGGCGCGGGCCGCGATTACATGGAAGGTGGCGCGGGCAACGACACCCTGACCGGCGGCACCGGCGGCGACGTACTGAGCGGCGGGCTCGGCGACGACAGCCTCATCGGTGAACAGGGCAACGATAGCGTCTACACCGGCGCCGGCCGGGACACCGTCAACAACAGCGCCGGTAGCGACGTTGTGTACGGCCAAACCGCAGACGATACGATCACGACTGCACAAGGCGTCACCAACGTGGCGATGCCAGCGGCCACGCCGCTGGGCAGCAGCATCACCGTCACCGGATCGCCGGAATTCCAGCAGCGCGTCAACGCCGATCTCGAAATGCTGCGCTCTTCGCCAGCCGGCCGTCAGATGCTGACGCAGCTCGATGGCTCCGGCAATCGCCTCACCATCTCCGAGTTGCCGAACGTCCCCAACGGTAGCGCGACCTCGGCAGGAGACGGCAACTTCCTGCGAACGGTCACAGGGCCGGGTGGCACCACGTCGGTTGTCGCCGGCACCGGAACCAATTCCAGCATCGCCTTCAATCCGTCCAACCACGACGACCGCCTCCCCAATTCGGTGACGGTGCTCTATCACGAGCTGTCGCACGCCTATAACCATATGACGGGCACACGCCAGCCAGACAAGAACAACGACCCCGGCACCCTCGACCACAATACCCGCAATCGCGAGATGCAGGCGGTCGGTTTGGAACACAACGGCCTAACCTTCAATTTCCCCGGTGGCCCCGGTCCCAGCATCACCAATCCGACTGCGCTGACCGAAAATGGGCTGCGTGCGGAGATGGGACTGCCCCTGCGGCCGAGTTACAACTTCGCGCCGACCGGTGGTTGGAACGGCGGCCTCGGTCCCGACACCGCGACGGGTGGCTTGAGCACCGGCGATGCGGCCTTGGATCGCATGTTAGCGGCCGTGCAGACTGGCGATCAGACCGCCCTGCGCGCTGCGCAGACCGACATGCGCAACAGCCCGGCTGGGCAACAGTTCCAACTGGAAGGCAGCGCCGCCGTCGACCGGCAGAATGCCGAACGAATCGAACCCAAGCAGCAAGCGCTAGCGCCGCCGCAAATCGAACCCGAACCCGCTGCTGTCGGCGGCCAGAGGCGATGACATTGGCGATGAGCGTCGCTTCGCACCTTCGCAGCACTGCTGCTCTCTGTCTGACGCTCGGTGCGCTGAGTGCGTGCGCTGAGGTCAAATCCACACTTTCTTCGGAGCCTCGTATGACATCGTCACAAGCAGCGAACATCGCCACAAGCACCACGGTGAATGCGTCGCTCGCCATCGAGCTGTCCGCTGGATTCGACTACGCTCCTGCTAGCCGCATCATCAAAGTGCATTACACCCTCCGTAATCGCGGCGAGACCGCACTCGCCGTATTCGATCGAGGCGATGCCAATTCGCTCGCCGCTAAACTGCACAAACTGGGCGATGTCGGCATTCCTGGCATGCGCGTCGATGGCGAAGACGTCACGCTCGAACATGTCGTCCACGCGCTGCCGACCGATATCGATATCACCTCGCCGCCAACGCCGGTGGCGATCGAAGTGCCGCCGGGCGCGTCGATCGATGGTCGGTTCGAATTCGTTTTGGAAGGAGTGGTTGTACCCAAACGCTTGCGCTGGTGCGTGGGCGTGATGCGTGTGGGCGACGCCTACATGGAATCGCCCTTGGAGACCAAGGCCGGCAAACTCTGGAGCGCCTCGTTCGCGGTCGTCGAAAAACAGCAGCGCGTTTGCACATCCTGGTACGACGTTGCGAGCGCTACGTTTCAAGACTGAAGCGCGTGGCGTCAGCGAAGCAGGGACGTCATAGCAAAACGAAGACAACGCCGGCAGGCATGCCCCAACAATGCCGGACGCAACTCAAAAAACGCTCTTTCCATCGCTGGGAAGGGCGTTTTTTCATAGTCTTCATTGCACGCGCTCATGTTCGTTCATCGCGATAGAACAGCAGCGGGTCGCAGACCCGCTCTACCACGGGTGGAATATTGGTAGAGCGGCGCTCCGAGCCGCTCGCTCGAAGATCGCTCGCTCGAAGATCGTACGGCCTCGAACAGCAGCGGGTCGCAGACCCGCTCTACCACGGGTGGAATATTGGTAGAGCGGCTCTCCGAGCCGCTCGTTCGAAGATCGCTCGTTCGAAGATCGTACGGCCACGAACAGCAGCGGGTCGCAGACCCGCTCTACCATGGGTGGAATATTGGTAGAACGGCTCTCCGAGCCGCTCGCTCGAAGATCGCTCGCTCGAAGATCGCTCGCTCGAAGATCGCTCGCTCGAAGATCGCTCGCTCGAAGATCGCTCGCTCGCTTGAGACGAGGTAAAGGCAAACAAGCAGCGGGTCGGAGACTGTTCGGAGACTCGCTCTACGGCGGAGGCTGCGCGGGTCTTCGACCCAACGCGCATGGATACGACGCGATGTCGACGCGCGAAGAATGCGTCAGCTGCTCGCGAGATACCGCACGATGCTCGCCGCCGCGTCGCGGCCTTCTTGCACCGCAGTGACGACCAGATCGGCACCGCGCACGCCGTCGCCGCCCGCGAAGATCTGCTGATTCGCGGTCTGATACGGATACAGCGGTTTGAGCGGATCGACGCGCAGCGCGTGATGCGGCGGCGGTGCCGGCACGATTTTGACGCGGCCGTCGTCGTGCAGGGCGACGCCATGCGCAACCAGCCATGCCGGCGGATCGGGTTGAAAACCGAAGGCGATGATGACGATATCGGCCGCGAGTTCGGTTTCGCTGCCGGGCACGCTCTCGGGCCGCTGGCGGCCGCGCGCATCGGGCGCACCCAGCCGCGTTTGCGCGACGCGCACCGCGCGTACATGACCGTTGTCATCGTCGAGTAATTCCAGCGGCTGCCGTTGAAACAAAAAATGCACGCCTTCCTCGCGCGCGTTCGCAACTTCGCGCGCCGAGCCCGGCATATTCGCCTCGTCGCGACGATACACGCAGCTCACCTGCGCCGCGCCTAAACGCGCCGCGCTGCGCACGCAATCCATGCCGGTGTCGCCGCCGCCTAGCACCACCACGCGCTTGCCGTGAAGATCGGGCAGTTCCACTTGATCTTCCCAGCCTGCGATTGGGCGGCCATCGACATCGTCCTCGCCCACCACGATGCGCCCGTTCTGCACCAAAAACGGCAGCGCTGGCAGCACATTGCGCAAATCCTGACCCGGCAAACCGCCATCGGTGTAGCGGTAGCTGCCCAGGCCGAGAAACACAGCGTCGTAGTCGGCGAGCAAGGTATCGAACGACACATCGCGACCGATCTCCACGCCGAGGCGGAATTCGACGCCCATGCCTTCGAGCACCTCGCGACGCTTGGTGAGTACCGACTTGTCGAGTTTGAAATTCGGAATGCCGAACCACAGCAGGCCGCCGATTTGTTCGTAACGATCGAAGACCGTCGCCTGCACGCCCGCACGCGCCAGCTTGTCCGCGCAGGCGAGCCCCGCGGGGCCGGCGCCGACAATCGCAACACGCTTGCCGGTGGCGGGCGCTTGCGATAGATCGGGTGTCCACCCTTCCGCGAGCGCGCGATCGACGATGTATTTCTCGACCGCGCCGATGGTGACGGCGCCGAAGCCGTCGTTCAGCGTGCACGCGCCTTCGCATAAGCGATCTTGCGGACACACGCGCCCGCAGATTTCCGGCAGCGGATTGGTTTCGTGGCACAGCGCGGCGGCCTCGTGCACGCGGCCTTCGCGCGCCAGTTCGAGCCACTGCGGAATATAGTTGTGCAGCGGGCAACCCCAACTGCAGTAGGGATTACCGCAGTCGAGACAGCGCGAGGCCTGCTTCTTCGCCTCGGCTTCTTCAAAACGGCCGTAGAGCTCGGCGAAATCGCCCTGCTGCCGGCGTTCCAGCGATACGCGTTCGGGCATTTGTCGCTGCGATTGCAGAAACGCTTGCGGGGTTTTCTTGCTCATGCCGCAACCCCTGTCATTTTGCAGGTAGAGCGGGTCTGCGACCCGCTGTCGCCGATCCGTACATGCGGCAGCGGGTCGGCCGAGAGACACACCTGCCGAAGAAAAGCCCCCTTAGTAAGGGGGCGCGCCGAAGGCGCGGGGATTGGAAACGCGAAGCGGGGCCCGAGATTCGCGCAGCGAATCTTGGGACGGCCCGTGCGCAGCATGGGCTGTGCTTGCGCCGAAGGCGCGGGGATTGGAAGCGCGAAGCGGGGCCCGAGATTCGCGCAACGAATCTTGGGATGGCCCGTGCGCAGCATGGGCTGTGCTTGCGCCGAAGGCGCGGGGATTGGAAGCGCGAAGCGGGGCCCGAGATTCGCGCAGCGAATCTTGGGGTGGGTATTTCGTGCGCAGCGCGAAAGACTCATGCCGCGCGCCTCAACGTCTCGCCCAACACTTCGATGCTCACCGCCTTCGGCTTCACTAGCCAAAACTTGCCAAGGTAATCGCGGAAGTTATCGACGATCGTGCGCGTATACGCGCTGCCGGTGTAGCGCACATGCGCTTCGAGCAGGTCCAGCAGGTGCGAGCGATGGTGCTCGAAGCCTTCGGAATTGATCCGCAGGATGTCGATCAATTCGTGGTTGTAGCGATCGACGAAATCGCGGTCGCGGTCGAGCACATAGGCCATGCCGCCGGTGAAGCCCGCGCCGAAATTCAAGCCGGTGCGGCCGAGCACCACGACGATGCCGCCGGTCATGTATTCGCAACAGTGATCGCCCGCGCCTTCCACCACCGCCAGCGCGCCGGAATTGCGCACCGCGAAGCGTTCGCCCGCGCGGCCTGCGGCATACAGTTCGCCGCCGGTGGCGCCGTACAAACAGGTATTACCGAGGATAGTGGATTCGTGCGCAACGTAGCGCGCGCCCTGCGGCGGACGAATCACGATGCGGCCGTCGGCCATGCCTTTGCCGACGTAATCGTTGGCTTCGCCGTCGAGTTCCAAATGCAGGCCGCCGGCGAGAAACGCGCCGAAACTCTGGCCCGCGGTGCCGTCGAAATGCAGATCGATCGGCGCATCGCGCATGCCGTGATTGCCGTGCGCGCGCGCGATGCGTCCGGACAAGCGCGCCCCGATCGAGCGATCGGTATTACAGATCGTATAGCGCAGCGGTGCATCGAGCGCCGCATTACCTTGTTTACCGGAGATGACGGCGGCGAGATCGGCCTCCAATTGCGCGGCCAATCCGGTTGGCGCCGGCTGCAGCGCGCGTACGCCGCAGTGCCCGCCCGCGCTCAAACCCGCATTGGCCAACAGCGCTGATAAATCGATGCGCTCGCGCATCGCGTCGCTGTCGATCTGGCGCAGTAAATCGGTGCGACCGACAATCTCTTGCAGTGTTCGCGCACCGAGGCTCGCGAGCAGCTCGCGCACGTCTTCGGCGATGCCGCGGAAGAAATTCTCCACGCGCTCGGGCAATCCAGTGAAATGATGCTCGCGCAGCACATCGTCTTGGGTGGCGACACCGGTCGCGCAGTTGTTGAGATGGCAGATGCGCAAATACTTGCAGCCCAGCGCGATCATCGGCGCGGTGCCGAAACCAAAGGATTCCGCGCCGAGCAGGGCCGCTTTGACCACGTCCAAACCGGTCTTCATGCCGCCGTCGGCCTGCACGATCACGCGATCGCGCAAGTCGTTCGCGATCAAGGCCTGCCGCGCTTCGCACAGGCCGAGCTCCCACGGCGTGCCGGCGTAGCGGATCGAGGAAATCGGGCTCGCGCCGGTGCCGCCGTCGTGGCCGGAAATGGTGATCAAATCGGCGCCGGCTTTCGCCACACCCGAAGCGATCGTCCCCACGCCCGCATGCGCGACCAGCTTGACCGAAATCAATGCATCGGGATTGACCTGACGCAGATCGAAAATCAACTGCGCGAGGTCTTCGATCGAATAAATATCGTGATGCGGCGGCGGCGAAATCAAACCGATGCCGGGGCGCGCGTAGCGCAAGCGCGCGATCAGCGCGTTGACTTTGTGCCCAGGCAATTGGCCGCCTTCGCCGGGCTTCGCGCCCTGCGCCACTTTGATCTGCAGCACTTCGGCGTTGACCAAGTATTCGGGCGTCACGCCGAAGCGGCCGGAGGCGACCTGTTTGATCTTCGACACTTTATCGGTGCCGTAACGCTCCGGGTCTTCGCCACCTTCGCCGGAATTGCTGCGGCCGCCGAGGCGATTCATTGCGATCGCCAGCGCTTCGTGCGCTTCTGGCGACAGCGCGCCGAGGCTCATCGCCGCAGTGTCGAAGCGTTTGACGATGCTGTCGATCGGTTCGACATCGTCAAGCGCGATCGGTGCGACGTTGTGGGTATCGAAATCGAGCAGATCGCGCAGCGCTGCGGGTGGGCGCGAGTTCACCGCGTCGGCATAGGCATGCCAATCCGCGCGCGCGCCGCTGCGCACCGCGCGCTGCAGCCGCGTCACCACGTCCGGGTTGTATTGGTGATATTCGCCGTTCGGCGTGTATTGCAGCAGGCCGCCGATCTCCGGCAAGGTGTTGCTGTCCCAGGCGCGCGCGGCGACCTCGGCGGTTTCCGCCTGTAAATCGGCGAAGGTGGCGCCGCCGATCCGCGAGGGCGTGCCGGTGAAGCACAGCTCGACGACCTCGCGATCCAGACCCACGATCTCGAACAACTGCGCACCGCGATAGCTGCCGATGGTGGCGATGCCCATCTTCGAGATGATCTTGAGCAGGCCTTTCTTGATGCCCCGGCGGTAGCTGCGGCCGATCTGCGCCACTTCGCCGTGCTTGGTCTTGAGGATGCCGCGCTCGCCTAAATCGTGCAGGGTTTGGTAGGCCAGGTACGGATACACCGCAGTCGCGCCGTAGCCGATCAAACAGGCGACGTGATGCGGATCGCGCGCGGTGCCGGTTTCGACGATCAGATTGGATGCGCAGCGCAAACCGAGTTTGACCAGATGCCGATGCACCGCGCCGGTGGCGAGCAGCGCATGCACCAGCAGATGATCGCGGCGCGGCCGGCGGTCGGTGACGATCAGCATTTCGATGCCGTCGCGCGACGCGGCCTCAGCGTCGGCGCACAGCCGTAGCAGCGCGCTGTGCAGGCCTTCTTCGGCGGTGTAATTCAGGTCGAGATAGCGATGCGAATCGCGAAACTGCGGCAGGGTGAGCAACTGCCGCTGTTTGCGCTGCGAGAGCACCGGCGAGTTCAGCATCACGTGCCGCACTTGTTCCGGCCCGTCCACGAACAAATTGCCTTCCTGGCCGACCTGGGTGCCCAGCGACATCACGCAATCTTCGCGCAGCGAATCGATCGGCGGATTGGTCACCTGCGCGAAGGCTTGGCGAAAGCGGTCGTACAGCGGCCGCACGTGCTGCGAGAGCGTCGCCATCGGAATGTCGTCGCCCATCGAGCCGACCGCTTCTTGTTCGGTTTCGGCCAGCGGGCGCAGAATCTGTTCGCGCTCTTCGCGCGTGAGTTGGAATAATTTTTGGAAGCCGGCCAGCGTGCTGCTGTCGAACGGGGTGGCGGTGAGATTGGGATCGACCAGCTCGGTGTGCAGGTAGGTCATGCCCTGCCGCAGCCATTGCTTGTACGGCGCGCGCGCGCGGTTGATCTGGTCGATCGCCTCCGAATCGAGCAAGCGGCCGGTCTGCATATCCGCCGCGATCATCTGCCCGGGGCCGAGTTTGCCTTTGGCGAGAATGCGCGCGACATCCACATCCCACACGCCCGCTTCGGACGCGACCATGAACATGCGATCGTCGCTCAACTGCCAGCGCGCCGGGCGCAGGCCGTTGCGATCGACCGTGCACGCGGCATAGCGGCCATCGAAAGCGACGATGCCGGCGGGGCCGTCCCAGGGCTCGCTGTTGATCGCGTAGTACTCGTAGAACGCCAACAAATCGGCGTCTTTGTATTCCAGCGACTGGGTGGCCGGCGGAATCAAGATCCGCAGCGCTTTGAGCAGATCCATGCCCGCGGCTTGCAGCAGTTCCAGCATCGAGTCGAGGCTTTGCGAATCCGAGCCGTCGATCTCGATCACCGGGTCGAATTCGGCGGGATTGAGCGTCTCGGTACGCCACACGTGGGCGCGCGCCTGCGCCCAAATGCGATTGCCGGAGATGGTGTTGATCTCGCCGTTGTGCGCCAGCAGGCGAAACGGCTGCGCCAGCGGCCAACGCGGGCTGGTGTTGGTGGAGAAGCGCTGATGGAACACCACCGCGCTGCTGGTGAGATCCGCACGCTGCAGGTCGGGATAGAGCTGCGGCAAATACTGCGGCAGCACCATGCCCTTGTAGCCGATGCTGCTGGCCGAGAGGCTGACCACGTACACATCGGGCACACCGCGCAGCGCGTGTTCGGCGCGGCGACGGCCGAGATACAGCGCGTCGTTGAACGCAGCCGGGGTCATCCGTGCGCCTTCGACATCCAGCACCGGCACCACGAAGAGCTGTTCGATCGCCGGCATCGAGGCTTTCGCCTGCGCGCCGCAGACCTCGGGATTCACCGGCACGCGGCGCCAACCGGACACCGCGAGCCCCAGCGGCCGCAGCGCCTGCGCGAAGCCGCTGCGCACGCGCTCGCGGCTGGCGTCGTCATTAGGAAGAAAAACGATGCCGGAGGCATAGCGCTGGCCGAGCGGAATGCCGGCTTCGACCGCGAGCGCGCGTAGAAACGCATCCGGCTGTTTCAGCAGCAGGCCGCAGCCGTCGCCGGACAGCCCGTCGGCGGCCACGCCGCCGCGATGGGTCATCCGTTCCAGCGCGGTGAGCGCGCGATCGACGATCGCGCGGCTGGGCTGATCGTCCAACTGCGCGATCAGGCCGAAGCCGCAGCTATCGCGTTCGTCGCGAATGTCGTAAAGGCCGTGATCGGCATGCGGTTTGCGGCGCACGTTGTCGTGCATGTCGCCTTGCGGCGTCACGGGCGGGTGCAGGCTAAGCTGCCGCTGGTCGCTTTCCATTTCGGAGTCGTCTCCGTAGATCGAGAAAACGGGAGCGACACGCCGCTGGCGGTCTAGTGAGCGCGCATCCGCGCTTAGGTCCGCAGCCGGCTTGTCGCAGGTTGTTTCGACTAAACCACAAATGCTGCGTTGCGGCAAATGGGCCTGGGAATACGCTCGAACCGAGCCTGCGCCCCCGCCTTTCTAGTCATTCATTTCAACTACTTACGTAAGGAATCGTATTCACCGCACAGCGCGTCGTACGCGCTGGCGCGTGATCGCTGCGACCGTGCGTATCGCGTTCGGCCGTGTGCGCGGCATGTCCGCAGGCTGGCCAAGCCGGCAACGCATCGGTGGCGGCGTCCAGCGCGACCGCAGTGCAGTGGAGGGCACAGCGCGCCTGCGGCCGATACACTGTGGGCCTCGTTGTCGAACCCGTCCTCGAACCCTTCCTACGTGACTACGCCCCCAGTTTCTATCGGCAATGGCCCTACCGGCTCCGGCCGACGCGCCGCGCTCGCGTTCATTTTCGTCACCATCCTGATCGACGTGCTTGCGTTCGGCGTGATCATTCCGGTGCTGCCGCATCTGGTCGAAGAGTTCGTCGGCGGCGATACCTCGATGGCCGCGTATTGGGTCGGCGTCTTCAGCGTTTCTTTCGCGATCGTGCAGTTCTTCAGCGCACCGATCCAAGGCGCCTTATCCGATCGCTTCGGCCGGCGTCCGGTGATCCTGCTCTCCTGTCTTGGTCTGGGCCTGGATTTCATCGTCATGGCGCTGGCGCCGAATCTGGCCTGGCTGTTCGTTGGCCGCCTCATCTCGGCGTTCACCTCCGCCAGTTTCACCACCGCCAACGCCTACATCGCCGACATCACCGCGCCGGAACAGCGCGCGAAAAGCTACGGCATGATCGGCGCGGCGTTTGGTCTGGGTTTCGTCATCGGCCCGATGCTCGGCGGCATTCTCGGCGACATCGATCATCGCTTGCCGTTCTGGTGTTCGGCCGGGTTGGCGCTGCTAAATTTCTTGTATGGCCTGTTTGTGCTGCCCGAATCGCTGCCCAAGGAGCGTCGCTCGAAAACATTCGACTGGTCGCACGCCAAGCCACTCGGCGGCGTCAATCTGCTGCGCGATTACCCGCAAATCTGGGGCTTGGTGGCGGTGGTATTTCTCGCCAACTTCGCCCATTACGTTTACCCCAGCACCTTCGTGCTGTTTGCCGACGTGAGTTTCGGCTGGCAGGAAAAACAAGCCGGCTACGTGCTCGCGCTCGTCGGTGTGCTCAGCGTGATCGTCAATGCCGTCCTCGTGGGCAAGCTGGTCAAAGCGCTGGGCGAACGCCGCGCGATTTTGCTTGGCCTGTGCTGCGGCGTTGTTGGTTTTGTGATCTATGGTTTAGCCGGACACGGCTGGGTGTTTCTGCTCGGCCTGCCGATCAGCGCGCTGTGGGCGATCGCCGCACCCGCCAGCCAATCGCTGATCACGCGCCAGATCCCGCCCGATATGCAGGGCCGCATCCAAGGTGCGATGAGTAGCGTGATCTCGCTCGGCGGCATCGTCGCGCCTGCGCTGTTCACCGGGTCATTCGGCTACTTTATCGGTCCGCATGCGCCGATGCATTTGCCGGGCATCGCCTTCTTGATTGCAGCGGCACTGCTGTCGGTCGCCGTTATCGTCGCGTGGCGGTATGCACGGCCAGCGCCGATGACGGCTGTGCCCGAAGCGGCGTAAGCGCCTGTTCAACATCACTGCGTGTTGTAGTGGCGTTGTGTCGTAGGAGAGCCTTCAGGCCCGACCTGGCCGGAGGAACGATGTTCTTCAGCATGATCGGGCCTGAAGGCCCTCCTACACCGCAACACAAATGCGGCGCAAAGCGATATCTGCGGCCATTTCGATAGCGCCTAATGGCGTATCAAGCACATCAACCATCCTCATCCGCATCATCGCTGGACGCATCGCCGAGCAGCGCTTGGGTCTCAGCCGCAGGCAGCGATTCGACATCCCGCAGTTTGCGATTGAGCGCGCGCGCGCGGCGGCTGGTGTCGTCGATTTTGTTGCTGGCTTCCTCCAGCTTTTTCTTGACGCTGTCGAGCGTGGTGCCGAATTTCGCGAACTCGGTTTTGACCGCGCCCAAGGTGCGCCACACCTCGCTGGAGCGCTCTTGGATCGCCAGCGTGCGGAAGCCCATTTGGAAGCTGGTCATCAGCGCGAGCAGCGTCGTCGGGCCAGCGACGGCGACGCGCAGATCGCGCTGCAGGGCTTCGACTAGTCCCGGGCGCCGCAGGGTTTCGGCGTACAGGCCTTCGGTCGGCAAAAACATGATCGCGAATTCGGTGGTATGCGGCGGCGCGACGTATTTGTCGCGAATCTCTTTCGCCTGCTTGCGCACTTGCCGCTCCAGCGCGTCGCCGGCCATGCGCGCGGACTCGACATCGCCGCGTTCCTGCGCATCAAGCAAGCGTTCGTAATCTTCGCGCGGAAACTTCGCGTCGATCGGCAGCCACACCGGCGCATCGCCGGTGGAGCCCGGGAAGCGCACCGCGAATTCGACGCTCGCATCCGAATTGGGCACGGTCTTGACGTTGGCGGCGTACTGGTCCGGCGCGAACACTTGTTCGAGCAACGCCGCGAGCTGCACTTCGCCGAACACGCCGCGGCTTTTGACATTGTTCAAAACGCGCTGCAAGCCGCCGACATCCGCGGCGAGTTTGTTCATATCGCCCAAACCTTGATGCACCTGCGCCAACATTTGCGCGACATGGCCGAAGCTCTCGGTCAGCCGCGTTTCCAGGGTCGATTTCAGTTTCTCATCGACCGTTTCGCGCATCTGTTCGAGCTTGGCTTCGTTGCTGCGCTGCAGCTCGGCGAGCCTCTGTTCCAAGGTCGCGCGCAGTTCGATCAGACGCTGTTCGTTGCGATCGGTCAGTTCGCGCAATTGCGTGCCGAGCGCGCTCGCGAAATTCTGCTGGCTGTCCTTGGACTCCTGGCGTGCGGCGCGCGCGTCGTCGTTCAGCGCACTGCGTAGCTCGTCCAGACGCGCATCTGTACGTGTGGTCAAATCGACCAGGCTGCGGCCGAAGTCATCGATGCGCTGGCCCTGGCTCAGCGCGACGCTGTCGAGCTGGGCGCGCAGTTCGCCACGCCCGGCGCGCTGTTCGTCGCGCAGCGCTTCCTCGACCCGAACGCGCAGCCGCTCCAGCGCCGCGTCGGGCTTGCGCAGCAACAAGACGATCAACAAGATCAGGACGATCGCGATGGCGACCAGGAGCAGAATCGAGAGGAGGGAGGCGTCTGACATTGCATCAGTGTAGCCGCCGCCCGGGCTTCGATGTCGCGAAGATGACGGCTGTCATTAAAATGCCATGAAAATGCCATTAGACTGCGCGCACATCACAGGCTCGGGGGAATTCTTCACCGTATGACAGCCGCCAAACTGCTACCGATCGCCGGCCTCGCCGCTATCAGCATCATGATCTTCGTCGCACTCTGGCGACGCGCCCGACATCAGGGCCGCCTACATCACCTCCGCACTGCGCGACTGCCGCCGGGGATTTACGACAAACTCCGCGCCCGCCGCCCCGATATCGATCCGGCGCATTTCCCCAGAATCGAACGCGCGCTGCGCGATTTTTTCGAGGCGTATCTGCTCAGCGGTTACAAACCGGTGTCGATGCCCTCGCAGGCCGCCGACGAGCTGTGGCACGAGTTCATTCTCCACACCCGCCAATACCAACAGTTCTGCAGCGCCGCCTTCGGTCGCTTCCTGCATCACGCGCCCGCGACGAAGCTCTCTGGGCAGTACGACCGCAACGTCGGTCTGCGCCGGGTCTGGTGGTATTGCTGCAAACGCGAAGGCATCGATCCGCGCAAAGCCGCGCGCTTGCCGCTGCTGTTCGCGCTGGACACCCAACTCGCCCTCGCCGACGGTTTCCACTACGCGCTGGATTGCAACGGCTTGCGCAAACAAAACGACGATGGCGCTGCTGGCGGCGGCTGCAGCGGCGGCGGCGGGATTCAATGCACCACCGATATGAGCGACACCTCGTTCGACGGCACCACCGATGGCCTGGGCGACGGCGACGGCGGTGGTGGCGATAGCGGCGGTGACGGCGGCAGCGATGGCGGTGGCGGCTGTGGCGGCGGTGGCGACTGACCGAAACACGTGTTTGTGCCGTATTCATATGGCACGAAAGACCGGCAGTTCCAGCGCGAGTCATGCTGCAGATTGCATGCTGCAGATTGTGTTAGCGTCAATACATGCAGACCTGCGCGCGCCGAAGACGCTATCTGCATCGCGATAACCGCGACGACGCGATGACGCAACAGCGGAGACGATGATGCAAGCCAGCTTACTCACCACCCTGCTGCTCCCGCTCGCCCTGGGCATCATCATGTTCGGCCTGGGCCTGCATTTGCGGGTTGTTGATTTCACCCGCGTCGTGCGCATGCCCAAGCCGGTGCTGCTGGGCCTCGCGACGCAGATGCTGGTGCTACCGCCGATCGCGTTCGCCCTGTGTCTCGTCTTCGCTTTGCCGCCGCCGCTGGCGGTTGGGTTGATGCTGCTGGCGGCGTCCCCCGGCGGCGCCACCGCGAACGTCTTCAGCCATCTGGCCAAGGGCGATGTCGCGCTCAATATCACCCTCACCGCGATCAACAGCCTGTTGATCTTGGTCACTCTGCCGCTGATCGTGCAGTGGTCGATGGCGTATTTTCTCGGCGCCGACGCCTATGTGCCGCCGCCGGTGCAGAAGATCGTCGAAGTCGGCGCGATCATTCTGCTGCCGGTCGCGCTGGGCATGCTGTTGCGCGCGCGCGCAACAACCTTTACCGATCGGCTTGAGAAGATCGTGCAACCGCTGTCGCTGGTGGTGCTGCTGGCGCTGATCGCATTCACGGTGGTGCGCGAGTTCGATTTGATGCGCACGCATGCCGCCAGCATCGGCGTGGTCTGCCTCGCGCTCAATGTGCTGAGCCTCGGCATCGGTTACGGTGTTGCGCGGATCGCGCGGATCGAACCGCGGCAAGCGATCGCGATCGCATTCGAGGTCGGTATCCACAACGGCACGCTCGCGATCTTCATCGCGCTGAATGTGCTGAAGGAATCGGCGTTTTCGATCCCAGCGGCGATCTACAGTCTGCTGATGTATGTGACCGGCATCGCGATGCTGTGGTGGTTTCGGCGGCGCGCGCCGGCGCTAAAGTAGGCGCACCGTTTTTTGATCGCCGACTTTAATCGGAAATTTTGACTGGAAATCGCGCGAACATCGCACGCTTACAATGCGTATGCGATCGGATTCTCCAGAGCACGGTGCGCCTAGGCGCACCCTATGGAGGATTACCCAGCTCTGAACTATCGGCTCAATCCACCACCCGACAAAACACCGCTTTCAAATAGCGGCTTTCCTGCACGTCGGTCAGCCACGGGTGATCGGCGCCAGCGCCGGCGACTTTCAGCACCTGCACGGTGCGGCCGGCGTAGTACGCGGCACGGCGTATTGAGTCGAGGAATTGCTCCTCGCTCACCAAACCGGTGCACGAGAACGTGGCGAACAATCCGCCGGGCTTGACCACGCCCATCGCCAGTTTGTTCATGTCGAGATATTTTTTTAGCGCCGGAAGCACTTGCTCGCGATCGCGCGTCATTTTCGCCGGGTCGAGAATCACCACGTCGAACTGCTCGCCGGCATTCGCCGCATCGCGCAGCCACGGGAAGATATCGGCCTGCACGAAACGCGGGCGGACGCCGCTATCGAACGGCATGTTGAGCTTCACGTTGGCTTTGGCGATCTCGATGACCGCTTCGTCGATGTCGATGCCGACCACTTCGCTCGCGCCGCGCGCTGCGGCGTACACGCCGAAACCGCCGGTATTGCAGCACAGATCAAGCACGCGCTTGCCCGCACACTGATGCGACAGCCATTCGCGGTTGTCGCGCTGATCGGCGAAGAAGCCGGTTTTATGCGCACCGGCCGGGTCGGCGCGGAACTTGATTCCGAATTCGGTGATGACGGCTGGTGACGCGGGCTCAGTGCCGCGAAAATCAAAACTTTCCTGCTTCTGCACGTGTTCGTCGGCGGAGGCGTGGAAACGGCAGCCGGGAAACTGTTCGCGCAAGGCGGCGTAGATCCATTCGCGATAGCGAAACATGCCGGCGCTGAAGTATTCGACCACCAACAGGTCGGCGTAGCGATCCACCACTAAACCACTGAGCCCGTCGCCCTCGCTGTGCACGACGCGCCACGCATCCGACACATCATCAAGCTTCAGCACCTCGCGACGCAGACCCACGGCCTCGGCGATCTTGCGCGAAAACCACGCGGCGTCCACCGCCACATCGGGATCGCGTTCGAGCATGCGGATCGCGATCCGCGAATGGCCGTTGTAGAAGCCGCGGCCGATCCACACGCCGTCGTTGCCGACGATATCGACCAGGCTGCCGGGCTTGGGCTTCTGTGCGGGTTTTTCGACGAGTCGCTGGAAGATCCAGGGATGGCGCGAGGTCCAGCTGTTCTTGAGATGGACGGTGGGCAGTGCAGAGGCGATGGTAGTCATGGGCTGAATTGTAGCCGCCCTCGCGATTCAGCCCGCTATGCGGATGCATCGATGGCTGGTAGACTCCGCCGTTCCGAAGGGGAGTAGCTCCCACACGTCGCAGTCGTCATTACGAGCCAGGGCACCTGCCCGCCCGGCTCCGGCCCGACGGCAGTCACCGCACTGTTTACGTGCGCTGGCTGCGAGCAAGACCTTCGCCGCACAGGCGAATGGTCCGTCCCCACGATCCGGCACTGCATTGCATAGCACTGCCCGGACCGATCCGACGCCCAGCGCCTTGCGGTCTGGGCGTTTTCGTATCTGGTCTTGGGAGAATCTGGTTCATGCAAACCATCGGAAATCCGCTGCTGTGGGGCGTGTTCGCCGCCATGGTCGTCGCCGCATTGCTGATCGATCTGGTGCTGATGCGCCACGGCGGTCCACATAAAGTCACATTCAAAGAAGCGTTGGGCTGGAGCATCGGCTGGGTCATCATGGCCCTGATCTTCAACGCCGGCCTGTGGTGGTACGCGGTCGGCCAGTTCGGCGACACCGTCGGCAACCGCATCGGCCTGGAATTCCTGACCGGCTACCTGGTCGAGAAATCGCTGGCGGTGGATAACATCTTCGTGTTCTTGATGTTGTTCACGTACTTCGGCGTGCCTGAGATTCAGCGCCAGAAAGTGCTGATTATCGGCATCCTTGGCGCCATCGTGCTGCGCGCGATCATGATCTTCGCCGGCGCGCTGCTGCTGGCGAAATTCCACTGGATTTTGTATGTGTTCGGCATCTTCTTGATCCTTACCGGCATCAAGATGCTGATCGCGGCCGGTAAGGCGCCAGACCTGGAAAAAAATCCGATCCTGAAATGGATGCGCGGCCATTTGCCGCTGACCAAGGACTATCACGGCAACGCCTTCACCGTGAACCTCGACGGCAAGCGTTGGTACACGCCGCTATTCGTGGTGATCATACTGATCGGCGTGACCGACCTGATCTTCGCGGTGGACTCGATCCCGGCGATCTTCGCGATCACCAGCGACCCGTTCATCGTGCTGACCTCCAACGTGTTCGCGGTGTTGGGCCTGCGCGCGATGTTCTTCCTGTTGGCCGGCATGGCCGATCGCTTCCACTTGTTGCCCTATGGCTTGGCGGCGGTGTTGATGTTCATCGGCGCGAAGATGCTGCTGATCGATGTCTACAAGATCCCGGTCCTGGTCTCGCTGGGTGTGGTCGTGGCGACGATCGCCGCCACCGTGGTACTGAGCTTGATGCGGCCGGCGGCCCCGACGACGAAGGCGCCCTGATCGCCTAGCTGCGGCGGAAGTTTGAGTTCGTTGGCTTGTGGTGGCTTTGAGGTGCGGTGGCTTTGAGGTGCGGCGGATGCGACGCGACGTGGTGGGAACGTCGCGTCCGTCGCCCTCTTGGGGACGCGTTGTGAGCCTGTTGGGCGTTCATCATCCCGGGCAACGCTGCGTTTCACGCCAATAAGATCGCCCATGCACTTGATCGCGGCGGTCGGCGGCACCACAGACTTGCGATGCACCTGCACACACCCGAAGACGTCCCCGACACTCCCGAGCAGCGCGCCTCCGATCGGCGCCGCCTGCTTCGGGCCTTGAACGCTAGCCTCGCCTTCGTCCTGCTGCTCGCCGCGGTCTTTGCGCTGCAGCAAGCTATCGACGTCCGCGGTTTCGCGGTTTCGCCGCACAATCCGGCCGGTCTGCTCGGTCTGCTTACCGCGCCGCTGCTGCACGGTTCCGCAGAACATCTGGCGGCGAACGCGGCCTCTCTGCTGCTGCTCGGCTCGCTGGCCGGCGCGGTGTATCCGCGAGCCACGGCATTCGCCCTTCCTGTGCTGTGGCTGGGCTCGGGCTTGGGCGCTTGGCTGTTAGGCACACCGGGCACCTTTCACCTCGGTGCCAGCGGCTTGACCCACGGCCTGATGTTCCTGGTGTTCATGCTTGGCCTGCTGCGCCGCGACCGGCCCTCCGTGGCTGCGGCGATGATCGCGTTCTTTCTCTACGGCGGCATGCTGCTCACTGTATTGCCGCAGGAGCCCGGCGTGTCTTGGCAATCGCATCTGGGGGGCGCGATCGCCGGCATCGTCGCGGCCTTCTGGCTACGCCAGCGCGACCCGCTGCCGCCAGCCAAGAAATACAGCTGGGACTATGAGGACGAGGCCGATATCGGGCCGCAGGACGGCGACGAACTGGAGTTGCCCGGACCAAGCGAGGTGCCCGTGTTGTGGCATCGACCGGACCCCGTGGACGAGGGCGAACGCGGCAAGATCCTGCCGTTCCGCCGCATTGGGGCGGCCACGGGCGATGGACACGCCGGCAGGGCGGGCACCGAGGACACGCGGTAGCCATGCCCTGCGGGCGAAGCCGGAATCGCCTGTGGGTTTCGATACGCGACCAGTAGCGTCGTTGCGTTACGGAGGCGACGACGCTGCGTCGATCCATCGACGTGAGCTTATCGACGTGAGCTTCATGAGGGCGGAGGGAAACCCCGCCTTTTTCATGCCCGCGCTGCGGCCGCGCAGCGCCGCAGGCATGGGGCGGTCGCGATTGCGCCCACCATGTTATACCGCGCTGCCGAATCGGGATGCGATGACAGGCGGGTAGCGATCGCATCGTGCGTTCATCGCGTGTGCTGGCTCAAAACCGTGCTTTCGCGCACAATTCGCTGACAATCCACACACGTCTTTCATGCACGCCTACGTCTACAAGAGCCAACGGAAGGCCGACACCTATCTTTATCTCGCCGCACGCGATGACTTCGCCTGCTTGCCTGACGCACTCCGCGATCAGCTCGGCGTGCTGCGCTTCGTGCTTGAGGTCGCGCTGACGCCCGAACGCAGGCTGGCGCGGACCGATGCCGCCGTGGTCCGCATCAATCTGTCCAGCCGCGGCTTCTTCGTGCAATTCCCGCCAACTGTGCTCGACCCGATGACCGAGGATTGGGGCACCGATGGCTGAGTCGCCTCGCATCGACGGCGACAGCGACGGCGACGGCGACGGCGGCGCGGCGGAGCTGGAACCGCTCGATGCTTCTGCGACCCCACCACCAACGCTCAACACGACAAGCCCGCGTTCGCGCGCCTGGGCATGGTGTCTCGGCGGCGGTGTGCTCGCGGCCTTGGCCGGCTTCGGGCCGGTGCTGGCCGCGGTGGTCGGCGTGCTTGCGCATCCCGTATTAGCGCTCGGCGTGCGCGCTTGGCAGGGCGAGCGGGTGAGCTGGAAACGCCTCGACCGCCGCGCACTGCTCGAACTTGCCCTGCTGTGGGCTGCAGCGGTCGCCGCCTGCGGTGTACTCATCGCTTGGCCGCTCAGCGCCCTACTGCAAAGCCGCAGCCTGGGTTCGTCTTTGGCACTGAGCGCGGTGGTGGGCGGCGCGTTGCTCGGCTTCTGGCGATTGTGGCCGCTGTGGCGCTGGATGGAGGCCGAAGCCGCAGAAGCCGCAGAATCGGCCGAAGCCACATCAGGCCGCTTGGCGGCGCATTGGTCGGCGCTGGCCGACGCCGATACCCGCGCATGGTCGGGGCTAGCCGGCGCGTTGCTGCTGATGCTGCCGGTCGCCATGACCCTGCTGCTGGCGTGGCCGGGGTTGCTAAGCGGCGCCTTGATCGAAGGCCAGCTTCGCTGGTGGTTAGCGGCCGCCGCAGCGGTGCTCTGGCCGCTGGCGCATTTGGGCCTACAGCGGCTACCGGCGCCCGAGCGCTACAACGCCGATGCGCTGATGGAGGCCGCGACGGCGGAGTGGGCCGAGGACGCGGTCGCCGCGACGCAAAGCGAAGACTTGGAATCCGCGCTGTACGACGCCGCCCGCAACGGCCGCGTCGAGCGCGCACTTGCGCTGCTCGACGCGGGCGCCGACCCGCATGCGCTGCCGCCGGCCGATGCCCGCGACCAGCGCGATTTGGCGATTCTGTCGGCGGTGCTGCCCGACCTGCGCCTGCTGCGCGCGCTGATCGCCCGCAACATCGACCTCAACGCCGGCCACGGCGGGATGACCGCACTGAACGCCGCAACCCGCGATAGCTGGCACGGCCGCCCGGATGCGGTGATGACCTTGCTCACCAACGGCGCCGATCCGCGGATCGCCGACGGCGAAGGCAACACGCCGCTGCATCATGCCGCACGCAGTTCCGACCCGGGCGTCGCCGCGCTGCTGCGCGATGCCGGCGCCGGGAGCGACGTGCTCAATCGCGATGGCGCCTCGCCGCTGGCGCTGGCCTGCATCGCCGGCAACTGGCGACTGGCGCGCTTTCTGCTGGAACGCGGCGCCAAGCCCGAACTGCCCGGCGGCGTGCCGGCGTTGCATGCGGCGGCCAGCGGCGACGAAGACGACCCGGCCGGGGTGCAACTGCTGCTCAAGTACAAAGCCAAAGCCGATGCCCGCGATCCGCGCGGCCGCAGCGCGCTGCACGAGGCTGCGCTTGCCGGCCATGTCGAGATCGTCGGCATTCTGCTGGGCGCTGGCGCCGATGTGCAGGCCCGCGACCTGGGCCAGCGCACGCCGTTCCTCGACGCCGCGCGCGGCGCCCATCTTGGCGTCTTGCAGGTGCTGTCGGCGGGCCGTGCCGATCTACACGCAGTCGATGCCCAGGGCCGCAGCGCCTTGATTCTGGCGTGCGCGGCGGATGCGCCTTCGCCTGCGTTGATCCGATATCTGATGGAGTTGGGTGTCGATCCGCACCATGCTGGCGACGATGGGCGTCGAGCGGCGGATGTGGCCGCCGCTGCAGGCCGTTGGGCACTGGTGGCAGCGATCGACCCAAGCTCGCCGTTGCCGGCCAGCCTGCGCAACGAC
Organism: Lysobacteraceae bacterium; assembly: GCA_031374725.1. GTDB lineage: Bacteria > Pseudomonadota > Gammaproteobacteria > Xanthomonadales > Xanthomonadaceae > Lysobacter_I. The sequence continues at coordinate 10,661 of JANMGT010000069.1, read as the reverse complement.
GACGCGCTAAGTGTCGCGGCCATGCCGCCCGATCGCCACCCGCTGGAGCTGCTGCGCGAAGCCCTGGACGATGGCGATGCCACCGCCGCAGCGCGCTGGTACCCGCTGGTGCCGGCCGCTGAGCTGTGGCCGCTGCTGCAGGATGAGGGGCGCCCAGCCACCGAGTTCCGCATCGATTGGCTGCTGCGCCACGGCGCCGATCCCGACCAGCGCGATGCGCACGGCGACACGGTGCTGTTCGCTTGGCTGGATCTCGGCCCGGCCGCAGCTAGCGCGGTGCACACGCTGCTGCGTCATGGCGTCTCGCCGGCCGGCGCCGGCGGCCTCGCCCGCTTCCTGTCCGCCTGCGCCGCCGCCGATCGCGCCGATCTGAGCCTGGAGCGCCTAGCGCTGGACCTGCTCGATCGCGGCGCCGACCCATTCGCCGCCTCCCGCAGCGGCGACCCGCCGCTGCCGATGGCGGTGCGCTTGGGCTGGAACCGACTGATCGCACGATTGCTCTCGATCGGCATCGCACTGGACGCCCGCGACCAGCACGGCATGACCGCGCTGCACCTCGCGGCGGCGCTGCGCCGCGAATCGGTACTCAAGCAATTGATCTTGCACGGCGCCTCGCCCGAGGTACGCGCCGCCGACGGGCAAACCCCGCTGGGCGTGGCATTGGCCTGCGGTCGGCGCGATTTGGCCGACTGGCTGGATTGGCGGCTATGGCCGCTGCCCAAACGCCCACTGCAGCCCAGCGATCTGCCGCAGGCAGCGGCGTCCGGCGATGCCGATGCCGTGCGCAGGCTGCTGGATCTGGGCCTGCCGATCGACGCCACCGACGCGCAAGGCTGCACCGCCTTGCTGCGTGCGGCCGGCGGCGGCCATCGCGCGGTGGTCGACATGCTGCTCAGCCGCGGCGCCAATCCAACGCTGGCCGCGCGCACCGGCGCCACGCCGCTGTCGGCGGCGGTCAGCATGCGTCAACTGGCGATCGTGGACTGCCTGCTTGTGGCCGGCGCGGTGCTGGAGCAGCGCCTGCCGGGGGATGTGACGGTGCTGATGCTGGCGGCGGCCTTGGGCTTGCCCGATGTCTCCGCCCGCCTGCTCGCTGCGGGCGCCAATATCAACGCCGCCGACGCCCAGGGCCTCACCCCGCTGCACTGCGCCGCACTGTACGGCTTCACCGCCCGCGACCGCCCGCGACTGCTCGCACTGCTCGACGCACTCATGTTGGCCGGCGCCGACCCCGATGCGTCCGCCGCAGGCGGCGTCACCCCGCTGCTGCTGCTGCTCGGTGCGCGCGCCGAACCCGGCACCGCCTGCCACGAAGATGTCGTGCTGGCGGGCGTACATCGTTTGCTCGACGAAGGCGCCAGCATGCAGGTCCGCGACCCGCGCGGCTTCGGGCCGCTGCATCTGACCGCACTGCACGGCCTGCTGCGCCTCACCCAGGATCTCTTACGCGACGGCGCGCTGCCTGACCTGCGCGACAACCTCAACCGCACGCCGCGCGAAATCGCGATCATGCGCGGCTTCGTCGATGTCGCCGCGGAGTTCGCACCGCTCGCCAGCGGCGTCTCGATGGCGCGGTTTTTGAAGGATCGGGAGTAATGGCAACGCTGACTTTTCAGCGTTACCTTAATGCGATCGTGCACACCGCCGCTCTATCGAGTGCCGACATGTTTATTCTCTCTGGGTAACGCCGTTCTTCGGCGCGTCCACATCCGCTTCGAACAACTGCTCCAACTCGCCGCGCGCCTCGCGCGCGCTCGCCATCAGCGCTTCGTCGTCGTCGTAGATCAAATGCTGATTCAGCAGCAGGGTTTCGTCGTGTTCGCGGAACATGCGCACGCGTTCGATCGCGGTATCGTGCGGCACGCCCAGTGCGATCAACACATCGCGGCCCATCTCCAAACCCGAAGCGAAGGTTTCGCGGGTGACGGCGGCGCCCAAGTCCATCAATTGCCAAGCATGACGACGATCGTGCGCACGGGCGAATACTTTCAACTCCGGGTACATCCGCCGCACCACGCGGGTCACCCGCAGATTCGCCTCGCTGTTGTCGATGGCGTTGATGAACAACTTGGCGTTGCCGGCGCCGGCCGCGCGCAGCAGGTCCGGGCGCGAGGCATCGCCGAAATAGACTTTATTGCCGAAACGACGCACCACGTCGAGTTGATTGGCGTCGGTTTCCAGCGCGATGAACGGGATTTTCTGCGCCACCAAAATACGCGCGACGATCTGCCCGAAACGACCGAAGCCGGCGAGGATCACCTGCGGTTGATGGTCGGGGATGGCGTCGAATTCGCGCTTGGTTTTCTGTTCCGGATAGGCGCGTATCACCCGAGTCACGGCGATGATCGACAGCGGCGTCAGCGCCATCGACAGACCGACGATCGCGACCATGCGGTTCTGCAACAGCGTGTCCACCAAACCGGCTTTCACCGCTTCGGCCAGCATCACGAACGCAAATTCGCCGCCCAGCGCCAGCACCGCCCCCAACTGCAGCGCCTCGCGCCAACCCATGCGCGCCGGGCGCAGACCGATGCCGATCAACACCGCCGACTTCACCGCAAGCAATGCAACCGTGCCGAGCACGATCGTGCCGGGTTCGGCAGCGATCAGCGGCAAATCGATGCTCATACCCACGGCCATGAAGAACAGGCCGAGCAATAAACCTTTGAACGGTTCGATCTGCGATTCGATCTCGTGGCGGAATTCCGAATCGGCCAGCAGCACGCCGGCCAAGAACGCGCCCAAGCCCATGCTCAAGCCGGCGAGCGCCATCACCCAAGCGGCGCCGAGCACCGCGAGCAGGGCGCTGGCGGTCAGCATCTCGGGCACGCCGATGCGCGCGGCGAGGCGGAACAGTTGCCGCAGCAAGTAGCGCCCGCCGATGACCACCACAGCGATCGCGGCCAGCGCCTTGAGCACACTGATGCCAACGGGGCCGCCGTCGCCTGCCGCGACACCCAGCAATGGAATGATCGCGATCAGCGGGATCGCCGCTAGATCCTGAAACAGCAGGATCGCGAACGCGTTGCGGCCATGCTCGGTGTTCATCGCCTTGCGTTCGGACAGCAGTTGCAGGCTCACAGCGGTCGAGGACAGCGCCAGCGCCAAACCGACCACCAGCGCCGCTTTCCAGCTCATCCCCAGCGCCAAGCCGATGCCGCCGAACGCCAGCCCCGACAGCCCGACCTGTAACCCGCCCAAACCAAACACCGGCTTGCGCATCACCATCAGCCGCGACGGCGACAGTTCCAGGCCGATGACGAACAGCATCATCACCACACCAATTTCGCTGGCGGTCAGCACCGGCGCGGCGTCTTTGATCACTTTCAGCCCGAACGGCCCCAGCGCCACGCCCGCCGCCAGATACCCCAGCACCGCGCCCAAGCCGAAACGCTTGAACAGCGGCACCGCGATCACCGCCGCGAGCAGAAACACCAAACCGAGTTGTAAACCTTCGCCGTGCATGGGCACCTCCTGGCCATCACTTTACCGTGTGCGGTCTTGATCTCAATGACGAACGAGGATCTTCCGCTGCCTTTGTTTCGTCGGTTGTGTTTATTTCGAGCGCTTTATTTCGATCGGCATAACGTCGCGCGGGCCCGCTGCTACCGCAACAACGCCTGCCGCTCCGGCGCCTCGAACCACGCGATCGCGAACGCACGAAATACCGACTGCAGCCGGGTCGGATGACGCCGCTGCGGATGCACCAGGTACATCGGCAACTGCGCGATTTCCCAATCCGGCAGCAGCCGCTGTAGGCGGCCGTCGCGCAATGCGTCGTATACCAAATAATGCGGCAAGCGCGCGATGCCGAGTCCGAGTTCGGCCGCATGCAGAATCGCGCTGAAATTATTCACCGCCAGCGGGCTACGCAGGCGCACGGTTTCGCTGTCGCGCCCGCGCACGAACACCCATTCCGGGTCGTCGCGGAAATGAAGATTGCGCAGCGCCGGCAGTGGTGCCAAATCGGCCGGTCGCTTCGGCACGCCGATCCGCGCCAACAGCGTCGGTGCGGCAATCGGTATCTCGCGGATCAGTCCGATCGCGCGCGCGACGAAGCGTTCCTCCATGGTGCGGGTGATGCGGAATGCGAAATCGAAGTGGCCGTCGAGGAGATCCCGCGTGTGGATGCTCATGTCGATCTCGACCTCGACCTGCGGGTATTGGGCCTGGAAATCGCCGATCAGATCGACCAGAAACACTTCGCCGAATGTGGTGGCCGTGGTGATCCGCAGCAGGCCGCGCACATCGCTGCGTTCGGCGGCGATCAGTTGTTGGGCCTCGTCGAACGTGGTGCGCAGCCGCGCGGCCTGTTCGGCATAGCGATGCCCCAGCGGCGTCAGCGATAACCGGCGCGTGGTTCGCAGCAGCAGCTCGGCGCCGAGCTCACGCTCCAGTTCGGCGACTTGTCGGCTCACATGTGCTTTGGAGTAGCCCAGCGCCGCCGCCGCAGCGGTGAAGCTGCCGCGCTCGGCCACGGCGGCAAAGCACAGCATCCGGTCGATTCGGGTCGAGATTGTTTCCATTTGGCAACAGTATTTCTTCGGTCGGCCGGCTAATCAAGCCGATCTTGTCGGCGCAGACTTTCCACACCGCCGAATTGTCGGCCTGACAGAAACAACGGAGCCACTTATGAAAATCCTATTGATCGGTGCCCAAGGCACCCTCGGCCGCGCCGTCGCCCTCGAACTCGGCGCCCGTCATGAGATCGTCGCCGCCGGCCGCAGCAGCGGCGACGTGCGCATCGATCTCGCCGACCGCGCCAGCATCGCCGGCGCGCTCGCTCAGATCGGCCCGGTCGATGCCGTGGTCTCGGCCGCCGGCAACGTCGCCTTCGGCGGCCTGCTCGAGCTCACCCCGGAACAATGGGCGCTGGGCGTGAACGACAAACTGATGGGCCAGGTGAATCTCGCCCTGCTCGCGGCGCCGCTGCTCAACGACGGCGGTTCGATCACCCTAACCACCGGCGTGCTCACCAACGACCCGATCCGCTACGGCGCTTCCGCATCGCTGGTGAACGGCGCGGTCGAAGCCTTCGTCCGTGCCGCTGCGATCGAATTGCCGCGCGGGATCCGTATCAATGCAGTCAGCCCTGGCGTGCTCACCGAATCGATGCCGGGTTACGGCCCGTACTTCCGCGGCTTCGAGTCGGTGCCGGCCGCGCGCGCCGCGCTGGGGTTCAGCCGCAGCGTCGAAGGCGCGCAGACCGGGCAGATCTACCGCGTGGCGTAAGCGTTCTCGGAAACGACGTGGCCTTGAACGGCATGGCCTTGTCGGTTCGCGGCAAGGCCTTCGTCTGGCTGCAGGTCGCACTCCGCCGCACCGAGCGACTGGACGCCTGCCATCGGCGCAATGCGATGCCATGGCTCTTTTTAACCCAGGCTTCATGCTCGGCATGCTGTAGTCGCAGCCTTGTTCATTTAGGGATGCGCATATGAGTTCCTCTGCCAACGACCCCACTCTGGCCTCCCCCACCCTGGTCTCCCAAGGCGCCGCAGGCCTGCTGAATCCAACGCAGACGCAGACGACGCCCCCGTCGGAGCAGCAGAGCAATCAGCTCAGCGCCGGGTCAGAGGCTAGGCTCCGCACCTACTTCGGCGGCGCTCAGCTCAATCAAGCCGACCTCAGCTTCGATTACCAATCCTTCGGCCGCGGCTACGAAGCACTGACCGGCGCCGTGCAGCAAGGTCAGGATGCGCGCGGCCAGGTGAAGGTGATCGCAGCGGTCAACAGCGATGCCATCACCAATCAAGCGCCGCGCTACGGCTTGAACCCCGGCAGCATCGACAGCAACGGCCGCGCGACGCCCAACAGCTTGCTGGATGCGGTGGCGGCGCAGGAAGTCGCGCAAAAGATCACCCAATCCAATCCCGCATTGCAGGGCATGCCGCGCGAAAAACAAGAACTCGTGGGCGAAGGCGCGATGCTCGCGGCCATGCCCGACAGCTTCACCCGCACGCTCTCGCGCGCATCGCTGAATGCGCTCAATCCGAATGCCGACCCAGGCTATGCGGCCATCACCCAACAAACCACCGACACGCTGCAACGAACGCTCGACGCATCTGGCAACAGAAATCTCAATGCAGGCAACTTGCTGCGCGAGTACGACAGCTTTGAGCAGAAGAACCTACCGCGTTTTTATGGTTTGCCCAATGCCAACGACTCCCGCGCGCCCTACGATGCCGCGTTCGAGGAGTTCTTCCGCAGCAAGGGCGTTCAAAACCCTGCGCAGTTTATGCAAAACCTGCAGAACAACATGTCGCAAGACTTCCAACAAGCCGGGCGCACCGTGATCGCCGATCAGATCGCGCAAAACCAACCGCAAAAGCGCAGCGATCTTCCGGAGCAAGACCCGCAGTTCGCGCGGCTATTCGACCAAGCACGCAACGGCTTGCAGACCATCGGCGCGGAACGGCTCGGCGTGAACGGACAGACCGCGATCGACAATACCGCTGGCGTGATGGCCAATGACGGCATGCGCCGCAATTTCGATCAGTTCGGCACAATCACCCAGGGCGGCAACGGCGCCGTGTTCGGGATGAAGCAAGACCCGAACGCGCATCCAGGCCCCTACGACTATGTCGCGGTGAATCCGAAACTTGCCGCCGAAGTACCGCTGGAACGCAGCGAGAAAAACGCACACCAGTTCGTACAAGAACAACAAACTCAGCAGATCGCACGTCAGCGCGAACCGCAGGGCATGAGCATGGGCTGAGCGCGCTCAGCATCAGTCGCTTGTACAACTAATGGCTAGGCGTCGTCGCGCACCGGGAGCGATACGCCGCCGATACGGCATTGCGCCGTTGCGACGAAAGGCATCGCTCACCGGCCAACGAACGCCGATCAAATGCCATATCGAGCGTTGCCTTAGCGCACCGTCAAACGTCACAGAGGGTGCTGCCTTGGCGCACTGTTTGCTCTTGCTTTCTGGGCGTCATCTCGTCGAGCTGCGAGTGACTAGCGTAAGCAGCGGCTGAGACATCAATAGTGATTAAATTCAACCTGACCCAGTTGTTAGCTGTTCGAATGGGATGCGGTGGACTTTATCGCCAAGCTGGCGGCGCTGGTGCCGCCGCCACGCGCGCATCTCACCCGGTTTCATGGCGTCTTTGCGCCAAACGCGAACCTGCGCGCGCAGCTGACGCCATCGAGGCGCGGGAAGCGGCCTGCGACCGATGCCGCGCCGGTTGAAGCCAGCGTCAACGACGAGCCGCGCAGTCCCAGGAGAAGCGCCGCGGGATGACGTGGGCGCAACGCCTCAAGCGCGTGTTTACTCCGGGCATCCTGCCCTCCGCCCTTCGGGCCAGCCTTCGGCTGTTCCAAATCGCTCCCGGCGATTTGGTGCGCATCGACGTGACCACCTGCGTCCATTGCGGCGGTGCGGTACGGATCGTGGCCAGCATCGAAGAACCCGCAGTCATCCGCGCCATCCTCGGCCACTTCGAGAAACATGGCGCGATGGAGGAAGCGCACTACCGGCCGCCAGCGCGCGCTCCGCCCGCGGCGGCCGCGTGCGCCCCCGGCCACAAAGCCTATCCTGAGCGCAGTCGAAGGACCGAGGGCGAAAACGAGACGACGACACGATGCGGCCGCGAGCCGCAGGGCTGCGCTCGGTCCACTGTCGGGAATCGATGAGAAATGACCATGCACTGCCACGCTGCGCGCCTGCGCAAAGCCGAAACCGACGCGCGGACGTCCGAATCCGCACCCACGCAGCGCCCAAGCTGGCCCGTGTGCGCCCGACGCCTACCCGGCAGACTGCTCGAAAATCGCGTTTGAACTTCCTATACCTAAACAACAGGCAGGCATATCTGCAAAACGTGATACTTAAGGCTTTTTCTGCAGAGTGCATTTGCGACCATAAGGTTACGTTGCGTCGTTTACGCAACGTGGTCTGCGATGCCGCAACGGTGCGTTGTCACCATGGAAAGTCACATAAATTTAGGAGATGCAAATGATGCATTCAAAGATTTTGTCGTTCTCTGTCCTTAGCTTCGCCCTCGCCTGTTCCGCATCATTCGAGTCACGTGCTGCCGACAATCCACAGGAGCGCGTCGGCATTGAGCACAACATATATCTCGACTGTTTGATGCGCAACGGCGGTGGCACCACTAAGGAATCGCTGCGTATGCTGGTCGAACGCTGCAAATTTGACCCCGGTATCCCGGTCGACGAATTCGTCGAGATCTACGCCGGACTCCTGGTTGATGATCTCTCACTCAATGTTGCTGAGCGTATGAAGCCCTACCGCTCGCTCTATACCGAGGAGCAGTTCGCGTTCTTTGATCGCATAGACCAAGCGCTTGCGTCGTCGGCTACACCAGCCGAGGCCGACCGCGCTCTTGCTGACTTGGAACAGGAAGCCATCGCCAGTTTCCCCGGTCGTGACGATGCCGAAGCATCTTTGTTGGCCTTGTTGAGCACCGCTCGCCATTCGCTCGCATTCTGGACCGCGGCGGGCTCGCCGCTGCTGGAGGACCGCAACGGAGGCGTTGAGGCACAAAGACTCAGATGGTGGCAGAAGGTCTTGATCGTGCTCGGCGCGGACTGTGCCGGTGCGGCTATCGGCTTTCTGGTCGGCGGCCCGATCGGCGCTGGTGCAATTGGCGCGGGCGCATCCAGCGGTACCGGTTCGGCACTTTAATCAGGTTTATGCCCGCAGTGACCTTGGGTCTCGCCAATGGCGAGACCCATTTTTAGGTGGACTTCGTGCTCGAAGTAAACGCGCCTGTTGGCAAGCTGTTGATTTCCACGCAAAACTGACCCCCGGGATGTCCATTGAGAACTGACCAACAACAAGGACACCAGACCAACAACAAGGACAACAACAAGGACACCCACAAACCAGAATTTCCCTACAGCCACCTGCGGCATTTCCCGACAGCGACCGCCCTGCCTCCGGCCTACGATGCCGGTCATGGCTCAACCACGATCCCAACTCGTTTCGACCGATACCTCAAGCACCTTCCACTGCGTGCAGCGCTGCGTGCGGCGCGCGTTCCTCTGCGGCATCGACGATTACACCGGCCAGTCCTTCGAGCACCGCAAACATTGGGTACAGGACAGAATCGCGCTGGTTGCTTCCTGCTTCGCAGCCGACGTGCTCGCCTATGCGGTGATGAGCAACCACCTGCACATCGTCGTACATATGGACCCGACACATGTCGGCACGTGGGACGACGAAGCGGTCGTCGAGCGCTGGCTGACGCTGTTTCCGCCTCGAAACGACAGTCATGATGCCCGCGCGCATAAACGGCTGCGCATTCTTCAAGACACGCCCTATCTGGCCGAGTTACGCCGACGACTGGGCGACCTGTCGTGGTTGATGCGCTGTTTGGCCGAACCGATCGCCAGACGCGCGAATGCCGAGGATCGCTGCAAAGGGCGTTTCTGGGAGGGCCGCTACAAGTGCCAGCTCCTGTGCGACACACGCGCTGTATTGGCCGCGATGACCTATGTCGATCTGAACCCGATCCGCGCCGGAATGGCCACTCGGCTGGAGGACTCCGACCACACCAGCGTTCAGCAGCGCACCGAACAAGCCAAACGCGACCCGGCCGTGCTGACACAGTCGTTGTTGCCGACATCGGGCTCGCTGTTGCGCTGCCTGCCGATTCGCGCCGGTGATTACCTGGAACTGATCGACTGGACCGGGCGACAACTGCGTGACGGCAAACGCGGCGCGATCCCAAATGATGTGCCCTCTGTTATGCAATCGCTGGACCCGACGAGTCAGCGCTGGGCGATCCGAGTCAACGCGGTCGGTTCGGAGTACTGGCGCGTCGTTGGCGAAGCGCACGATCTGATCGCTGTCGCCCATCGCATCGGCCAGCGGTGGGTCAAGGGGCTGGGATTCGCAAAAAAGGTCGCGCGGCCCGCTTGATCAAGGATGGAAATATTGTGGCCCGCAAGGGGGGATGCTGCGTGGGTGATGATCGGCAAGCCCCGACGTCAACATACCAAGGAGTAGATGACGCCGGGGGTTCATTTGCGCTGAGTCTATTTAGCCTGGGATTCAATAGAAAATAGTGGGTGTCCTGGTTTACTGGTTTTGTGTGGGCTGTGATCGGCAAGTCCCGACGTCAGACGCACCAAAGTGCATGACATCGGGGTGATTTACGCAGAGCCGACATACACTTGGATTCAATAGTAAATAGTGGGTGTCCTGGTTTAGTGCACTTGGATTCAATAGCAAATAGTGGGTGTCCTGGTTTAGTGCTGGTTTAGTGCACTTGGATTCAATAGCAAATAGTGGGTGTCCTGGTTCACTCTGGGTGTCCTGGTTCACTCTGGTTTCGCTTCTGGTTTCGCTTTACTCGCGCCGCGCAAGCAGCTCCGCCTCCAACGCCGCGATCCGCGCGTCGCGTTCCGCGAGCAGATCGGCGACGTCGTCGATCTCGAACCGCTGCGGAATATGCTGCGGGCAGTTGGCATCCCAGGCATGCATATGGAACAGCAGCACCTGTTCCGGGCGCGCGTCGTAGCCATCGGGCATCAATCGTTGGATCAGTGCCGCCTCATGTTCGACGAAGCGCGCGGTGCCCCAGATCTTGACCCGGCGGCGGTGCGCGTAGTCGATCAGAAACAGATGCGCTTTCGGATTCTCCAGCAAATTACCGCTGCTGATGTATTGACGGTTGCCGCTGTAGTCGACGAAGCCG
>JANMGT010000052.1:0-59230 GCA_031374725.1 Lysobacteraceae bacterium | reverse complement strand
CGCCAGTAGGCATCCAATGCCTTTAGCGAGGTTTGGATTGGTTGATATGTCATCGACGAACGTTAGGGTTCGCGGAGGATCCGCGTCGGTTCGCTGCCGCACATCGCGAGACCCAGGTACGTTCCGTGACATGACGACGATCAAATGAAACCGCGTGCCGACGACCCGTACCGAGGTTCAGTCCAACACGATGTACTAGAGCATCTTTGGTTTGGCTGTTTACAGACCTTGATCTTCATAGCGGTGAACGATTGCAGTCTTTGCAGACCCCTCGGGCGGCGGGCAGGACGCCCGCCGTTTTTCGATTCGCCATGGACGGCGAATAGAAAAATCCCGTTACCAATCAAACATTAGGTTTGCTTTGTCGGGGAAAAATGCTTTCTTTTTCCTACTTTTCTGTGCACGAGCACTGCGCCGCATCGCGACGCGAACGGCGAAGCCGGCCCCAAGGGCGAGCGCCCAACGGGCGCGAGTCAAGAAAAGTAGGTCGCGCGTCAGCGCGGCTTTCAACAGCCGAATGCTGGTCAAGCGTTCGATCTTGCCTTTGCACGAGACATTGGAACCTGCGCAAATGTAGAGCTAAAGGAAAAATGCTCTACATTCTCGGTACGCCAACAAGCATCCAGTTTGTCGAGTGCAACATGCGCGTTTGCAATGCTCCTCAGCGCACAGTAAGGCGGAACAGGCATTGACTCTGTTCGCTGTCGCACGTCAGCGCGCAGTGCGTCTGTTCAGGCAATGTCTGTTCCAGCCGATCTTGATGAATAGGCAAATTCGCCTCGGCCTTTTCGTATGCAGCGGGAACATCAAGCGTGCGGCAGCGTACAGACCGCAATGAACGCTTGGATCAGAGTGAGCGTTGTCCCCGCCAAGGGCATCGCCGACGCGTCTCTATCGTCGGGGCTATCTTCATCATCCAAGGAATCGACCATGAACACAACGATCAAGCTTATGACTGCACTGCTCGTCGCTTTTTGCGCAACGCCTACTTTCGCCGCAGAGAGGGACTTGAACTGCACTCTGAAATTCACAACCAAGGCATGGTCGGCAATTTACATGCACGCAGAAGGTAGCGGAACCGTGAAGTGCAAGAATGGCCGATCAATGCCGGTCAGGATCAGTGCCAATGGCATCGGTATCACCGCCGGAAAATGGACGATCACGAACGGATCCGGAAAGTTCACGCGTGTTCGTAAGATAGAAGATATTCTGGGAAGCTACGCCGCCGTTAGCGCGGACGCAGGTGTTGACAAATCGGCTACCGCACAAGTGCTCACCAAAGGCGAAGTGTCACTTGCGATTCGAGGGACAGGCGACGGATTCGACATCGGCGTCGGAATAAGTGGTTTCAAGATATCGAAGATGAAGTAGCGCTAGCACCGGGCTCCAATAGCAATGACACACGATTGCTCTGCGGCTTGAGAGCCTGTTCACGATCATCGGCGCGGGCGCGCGGTGGTCGAATTCATCCCGTGAAGACACCAGCAAAGCGGTTGGGGCGGTGATGAGGCCCGATCCTGGTCGATCTGATCCTGGTCGATCTGGTTCTGGTCGACTTGGCCCTGGTCGAACATCCTACCGCCCCATCGACAGTTCTTCTCATGGCGCTCGCTCGCCGCGAATGACTTCAACACCGCCATGACGGTCGGTTTAATCCTAAAAGCACCTGTTAATCCCGAAGTGCCTGAACCAAATGCCGCCCCTATGAACAACCCGACCCATGCACTGCATCAATTCGGCCAGCGCCTCTGGCTCGACAACATCACGCGACACTTGTTGCGCAGCGGCACGCTAGCGCGCTACATCCGCGAACTGTCAGTGACTGGTCTGACCTCGAACCCGACGATCTTCGAACAGGCCATCGGCAGAGGCGACAGCTACGACGCCAGCATCCGCGTACTTGCCGACGCTGGTTTGTCGGGCGAGGATCTGTTCTTCGAACTCGCCCTCGAAGATCTGACCGAGGCAGCCGATTTGTTCCGACCCGTATACGATGCCAGCGATGGCGTGGACGGCTGGGTCTCGCTTGAAGTTTCGCCGCTGCTTGCCGGCAATGCGGCGCACACCATCCTGGCGGCGAAGCGGCTGTATGCGAAGGCTGGCAGGGCAAACTTGTTCATCAAGATTCCGGGCACTGCTGAAGGCGTTGAGGCCATCGAGGAGGTCATCTTCCAAGGGGTGCCGGTCAATGTCACGCTGCTGTTTTCGCGCGAGCACGTGTTGGCTGCTGCCGAGGCGTATATGCGTGCTATCGATCGCCGACTCGCGGCTGGTCTGGGCCCGAACGTAGTGTCGGTGTTGTCGCTGTTCGTCAGCCGCTGGGACGTGGCGGTGCAGCAGGACATTGCTTCGCCGTTCCACAATCGCCTGGGCATCGCCATCGCGATGCGCACCTACAAGGCGCACTGCGAATGGCTGGCCTCGGAGCGCTGGCAGCGTCTGGCCGCAGCCGGCGCGAGAACGCCGCGCCTGCTGTGGGCCAGCACCGGCACCAAGGACCCAGCGGCGCCTGACACGTTGTATGTGCAGGCCCTGGTCGCACCGGGCACGATCAACACGCTGCCTGAAAAGACGCTGCTGGCCTTTGCCGATCACGGCAAGGTCGAGCATGCACTGGCGACCGACGGCGGCTACGCCGAGGCCGTGATCGAGGAATTCAGACGCGAAGGTGTCGACGACGATGCGCTGGCTGCGCGTTTGCAGCGCGAAGGTGTGGATGCTTTCGCGGCGTCATGGCGTGCCTTGCTATCGCGCATCCACGACAAAAGCGCATCACCAGCTCACCCGGCATGATGCTGATCAAGCTTGCCAGCACCGGCGATCACAGTCACAGACCGATCACTTGCCGATGCGGGACGATCGCACCAACGGATGCACAAGCAGGCACGTAAAGATCGGTCGTACTGCCGATTTTGTCGTGGGCGATGCGGGCCATGCAGAGATTCGTAGCGATTCACCTGGCCGCGGTGGAAGGCGGGCGCACTCGCGCGTGAATTGAACGACCAATTTGCCGAAGTTCTTGCCCTGCAGCAGGCCGAACCAACGCGCCGGTGGAACCGCAGGTTGTACTGCAGCCGCTCCATCGGCAACCGCTTGCTGCGGATCGAGTAGAACAGTTGCAGCAATTGCGCCCAGAGCAGCTTCTCCGGCGCGATCAAGGCCCATCCCGTCTACGGGTAGTGCGTCGAAAATAGACTGCTTGTCATGCGAGCGCCTCATCGACGATGGGCGCATATCTTGCGCAGTGAGTGATCGTCGGGAACACAGTCCGCCAGCTTGGCGGTCTTGAAAACTATCTCTGCGCGATGTCCGCTCCGCGCAAGAGGCTGGCTGCTAAAGATCAAGCACGGTATCGAAAATTGACCGCCTGGATGCAAAGCAAGCCCATGGAGAACTTAAAAAACCGCTGTTTGGTGCGTTACCGAACAGACCTTATGCAGGACAAAGGACACAGTCAAAGCTAGCTCACTATTCTGAAAAAATCTGTAAAAAGTTATTCAAACATCAGTATGACGTAATGGTTTGACTCAGGCGGGAGTCGCCGTTCAAGCTAATTGATTTGGTTTCGATGTAACGGGCGGCATCGCGACCTCGGCAAAGACATGTTGATTATTGCTGCGCGAAATGGAATGCAGCTGCAGAAAATCCACACATAGTTGTTTTCAATACTCTAGGCGGCAGTTTGACAGTTTCACTAACCGCGCTGAAAGCGCAGCAATCGTATCGTTGTTTAGCGAGTACTTATATGAATAACCGCGCATCCAGATTCATTTTCCTTGCCGGCTTAACGACTGCAGTGTTTGCGCTCGCGTCCTGTAGCGGCAACACAGTCCTTAGACAGGAGAAAAAAATGTCATCCGATCATAAGCAACACGTCGTTGATTTGCTCAAGAGCGTCGAGACTGGCGATACCAAGCCGGTTGGCGCTATCAATCCCAGCAAATACATCCAGCACAACCTTGGCATCGGCGATGGCTTAACGGGCTTTGGGACGGCCTTGCAGAAATTGCCGAAAGGCAGCGCAAAAGTGAACACGGTGCGGGTGTTTCAAGAAGGCGACTATGTGTTCGCCCACACCGACTACAATTTCTTCGGCCCGAAGATCGGCTTTGATATTTTTCGCTTTGAAGACGGAAAAATCGTTGAGCACTGGGACAATCTGCAGCAGACGCCGAATGCCCCTAATCAGAGCATGCGCACCATGACCGACGGGTCGACCACCGCCCAAGACCTGGACAAGACCCAGGCCAACAAGGAACTGGTGCGCAAGTTTGTCGATGACATTCTGGTCAACGGCCGGATGGACAAGTTGGCCGGCTACTTTGATGGCGACACGTACATACAGCACAACCCGCAAATCGGCGATGGTCTGTCCGGTCTCGGTACAGCGATGCAGGCCATGGCAAAGCAGGGTGTCGCCATGAAATACGACCGCACTCATCAACTGCTTGGCGAAGGTAATTTCGTCTTGGCGGTCAGCGAGGGTAGTTTTGCAGGTCAGGCGACATCGTTCTATGACATGTTCCGGGTTGAAAACGGCAAGATCGCCGAGCATTGGGACACGATTGAAACGATCCCACCGCGTTCTGACTGGAAGAACGACAACGGCAAGTTCTAAGCCGCAATCTGCAGCCGGTCTTGATGCTCTCATTTCCAAATCGCAGAACTGATCGATAGATCTGGCCTGAGAATTCACGGCTCGGCCAATCACGCATCCCGCATCTTTCAAAAAATGTAAGGGTGCGGTTCTTACTTGCGAATTTCAAATGATGGACTGCCAGTCCACAGGAGAACACCATGCAACGAAAACCAAACACACTGAACGCAAGAATCGGCCATCGCATTGGGATGCTGGGCTGCATGCTATCGCTGGCCTTCGTGCCCGGTGTCAATGCACAAATACCTCCCGGCAACATCACTGTGTTTGCAGCCGGATTTGATGATCCACGTGGAATCAAGTTTGGGCCTGACGGGTTCCTTTATGTGTCCGAAGCGGGCCATGGCGGGACGCTTTCCACTGCAGGTCTGTGCCAACAAGCGGCGCCACCAGGTCCGGTCACAGGTGGTTTCAATTCCCGCATTTCAAAAGTCAGCCCCACCGGTCAGGTCTCAATCGTTGCCGACGGGATACCATCGTCGATCGGCGCCGATGGTAATACGACTTACGGTATCGCTGATGTCGCTTTTGTCGGCAGCCAGCTTTACGCACTTTCCCAAGGAGGAGGATGCGCGCACGGTCATGCCAACAACGCCTTGGGAGTGATTCGCGTCCAGTCAAACGGCGCTTGGCAACTTATCAACGATCTTGGCAATTACATTATCCAGAACCCAGTCAAGGGGCCTCCTGACAAGGACCTTGATCCAGTGGGCACATGGAACGCCATGATTGAAGCAAACGGCAAGCTGTATTTGATCGAGGCCAACCACGGAGTATTGGAAGAAGTTGATCCAGCCACAGGCGCCATTCGGCGAGTCAAGGACTTGACACAGGTTGCTTCGCATCCGATTCCCACCACGGTCGCCTTTCGCAATTCGGCCTTTCATGTCGGTACGCTGGGCCGCATTCCTCTGCACGCGGGTGAAGCGAAAGTCTGGCGCGTCGAGCAGAATGGAGACACGAAACGGTTCGCCGACAACCTGTCAGGCGTGGAATCGATATTGTTCGATTCGCAAGGCCGGTTGCTTGTCCTGGAAACGACTACCGTCAATGGCGCTGGGTTCGTTCCCAACACCGGAAAACTAAAACGCCTGACGCTCAATCAAAACGGTAGTTCAGGAGGGCCAAGCGTTCTGCTCACTGAGGAGCTCATCACCGGGTTGAACTTCCCGACCTCAATGACGTTAAGGCCAGACGGCACCTTGTTCGTCGTTATCAATGGCCATCGCTCCGGACGATTCACAGGAAAAATCCTGAAAGTGATTTTACCGAACTGAATGTAGGAGTCATGCGCGCTCGCACAAGGTTGCGGGCGCGCCGAAGGCAGTTTTAATCATTGGTGCCTCGACCGGCTACGCGCATCGCTCGGCGACGCATTTCACAAGCAGTCCATCAGCATGGCGATCGTGAACAATGATTCCATCTTGAACAATGATTCCTGGGCGAGCTGAACTCCGAGCTGAACTCCGATCTGAACTCCGCGCATGGGGCTCGCTCCGAAACATGAGACTCGGTCGCGCAAATCGGTCGCCTGGATGGAAGGCGCGGCGGCGAGCCCAGCGTTTGCGCCCTATCGAACAGATTTGTGCCCTATCGAACAGACCTGATACGCAATAGGGCGCAGGCTGCGGCTTCAAGACCTTGCCAACCGCACGTTCGTGTTGCGCACCACGGTCGATCCACTGCAGGAATCCGTCCGATGCTGTTCGATCACTTCGCTGCGCGCTCGCTGCAACTCGCTAATCGCATGGTGATGGCACCGATGACACGCAACCGGGCGACGCCCGAGCACACGCCCGATGCGCTAATGGCCACGTACTACGGACAGCGTGCGACAGCCGGGTTGATCATCACCGAAGGTACGTCGCCCAGTGCAAATGGCTTGGGCTACCCGCGCATTCCCGGGCTTTACAACGCGGTGCAGGCGACTGCCTGGAAGGCCACGACCGCCGCCGTGCACGCGCAG
This sequence comes from Lysobacteraceae bacterium, assembly GCA_031374725.1. Taxonomy (GTDB): domain Bacteria; phylum Pseudomonadota; class Gammaproteobacteria; order Xanthomonadales; family Xanthomonadaceae; genus Lysobacter_I. The sequence goes on along the minus strand of JANMGT010000052.1, from coordinate 52,607 downwards.
GGCGGCAAGATCTTCGTGCAGTTGATGCATTGCGGCCGAGTGGCGCACGTCGCCAACCTGCCGGCAGGCGCCGAGGTGCTGGGGCCGGGCAACGTGGTCTGTTCGGGCGAGATGTTTACCGACAGCCTGGGCATGCAGCCGCACAGCCCGCCGCGTGCGATGACCGAAGCCGACATCGCGCACGCCGTGAATGAGCATGTGACGGCCGCGAAGCTCGCACTGGACGCGGGTTTCGACGGTGTCGAACTGCACGGCGCCAACGGCTATCTGATCGAACAGTTTTTGAATCCGCTGGTCAACCTGCGCACCGACGATTACGGCGGCAGCATCGAAGGTCGCAACCGCTTGGCGCTGGAGATCGCGCGGGCCACGGTGTCGGCCATCGGCGGTGACCGGGTCGGCATCCGAGTCTCTCCTTATGGCGTGTTCAACGACACCGGAGAGTTCCGCGAGGTGCAGCCGCAGTATCTGGCACTGGCCAAATCGCTTTCGTCATTGGGCCTGCTCTACATGCACTTGGTCGATCACTCGGCCATGGGCGCGCCGCCGGTGCCTGCCGACTTCAAGCGCACGCTGCGGTCGAATTTCGATGGATTATTCATCCTGTCCGGGGGCTTCGATCACGCGAGTGCCGAACAGGCCTTGCGCGAAAAGCGCGGCGACTTGATCGCCTTCGGCCGACCATTCCTGGCCAACCCCGACTTGGTCGCGCGGATGCGCAAAGATGCTCCGCTCAATACCCCGGACATGGCGACCTTCTACGTGCCTGGCGCGAAGGGCTACACCGACTATCCCGCACTGCCAGCCGCAACGGCAGATTCGGCATGAAAGCACTCGTCTATCTCGGACCGAACAACAAAGCGCTTGAAGAACGACCTAAACCGGTTATCAGCGCAGCCACCGACGCCATCGTGAAGGTGACCCGAACCACGATCTGCGGCACCGACCTGCACATCCTGAAGGGCGACGTGCCGACCTGCGCACCCGGCCGCATCCTCGGCCATGAAGGCGTGGGCATCGTCGATGCGGTGGGCTTGGCCGTCACCGCGTTCAAGGTCGGCGACCCGGTGCTGATCTCGTGCGTGAGCGCCTGCGGCAAATGCGTCAACTGTCGGCGCCAGATGTATTCGCACTGCAGCACCGGCGGCTGGATCTTAGGCAACAGCATCGACGGCACTCAGGCCGAGTTCGTGCGCATCCCGCATGCGGATATGAGCCTGTACGCGATTCCGGCCGGCGCCGACGAAGAGGCGCTGGTGATGCTCAGCGATATTCTGCCCACCGGGCTGGAGTGCGGTGTGCTGAACGGCCGCGTGCAGCCCGGTGCCACCGTGGCGATTGTCGGCTCGGGGCCGATCGGCCTGGCAGCGCTGCTCACGGCGCAGTTCTATTCGCCCGCAGAGATCATCATGATCGATCTCGACGATGGTCGCTTGGCGGTGGCCAAGCGCTTCGGTGCGACCGCCACGATCAACAGCAGCGACGGCAAAGCGGTCGATGCGGTGATGGCGCTGACCTCGGGCCTCGGCGTGGATACCGCCATCGAGGCCGTCGGCGTGCCCGCCACATTCGAGCTGTGCCAGCAAATCATCGCCGCAGGCGGCACGCTTGCCAACATCGGCGTGCATGGGGTCAAGGTCGATCTGCATCTCGAAAAACTGTGGGACCGCAACATCAGCATCACCACCCGGCTGGTGGACACCGTGAGCACGCCGATGCTGCTGAAGACGCTGTGCGCACACACGTTGGACCCGAAGCAGCTGATCACCCACCGCTTCACGCTCGACAACATCCTCGACGCCTACGAGACCTTTGCGAACGCGGCGAAAACGCACGCGCTGAAGGTGCTCATCGAGGCGTGAGACTGACTTGCCGGCATGCCGCCGGCGCTCTGACATACCGCACTTCAAAGGCGACACGACCATGGCTTATCAAAGCGTCAACCCCAACACCGGCAAGGTGCTCAAGAGTTTCGAGCAATTGAGCGATGCACAGCTCGACACGTCACTCGCCGCCGCCGAGCATTGCTTTCATAGTTGGAAGAAGAAGAGCTTTGCCGAGCGCGCCATCATCCTCAACAAGGCGGCTGCGCTGCTGCACGCCCACGTGGACGATTTCGCCAAGCTGGAAACGCTCGAGATGGGCAAGCGCATCGACGAAGCGCGCGGCGAGGTCAAGTTCAGCGGCGATATCCTCGCCTACTATGCCGAGCATGCAGAGGCTTTCCTGGCACCCATCAAGTTGCATCCAGAAGTGGGTGAAGCGCACATGGAAAGCTCGCCCATCGGCGTGCTGTTCTGCGTACAACCCTGGAATTTTCCGTATTACCAACTGGCGCGTGTCGCTGGTCCGCAGTTGATGGCCGGCAATGTGCTGGTGGTCAAACATGCGGGCTGCGTGCCGCAATGCGCGATCGCCTTCGAGAAGCTGTTGCTTGATGCTGGCGCGCCGGTCGGTGCCTACACCAATCTGTTGATTTCGCACGAACAGTGCGACCGCGTCATCGACGACCCGCGCATCAAGGGCGTGGCGCTGACCGGCAGCGTCGCAGCCGGTCGCGTGGTCGCGGCGCGCGCCGGCCAAAACCTGAAAAAGTCGTCGATGGAGCTCGGCGGTAGCGACGCCTTCATCGTGCTCGACGACGCCGACCTGGACAACACCATTCCCTGGGCCGTGTGGGGCCGCATGTACAACGCAGGGCAGACCTGCTGCGCGGCCAAGCGCTTTATCGTGCAGGAATCGATCGCTGACGAGTTTCTGGCCAGATTCACGACGGCGCTTGAAGCCTTGAAACCGGGCGACCCGATGGACGAGGCGACCACGCACGGCCCGTTGTCGACTGAAGCCACGCTGGTGCAACTGCTGGCGCAGGTGGATGCCGCGGTACAGGGCGGCGCCAAACTACTGATGGGCGGCAAGCGCATCGACCGGCCAGGGTCGTTCATGCAGACCACAATCCTCACCGACATTGCCCCCGGCAACCCCGCCTTCCGCGACGAGTTCTTCGGCCCGGTGGTGTCGTTCTTCCGGGTCAAGGACGAAGCGGCGGCTATCGCGCTGGCGAACGACTCCGACTTCGGCCTCGGCGGCTCGGTGTGGACCAAGGACGACGCGCGCGGCAAGCGCGTGGCAAGCCAGGTCGAGACGGGGATGATGTTCGTCAACAACGTCAACTGGGCCGATGCCGAATTGCCGTTCGGCGGCGTCAAGAACTCGGGCTACGGGCGAGAGCTCGGCAATATGGGCATCCAGGAGTTCGTCAACAAAAAGCTGGTGCGCACGGGCCACTTCCCAGCACCGGCGTAAGCGAAGGTTCAAGCGATTGCCTGAGAGCCTGTTCAACATGTTTCTCGATTGCACACGGACAATCCAGCTGTCATCCCGAACACCCGCGTAGCGGATGGCGGGATCTGCCTGCAGACACCACCGGCCACACAGCAGGTCCCTCCTCGGGCTTCGCCCTCGTTCGGGATGACATGATCTTTCCCAGTACACAGATCCAGTACAGAGATCCCGTACAGAGATTATGAGCAGACTCTGAGAGATGCAGTGCATGAAAGCAGCCAGTACACAGCCCGCATGGCAGGCACTGGTGTCGCACCATGCGCACATCGGCGGCACGCAGCTGCGCGAGCTGTTTGCCGCCGACCCGCAACGCGGTACGCGCTTGACGCTCAGCGCCGCCGGGCTCTATCTGGATTATTCGAAGAACCGCATCAATGACGAGACGCTCGTGCTGCTGGCGTCGCTTGCATCGGATTGTGGGCTGCAGGCGCGCATCGCTGCGATGTTCGCGGGCGAGGCGATCAATACGACCGAACAGCGCGCGGTACTGCACACCGCCCTGCGTGCGCCGCCACATGAACACGTGTGGGTGGAGGATGTCGATGTCGTCAGCGACGTGCATGCGGTGCTGGCGCGGATGGCCACCTTCAGCGAGCAGATCCGCAGCGGTCTCTGGCATGGCCACACAGGCCGGCCGATCCGCCACGTCATCAACATCGGCATCGGTGGCTCCGACCTCGGGCCGGTGATGGCGTATGAGGCGCTGAAACACTACAGCCAGCGCGCGCTGGACCTGCGGTTCGTCTCGAATATCGACGGCGCTGCGCTGGCCGAAGCCACGCGCGACTTGGACGCCGCCGAGACACTGTTCATCGTCTGCTCCAAGAGCTTCGCCACGCTGGAGACCTTGACCAATGCGCGGGCCGCGCGCGACTGGTGCCGGAGTCAACTGCACGATGAAGCTGCGGTGGCGCGTCACTTCGTCGCTGTCTCGACGAATGCCGAAGCGACCGCCGCCTTCGGCATCGCCCCTGCGCTGACGTTTCCGCTGTGGGATTGGGTCGGCGGCCGCTACTCGATGGCGTCGGCCATTGGTCTGTCGACGATGATCGCCATCGGTCCGGTGCACTTCCGCGATCTGCTCGCGGGCATGCGGGCCATGGACGATCATTTCCGTCATGCGCCGATCGAAACCAATATGCCGGCCTTGATGGGTTTGTTGGCAGTGTGGAACAACGATTTCCTCGGTGCCGCCACGCAGGCCGTATTGCCTTACGCGCACTACCTGTCGCGGTTTCCGGCTTATCTGCAGCAGTTGACGATGGAAAGCAACGGCAAGCACGTCACCCGCGACGGGCAGCCCGTGGGCTGCGAGACCTCACCGATCGTCTGGGGCGAGCCGGGCAGCAACGGCCAGCATTCGTTCTACCAGTTGCTGCATCAGGGCACGCGGTTGGTGGCTTGCGACTTCATCGGCTTCGGGCAGAGCCTGAACTCGATGGGCGCTGATGGCGGCGGCAATGACAACGACAGTCAGCATGCCCTGAGGCAGCATGCCCTGGACCAGCATGACCTGCTGATCGCCAACCTATTCGCGCAGGCCGAGGCAATGGCCTTCGGCAAGACGGCGGAGGAGGTGCGCGCCGAGGGCGTGGCTGAAGCGCTGGTGCCGCACCGTGTGTTCGAAGGCAACCGGCCCAGCAATACGCTGTTGGCACGCCGGCTGACGCCGCACACGCTGGGCGCGCTGGTGGCGCTGTACGAGCACAGTGTGTTCACCCAAGGCGTGATCTGGGGCATCGATTCCTTCGACCAATGGGGCGTCGAACTCGGCAAGGTGCTGGCCGAACGTATCTTCGCCGAATTGGGCAGCGCCGAACTGGCCAGCGCCGAACTGGCCAGCGCCGACAAGGCGCCGCTGGCGCACGATAGCTCGACCAACGCACTGATCCAGCACTACCGCCAATGGCGGGAGGAACGCCCGTGACCCACACATCGGATCAAGACCTTGATCAGCGCTGCATCAACATCTTGTGCACACCGGCCAGCGACCATGTGCATCCGGCGGTTGCAGTGCACTCCGGTTTCGATGTGGCCGACCGGCGTGCAGTGGCCCGCCGACAACCGGGCGACCGGCGCACAGGCGCTCGCGAATGAGTGCGCACATCAGCCCGCTTGCGGTCACGCCCTCAGGCGTCGGTGCTGCCCCGGGTGTTGAATCCGGATTGTCCGCAGTGCAGGCCGCGCAGCGCTTGGCCGAGGATGGCCCCAATGCGCTACCCGGCGGGCAACGCCGCTCGCTGCTATCGATCGCGGTCGAGAGCGTGCGCCAGCCGATGTTCCTGCTGCTGCTTGCGGCGGGAACGCTGTACATGGTGTTCGGCGACCTGCAGGAGGGTTTGACACTCCTTGGTTTCGTGGTTGTGACCGTGGCGCTCACCCTGTACCAGGAAGGCAGGACCGAGCGCGCCATCGAAGCCCTGCGCGATCTCACCAGCCCGCGTGCGCTGGTCATCCGCGACGGTCAGCCCGTGCGCATCGCCGGGCGCGATGTGGTGCGCGGCGACCTGCTCAAGCTGAGCGAGGGCGACCGCGTGCCGGCCGATGCCTTGCTGGTCACGTCCGACGGCATTCGCGCAGACGAGTCGCTGCTGACGGGCGAAGCCGTGCCGGTCGGCAAGCGGGTGGCGCTGCCCGATGAACTGGCCGCTGCGGCGAAGGCTGCCGAAGCCGCGCCTGCCCAAGCTGCGCCTGCCGAAGCCGTGCCTGCCGAAGCCGTGTCTGCAGAGCCTGCACGCGTTGCGCCCGGCGGCGACGACCTGCCGACGGTCTACGCCGGCACGCTGCTCGTGCAGGGGCACGCATTGGCACGGGTGACGGCCACCGGCGCGCGCAGCGAGATCGGCCGCATCGGCACCGCCTTGGGCACGGTGGAAAACGAACGTTCGCCGCTGCAGAAGCAGACCGCCCGGCTGGTGCGCAACCTAGCGCTGCTGGCGCTGGCGTTGAGTCTGGCCTTGGTCGTTGTGCACGGGCTGATCAAGGGCGACTGGCTGCAGGCCCTGCTGGCCGGCATCGCGCTGGCCATGGCCATACTGCCCGAGGAATACCCGTTGGTGCTGACCGTGTTCCCGGCCCTCGGCGCACGCCGGCTGTCGAAGCAAGGCGTGCTCACCCGCCGCATCAACGCCATCGAGACGCTGGGCGCGACGACGGTCCTGTGCAGCGACAAGACCGGCACATTGACCGAAAACCGGATGACGGTGACGCATCTGGCTGCCGGCGGCGCCGAACTTGGCGACCGCCTGGCGCTAGATTCGCTGACCAACGGGGCGCTGCCCGAGGCCTTCCACACCCTGGTGGAGGTGGCGATCCTGGCCAGCGTGGTCGATCCGTTTGACCCGATGGAACAGGCGTTCCATCAGCTCGGCGAGCGCTTCCTCGCCAACACCGAACATCTCCACCACGACTGGCGGCTGCTGCAGACCTATGCGCTCAGCCCGGCGCTGCGGGCGATGGCGCATGTGTGGGCGGCGTCGGGCGATGGTGTGCAGACGGTGGCCGCCAAGGGGGCGCCGGAAGCGGTGATCGACCTGTGTCACCTGGACGAGACGCAGAAGGCACGCATCGCCGGTGTGGTCGACGAGCTGGCCGCCGATGGTTTGCGGGTGCTGGCGGTGGCGCGTGGCGCGTTTGAAGGGCAGGACTGGCCGGCAAGCGAGCACGATTTCGACTTCGCATTCATCGGCTTGCTCGGTTTGGCCGACCCGGTGCGCCCCGAAGTGCCCGCCGCCGTGGCCGAGTGCCGGGCCGCCGGCATCCGGGTGATCATGATCACCGGCGATTACCCGGCCACGGCGCGGGCCATCGCGCATCAGGCCGGACTGGCTGATCGCGAAAGTGAAGGCGACGGCGACGTGCTGCTGTCGGGCGGCGTGCTGTCGGGCGACCTGCTGTCGGGCGATGAGATCGCCTCGCTCAGCGATGCAGCGCTGCGCGAGCGCATGGCCACGGTCAGCGTCTGCGCCCGGATCGCGCCCGAGCAGAAGCTGCGCATCGTGCAGGCGCTGAAGGCGCGGGGCGACATCGTCGCCATGACCGGGGACGGCGTGAACGATGCCCCGGCGCTGCGCGCGGCGCACGTCGGCGTGGCGATGGGCGGTCGCGGCACCGATGTCGCCCGCGAGTCGGCCGCGCTGGTGCTGATCGACGACAACTTCGCGGCCATCGTCGCGGCGGTGCGTCTAGGGCGGCGGATCTTCGACAACCTGCGCAAGGCGATGTCGTACATCCTGGCGGTGCACGTGCCGATCGCGGGCATGGCGATGTTGCCGGTGCTGTTCGGCTGGCCGGCGCTGCTGTACCCGATGCACATCGCGCTGCTCGAACTCATCATCGACCCGGCCTGCTCGATCGCGTTCGAGAACGAACCTGCCGAAAGCGAAACCATGCAGCGCCCGCCGCGTAATGCCGACGCGCCGCTGTTCGGAGGCGCCACGCTGGCGCTCGCGTTTGTGCAGGGCCTGGGCGTGCTCGCTGTCGTGCTGGCGGCGTTCGCCTGGGCCAGCCCGCGCATCCCCGAGCCGGAGGCCCGCGCGTTTGCGTTCGCCACCCTGGTGATCGGCAACCTCTCGCTCATCCTGTCCAACCGCTCATCCACCCGCTCACTCTGGGCGACGCTGCGGACGCCGAACAGAACGCTATGGATCGTGCTGTGCCTGGCGTTTGCGCTGCTGCTGGCCGCGCTCTACGTCCCGTGGGCGGTCGGCGTGCTGCGGTTCGCACCCCTGCCCGCGCACGAACTGGCCGCCGCCTGCGCGCTCGGCATGCTGAGCGTGGTGTGGTTCGAAGGGATCAAGTGGATTCGGCGGCGCGGTCGGCAGTCGAACGCCTGAACTGATTCATGCGGCCAGTCGATGCATTAACAGGCTGCTGAAATACCTGCGACAGCAGGTTTTCCGCAGCCTGATATTGCAGCCATGGATGGCTGCATCGGCGAAGCAAGCGCGTAAGCGATTGATTTGCCGTGAGCACGTCCGGACATGTGCCGGACGTGCGAAGTGAAATACCTCCTGGATGGAGGTATTTCAGCAACCTGCTAAGCGATGCAGCCCGGCCACTCATGTGCCGCCAATCAATGCCGCAGCGTGTAGGGCGATCTGCTCGTCTTCCTGCGACGGCAACACGTGCACCGCGCAACGCGCGTCGGCGCTGCTGATCGGGTTGGTCAGCGCACGATGACGTGCCTCGTCGAGCTGTACACCCAGCGACGACAGACCGCCGCAGATCTCGGCCCGCACGGCGGCGTCGTTTTCGCCGATGCCGCCGGTGAAGACGATGGCGTCGGCGCCATCCAGCACTGCCCACATCGCCGCCAGTTGCTTGCGCACGGCGTAGCAGAACATGCGGATGGCCAGCGCAGCGTCCGGGTTCGACGCGGCGGCGGCGTGCAGCGTGCGCATGTCGCCATCCAGACCGGAGATGCCGGCGATGCCGCTGCGATGATCGACTAGCTCTTCCAGACGCGCGGCGTCGAAGCCTCGCTCGCGCGCCAGATAGATCAGCACGCCGGGGTCGAGATCGCCGCTGCGTGTGCCCATGATCAGGCCGCCACTTGGCGTCAGGCCCATGCTGGTGTCGATCGACACGCCGTCCTTGACGGCAGTGACGCTGGCGCCGTTGCCCAGATGGGCAATCAGCAGCCGGCTCGGCAGCAGGCTTGGTCGCGCATCGGCCAATTGCTGCACGACCGACGCGCAGGACAACCCGTGAAAACCGTAGCGCTGGATGCCCAGCGCGCGCAGCTCCGCAGGCAGCGGCAGCGTACTCGCGTGCAGCGGCATGCGTGCGTGAAACGCGGTATCGAAGCAGGCCACCTGAAACGCATCGGGAAACTGTGCTTGCGCGCAGTCGATGAGTGCCAGCGTGGCCGGCGTATGCAGCGGTGCGAATGCTTCGGCGGCCTGCAACTGCCGCAACACCGCAGCGTCGATACGACAGTGCTGGCGCAACATCGGCCCACCGTGCACGACCCGGTGGCCGACGGCCTGTGGCGCGGGCAACCCGGTTTCGATCAGCAGCCGGCGGATGCGTGCGACGACGTCGTGCGCAGAGCTGACTTGGCCTGAGTCGCAACACAGCACATTGCCGTTTGCGTCCAGCGCGCGAAATCGTCCGTTACTCTGGCCGATGCGCTGCGCGTCGCCGCTGATCAGGCACCGCGTGCGTTGAGGCTGCGTGCGTTGAGGCTGCATGCGTTGAGGCTGTATTCGTTGAGGCTGTGTTTGTTTCGGCCACGCCTCATAAAAACCGAACTTGAGCGACGACGAACCGCTGTTCAAGGCGAGGACGTGGACCAATGCGGTCATCGAGTCATCGGCTTGGCCGTCTTCGCGCCGGCATGTCGAAGCCGCAGCGCGTTGCCGATCACCGAGACCGAACTGAGGCTCATCGCCAAGGCCGCGAGCATAGGCGACAGCAACCAGCCGGTCAGCGGGTACAGCACGCCCGCCGCCACCGGGATGCCCAGCGCGTTGTAGACGAAGGCGAAGGCGAGGTTCTGCTTCATGTTGGCCACCGTCTGGTCCGAGAGGATGCGCGCCTGGGCGATGCCGCGCAGATCACCCTTGACCAGCGTCACCTGGGCGCTGTTCATGGCGACGTCGGTGCCGGTGCCCATCGCCACGCCGACATCGGCCTTGGCCAGCGCCGGCGCATCGTTGATGCCGTCGCCGGCCATCGCCACGATCCGGCCTTCGCCCTGAAGTGTCGACACCAGCGCCAGCTTGTCGGCGGGCTTCACGCCACCATGCACGTCGTCGATGCCCAGCCGTGTTGCGATCGCCCGTGCCGTGGTCAGGCCGTCGCCGGTGGCCATGATCACGCGTAATCCAGAGGCCTTGAGCGCGGCAAGCGCTTCGGCAGTGCTGGCCTTGATTGGGTCGGAGACGGCCAGCAGGCCAGCCAGTTGGCCATCCACGGCCAGTGCCATCACGCTGGCGCCTTCGGCACGCAGCGCCTCGGCCTGCGCCTTCAGCGTGTCGACGGCCACGCCAATCTGCTCCATCAGCGCCGCGTTGCCCAGCGCCAGCGTTTTTCCGCCGACGCTGCCGCGCACGCCGATGCCGGTGCTGGATTCGAAGCCTTCGGCCTTATCGAGCGTGAGTTTGCGCTCACGGGCCGCCGCGACGATGGCGTGCGCCAATGGATGTTCGCTGCCCTGATCGAGGCTGGCCGCCAATCGCAGCACGTCCTCTTCGGTGAAACCCGGGCTGGCCACCGCGCGGTCGAAGCGCGGCTTGCCTTCGGTCAGCGTGCCGGTCTTATCGACGATCAGCGTGTCCACCTTGCGCAAGTTCTCGATCGCCGCAGCGTCGCGGAACAGCACGCCCTGGGTGGCGGCCTTGCCGGTGGCCACCATGATCGACATCGGCGTGGCCAGCCCCAGCGCGCAGGGGCAGGCCACGATGAGCACCGCGACCGCATTGATCAGCCCATAGGCCCAGCCCGATCCAGCAGTCGCCGAGCCAGCGGCCGATAATTCTGCGGTCGAAGCAGGCCCGAAGAACCCCCAGGCGAAGAAGGTCATCACCGCGATGGCGACGACGCTGACGACAAAATAACCGGCCACACGATCGGCCATGCGCTGCATCGGCGCGCGCGAGCGCTGGGCTTGCGCCACCATCTGCACGATGCCGGCCAACACGGTCTGCGCGCCCACCTTGTCGGCGCGCATCACCAGCGCGCCGCTGGTGTTCAGCGTGGCGCCGATGAGCGTGTCGCCTGCAGTCTTGCTGACCGGCATCGGTTCGCCGGTCAGCATCGATTCGTCCACCGCGCTGCCGCCTTCGATCACCACTCCGTCCACCGGCACCTTCTCGCCCGGGCGCACCCGCAGCTTGTCGCCGACATGGACGTCGGCCAACGGGACGTCCTGTTCGGTGCCATCGTCGGCCAAGCGGCGTGCAGTCTTCGGCGCCAGCCCCAGCAGCGACTTGATCGCCGCCGAGGTCTGCGACCGCGCCTTCAATTCAAGCACCTGCCCGAGCAGGGTCAGCGAGACGATCACGGCTGCGGCCTCGAAGTAGACCGCGACGTGGCCCATCGAAACGAACGAGGCCGGAAATACCTGTGGCGCGACCGTGGCGACGACGCTGTACACGAAGGCCGCGCCCGTGCCCAAACCAATCAGCGTCCACATATTTGGGCTGCGATGGACGATCGACTGCGCGCCGCGCGCGAAGAATGGCCAACCCGCCCACAGCACCACGGGCAGGGTGAGCGCTAACTCGATCCAGTTCTGCGTGCCGCGCTCGAACAGCGCGAAGCGGTGCCCGAACATCGCCAGCGCGAACACCGCTACGGTCAGCGGCAGCGTCCAGTAGAAGCGTCGCTGGAAATCCTTGAGCTCCTGATTGTCGTCCGCGCCCTCGTCCAAAGTGGGCACCGCCAGCTCCAGGGTCATGCCGCACTTCGGGCAGTTGCCGGGATGGTCCTGGCGGATCTCCGGGTGCATGGGACAGGTGTACACCGCCCCGGGCCCGGCTGCGACCGGAGTTGCCGCATCGACTGCGTGCGGTGTTGTGGAATGGTGCGAGGTGTCAGGCCTTGGCGTCGCGGAGACAATCATCTGGGTGCGCCCAGGTTTGAGCAAGACACGATGGCGGTTTTCATGGGATGACCTGCGATGGATGCTCGCGACTGGGCGGGGACCGGAAAAGCTCACTTCACGGTGCATCGTCTACTTCAATCTACGCGGGGTCTGTGTGCTGCCGAACACAGCCTGATGCACGACGACCAAGAGCCTGCGCGGCTTTCGATGCGTCGCTTTTGATCGGGACGTTACGAAAAATCGCTGCCTTGATGATGCGCGGTGTCTAAGCAGCAGCGCTTACTTTGCTGCCCATTTAGCCACACAGGCTGCGTGCGTTGCCGCACAGACGTTTTTTAGAATGGCGCTTACTTTGACCGCTCAGCTCCGCATGCCACTGTCAACTTAGTTTGAATCGCCCCTCCCCCTGGCGACTGACATGCGAGCTGTTCAAATTCAAGACATTCAAAAAAAGGATCTCAATATGCATCATCATACGAACACCGCTGAAGTCGTCACTGCAAAAGTCAATCAGATTGCTTCCAATACATCGTCAGAGCTCCACAACTTCATTACTGATGTCGAAGATTTGGTGAAACAAACCGCCACATTGACAGGCGAAGATCTGGCTCGCGCAAAAGCCAAGCTCACTGCACGTCTTGCCGATGCAAAAGAATCGGTGATCGAGATGAGCGACGGCATTTCCAAGCGTGCTCGCAGCAGCGCTGCAGCGACCAATCACTATGTTCACGATCAACCATGGAAAGCGATCGGCGCCGGCACTGCGGTCGGACTGCTGGTCGGCTTTGCGCTGGCACGTCGTTAAGCTAATAGCCTGTGGGTGCTCGAACATGGCCAGCATGAAGACCATCAGGGTCAGCGACAGCGTCCAGTAGACGTGCAGCTTTCATGATGCGGCTCGAGATGGCTGACCGCGACTCAGCTTACTTGAAATGGGTGTCCGCGGCTCAGCGTCCGCGACTCAGCGTGGAGCACAGTTGCCCACGCCGCGATGTAGCGCGCACGTCAATCTGGGCGGTGTTGTGTTCCGCCGAATGCTGAATGCCGGCTGCCGAATGCCGGCCGACGCACGCCGGGCCTCAAGTCGCCGACGCAGCCGTCAAGGTGAAGCGTTCTTCACGCTGTCGCTTTCGATGCTGCCATCCACTAACGTCACTGTGCGGTCGCACTGATCGGACAAACGCGGGTCGTGGGTGACCAGCAGAACGGCGCAGCCGAATTCCTGGTTGAATTTACGGAACAGCTCGAACACTTCGACGGCGGACTTGCTATCGAGGTTGCCGGTGGGCTCGTCGGCCAACAGCAGCGCCGGCCGTGAGACCAGCGCGCGGGCCACGGCCACGCGCTGCTGCTGGCCACCGGAGAGCGCGTCGGGCTTGCGGTCTTCAAGCCCCTCCAGGCCCACTTCAGCCAACAACCCGCGGCCGCGGTCGAGCTGCTCGCGCGTCGGTTTGCCGGTGGTCACCATCAGCGGCATCAGCACGTTCTCAAGCGCACTGAACGCCTGGATCAGATGATGGAACTGGAACACGAAGCCGATCGCGCTGCCGCGCAGCGCCGTGCGCCGGGCATCGTCCATGTCCCGCGTCGCTTCTCCGAGCAGAAACAGATCGCCATCCGTGGGGCTGTCCAGCAGGCCGATCAGATTTAACAGCGTGCTCTTGCCTGAGCCCGAGGCGCCGACCAGCGCGGCGAAGTCGCTGCGCTGCAGCCTCAGGGCCAGCCCGTGCAGCACTTCCACTTCGGTGGGCTTGCCCACGTTGTAACTTTTCTTCAGCCCCTGAAGACGCAGCACTTCCTGACTGGCGTCGTGCTCAGACATGGCGGATGGCCTCCACCGGGTCGAGACGCGCGGCACGACGCGCCGGCACGGCCGCCGAAACAACGCCGGCAACCGTGGCCAGCACCGCCGCGGCCACGAGCAGCCACGGATTCATCGGAATGAAGAAGAGTTTTGGCCCGAAGGTATTGAATGCGCCCACCATGCCGTAGCCCGCTATGCCGCCCAGCAGCGAGCCTGCCAAACCGAACAGCGCGCCCTGCACCAGAAACACCGACAACATCTGCCCGCGTGTGGTGCCCATCGCCCGCAGGATGCCGATCTCGCGCGTGCGCTGCACGACGCTCACCGACAGCACGCTGGCGATGCCAAGCGCCACGCTCAGCGCCACGAAGGCGCTGATCATCTGCGTGGACAGACTCTGCGAGCGCAGGGCGTTCATCAGTTGGCCGTTGGTCTCCATCCAACTTTCCGCCTTCAGGCCGGTAAGCCGGGCAATGCGCGCGGCTATTGTCTGCGCGGTGAAGATATCGTCAACGGTGATGTCGATAACCGTGGCGGCGCCCGGCAGGTTGAGCAGCGACTGCGCTTGCTTCATGTCCAGATAGATATAACGCGCATCCAATTCGCGCACGCCCAGTTCGAAGATACCAGCGACATTCACCACGCTGTCGCGGCCCTGGCCGCCATCGAGACGCAGCTTGTCGCCGACGCCCAGGCCCAGATCGGCGGCGAGCTGCTTGCCGATCACCGCATCACCAGCGCCGATGCGAAATACGCCAGCGACGATGTCGTCCTGGATCGGGATGATGCGCTGATAACGCACAGCATCGATCCCCACCAGCGCCACCGACTGCAGCGCTGCACCGCGACGCGCGAACGCCGGGCCCGAGATCACCGGTGAAACAGCGGTCACGTGGGGCAGTGTGTCGAGCACGTCGCGCACCTGCTGCCAGTTGTTGATCGAGCGCAGGCGCTGCGCGCGTTTATTGTCCAGTACCAACTGTACGCTGCCGTCTGCGGGCGGCAGGATGCGGTTGGCTTCCTCGGTGGGTTGGACCTTGATGTGGGCCTGGGTGCCCAGGGTGCGGTCGATGATGTTGCCCTGCAGGCCGGTGATCAGCGCGGTGAGAAAGACAATCACCGCCACGCCCACGGCGATACCGACGAGAATCAGCGTGCTCTGCGCCTTGCCTTCGCGCAGGAATTTGGTCGCGATGGTCCACTCGATCCACATCGGCATCAGTCCAACGTGGCCGGCAGTTCTTTGCGCGTCGCGGAGTTGGCGGCATCCACGGGCAGGTCACTGGGTGTCACACGCACGCGATCGCCGTCTTCCACTGCGGCCTGCGCGTCCGTCAGGATCCAGTCACCGGCCCGCAGGCCTGCCGTGATTTCGGTCAGGGCCAAGCCACGCAGGCCCAGTGTGACTTGGCGCCGGGTCGCCCGGCCGTCGACGACCAACCACACCTCCGCTCGATTGCCATCCACGGCCGCCAGCGCATCGTTGGGCACCACAACGGCGCGGGTGCGACGGCCGGTTTCCACATTCACCGAGATGGTCATGTCCTGGCGCAGAAAGTCGGGCACTGGCGTCACGGTGAGGCGGATGTCCACCGAGCCGCGCTGTGGGTCCACGCTGGGCGCGATAAAGGTGACGTGGGCCGGAAATGGTCGCGACGGGTAGGCGTCGGCGATACACATGGCGGCTTGGCCGAGCGCGAGCACTTCAAGGTTTTTTTCGTCCAGGGGCACCAGCACTTCGGTGGCACCGGTGCGTGCGATCTCGAACAGAACCCGACCTGGCTGCACCAAGTCGCCTGGCTCAGCGTTGCGGGTGAGTACGCTGCCGGCGACTTCGGCGCGGATCGTGGTCTTGGCCAGTTGCGCGTTCGCGGTGGCGACGCGGGCGCGGGCTGCCGCTTCATTGGGGTTGCCCGCAGCGAGCGAACGCGCGATCAGTCGCGCCTGTTCCGCCGCAGTGCGGGCGACGGTCTCAGCCTGCATCGCCTGTTCCATGGTTTCGCGGGCGATCAGTTGGCGCTTGAGCAGGTCGCGACGACGGGCGGCTTCGCGGCTGGCCTGGACCAAGCGGGCCTCGGTCTCGCGCAGTGCGGCCTGCGCCTGCGGGCGCGTGGATTGCTGCAGTTGCGCCAGCGCGGCTTCGGCTTCGCGCACGGCAGCCTCAAGATCATCGGCGCGCAGGATCGCCAGCACGTCGCCTGGTCGCACCACATCACCCTCCTGCACACGCCGCTCGACCACCACGCCAGTCACCGGGCTGCCGACCTGCGCACGCGACACCGCCACCACCCGACCCGTTGCCACCACCGTCTGCACCAGCGGCTGCAACACCACTTCATAACCTGCAAGGGCGGGTCCGCGAATCTTCTGCACCAGCATCCAACCCAGAACGGCCACAACCAGGCAGACGACAGCGACGAGGAGCAAGCGGCGTTTCATGATGGAACTCCAGAACATGCGTAACAACAGGTAACTATTGATCAGAGTGGAATGCACTTACCAGAAGATCGGTGCGCCACCGCACTGAGTTTGTTGCCGTCCACGTATAACATCGCGGTTCGTTCGTAGCATTCTGAAATGCGCGGCGCATCCCTCGTATTCCGTATCTCTAGAGCCTATCTCAAAATCAAGATCCGAAAGAATCTATCTCAAAATCAAGGTCCGAACATTTTACGATCGTCATCCCGGCGGTTTTGAACAGCCGAAGGCTGGTCAAGCCGGAAGCGCTTCTCAACAACCGAAGGTTGGTCATCCAGTCTTTGAAATTGCATGAAAACGCTGGGTTCCGGCGTTCGCCGGAATGACGAAGCTGGCGCCGAATCACGATCGTCACCCCGGCGGTTTTCAACAGCCGAAGGCTGGTCAAGCCGGAAGCGCTTCTCAACAACCGAAGGTTGGTCATCACGTTTTTGAAATTGCATGAAAACGCTGGGTTCCGGCGTTCGCCGGAATGACGAAGCTGGCACCGAATCACGATCGTCATCCCGGCAAACGCCGTGGTCCAGTTTTTTGAAATTGCATGAAAACGCTGGGTTCCGGCGTTCGCCGGAATGACGGAACTGGCACCGAATCACGATCGTCATCCCGGCAAACGCCGGGGTCCAGCTTTTTGAAATTGCATGAAAACGCTGGGTTCCGGCGTTCGCCGGAATGACGAAGCTGGCGTCGAATTACGGAAGCTGGCGTCGAATTCGCAAGTTCCGATTTTGAGCTAGGTTCTAATCTTATCGAAATAAAAGCCGACAGCCGTCTCGCGTTTCATTCCTAAGGCTGCCGAATCAGAGCGGAACTGGTCGCAGTGCGTTTGCAATACGCAGGCCACCATGAGTCCTACGACACGCATTCCGGCAGTCACCTTCAAATCACTGCCGCCCAAGCAGCGCTTCCGTGACGGGTGTTGCCAACGTCTTCACTCCGGACATCATTCTTATGAAACATATCGCATTCACCGTTCTGTCTCTCGCCTGCGCCACGTCTTTCAGCGGCTTTGCCGTCGCTCAGGACTACGGCTACCAAAACAACTATCCGTCCGAAACCTCGCGCCACGACGTCGCTCGCGTCACCCGGGTCGAGCGCATGTCCAATCGAAACGATCGCAATCAGCGCGATTCTTATCAACGTCAGGAATGCTGGAACGAGCGCACCAACAGCAATGAAAGCGGCTACTACCGCGACGAATCCGGCCGCCTTTATCGCGGTGACAGCAGCAACAAGACCACAAGCACGGTCATCGGCGCCATCGTCGGTGGCGCCTTGGGAACTCAGGTCGGTGGTGGCGATGGCCGCACCGCCGCCACCATTGCCGGCGCAGCCATTGGCGCTGCTGTCGGCGGCAACATCGGCAACAACAATCGCTACGAGGGATATGATCGCTACAGCGACAATTCCGGCACCGAGCGCCACTGCCGCACCGTCGGCAACTATGACCGTCGCGATCGCGACCTCTACCGCGTCAATTACACCTACGCCGGCAAGGCTTATCAAACAATGACCAATACCAATCCTGGCCGGATGCTGCGGGTGTTGGTCGATGTGAGGCCGGAAGACTAATAAGCGACTGGCCGACCGCATGGTTTATAAAATAAGTCTTGTGAGGCCTTGTTAAGTAGAACAGCCTTATCGCTCCGCAAACAACGCCCTTGATCGGGCGTTTTTTGTTTGGGGAATAGTACGCTGAGAGCGTGTTCACGTTCGGCATCCGAAACGCCGAAGCCCGGCACGAGGCCGGGCTTCGGAATACTGCATGAGCGGAGCCCAAGATTATTGGACGTTCAGCTCGGTACGACGGTTCGTCTCGTTACGGCAGCCAGGAACGGTCTGATCGGTCGGGACCAACGGACGGCTTTCGCCGTAACCGATCGGGCCTACCAGGCGGCTCGCATCAACGCCGCTAGTGGTCAGGTAGTCGAAGACGACCTGCGCGCGGCTCTGTGAGAGGTTCTGGTTGTAATCATCGCTACCGCAGAGGTCGGTGTGACCGGCGACTTCAGCGCGCATGTTCGGGTAGCGCTTCAGGATCTCAACCGCTTCGTTGAGGATAGCGATCGCATCCGGACGCAGTCGAGATTTGTCGAAGTCGAAGTTCACGCCCTTCAGGTCGATGGTGACTTGGACCTTGCAACCGTCCGGGCCAATGGTTTCGCCGGCCTGCGAGTTCGGGCAGCGGTCGTTGCAGTCGTTGACGCCGTCGCTATCGCCATCCTTGTCGGCACAATTCGGGGCCGGCGGTGGGGGCGGCGATGGGGCCGGTGATGGAGCGACGTCGTCAGTAGGCTCGGCGCCCAACGGCACGATCACACCGACTGATGCCAGCACATCGCCGAACCAGCTTTCATCCGGGGCGAAGCGGCTGTTGCCGTCCTTCTCAGCGCGGTAGGCCAGTTCGAAGCGAACGCCGACAGGACCGAGGTCGCCCTGCAGACCACCACCGATCTTCGCGGCAACGTTGCCGTCTTCGCGCTGACCCGGGCTGTTTGGGCTCGGGAAGGCATCGAATTCTTCCTCGGCGCGCTGATAGCCCACGCCGACGAGGAAGTATGGGTTCCAGCGACGACCTTCGTACGGAAAGTGGCGACGCAGGTCGAGCGAGATACCGTACTGGCTCCAGTTCAAATCCTGACCACTGACGCCCCGCGCGAACTGGCCGTCGAAGTTCGGATTCTGGTAGTTGAGTTCGCCATCGAGCGACCAGTTCTCGCTCATGAACTTGCCGACACCAAGCGTGCCGAACGGAGAGTCGCGGGTACCGCGGTCGTTATCTTGATGGTTGTAACCCGCTGACGAAGTGATGTACCAACGATCGTCGAAGTTCTGCGCGGAGGCCGCCTGAGCTACGCCCAGACCGGTTAACAGCGCGATGTAGAGGAGTTTTTTATTCATTACGTGTTGCTCCATTAGGGGGATGTAGATGTAGATGTAGATGTAGATGTAATTGAATCGCAAGCACGCCAGGGTCACGTCTGTTTGTAGTTTGTAGTTTGTAGCCTGCCGCCATCTCCTTCTTATGCGCTGCGAAGGCGATAATGACGTCTCGCTTTTCTCGTGCAGGTACTTTTGGCGAATGCGTTCTGCATACGAATCATCTTGGCGCAGGCGCTACAAGCGAAGAACGATGTGTCAAAGCCGATGCGATGTCTGTCCGCTAGCGCACACAACGAGAGGCGGCATCGTTGCAATGCCTGATTGATTTCACTCTTCACGCGTTCACAAGCGCGAAGCGCGGGCTGCCACTCGCCAGACCACGTTGCCCACGTCATCGGCGACGAGCAGGGCGCCATCTCGCGCAACCGCGACGCCGACGGGTCGGCCGCGCGCATGTCCTTGAGCGTCGAGGAAGCCGGTAAGCACGTCCTCGGCAGGGCCCGATGGCCGGCCATTGGCGAACGGCACGAAGATCACTTTGTAACCGCTCGGCGGTTTGCGATTCCAGGAGCCGTGTTGACCGACAAACGCTCCACCGGCGTAGTGCGCGGGCAGCAGGCGACCACGATAGAACGCGAGCCCCAGAGATGCGGTGTGCGAGCCGAGCGCATAGTCGGGCATGATCGCGCTCGCGACCAAATCAGGGCGTTGCGGCTTTACCCGCACGTCGATGTGTTGTCCGTAATAGCTATATGGCCAGCCGTAAAACCCACCGTCGACGAGCGAAGTCATGTAGTCGGGCACCAGATCGTTACCGAGTTCGTCGCGCTCGTTGACGGTCGTCCATAAACGGCCGGTGATCGGTTCCCAGTCGAGGCCGTTAGGATTGCGCAAACCCGACGCGAACACGCGGGTGCGGCCGCTGGCGATCTCTACTTCGAGTACGGCAGCGCGATTGGTTTCCATCTCGATACCGTTCTCGGCGGCATTGCTATTGGAACCAACCGTCACGTATAGACGGGTTCCATCGCTACTGGCGAGAATGTTCTTGGTCCAGTGATGATTGCGCGGCCCGGCGGGAAGGTCGGCCAACTTCACGCCTTTCGCATCGATGCGTGTCGCGCCTTCGATATAGTCGAAGCCGAGGATGGCGTCGCTGTTCGCAACATAAAGCGTCTTTGCCACCAAGGCCATCCCGAATGGAGAATTCAACCCTTCGAGTAGCGTGCTACGCGTTTCAGCGATGCCATCACCATCGGCGTCACGCAGCAGCGTGATGCGATTTGCGCTTGGCGTCGCAGCACCGGCCTTTGTCATCGCACGCTTCATGAACCAAGCCCTGATGCCTTTTCCTTCATCGGGGCGCGGTGGCGCATTCGTTTCTGCCACGAGCACATCGCCATTTGGCAGCACATACAGCCAACGCGGGTGATCGAGTTTTTCTGCGAGCATTCCGACCGTCAGATCGCTCGCCGGGATCGGTGTCGCCCCTGCCGGCCAGCTTGTAGCAGGCGCGATATCGATCGTGGGAATCAGTCGATGCGTAGGCGCAGGCAATTCCGGTTTGGCGCCGATCTGATGCCCAATCTCCTGCGTCGACTGATTGGCGCAACCGGATGCCACCAGTACGACACTGATGGCGATGCGCAATGCGAACGTGTTCTGCATGAGTGTTCCCGTTTGTGTCGTTTATGTGACGGCCAATGCCGAGATTCGAGTGCAATTAGTCAGTGCACATGTACTCTTTGTGATTTTCGCGCGTCAGTCGTTCACAGTTCCGTTCGCCATCGCACATGCGACGCGGATTGGAACGCTTCTCTTATTAAATCGCCACCGGCGTTCGGCATCGCACAGACAGAATCGACATCGTGCAGCACGATGCCGATTCCCCATTCGGGGACATCGTTGCGACGCAGCGATGCTCGCCTCAAGGAGTCAAATATCATGTCAACAATCAGAAAAGATCATTCCATCGGCGCAGGAACCGGCGCCGCCGCTGGCGCTGTCACCGGCGCAATGGTCGGTACGGTCGGCGGCCCTATCGGTATCGCAGCCGGTGCGGTCGTGGGCGCAGCGCTTGGCGCGGCGGCTGGCGATGGCATTGCCGAAGCGGTGAATCCAACCGCATACAGCGACCACTGGAAAAATAACTACACGTCCAGGCCGTACTTCGTTTCCGGGCGTGAGTGGACTGACTATGAGCCCGCGTACCAATACGGTTACAGCGCGTTCGCCGCCAATCGCGATCGCAAATTCGCCGATGTCGAATCCGATCTGGAAAGCAACTGGGACGCCACGCGCGGCAATTCGCGATTGATGTGGGCTGAGGCCAAGGATGCAGTGCGCGATGGCTGGCACTACGTTGAGCGCGCGATGCCCGGCGATGCCGATGGTGACGGTCGCTAGTCGCTGCGGCTTCTTGCAATAATTCTGCAGCGGAAAAGTAGGATGCAGCGTCAGGCTCGGTTTTTGTCCGCGAGCCTGACGCAGGGGCAACGGTCGACTTGCGAGGTCGATGCGAACCGCTACTGGTGATATTCCGCCGCCACTAAAGCGGTGTCGCGATTGACGGCGGCGAGCGACTGGTCGGCGATGAGCAGGGCATTGATGGAGTCGACGCACGCATTTTCGTCGGCGCCGTTGAGTGCGTCGCATTTTTCCTTTGCCACTTGATGGCGATTCATGGCTTCGGTCATAGTGAGGTTGAAGTCGGCCTTTGCTTTCGCAATCATCGCTATAGATTCGACCTCAATCAGTTTTCTGCGTGCTTCCCCGTCGCTCTCTGATTGCGCTTGCCACACACTATCAAAATGTTCATTGGCCTTAGCCACTTCTCTGGACGTGTCCATACGTGCCCCATCCTTGCTCTCGGCGGCGGCATCCCGCGCTTCGCCGACATCGTGGGTGGCCCTGGACATGGATTCTGTGCAACCCGATAGCGTCACAGCGACAATCGCTGCAGTGAGTATCGATCGATTGATCATGAGATATATCCCTGTTGGAGTGAACGACCTGCATCGCGCGGCACAGAGGTGAAGCTTGCGCCGGAAGTGCGGATCCGCTCGGGCTTCATCGGCAACTCGGTGAACGGAACGATCCTGTCCCAATGCTAGGATCCGCGAGTGAGCGCGTCGGTGCGGCATCACACGCAGTGACCTCTACTGCATGTAAGGCAATGCTGATTACGTCAGCGTTACCGCAGCACAGGGATGCGCTGCCCGCGACAACCGAAGGTTGAACGGCGAAGCCGGCCCGAAGGGCGAGGTGCGCAGCGCCGAGTCATCGCTCGCGTAAGTAATTGGGCGACAACGCGTTCGGGCATGTAGCGAACTCGCGACCGCTGAACAAGGTCGGGATGGACGTGTTCAGCGTCGCCTTAAACGCAGGGCCGCTGCGGCGAGTGGACTCAATGCCATCGACGCGTTCGTCGTTGCGGGCAGGATCGTGCATTCTGCACTTTGACCAATAGCGGTTGACGACCTCCGCAGACTCAGCATCGAGGCGCTGTGAGAGCCTGTTTAAGATCTCCGCATACTCCGCGTTGCGTTGCAGCGGCTCGCTGGGGTCCGAGCGTCGCGCAGCGCCAGACTGGTGGTCTGGTCATGCTGTCCGACCGCATGCGGCGCGCGAGCCTCAGCGTGTCGCGGCGGCGCAACCCGAAGGGCTGAGCCACATAACGCGCGGCACGGCGTCCTCGCTCGGTCATGGATGGCGCCATTCCCTCGCTCCTCCTTGTTCCGCGCGTTATGTGGGTCAGCGCGAAGCATGCGGAGATCTTAAACAGGCTCTGAGCTGTCCTCGAAGATGCGATGCTTCAGCGCGATGTTTTTTGCTAGAGCGCTGTGGGTAAGCCCGTCAGCAGGTCTGCAAGTTCATCTGCGTGCTCCTCTTCCACGGTCATGATCTCCTTGAGCAGCCGACATGTGGTGGGATCTTTGTCGCCCAGATACCGGATAAATTCGCGATAGCTGTCGATGGCGATGCGTTCGGCCACCAAGTCTTCCATGATCATTGAGATCAAAGAGCCTCCAGCCACATATTCCGCATGGCTGCGGCTGGAGAGACTATCCGGCGAAAAATCTGGTTGGCCGCCCAGTTGCACAATACGTTCGGCGATCCGGTCGGCATGCCCCTGTTCTTCGTTAGAGTGGACCAAGAACTCATCGGCCGTACTCTTCGCGTGGATGCCGCGGGCCATGAAGTGATGGCGGCGGTAGCGCAGCATGCAGACGATCTCGGTCGCCAGAGCATTGTTGAGCAGGGTGAGAACGACGCTCCGGTCTGCGGCATAGCCGGCCGTCACGGCGCCTTCCTCGATGTGTTTGCGTGCCTGCTGGCGCAGGGTCTTCACGTCGGTGAGTGTCATAGATGCGCTCATATGAATCTCTGTGGGGGAGGGATTAAAGCTTGGATAGCGCCCTGCAGCGCGATATATGGAATTATTCGAATCACATTATTGACCCGGCCAGACGATGTTTGAAACGGCTTGTCTGTTTTCCATCCGTCTGGTTGCACGTTGCGTCCAAACGTCACTTGGCAGTATCAATAAGTAGCGTGCTGTGGCTGGTATAGGCTCAGTAGCAGTAGTACGAATCCCGATACCGCCACCAGTGCATGGGCGACCATCAGCGGGATCGGCAGCGGCAGTTGTTTGCAATGGAATAACAGGTTCATCACCGCACCGCCGATGCCTGCGAGCACAAAAACGCCCGTTCCCAGCAACGCCATCGAAGGCAGGCCGACCATCAGCGCGGCGTAGATCAAAAGCGTTAAACCGGCCGCTGCCAGCAGGCCATGGACCATCGCCAACCAGGCAGGTGGTTGCGGAATTCCTTTGAAACGCATGCCTGCCATCAACAAACCACCCATGGCCGCGACTCCGAACAGAACGGCTGCAACTTGAATGCTGGCATAGGGTTCCACAGTCAGTGCTCCTTGGCAGATGTTTGCGATGTGATGGCAGATGCAAACCGCAGTGTGTCCGTGGTCAGAGTCTGAACACAGCCCAAGGTGTTTTCAGTGCGGCAGCGCACACATGGCGAGGGTCATGCCCGGCGCAGATGGCGAGTGCATCGTGTGGCTGTGGTGAATACAAAGATATAATTTATGTAGTATGTGCGTTACCGTGCACAGTGAATTCGGCCTGTGTTTTCAAGTCTCGCTAATCGAGTCTTTTATTTTGACTCTTCGAGCCTTTTATTCTTACTCTCGCATCAATGGTGCATGCCATGGCTAATAACATCGTCGAACCTCGACATAATCACCTTCTCGCTGCCTTGCCAGACGAAGTGCAAAACCGCCTGTTTCCTCATATCGAACTGATCGCCCTGCCGTTGGGCAAGGTTCTGTACGAGTCTGGGGATGCTTTGCGTCACGTGTATTTCCCGACCGATTCCATCGTCTCACTGCTTTACGTGATGGAAAACGGCGCATCGGCAGAAATCTCGGTGGTGGGAAACGAGGGGCTGATCGGCGTCTCCTTGTTCATGGGCGGCGAAAGCACACCAAGCCGTGCGATCGTGCAAAGTGCAGGATCCGCATACCGACTGTTGGGCCAACGGCTCAAGGATGAATTCAATCGGCATGGAGAATTGTTGCAACTGATGTTGCGCTACACCCAATCCCTGATCACTCAGATGTCGCAAACCGCCGTGTGCAATCGACACCACTCGATCGACCAGCAGTTGTGCCGGTGGTTGCTGCTGTCCTTGGACCGCCTGCCCAGTAATTGTCTGGTGATGACCCAGGAGCTGATTGCCAACATGCTCGGTGTGCGGCGCGAAGGCGTCACCAGCGCTGCGGGCAAGCTGGAGCGTGCCGGCGCGATCGAATACACCCGTGGACGTATCACGGTACTGGACAGGCCGAAACTCGAGGAGCTGTGCTGCGAGTGCTACGCTGTGGTCAAGAAGGAAACAGATCGACTGCTGCCGTACCTACCGCTGCGGGCTCACTGATCGGTCAAACGCTGGATGCGGGTGTCGCAAGTCGTCAGTGCTTCAGCGAACAGAGAAGCCTGCAGTTGTTCGGCACAGTGCGACAACGGGAATGCTTCAGCACCCTCCTGTGCCACCTCCGGCGTGACCAGTGCTGCAGGAAACGTTCGTGCTAATCGCAAATCCAGCACTGGCTACAAATCGCTTGATCGCAAGCCTGCCGCGCGACGAGCGCAAGCGCTTGTTGGCGCATTGCGAACTGACCGACCTGGTCTTCGGGGCCATCCTGTGTGTACCGGATATGCCCTATGCCGATGTCTATTTTCCACTGACCGGGTTCATCTCACTGGTGGAATTGGTGCGCGATCATCCACCATTGGAAATGGGCCTGATCGGCAATGAAGGCATGCTTGGCGCGACACTGATTCTGGGAGTAGCAACGGCGCCACTGCGCGCCGTCGTGCAGGGCGCAGGCACGGCATGGCGGATGCCCGCGTCGCAGTTGCAACGTGAATTGGCCGACAGCCCCAATCTTCGCCGGATGCTCGGGCGTTATCACTATGTGGTGATGGCGCAGCTGTCGCAGAGTGCCGCTTGCACGTATTTCCATGAAGTCGGGGCTCGACTGGCGCGTTGGTTGTTGATGACCCACGACCGCGCGCATGCCGATCATTTCCACCTGACGCATCAATGCCTCGCCGATATGCTCGGTGTGCAGCGCAGTGCAATCACGATCGCGGCAGGCGTGCTGCAGAAGAAAAAACTCATCCGCTATTCCCGAGGTGAGATCAGTATCCTCAACCGCCGTGGGCTGGAGGAAGCGTCCTGCGAATGTTACGAATCGGTGGTCACGGACTACTCCAAGCAATTCGCTTAGCACGCACGTCGTTGCGTTTTATCCGACGGTTGGAATACCTGCCGCAGCAAAACCCAGCCCATGGTTAGCGGCGGACGGTCTAGGACATCTCAACATCGGAATCGAGGCATCGCCACTCGTCATCCCGGCGAACGCCGGGATCCAGCGCTTGGAAACTCTCGGCAAAACACATGGATGACCAGCCTTCTGGCTGTTAGCGACGGACGGTCTAGTGTAGTGCTTCACCCTGTTTGAACCATGTTGAATGCCGCTGACTTCGCGATTTACGTCGCTCTGGCAACATCAATGGCTGCTTCCTTCTCTCCGCACAGCGGGGGCGAAGAGGCGCGCTTGCGAGGCACTGCCTCGCGCGCCGATGAGCGCTCGAGCGCAGTGCGCGAGGGCTGGACGAAGGTGGCGCGCAGCGCCGGATGAGGGGCGAAGACAGCATGAGAGGTAGGCCGCCATGACGCGTTGCGAAGAGCGCCCCTCACCCGGCCTTCGGCCACCCTCTCCCCGCGCTACGCACGGGGAGAGGGAACGAGGCTTCAAAGAACGAGGCTTCAGAGAACGTGTTCATTATTTTTGAAGCACTACACTAGTGTGGTGTCTCAAAAGTACATTGATGCATTTTCGTGAAAGAACGGCTTGATTTGCGCTGTTTTTGATTAAAAATTAGCCTGCGTACTTTTGAGACACCACACTAGAACCTATCTCAACATCGGAATCGAGGCATCTTCACTCGTCATCCCGGCGAACGCCGGGATCCAGCGCTTGGAAATTCTCGGCAAAACACATGGATGACTAGCCTTCGGCTGTTGAAAAGCGATTCCGGCGTTCGCCGGAATGACGACGCCATCGTCTCGCCCAGTAGCGACGGCTGTCACTCCACGGGTGACAGAGCAGCACCCGTCGTCGCCGGCGAAGTGTGCGGTCCGGCATGCGGTCCGGTTTACGTTGCGACATGGTCGATGCGAACGTCGATTCTGTGATCCTGACGATCATCGGTCAGCGCGACGCTCATGGCGTTTTGCTTGATGCCGTCAACACAGACGCTGATCGTCGGCTCGGCTTTGCCGATGCCTGTCTGCACGACCACGATGGTGTAACGGCTCTCGCCGAACCGGTAGTCGATCGAATAGGTCTCCCACGTGCGCGGAATGCGCGGTGTGATCAGCAGCCGCGAACCCTGCCGTTGCAAGCCGAGCAGTGATTCGACAATGAGTCGGTACATCCAACCGGCCGAACCCGTATACCAGGTCCAGCCGCCACGGCCCGTATGCGGTGCCACTGCGTAGACATCCGCAGCGACGACGTAAGGCTCGACATGGTAAGTCGCCACCGCCGCTGCATTGCGCGCGTGTTGGATGGGGTTGATCAGAGTGAGCAGTTCCCACGCGCGCCGGGTATCGCCCAGTTGCGCAAACGCCATCGCCGACCACACCGCCGCATGGGTGTACTGGCCGCCGTTCTCGCGGACGCCCGGCACATAGCCCTGGATATAACCGGGATTGTGCGTATCCGCGTCGAACGGAGGGTCGAGCAGCTGCACCAAGCCGTGATCGCGACGAACCAAGTGTTCATCCACCGCATTCATTGCCTGGACAGAGCGCTCGATGTCGCCGCCGCCGGACAGCACGGACCAGCTCTGTGCGATCGAATCAATCCTGCATTCGCGATTGGCTGAGGCGCCCAGCGGTGTGCCGTCGTCGTACCAAGCGCGCAAATACCAGGCGCCGTCCCACGCGTGTTCACGCAGTTTCCGTTTTAAATCTTCGGCGGCGGCGAGGCATCGCTCGGAAAACGAGAGATCCCCTCGCGCCTGGGCGATCGGTGCGAAGTCGGTGAGCACTTTGTATAAGAAGAATCCCAGCCACACGCTCTCGCCTTTGCCCTCGATACCGACCTGATTCATGCCGTCGTTCCAATCGCCGGAGCCGATCAGCGGCAGTCCGTGCGTGCCGAAATGCAAGCCGTGTTCGATTGCGCGAACGGCGTGCTCGTATAGCGTCGCTGTCTCCGTCGTGGGCTGGGGCTGGTCGTAATAGGATTCTTCATCTGCATTCAAGGCGCGGCCCTGCAGGAATGGCGTGACGTCGTCCAGCACGCCGTGATCGGCGGTGATGTGCAGGTAGCGCGCCATCGCCAGCGGCAACCAGAGGTAGTCGTCGGAGCAGCGCGTACGCACGCCGCGCCCAATGGGCGGATGCCACCAATGCTGCACATCGCCTTCGCTGAACTGGCGGGCCGCGCAGCGCAGCAGTTGTTCGCGCAGCAAGCGTGGTTCGGCATGGACCAGGGCCATGGCGTCCTGCAGTTGGTCGCGGTAACCAAAGGCGCCGCCGGATTGCGAGTAACCGCTGCGTGCCCACATCCGGCAAGCCAGTGCCTGATACAGCAGCCATCCGTTGGCCAGCACATTCACTGCGATATCGGGCGTGCTGACCTGGACGGCACCGAGCGTGCGCTCCCAATACGCCCGCACCCGTTCCAGTGCGGCGGATGCCGAACCAGGTTCGCGTAGGCGCGTCGCCAGCTCGCGACTGTGCATACGATCGCGGCCGATGCCGAGTCGAAAGACGATCTCGCGCCCTTGGCCGTCTGCCAGATCGAACATCACCTGGACCGCACCACATGGGTCCAACGCGGCGCCGACCTTGCCGGACAGGCGCGCTCGGCGAAGGGCGCCCGGTCTGGTCAGGCTGCCATTGCGTCCGAGGAACTCGCCGCGGTCGCCGGTGGCACTGTGGCTGCCGTCGTCGACATCGAAAAAAGCGACCTGCTTCGCAAACTCGGAATTGTAGGCATTGTGTGCGAACAGCGTTCTGCTGTTGGCATCGAGTTCGGTGACCACGTGCATTGCCGTCTTGGCGTGCAGATCGCCCAGCACCCACTCGACGTAGCCGGTTGCCGAAAGCCGGCGGCGCCGGCCCGAACGGTTGTGTAGTTTGAGCACAGAGTATTTGACCGCATCGTTGAGGTCGACATACACCCACAGCTCGGAATGAATGCCATCGGAGATGTGTTCGAACACGCTGTAGCCGAATCCGTGACGCGTGAGATAGGACATGGCGTTGCCGCAAGGCTGTGCCGTCGGTGACCAGTAGTGTCCGCTTTGCTCATCGCGCAGGTAGATCGCCTCACCACCGGTTCCGCCGACCGGATCGTCGCTCCAAGGCGTCAGCCGAAATTCGTGAGCGTTCTCGCCGAAGGTATAGGCCTGCCCGCTCTCGGCGATCACCGTGCCAAAGCTGGGGTTGGCCAGCACATTGACCCACGGCAATGGCGTGCGTTGCGTCTGCGTTGTTTGAATGACGTACTCGCGACCGTCGGCGGTGAATCCACCCAACGGGTTGCCGAGGATGACGTCCGGAAGCGCTGGCTGCGATGACGCCAATGACGCGGGCGGGTAGCTGGTGGTCAGCAGACGCGGGACGGTTTGAACGGCTGC
Organism: Lysobacteraceae bacterium; assembly: GCA_031374725.1. Lineage (GTDB taxonomy): Bacteria > Pseudomonadota > Gammaproteobacteria > Xanthomonadales > Xanthomonadaceae > Lysobacter_I. Next base: position 23,303 of record JANMGT010000052.1, on the reverse strand, counting down.
TCCTTTGCGATTGACCTGCTCGGCCAGGGTGCCGCGGCTACCGTCGATGACCACCCGTGCCACGGCCTGCAGCAGGATCCGGTCTTCATTCGAAATTTGCTCGGCGAAGCGAACGAAAATGCCGCCCGGCCGGTCGATGTCGTTCGCCGCTTTGCCGGTCGCGATCAGATCGATGATCTGTTCCTGCAGTTGCTGCCGGTAACCGACGTGTTCCTCGTTCCACACAACGAGATCCACGGTGAGGCCCTTCAGTCGCCAATAGGCGTGGCACTGGATCAGTTTTCGTGCCAATTCGATGTGAGTGGCGTCTGCAATTTTCAGCAATACGATCGGCAGATCGCCAGAAATGGCATAGCCCCACAATCCTGACTGCCCACGTGTGTTCTGCATCAAGATGCTTGGCTTTGCGCGGAGCACGGCATTTGCATAGATCACCGGCCCGGCCAGCCGCCGATAGAGCTGTGAATCCCTCTCGGTGGCATTGATCTGGCGCAAGATGACGCCGCTGTGGGTATGCGCCAGATCAACGACCCGATCCGCCAGATGGCGGTTCTGATACTTGTCGATCAGCTCCAGCGCGGCCTCACGCTGTTCGGTGGCCCCGGACACCCAGTCGAATGTGGCGGACTGTTCGGCCTCAAGCGTGATTCGGCAACGAATCGCGACGATTGGATCGAGTACCGCACCGGCAGTGCCGGACAGGGCCGCAGACTCGGCCAGCGCGCGCGGCGCGCGCAAACTGCGTCCGCGGCCGATAAAACGCATGCGATCGGTTTCGTACGAAACGGCTTCGATGGCATGACCGTTGGTGCCCAACAGGTGAAACATCCATGGCGTGCGCTCACCGGTCGAGCGCGGGCGCCGTGTGCACAGGATGGCGCGGCGATTGGCGAGGATCTCGGTCTGCACGAACAACTTGTTGAAACTTGGATGCATATCGTCGGCGGCCGCCGTGGTCAGCACGACCTCAGCGTAGCTGGTGAGCTCGATGGTGCGCCGCCGCTGCGAGCGGTTGCTGATGCGCACACGGCGCAGCTCGACGTCGTCCTCGGGCGAAACGACGATATCGCAATGGCTTTCGATATCGTGATCGTGACGACGGTACTCAGCACGCCCTTCCGAAAAGACCGCTTCATAGGACTGCGCGGCAGTCACTGTCGGTTGATGTGTGGCGGACCAGAATTCACCGCTTTCGATATCGCGCAGGTAGATGAAACTTCCCCAGTGGTCGCACGTGCTGTCTTCGCGCCAGCGGGTGAGAGCGAGATCGTTCCAGCGGCTGTAACCGCCACCGGCATTGGTCAACATCACGTGATAATGGCCATTGGAGAGCAATTGAACCTCGGGCGTCGGCGTCTCGGCCCCCAGTGGCGCATACACCGAGGACTCGAACTCGGAGGCATCAAAGAATCCACTGCTTTCATCGGCGACGTGCCGCGAGCGGAGCGCCGAGGCCTTGGGCACGCGTTCCTGCAGCAGCAACAGGGTGGCCTGGAATTCAGGCACCGATGTAAACCGTTTCTGCATGTGCGTGCCCAGCACAACCTGCGCCAGCGAGAGCATCACCATGCCCTGGTGATGCGCCATGAAGGAACGCACGATCGCGCCGGATTGACCGCGCAGCAGCCGCGACGGCGTGAAGTCGATCGCTTCGTAGAAACCGAACGACCCTTCCAGGCCGATCGCGACTAACCGCTGAAGATTGGCGCAGGCCGCTTCGGGCGCAACCATCAAGGCCAGCGCCGAGGCGTATGGGGACACCACGGAATCGTTACCAAGACCACGTTTGAAGCCCAGACCTGGGACGCCGAACGCGTGGTATTGGTAATTTAGATTGGCATCGAGGGTGTTGTAGCCCGATTCCGAAATACCCCAGGGCTGCGCGCGCTGCGTCCCGTAAGTGATCTGCATGGACACTGCGGCGCGAGCGGTCTGGTCGAGTAGGCTGCCAGCGTAGCTTGGCATCACCAGCAGCGGCATCAAGTACTCGAACATCGAGCCGCTCCACGACATCAGCACCGGCCCCTTACCCGTCGCGGTCTGTAAACGCCCCAAGGAAAACCAGCTCTCCTGCGGCAACTTGCCTTGCGCGATCGCGACAAAACTGCCCAGCCGCGCTTCTGAGGCCAACAGGTCGTAAAAGCCGGTGTCGCGGCGGAATTCATCGACGTTATAGCCGATCGCCAGCAAATGGCGTTCGCTGTCGTATAAGAATGCGTAGTCGAGTTTGGCCAGTTCTGCGGACTGCCGAACCAATAGTTCCGTTGCATTGATCCGCGCTGTTGCGCACTCAGCGCCAAGCGCCATCAGCCGACGGTGTTCGCACAGCCAGTCGTGTTGTTCCACCGTTCTTGGCTGCTGCAACATGACGTCGATCTGCGACAGCCATGTTGCGCTGTCGCGTTGCAGTGATCGTAGTGAGGGCATTACGCTGTGCAGCGGTATATCGGTGAGCCCGTCCGGCGCTGCCGGCGCTGCCAGCCAAGGCAGCAGATCGCACAATTCGTCCAGTGCATCGAGGCATTGACGCTGTACCGCACGTGCCCAGTGGCTTGCTGTCCCATCTGCGGAGCCGACATCGCTCGTGTCGAGCAATGCCGCATCTTTAGCCAGCGTCTGCAGCAGCATGAAGATGTCCGCAGGCGCGACCGGTGGCGCAGCGACAGCACGATCCAGTGAGCCCTGCAATCGACCCAGAATGTCATGGTCAGATGCATTCGGCGCCAGCGTGTCGCCGAGTACGGACAGCGCATCGCTCAAGCCAGAGAACACGCCTGGACCAACAACCGGCTGTTCGGGCAGGCTCTGCAAACCCGCACCCAAGGTCAGCAGATGGCCGGCGAGATTGCCGCTGTCCACCGAGGACACATAGCGCGGTGGCAGCGGCTGCAGGGTCAGGGTGTCGTACCAGTTGTAGAAATGGCCCTGATGGCGCTCCAGTGTGGCCAAGGTGGCGAACGTCTTTGCCGTGCGCTTGATCAGCACGCCAGTGCTGATGTAGCCGAAATCGTAGGCGGACAGGTTTGCGAGCAGGGCCAGACCGATATTGGTCGGTGACGTGCGGTGGGCAATGATGGGGCCAGGCTCTTCCTGGACATTGTCCGGCGGCAGCCAATGGTCGCTGTCGCCAACGAAGCGCTCGAAAAACCCCCAAGTCTTTCGCGCGATGCGACGCAGGAAGCGAATCGCATAAGCATCCAGTTGCGCCGGAGCATCGATGACCGGTTGACTCAGCCACCAGGCGATCGCCGGCGCCAGCAGCCACAGCAACAGAATCATGCTGGCGGCAGCCAAGGCGGCGGGACGCGCGATCGCCAAACTCACTGCCGACACCAACGCGAGCAACGGCGCGACCCACATCAGGCGCAGGCTGGACCGCAGCCCCGGCAAGCCCTCGATGTCGCTGCCAACGGAAGCCGCCACGCGCCATTCCAGCAGTTTCCGGTGCGATGCCAATAGGCGCCAGTGCGAGCGCAGGATCGCGTCAACATTGCACATGGCCTCGAATGGCAGGGTTGCGACGCGAAAACCGGCCTGCGCGAATTGCAATCCGGCCGCACGCAGCACCGTCGTCACATGTTGCCGCAGCGTCACCCTGGGCGGCCAGCGGCACAGCGCTTCCAGCGACGCCAACAGCGGCGGCAGAAAGGCGATGCCGAGCACGCAAGCGGTCCACAGCCATGGCTGCGGCAGCAGCCACCAGCCTCCGAGCAACAGCAGAACAAGCGCCGGCGGGACAAGGCTGCGCCGTAGATTGTCGAAAATTTTCCAGCGCGACAGCAGCGAGATCGGATTGCGAACGCTGCGGCCCTGTTCGTTGCTCACCGTGGGCAGCAGCCAACGTGCGATCTGCCAGTCGCCACGCATCCAGCGCTGCTGACGTGAGACATCGGCGTCGTAACGCGCCGGATAGTCCTCGTAGAGATAGACGTCGCTCAGCAACCCCGAGCGGGCATAGCAGCCCTCCAGCAAGTCGTGACTGAGAATCCGATTTTCCGGAAAGCGTCCCTTCAGTGCGCTTTCGAAGGCATCGACATCGTAGATGCCCTTGCCGATGAACGAGCCCTCGCCAAACAGGTCCTGATACACGTCGGAGGCCGAACGGGTGTAGGGATCGATCCCCGGTTCGCTGCCAAACAGCAGCGCATAGTGGGATTGGCTCGTCCCGGACATGCTGGCCGCCATCCGTGGCTGCAGTATGCCGTAGCCAGCCGTGATCCGCTGCGCGCGCTCATCGAAGCGCGGCTGATTCAGTGGATGCGCCATCGTGCCGACGAACTGGCGCGCTGCATCCCGCGGCATCCGGGTATCGGTGTCCAGTGTGATCACGTAGCGGGTCTGCATCAGCGCGGCGATGTCGCCGACAATCAGGGCGAAGCGCTCTGCACCCGCGCCACGCAGGAGCGCATTGAGATCACCCAGCTTGCCGCGCTTGCGCTCGAATCCCATCCAGACCCGATCGACGCTGTTCCAGCGGCGCGGTCGATGCAGCAGGAAAAAGCACTCCGGGCCCTGGTTCGGATAAGTCGCGTTCAAGGCAGCGATCGCGGCTTCCGCGTGCTGCAACAGGGCGGCGTCTTCCGGCATCGACTCGGCCGCCGCGTCGGCGAAGTCGGTCAACAGCGCGAAGTGCAGGTGCGCGTCGCGATTGCCCAGAAAGCGCACGTGCAGCGCCTCGACCAGATCATCGATGCCCGACACACTACCGATCAGGGTGGGCACGACCACCAGCGTCCGGCAGTGCTCGGGAAGACCGCGGGAGAAGTCCAGGCGCGGCAACAGCTGTGGCGTAGTGAGCAGGGCTGCCATCCAATTGGTCAGCGCGCTTGCGAGTTGACTCGCTGCCAGCAGAACGAGCGCCGTCATGGCAAACAACGTCCAACCAACCACGCCCGCCTCGCGCAGCAGCTGCGTCAGTGCGGCGCTTATCAACAGGGTGAGCAGCAGCATGGCGCCGAGTTGCACACACAGCGCCGCGCGCACCAGTCCGCGACGCAGCGCAGGAATCAGCGGCCTGCGCTTCGCTGCGACCTTGGCTTCCAACTGCGCCAAGCCGCGATCGATCAAGTAATAGCCCACGTGGCTACTGTGTGCGGTCGCGGATGCCGCGTCAGCATGTTGTTGCGACAACGCAATTGCCGCTGCGGCAACGTCGGCTTCGCTCAGGCGGCTGCGCTTCGCAACCTGCGCAACCACATGGCGATAACGGTCGCGCGTGGCGAAATCCATCGTCCCATACACGCCGCCGGGATCCTGCCGAAGGGTGTGCTCGACCATGCTCATCGCTTCGACAAAGTCGCGCCAGTCGATGGCGCCAAGTGAACGCAGGCCGCCGACGCTGTTGCTGACCGAAATCTGGTCAGAGGCTTGTTGACGGGTTTCCGACAACACCATCTGTTCGATCGTCTGATGCGATTCGCCAAGCCGTTGCTCGATCCAGGTCAGCGGCAGCGCCAGGGCCGGGCCGTGTCCCTGTAGACGTCGCACCAATTCGGCGATGAATGGACTGGTCATCGGCGGGTGCGAACGCGCCATGTCGGCGATCACCAGGATCAGACTCGTCGGATCGGTCTGGGCAACCTCCATCATTCTGTTCGCCCAATCCTGCGCAAGGTTCAGATGCCGGCGCGCGTTGCTGAGGCGGGCGCTGACCCGACGCAGATTCTCGATCAACGCCAGCCGCAGCATGATTGGAATGGCCCACAGTTCGCCCAAGGTGAGCAGAGTGATCGACTGGTACGCCGCCACGAAGCGGCTCAGCGTCTCGATATCGACACGGCCGTCACTGTGCGAAATGGTTTCCAGCGCGAGGTCATAGACGCGCGGCAAAAATCGCGATGGACCCTCCGCCAGTCGCGGCAATTCGCGGCTGTAACCATGCGGCAAGTGCTGCCTTGCTGTTCGGATCTGTTCTTCGATCAGATAGAAGTTATCAAGCAGCCATTCTCCTGCTGGCGCGATGTGAAGTTTATCTTTCGCTGCGACAGTCAACAGGTCGCAGGTGCCGTTCAACACATGGACGTTGTCGTTCAGCCGCTCAAGCAGGCGGTCACGGCTTCGGCGATTGCTCAACACGTGCGCCATCGCAAGTGCCCGGCCGTGGTCTTCCATCTGTTCGGCGCTGAACAGCATGGCAGGCAGATTGATCGGTTCGTCGTCGTGGTTGAGAGCTGGCGATTGGATTTGCCGCTCAATGCCGACGATTGCCGCGATCTTGGAGAAATCCTTGAACACGCTTCCGAGATTCATTATGGATGCCTTCTGCCGTCGGATGATGAGAGCAGAGCAGCTCACTCACAGATCAGATTGGGTGGTTGTGGGGCCGGAACACGGCAGCAGCGGACATGTACGCGCTGCAAATGCGAACCGACCGATCTATTGCGATGGATACGTGCTGCAATTTCAGTTGCGATACCGCTGCTCACACGCGATCGTTTGTCGCCTACAGATGCGTCCGTTTCCTCTCCAATAATGGAAAGCTGTGCCTACGCCTGCCGCAAGCTGATCGCTTGCCATCGTCGGGATAGCAACGCTCAGGGCCTGTTTAGACGCTCAGACACGCAGCGTCAAAACCGGCACGCGCGCTATCGCCGCCGCAGTCCAGAACCGCTACTGAATCGTTTCGTTGCTGTATTCGCTATGGCCGACAGTTTGTGCGCATCAGGGCGCACAAATCGGTGCGATGCCGCACATTAGGCGGAGTGTTGTTTTCCACACAACACTGACCCGGGGATTTTCATTGAGAATTGACCCACCCGATTTGGGTTGCGGGGTCGGCTACGCTGCCGGACAAACACCTTTTACCGGCTGCACGCATGACGCTACCGGCAGCACGATCCTCGCGCTCATCGCCGACGGAGCGCAAGCCAAGCCGCGCGGCCGGTATAAGCGGCGTCAGCCCAATATTTCAAACTGAGACACTACCGTTTTATCGGCAACTCATCGCACTCGCCAAAGGCAGGACAGAACAAGAGCTCCTGCCCAAGGCCACCGTCGCCAGTGCCTTGTCGCGATGGGCGAGAACCGCCATGTCCGACAGTCATCCTTTGCGCAATTCGTAGCGTCGCCGCGTTGAGGTGGGCCACTGGCGATGCGCTCAGGAAAACGCTCGATTCGGAGGGTCACGTCGTCGCGAACAAGCTCTCAATGTCCGCTTCGTCGAAGGTCAGCCGCGTGCGGCTGCCGCCTTCGAGCACAGCGCGGGCGAGGTCGCCCTTACGTTGCTGCAGCGCTTGGATCTTCTCCTCAACCGTGCCTTTGCAGATCAACTTGTAGACGAACACCGGCTGGGTTTGCCCGATGCGATGGGCGCGATCGGTGGCCTGCGCTTCGGTTGCCGGGTTCCACCAGGGGTCGTAGTGGATCACGGTGTCGGCAGCGGTCAGGTTCAAGCCGACGCCGCCGGCCTTCAGGCTGATCAGGAACAGTGGCGCTTCGCCCGACTGGAAGCGTTCGACCAACTGCGTGCGATTGCGGCTGCTGCCGTCGAGTCGCAGCCAAGCGATGTCGCGTTCGCGCAGTGCGATCTCGATGAGATCCAGCATGCTGGTGAATTGCGAGAACAGCAGAATGCGACGACCTTCGCTCAGCAGGTTATCGAGCATCGACAACAGCGCATCGAGCTTCGCGGATTCCTTCGTCTTGCGCGCGGCATCGAGTTTGATCAGACGCGGATCGCAGCAGGCTTGGCGCAATTTGAGCAGCGCATCGAGAATAACGATGCTCGACTGCGCCAGCCCGCGCGTCTTGATCGCTTCTTTGATTTTCTCGTGCATGCTCAACCGTAATGTCTCATAGAGCGCGCGCTGCTTGCCGCTCAGTTCCAACATCTGCACGATCTCGGTCTTCGGCGGCAGGTCCTGGGCCACCTGCGCCTTCGTGCGGCGCAGTATGAACGAGGCGATGCGCCGGTTGAGCTGACGTTGACGCGCATCGTCACCGTGCTTTTCGATCGGCGTGCGGAAGTGACGGGTGAAGGATTTGCTGTCACCGAGCAGGCCGGGCAGAACGCATTCGAACTGCGACCACAGCTCACCCAGATGATTCTCCAGCGGAGTACCGGTCACGGCGAGCTTGCGCCGGGCCGGCAGCGCGCGTGCGACCTGCGCCGATTGGCTTCCCGCATTCTTCAGCGCCTGAGCTTCATCGAAGATCGCCAGCGAGAACTTCTGCTTAAGCAGTGTCTCGCGATCGCGCGGCAGCAGGGCATAGGTGGTGATGGCCAGATCGCACTCATTGAGCGTTTCGTACTCATCGTGACGCCCGCTACCGTGGATGATGCGCACGCGCAGCACCGGCGCAAAGCGCGCAGACTGTTCATGCCAGTTGCCGACGACCGAAGTTGGGCAGACCACCAGGGCGGGTGCGTCCAGTCGCCCGGCCTCCCGCTCCTTCAACAGATGCGCGAGCACTTGCACGGTCTTGCCCAGGCCCATATCGTCGGCGAGCACGCCACCCAGCCCGGTTCTCGCGAGGAAATCCAGCCAAGTCAGACCATCCCGCTGATAAGGGCGCAGCGTCGCCTTGAGCGCGCGCGGGACGGCCACAGGACGGCGGCTGTGGCTCTGACGTAATTCTGCAGCGAGATTGCGCAAAGCGGTGGCGGTTCTGCCGTGCAGCTCCAAATGCGCAACTTGGCTCAGATCGTCGAGGATGCCTGCTGCTGCGCGCGGCAGGCGCAAGGTCTGTTCGCCGGCCACCAACCATTGCAACAGCGGCGCGGCCAATGCGCGCAGCTTGGCCAATGGCAGGGCGACGACGCGTGCGCCGGGCAGCGTTATATACCAATTTGCATCCTCCGGGTGTCTGGGTGAGGGGTTGAACAGGTTCAGACTGCGATCTTGCAGGGCGCGCTGCAGAATCGGCAGCAGCGAGATGCGCTCGCCCTCCAGTTCGATCCCCAGTTCCGCTTCGAACCACGCTTCGCCCGAAGGGCTGTCGCTGACCCTGGTATACCAGCCATCGGGTACGCCTCCCAAGGTGAGCGGGAAACTCGGATCGGTCTCGATCCGGAAACCGCGTTGCGACAGGGCGATGACCTCCTGCAACAGGATCGCCGGGTCGTAGACCGGATTGCCGGGCTTGCCGGCCACATAGTCGTGCATCGCTTCCGCGCCTGGTATGCGGTGTTGCAGACCGTAATGCGCGTGGATTGGACGAAACCCCGCACTCGCCAGCCATGTTTCCGCAGCCAGTTCGTGTTCGCGATGACGTCGAACGAGTTGCAGCACATCGTCCTGGATGCGACGTAGATCCTGTGTGGACGGCGGCCCCGGCAGGCGATGCCCTGCGTAGTCGTACTCCAGCCGGACGCAGGGCAGATGCTGGTGGGGATCTCGTGCCCACCCGGTACGGTTGAGCGGTATCTGCAACAGCCGCAAAATAGCCGTCGGCACCACCTCGATCGGCGCAGCGGTGACGATGACGCGAGGCAAAGGCAGTGTGCCGAGGATGGGATGGCGACGTGCGTGCTCGACGAAATCCCGTGAGTGTTCTGGCGGCAGCGGCGGCATGCGCTGCAACGCACGCGTCAGCGCCGGATCCGGACCGCCGGTGGCACGTTGCAGGATCAACGTGTCCAGATCGAGGATCCAATTCCCGGCGACGTGCAGCAGCAGACCGCGCTCCGGACGCAACTGTTGCACGCCGGCATCGTCCGTGTGCCAGCGCCACTGCAGCGCGCGGCCAGGACCCGCCTGGATCAATCCCGCCGCCGGCTTCTGCCAGAAACACGGGATGTCCGCTTGCAGCAATTCATCCAGCAGCGCCTCGGCGTTCGCGCCTGTGAGCAAGCGCATGTCTTTGTATTTGGCATGCCACACCGATGGCCGCAATTGCAGGCGCGCCAGACGGTCGTACCAGAGACCATCCAGCAGCCCGGCATCCAAGTCGTTGCCCAATCCATCGAGCCGGATCGACTCGACCTTTCCCCAGCGGCCCTGGCGCGTCTTCTGCACCCAGACCATCTTTGCGGCCAGTTGCGACGAGCGGCTCTCGATCACATCGAAAACGACCGCGATCTGCCGCGCCGCGGGACCCACCTTGCTTGCGTCAACCACCGGGACGATGTGCGCAGGCGTCAATGCAGCGATCCAGCTCTTCCACTGCGCAGGCACTGGCTTCGATATACGCGGCGAAGCGACGCCCTCCGCATGGATGCCCTCCGCGTGGACGCGCTCCGCATGGGAACCTTGCTGCCAAGCCACCATCAACAGGGCGGCAACATGCTTGCAGAACCAGCCGACAGGACAACTGCATTGGCCTTCGTACGCATACCGACCCGGCGCGGTCGGCTCGATAGTCACGGAGGTGACGTAGGGTTTCGCTGCCGTCCCCTTCACGCGAGCATCAAGCGTGACTGTGTCGCCAATATCCCGGCGTTCGATGGATGAGACCCGGCGCAGATACTGGTTCGCGCGCGACAGCGAACGACTGTCGAACATGTCTCGCCATTCGCGAGGGTTGAGTGCGTCGCTCAAAAGGAACGATGGCATACATTCGTCGTCGGTCACTGAAAGCGATACTCTACATTCAAGCTCTGCTTTCGATTCGTTTCACACAGGAGAATGCAGATACGATCAGCGGATCCAACTGGGTTGTGAACCTGCCCCCAGTACCGGACGCCAAGAAGCACAGGGTCAAGCCGCTTGCCTTAGAGCCTGTTTTGAATCTCTGCATACTCCGCGTTGCGTCGCCGCGACACGCTGAGGTTCGAGCGGCGCGCAGCGCCAGACGGGTGGTCTGGTCATGCTGTCCAAAAGCATGCTGTCCAAAAGCATGCTGTCCAACCGCATGCGGCGCGCGGGCCTCAGCGTGTGCGGCGGCACAACCCGAAGGGCTGAGCCTAAGAACGCGGAGCATGGGGAGATTCTAAACAGGCTCTCAGCGGGCTTACCATTTAACGATTCCAAGAGTAACTTTCAGACCACCCATTATCGTAGAGCCACCGTAATCCTTTGTTAGGCGTAGCAACGAGTCATGGAATCCGAGATTAGGAAAAGCAGACTCTACCGCATTGACATCCGCTTTAGTCATGCCTTTGCGGATCATGCCCTTCGATGCGTCTATCCAATCGGCCTTGCGGCATGCCTCGACGACATTCTGATTTGGCCCTCTATAAGTGAACATTTTATGGTGCCAGTGGATAGCGGCACGAAGTAGGTTGACATCAAGACCCCAGCGATACCGCTCATTATCGGCAATTGCCACAGCCTCGGACGGTTCCAGATATGCTAATTCATGATCTGTCCAAAGCCCGATGTCATGATACGCAAATGCAGTCTCTACGAGTCTTTCATGTTCTATTTCATTGCCAAGAAAATGCATCGCATAAGTGATAGCACGGTAAACATGATTGCGATATCCAGGGAAGTCTTTACCGATTTGTGGCTTGTACCTTGTGAGTATCTCTTCTACGTGAGGACGCTCCAATTTTATCGAAATATCGGGCATAGATGTGTGATTCCTTGTCTTTGACGTATGCGGCGATGCATGCGGTATGAAGAGGCCTAGCGACAGAGTTAAGCCGCCCCGCAGCTGGGCGGCGGGCGCGTGCTAGCGTAGCGTAGGCACGTGGCCGACGCCACGATGCGGGGTCGGCCAGAACGAATTGTTAGCCTGCACTGTCAATGACAAGCTTTGTCACCATTTGGAATAACTCTTGGGCATTGTTTGTACAGCCTTGTCCGCCATGCTCCTTCGTTTCACGTTTGTGCTCAGGAGCATTTGAAGTCGCATAGAAGAACAATGGAGTTTGATCGTCGCTTGCACGCATTGAATCTAATAAGACGTATCCCTCGCGCGGACCTTCCTTTCGTCCCATGTCGGATATGACTGCAGTAAATTTTTGCCTTTTTAGGAGTGAGAGGGCTTCGCTAGTTGAGAGTGCTAACGAGAAAGTAAGCCCTACCGCTTCAAATGCCTGCCGCTCATAAACGTTATTCTCTGGTCTATCATCGACCCAGAGAACATGATTTTTCCGCTTGTCGATTGAATGAGCGCTCTGAGGTGCAGCCCGCTGCACAACTGCAACAAGCTCTTTGATGTCAGAAACTTCGCCCCCTGCTGGGTTTTTAGCGCTAGCTACAGCCAAAGATGCTACTGCTGCAAGTTGCATTTTTACGTAGTTATCCTCGTTCTTGAAGTCAGCTGGGGCAAATAGCTTTCCGCTGTGGCAACTTACAAGCCAAGAAAAAACCCCAAGAACGATTACCGGAAATATAACTAAGAAATAGATAAGAGGCAGTCGTTCAGCGGATGTGAATGAGCTGGCAAAAGCTGTAACCAATGAAGCAAGCCCATACACCAAAACGATGAATAGAGCGATAATGCCTAGCGGGTTCCGAGCGAGGGCTTTGGCCGCGCTGATAATGCCTAGCTCTTCCCCAACCATAGAAAAACCTCCATATGCAGCCAAACGCCTGAGTTAAGCCGCCCTGCAGCGGGGCGGCGGATGCGTGCTAGCGTAGCGTAGGCACGTGGCCGACGCCACCGCATGGGGTCGGCTTGAACGAATTGTTAGACCACGCGCCTACGAACTAACTACGCACGGCTTTTGCGTATGCGATAAAGACCATACGCCAATGATACGAATGCAGTAAGCGTGGCAGGAATGAAGAGCGCCGAGTAGCTGAAAGACCGAAATGCGATTGTACCAACCAACCCACCGCAGAAAAAACCGGAGATGACAGTCACGCAAAGAGTAAGTCGGCGCGTGTCGACTGGCAGGCCACGTAAGAAGTGCCCGAGAAATATCCCAAGGTCTGTCAGCATACCGGACAGATGCGTAGTGCGGACTACAGCGCCGCTGTAGGTACTTACCATCGCGTTTTGAAGCCCACAAGCGCAGGCGGCGGCATACATGCCATAAGCGCTGTTGTGCCTGAGCAGGGGAACAGACGCAAATAGGAGGATGGAAACCAAGAACATGGCAACACCATACCTGCGCCCAAGTTGGAGCGTGCTGTCTTGAATGATGAAGCCGCTCAAAGAACAGCCCGCAACAAACGCAGCAATCAGAGCAGCGAAATGCAGCGCAGCTGTGAGATTAGCAGACGCCAGTTCCGCAGCTAGCATGGAGGTGTTTCCAGTCAGGTGCGTGATTGCTTGGTGCTCGAAGCCAAGTAGGCCAACTACATTGACTATCCCGGCGATGAACGCGAGTGCCCATGTGCCCGTCCAAACCCAGCGGGGTAGTTTTGAGATCATTGGCTCACGAGAGTCAACATAGCGGTCTAGCGCCTTATGTCTTCAATTATCCATAGTCTGAGTTGAGCCGCCCCGCAGCGGGGCAGCGGACGCGTGCTAGCGTAGCGTATGCACGTGGCCGACGCCACGATGCGGGGTCGGCTTGAACGAATTGTTAGGCCGCTGCAGCCTTCGTACTACCCATACTTTGTGCTTTACCGAGCGCAGGGGCTTATGGCCCCTGCGCATATAGATGATACGAATTTTACATTGGGATGCAATTATTGCCAAACTGATCGCATTCGTACTGAAGCAAAAACGTCCAGTTTCCAGAATGGCATTCCCAAACGATATATCCGGATTCGTGCGACGTCGAGGTTTGTGCGCCCTCATTGGACGCATCGCAAGACGAACCCGGTGGAGAGAATGCGTAGGCACAAAAACTCATCGCTGTGGCGAGTGTGATAATTGCTATTCCAAGCATAATTCTATTCATTGCAAATATCCTTTTTTGATGCCGCTATAAAATATATATCGTTCGGCAGGAGCGGCGTACCTGCCAAATTCCCTTATAGCAAATTCAGTTGCAGTATCATGTCACTTGAACAGTGCGCCTTGGTCCAGCTGTTGTAGCCCTCCATCGCCAGATACAGACGCATCGCCCACTATCTCGGCGTAATGTGCATATCGGGATCACCTTGCGTATCGACAAAGTAAGCACTGTCGATATTTTTCCACAGCTGCGATAGCTTTGAGTACGAAGTGTCCGTTGCCCATGAAAGTCTCCATGCGGCCTAACGCCAGAGTTAAGCCGCGCCGACCGCGACGATTGTGAGCCAGTATTGCGCGCATCATCGCAAGTTTCAACGAAGCCAAGAAGCGGCGTCGGCTTGAACGAATTTTTAGGCGCAAGGGAACCTGAGAACAACAACACCCCGACGCCGTTGCCGAAAACCGAAGCGGCAGACACCGGGCGCGCCCCGAACCCTTTCCGTGCAGCCTGAAGTGAGCAGCCGACACAACCACACACGCCATTGCCCCGTCACGCAAGCCAAGTCTGAGCGCGCACAAAACTGCAACCGAAGAATAGCGCGCCGAGAAACACGCCGAAGAGCACCACAAACGAAGCCGGTAAAACTGAAGCAACCACAACAAAACAGCAGACTGCTTTTCGGCGCCTAACGTTCGAGCCAAGCGGGCGACGACGGCAGGATGCCAGGGCCCGGACTGAGAGAATGTACCGCGTACCTCAGGCCGGGCCCTGGTGGCCTGCCGTTGGCGCTCCGCTTGAGCGAGGGGTTAGGCCGCGCCGGTAGCTAACGCTCTCTCGAAAATACTTCTTGACTATCGGCGGAAACAATTAGCAATTGGCCCTGAATCGCGCCGGACGCTGTTGCTCGGCTGGCCCACTGAGCAATAGATTTGTCTTCTTCTGATATAACGGCGCCGCTAAATGTGCAATTCTGCACCTTCTTGCACTTGTTTATGTCGGAGGCTGATAGCTTTGCACCGCTGAAATCACAGTTGACTAATTCCAACCCAGTAAACGTTGCTTCGCGTAGATCGGCTCCCGTAAAGTCGGCGTCACTTATTGGACGTGTACTGTACCTCATGCCCCCGAATCGAACTTGATCTAGTTTCGCATGTACAAACTTCGTTCCTTCAATGTCGGCAGCCTGCATGCGACTCCAAGTCATCGTCGCATTAGTAAAGTCCGTTGAATGCAAATTTGCCATATCAAGATTGGCAAAGTGAAGTCTAGCGTTGATAAACAATGTGCAATGCAAGTCAGCCGAATATAGGTCGGCCATATCCAAACACTGGTCGGACAGGTCCAAGAAGGACAACGCACCGAATATCAAAGGGGATTGGGCGCCTGATCGCTGGGGGCAGACGCGGCGAAGAAAGGTTCCGAATGACGTCTCGCTGGCGAACTTTAACTTTGCAACGCGCTGCAATGCCACGCTGGTTGCATTTAGGGCTACAAAGAGCGATGTTATTGCATTTATTTCATGTCGCGCGCAGGAGTTGTACGAGAGATTCCCAATCCTCTCGAGTGGCAATGAGTTCTCGATAGAAAAACCAACAAGCTCGACTAGAATATCGTGCCAATCTTCCAGCTGAGTGGTTTCCTTCTGTAGAATTTCTCGACGCAAGAACAGTTGCACGTTTTCCGTCAAGGCAGCAGGTCCGCCGAGTTTCGTCCAGCTTACGAGTGCATCAGCGATGTCCTGACCGTCATCTGGGCTCGCTCGTCGTCTGGCTCGATCCAGAACTATTCGGTCTAATCCCCTGACAAGTCGAGTGGCTGAAAGATATTCTCCAAAGCTCTTGTGAGTGAAGACGAAGGTGGCGTCTTCACCGGCGGCTTCACCATGCCGTCGAAAGAAAAACGCAGCCAATAGCTTAGTAACACCAGCTTGTGCTCCTTCGGTAAAGGACTGGAGCATTGCTTCTAGGCCGCTCTGCCGGCAGTGAGAGAGAATGTCTCTAACTGAAGTGGAGCGACCATCGCTGCCGTGCCACGCTGCTAGGCCAATCTCTTCAAGTACACGAACGAAGTCCTTTAGAGCGACGTGCCCGATCGGACGGTAGGTTCGCGTCTTCTCATATCCTCGCTCGTGAACGGCGGCCACTAGGTCTGAATAGACGCTATTTAGGTTGAGCCTTCGGCTGAAGTCGAGCTTCCCGCGCCTGAAGCTCAGCGCAACTAGGTAATTTAAAAGGGGTTGCGCCGTTATTTCGTCGATTTCAGATATCTTTAGCGCCTTTGGTATTCCGTCAAATTTCTCACCAAGTAAGCGACCGTAGTTCTTCCACCATGCATCACGTAAGTCAATGTCGAGTAGTGATTTGGGATCAACGAACGAGGATTTATCGTCCGCAACCAAGTATGGAAGTATATTGAGAACTTGTTTTGGTCGTCGAAATTCTGTCTCATTCTCCTGGACAATTACTTCGCGCCCGCTTAGTAGGACTAATATCGGAGCCGGTCCGAGATTCCGCCTTTCGATTAGACGCTCAACGGCTTGGATAAAATCCCGGGCTACCTGTGCCGCGACCTTGCCTAGACTTGCCAATTCGTCCAGACCGTCAAAAACGAGCAGGATGCCAGATTCGAGTCGGTCCGAATCGAGTGGATTAAAGCCTATAAGGCCCTCGTCCCGCACGAATCGCTCAACTTCCGTCGCGACATCGCGGGTTGGATCAATCAAGTGAAGGGGAATATAAATCGGCTTTGCGAGTCCGAGTTCGGCCACCTCGCAACAGAACATTCGTGTGAAGGACGATTTCCCACTACCTGGGCCGCCGCTGATAACTCTCAGTGCATCATACCTATCTTCTTTTTTTATCCAGGAAATTAATTCCTGAGAAAGGTTGACGCACACTTTCTTGTCTTTCGATCGAAATCCGATACTCTTCTGGTCCGACGACGATTGGCGGTCAACGTAATAGGCGTTAAGTGGAACATAGATCTGCGCGAGGCCGAATGGCTCATCGAATATGTTCTCTGCTACTCTGCGGTTAAGGAAGGCAAAATACTGACGCCAACCCTTGAGTGCAGTTTCCGCAAGCTGAAAGGGGCCGTCAGACGCCTCAAGCAGTCTCTTATACGTGTCAGCATTCTTCCGCCACTCTGCCGTCAACGAGAAGACAAAGTATGTTGGTAGCCTTGCCGCGATTGTTTCGGCGCTTGACGGCGCTACGCCAAAGTCGCAAAGCCATTGCTGATATACCTCAGATATACGCAGAACAAATTCTTGGTTGTGGGGTGATTTGAAGAAATCCTTGCTGACTGTGAAGTCAATCTTTACAAGTTCAAAGTCAAGATCTTTTACTATTTTGGCTTCGTGGTGTGCGGAATCGAAATGAGAAATACTTTCAGTTGTTAGCTCAACGATCGCTTGGGCAAGGGATCGATGGATGAGGCTATACGCAAGTTCGCCTAGCGGCGTTTCAATCCCGAGGCTGGCGACAGCTTCGGCCGCGTCGTTTCCGAGTTCTTCGAATTTCAAAGTGGCTGCGTGTGTAGCAGCCTTTGTTGCTGCCTTAAGCAGCGGCTTGAGGTCCAACTTCATTTTTCTAGACCAAATAGACTTGGGCCGTTGAACCGTGGTGGGCGTCTTCTCTGACACGTTGATTCTCCCGAGTGAGCGTATGGACTCTATGAGTTTTGCTTCAGAGATGCGAGGTATTTCGGTGGCGGTCCAGCGGCAGTTCGAGTGCGCGGCCTAACGCCTTATGTCTTCAATTATCCGTAGTTTAAGCGCCGAGAGCCCGGTGCGCGGGCCCGATAACGCCTCGGTGCAAACGTCACCGTAACTCAGCCTGGGCCGCGCACCGGTGCTCACCTTCTACGCCCGAACAGTTGCATGAGGTTTCCCTCGCACCGATAAGCGTGGGCTGAAGGCGAGCCGCTCTCGACATTTCTACTTTAGCGGAGAATCGTCATGCAGGCAGTGGGTATCGATGTTGGCAAGAGCGCGTTGGACGTCGCGATCGAAGGCGACCGCAACGTCCGGCGTTTCCCGAACACCCGTAATGGCATCGGGCGGCTGCTCCGCCTGCTCCGTGAACGCTCCGACGTACGCATCGTGATCGAGGCGACGGTCGGCTACGAGGACGCGGTGATAGCCGCCTGTGCCGAAGCGGGACTGTGGATCGCGCGGGTCAATCCGCGCCAGGCCCGGGACTTTGCACGGGCGACGGGCCAGTGGGCGAAGACCGATGCGCTGGATGCGCGGATGCTCGCGGAGATGGCGCGTGCGTTTCATCTGCCTCTACGTGCGCACGTGCCGCTGCTGCCGTGGCAGAACAGCTTGAAAAGCTGGCTCAGGCGTCGCGGCCAAGTCAGCGAAGCGCTCCAGCGAACGCGACAGCAATTGGCGATGACACCGCCGGAGATCCGCACGCTGATGAAGAAGACGATCGCCGCGCTGCAGCGCGAGCACGCGACGATTGACGCGCAGATCAAGACACTGCGGCAAGCGCACGCAACGCCGGCATTGCGCTCGTCGAAAGGGCTTGGCCCGGTCTTCCAGGCGACGATGCTGTCGCTGTTGCCGGAACTGGGACATCTGCGCCGGCAGCAGATCGCGAAGCTGGCGGGCGTCGCACCGCACAACCGCGACAGCGGGCAGACCCAAGGCAAACGCAGCATCTACGGCGGACGCGCTGAGGTGCGCGTAGCGCTGTACATGGCGACACTCTCCGCGGTGCGCTGGGACGCGAAGATGAAAGCGCATTATCAACAGCTCATCGCGCGCGGCAAGGTCAAGAAAGTCGCGCTGGTGGCATGCATGCGCAAGCTGCTGACGATCGTCAACGCCCGGCGTCGGGATGAGATCCGGGCATGCGAAGGAAAGACCGCTATGACCTGATTACGCCAGTGGCGTCAAGACAGTTGCTGAGTTAAGCCGCGCCGATCGCAGCGGGGCGGCTTGAACGAATTGTTAGCCCTATCGCGGCGCTACTAGCTTCTGCCAAGAACTGGTTCCAATTGCGTCGATGCGCGCATTAATATTTTCTGGAGTTAGATTGGACAGGATGTCGGTGTGCGTTCCGGGAAAGATGAAATACAGGACATCTTTGGGAATGCCTACATTACGCAGTTTTTGCAGTCTCCGTTTTTCGATCGATCCTTACAAACAAAGTGGCCAAGTAGTTCGTGGAGTTGGATTGATCCTTCTCCTAGTTTGCAAGTCGGCCCCTGATCGGCGACAACAGCAAAGATTCTTTTATTGCCATAAATTACAGCAGCCACGTCGCCAACTTTGACGCCTAGGTCTTTGTCGAAGCCGCCTAGTGGTATGACAATGAATGGTACTCGATCAGAATTTATACTTGGCTTGCCAGCCAACGGATATCTTAATGATGTTTGTGGTTGATCTGTTTTTCCTGGTGTTCTTTGCGAATAAGGAGAGCCATCAGCGTCAAGTCCCATTTTCGCATCGAAAAAGATGGTCCCTCCACCTAACTTCAAAATGGTCGAATTTCGATTGGGATCTGTGCTGCAACCGTATTTCAGAGGTCTACCATCACATGTGTTCTTAGTATCGCATTCAGAAAACCGTGACCTGAATTTCTGCCCAATCAACTCTCCACTGAAATTAACGTCTTTTAAGACTAGGGATGAACTGGCTGGGGGTGAAAACGATTCTTGACCATATGCCAAGTTTGAAATCAGAAGTGCAAGGGCAAAAGTTGTGGCGCGCATGATTCCTCCATAGGGCTAACGCCTGAGTTAAGCCGCCCCGCAGCGGGGTGGCGGACGCGTGCTAGCGTAGGCATGTGGCTGGTGCCACGATGCGGGGCGGCTTGAACGAATTGTTAGGCCCCAGCAGCATCGTTTTGCCGCATAACATGCGCAACGTACTTGGCTCTTGATGCAGAATTGTTAGGAACTCTCCTCTTTCGGCACCACGATACAACTTTAGTCACGTCAATTAGAACACGAACAACAGATTGGCCCGAATCTTGAATCGTTTGCTCTGCCTCAAGCGCACTCATTTCCCATGCCTCGAATGTCTCGTCAAGATCTGCGCGATCACTCGCGATCTGCTTTAGCAACATCCACTGAGTAGTGCTGTACCAAGCAATTCCAACTACTCTCTCTGATCTCTCAGAATTCATTGGATCACCATTGTGTTTTCATGGGGCCTAACGTTTGAGCTAACCGGCCCATTGCGGCAGGTTGGCATTTGGACTAGGTTTTTTTGCCCAAATAGCAGCCTGCCGCAATGGGCCGTTTGAGCGAGTGGTTAGGTCTCTCTGCTAAGCTGCGGACTTCTGCTGAACTATTACATTCGTGATCCAGCCAACTGCTTTCGACCCGCCCGTCCCATCTTCAGTTACAAATGCATCGGAACAATTGGGATTACCGTCCATTGATTGCTTGACCGCAATAAGTCGCGCGTCCTTCCCGACAATGGCAAATGCCTGGAAAATTGCTTTTAGCCCTTCCGCATCAAGCAGATTTTGCAATGTCGCATCTGCTACCTGTGTTCCCCCCGCTTCTGATTGCTTCAGCAGGAACTGATCGATGTAGTTTCGATGAATAATGTAGAGAACCTTGCCTGTGCTATCGACGATAGGCAGGCGATTTCGCTTGTTTTTTCCAAAAGACCTTCAACTATATCTGCTTTAACTTTTATCCTCGCTGCGTCCTCGGGTGTCGGCAATGTCAACTTTGTTGTTGTTTCAGCGGACATATCTAACATAACCTCTGTTACCGCGATACTTTGAAGTCGCTGCTCTGGGGTGAGTTGACGAACGAGGTCAGCTGTTTGTTTGGCTGCTGCCACAAAATTCTCCCTAGAGAAATAGAATGCTAAAACCGTCCCGACCCAGGTTCCAACTAAAGGCAAGATTATGGTGAGTATATCCTTGACATAAACAAACCTCTCTTTATCTGGCTCATCGCTGAGCAGTGCAACCATAATTGCAGTAAAGCCGAGTAGAAACGTCGTGGTAAGCGCAAAATAAGTTACGTGTCTACCGATTTTCGATCTTGCGATGGCTTCTGCATCGGATAGAGAGTTGCTTGGAGTCTGTGTATTGTCTGGCATGACTTCCTCCGATTGCACGGCATGAATAGCCGCGGTTGGTGAATGCGAGGCCTAACGTTCAGCATCAGCGGCGGCGCGTAGCGCCGTCCGCTGCATGCGTTGTTATACGCCACACTCAAGGAGCTTTCCACGCTCTGTCTAGATCGCCCTTGGGAGCCACGATCACGCCGCTCTCCCACACAAAACTCTCCAGAGGTGTCGCCTCGATAGCATTTGGATCAGTTGCCGGCTTATCCCAGTGGATTTCGTACACACTGCCATTGACGATCAACGCCATGTGCGTACCGCCGCGGGTTGCCAGCACGCCAAACTGCAGGCGGCGAAGCTTCTCGATCCCCGATAGGTCCTGGGTGTTGGCGGGGTCCGTACGGCGATACTCGATGACGGACCTCGCGCGGTCGACGGTGACTCCATAATATGTTCCCTGTTCGCGGACTTTCTTGTAGGCCGTCGGATGTTCAGGCGATTTGTCCTTCGGGTTCCGTGGGTCGGGTGCCCAAAAAACTCCTTCCCAGCTTGCCTCCGTTTGGAGTGCTTTGAGGACTTCTGTGCCTAACAATTTGCCGCCGCTCGCCGCCGCAGCCGTCGACATGACCTTGGTCCACACTGCAGCTTGTCCTTTCGCGGCGAAAGCGCCCTTCAGGACATCAAGCACATAGGTTGTGCAATCCGCACTGTGAGCACCCACGGGCAAAGGGTTCGCACATTGGTTACCCTGGATCGTGCCCGTGCCAGTAGTAGTCACACTTTCCCTATGTTCCAAGAGGAGATCCCTGGACTGAGCAGCCGCCAGGTCACCGAAGGAATGCTTACTCGGATCAGCGACGACCGCTGCAATATCCGCTCTTGACATACCGCCAACTCGGCCCCGGGCAAGCAATGCACTAACGTCGGCAAGGTCTTTGCCCGAAAGGTCGCCCAGCAACAGATCAACGATCGCGGTATCCGCTGAAAGCTCGGCCAATTGGGCTGGAGTCAGGTTTCGCAGCGCTTTCAGAATCGCTTCTTCATCGGTCCCAAGGCCTTCCGTAGCCAAACGAATGGTGTCCTTCGCAGCGTCCACCGCCGTCTTGAAATGCATTGGCCCTCGTCGTGACTGCAGAACCGTCGGTGTGAGTAACGGTCCTTCGCCGCGCATGAAGCGGCCCGCTAGTGCATCGGCGTCCCTTTCCGCCTTCGTAGAACTGGTATCCGTGTGTGGTTGCTGCGTGAGGTGCGCCAGCTCGTGCGCGATAAGATGCCGGCCGCCCTTGCTCTGCGCATTCAGCCACCGTGGATCGACTCGGATCTCTACGCCGTCAGTGGCGGCGGCAGCACCGAGGTGTGCCAGACTCGGATCAACCGTGAGAGGAACGCTTCCAAGAGAGACTTGGAATGCGTGTTCTAAGGCACCTCGCAACGAGGGTGGCCAATTGCTGTGGTCTGGCGGAACATCGGGACCACGTGCGTTGATCGGTATCCGGCTAAAATCGTGCGCGAATCGAGCTGTGGCGGAGGCAGCGTCGACCTCCGGAACCTCGGAATTGCCTTGCAACATGCGCTGCACTGCTTGATTCCCAATCGTGCGCTGTAAATGAAAGACTGCGCTTGATGCAGTGTCCTTTGCGGCAAGCGAGGCAACTTGAGCTATGGAATTGCTTGAATTGGTCTGATGACCAGGCTTCTGCTTAGGTTCGAAGGTTCGCATCACTCATAGTCTCCAAGTTGTCTTCAGCGCCTAACGCTTGAGTTAAGCCGCACCGACCGCAGCAATGAAGAACCAGTATTGCGCGCACCGCGGGAAGTTTCAACGAAGCCAAGACACGGCGTCGGCTTGAACGAATTGTTAGGCGCAAAGGAACCCGAAAACAACAACACCCCGATGCCTTTGCCGAAAACCGAAACAGAAGACACCGGCCGCGCCCCGTACCCTTTCCGTGCAGCCTGAAGCCAGCAGCCCACACAACCGCACACGCCATTGCCCCGTCGCAAGCCAAGCCTGAGCGCGCACAGAACTGCAACCGAAGAATAACGCGCCGAGAAACACGCCAAAGAGCACCGCAAAAGAAACCGGCAATAATGAAGCGACCGCAACAAAACAGCAGAATGCTTTTCAGCGCCTAACGCCAGAGTTAAGCCACGCCGCAGCGGGGTGGCGGACACGTGCTAGCGTAGCGCAGGCACGTGGCCGACGCCACGATGCGGGGTCGGCTTGAACGAATTGTTAGCCCCATGCCCTATGGACCGGAGCGCCTGGACCAAAGAACTTCGCTGCCGGCTTCTGGTCCTTCACCCCATGAGAGCTCAATCTTTCCTTGAGGAGTATTTAGATCATCTAGGGATAGGTAAACGCCATGATCAAAGCAGCCGGCCAGTTTTACAGTTGCATGCTTTGAGTAGCTGACAAATCTTAGCGGTGACAAATCAAACTTAGGCAAATATGTTTTTACTGGGACATTTTCTAAGCCAAAGGGTTTGACGCCTACAGTATTCTCTGCCTCAGAGAATAATTCAGCCCATTTTGTCTGGGGTATACCCCGTGCCAAAGCGACGGAAGAATGACCCTCATCA
>JANMGT010000002.1:0-35393 GCA_031374725.1 Lysobacteraceae bacterium | reverse complement strand
TTCTTTGAAGCCTCGTTCCCTCTCCCCGTGCGTAGCACGGGGAGAGGGTGGCCGAAGAGCCTGCCCCGTACTCGATACGGGGCCGGGTGAGGGGCGCTCTTCGCAACGCATCACAGCGGCCTACCCCTCATGCTGTCTTCGCCCCTCATCCGGCGCTGCGCGCCACCTTCGTCCAGCCCTCGCGCACTGCGCTCGGGCGCTCATCGGCGCGCGAGGCAGTGCCTCGCAAGCGCGCCTCTTCGCCCCCGCTGTGCGGAGAGAAGGAAACACCCATCAATGTTGCCAGAACGACGTAAATCGCGAAGTCAGCAGCATTCAACATGGTTCAAACAGGGTGAAGCACTACACTAGCTTCGCCAATGCGCCTATCCGCAAACAGCACTCATAGGATCGACAGCGCCTTTTCCTTGCGCTCGGCGAGACGTTTTTCGAGGTAATGAATGTTCTGGCCGCCGGCCAGGAAGCCCTGGTCGCGCAAAATCCGCTGCTGCAGCGGGATATTCGTCTTGATCCCGTCCACCACCATCTCGCTCAGGGCGACCTGCATGCGTGCCATCGCGGTGGCGCGATCCGGGCCGTGCACAATGAGTTTTCCGATCATCGAATCGTAGTTCGATGGGACGCGATAGCCCTCGTAGATGTGCGAGTCCACGCGCACGCCGGGGCCGCCGGGGGCATGGAAATGCCTGATCAACCCGGGAGAAGGCATGAAGCTATCCGGGTCTTCGGCGTTGATGCGGCATTCGATCGCATGCCCGCGCAGCACAATGTCGCTCTGCTTGATCGATAATTTGTGGCCGGCAGCGACCATCAACTGCTCTTTCACCAGATCAATGCCGGTGATCAGTTCGGTCACCGGGTGTTCGACCTGGATGCGCGTGTTCATTTCGATGAAATAGAACCGGCCGCCTTCGTACAGAAACTCAAACGTGCCGGCGCCGCGATAGCCGATGCGGACGCAGGCGTCGGTGCAGACGCGACCGATCTCGGCGCGCTGTTCCGGGGTGATGCCTGGGGCGGGCGCTTCTTCCACCACTTTCTGGTGACGACGCTGCATCGAACAGTCGCGCTCGCCCAGATGGATCGCATTGCCTTGACCGTCCGCCAGCACTTGGATCTCGACGTGGCGCGGGTTTTCCAGGAATTTCTCCATGTAGACCTGTTCGTTGCCGAATGCGGCCTTGGCTTCGGTTTGCGTGGTCTGGATTGCAGAATGCAGTGCGGCCTCGGTATGCACCACGCGCATGCCGCGACCGCCGCCGCCGCCGGCAGCTTTGATGATGACTGGATAGCCGATCTCTTTCGCAATCCGCGCGTTTACTTTCGCATCGTCGCCCAGAGGGCCGCCGCTGCCTGGTACGCAGGGCACGCCCGCAGTTTTCATCGCGCGGATCGCTTCGACCTTGTCGCCCATCATGCGAATGGTCTCGGCGCGCGGGCCGATGAAAATGAAGCCGGATTTTTCGACGCGCTCGGCGAAATCGGCGTTCTCGCTGAGGAAGCCGTAGCCTGGATGAATCGCTTGCGCGTCGGTGACTTCGGCGGCGGCGATGATCGCCGGCATATTCAAATAGCTGTCTTTCGACGCAGCAGGGCCGATACAAACAGATTCGTCGGCCATCGCCACATGTTTGAGATTGCGATCGACCGTGGA
This sequence comes from Lysobacteraceae bacterium, assembly GCA_031374725.1. GTDB lineage: Bacteria > Pseudomonadota > Gammaproteobacteria > Xanthomonadales > Xanthomonadaceae > Lysobacter_I. The sequence goes on along the minus strand of JANMGT010000002.1, from coordinate 33,739 downwards.
ATGCACGGCGACGGTCTTAACGCCGAGCGCGTGACAGGCCCGGAGAATGCGCAGAGCGATTTCGCCGCGATTGGCGATGACGACTTTATCAAGCATGACTTCGTTCCATCGTTATGGAGTGTGGATGTTCATTCCGCGTGCCGGCCCGCAGGCGGGCGCGCAGGCAGGCCCGCAGGCAGGCGCACGGCTGGCGCCGCTCCAATGGCCTGCTCACCCAATCACGAAGAGCGGCTGATCGAACTCCACCGGTTGCCCGCTTTCGCACAAAATCGCGACCACGGTGCCGGAGGCGTCGGCTTCGATCGGATTGAACATCTTCATCGCTTCGACGATGCCGAGGGTTTCGCCCTGCTTCACCGACTGACCGATCTTCACGTACACCGGTTTGTCGGGCGAAGGCGAAGCGTAGTAAGTGCCGACCATCGGCGAACGCACGACATGGCCGTCGGGCAGATCCGGCGCAGCCCGGGGGCTACCCCCGGTGGCGGCGTCGACCGGCGATGCCATCGGCATGGCCGTGGCGGCGCGAGGCGCATGCTCCAAGTGCAGCGGCGCGGCCGGCGCGGGGACGGTCATCGCGACGCTGCCCCGAGGCAGGCGGGCGAGCCGTACCGATTCTTCGCCTTCCTTGATTTCGATCTCAGCGAGATTGGATTCTTCCAGCAGATCGATCAGTTTCTTGATTTTGCGCAAGTCCATTATGGGCCTCGAACGGATGAGTAAGGGGGGCTGGCTGTGAAAAAGCGTTGGCCGTGAAAAATCGTTGCCTGTAAAGACGTTGCCTGGTTTTTTACAGGCAACTAAAAAACGGTGCCTGTGAAAATCATCGGCGGTGAAAAACAGCCGCTATGAAAATCATAGGGTTGAGAACATGAGTTTGAGATCATGGGCTTGAGAATCGGCGTTGGTAGATCGGGATGGCTCATGCGGGGTTGCCGCGTTGCAGATGCCGGATCGCGCCAGCGAGCGCCAAGCCATAGCTCAGCGGCCCGAAGCCCGAGACGATGCCGACCGCCAAATCGGTGAAGTAACTCGTGTGCCGGAACGGCTCACGCGCATGCGGATTCGATAGATGCACTTCGATGAACGGAATTCCGACCGCCGCCAGGGCGTCGCGGATCGCAACCGAGGTGTGGGTGAATGCTGCCGGATTGATGAGAATGAAATCGAATGCGTGGCGGGCGGCTTGAATGCGTTCGACCAGCGCGTGCTCGGCGTTGGATTGGAACGACTCCAGTTCGTGACCGGCGGCCATTGCCCGGGCGGCCAAATCGGCATCGATATCGGCCAAGGTGGCATGGCCGTAAATCTCGGGCTCGCGATGGCCGAGCATGTTCAGATTGGGGCCATGCAGAACCAGGAGTCGCGCCATAGATGGCTGCCATGCCGAGAGATTTAGAGAGACTGGCAGTCTGCTCGAAAGCGGCAGAAGTGTCTAGTTCGGCGAAGATCGGAGCATTTTCAAGCAGATGATTAAAACGCAAGCACGCGGACCACCTGTGAACCGAGGGTATTGTCAGTAGGGTGACTTTCGTCGCTGTATTGTTTGGAGTGCGATCTGGTATGGTGAGAGTTTAGAATAACCAGGATAACGTTTTGGCTGATTCAGCAAACATATCCTCAGGCGCAATATGTTGAGCTGGATGCGAACGCTATCGGAGGCAAGGCCATGACAACCCGAGAGCACCTGGGCTTCATTCGGGTCAGTGCTTTAGGCGACCGAACCAAGTGGAAAATCGAAGACATAGATCTCAATGATTCTGTGGCTATGATCGAGCACATTGATGTCAATAGTAATTTTGTTGTTAAGGTTGATGAGGTGAACGCCTCGGACTTGCTTGTTCATAACGGCGTCTGTCTTTTCTTCGGTTCTCGGGTTGGAGTCGTTTCTGAACCAAGCACAATGGCGCGTATGCGCTGTCTTTTGTCGCACGTGGTTCAGGTTCAAATGGAAGGCGCTGGCTTTGAAGCAGCTTCGGACAAGAAGCGCGGGCGCGGTAAATGGCTTTCCATTGATGCAGAAAGTCTCAAAGCTGAGCCATGCGCTTATTGGGCCAGCAACCCTCTATCCTCTACCCAATTGATCGAACATATTGATGAAGGCGCTGTGTTGATGCATATGGCGCTCTCGCCGCAGTCGGCAGAATTGTTGATCCGCGAGCTCAATGCGGTCCAGCCAAGTGAGCATGCCACGCTAAGGCGCTTCCTTCATCCAGCAGAGCTAATGTCCTGGCCCTATCCACAGACCCCGGCGGTGCCGTTCGAGACCGATGCATCGGCGCATAGGCGTGCGAAATTGTTGGCGCGAGATTGGTATTCTTCTACGGAAGTCGGCCAGATGCTTGGTAGCGAAGCTGGCAGTAACCCCAATCAGTACGCCGCGCGTTTGCGCAAAGCCGGAAAACTGCTCGGTGTCTGGGTCGTATCGGAAAAAGCATATCGGCATCCACCGTGTCAGTTTTTCGGCGGACGATTGTTGCCGCAGATTGAGCCTTTGTTGGAATTGCTCCCAGGGCCAAGTGGTTCGGGATGGGAGCAGGCCGAATGGCTGTATTCACCGCATGCACTGTTGGATGGGAGTGCTCCTGCGCAAATGTTGCTGATCGATCCTGATCGCGTACTATCTGCTGCGACTCGCGAATACAGGGAAGATAAGGATGCCGGCTGGTAAGCCATGGATAATCAGGAAGCCGAGATTCCGGTGTGTTCCCGTAGATGAGCCTTTTTGGCATATCTACTCAGCGAGCTATCCCCCCCTGAGCACTAATCGTTTCTCTAAAGCAAGGTTGGCATTGGTAGAACCGTCGAACGCGAAAGAAAGTACGTTCGGCATGTTCTATGCCGCCAGCGACTTGAGTGGTGCGTTATGGGAAACCGTTCTGCGCTACGTTTTGCCGAATGACGATGGCAGTGTGCGTGTCGACACGACTAAGTTGTCGGGGATGCGAGCCGTTAAGTTGGAACTGCTGCGTCGCGATGTCCCGCTTTTGGAGCTGGGACAGCCAGGGCTGCGTAACTTATTTGCGCCTGATAGCGAAGAATCGGTCGCGGTCGCTAACTTGATCGCTGACCCTAATCATGTCGTCACACATCTCGAAGCCAACGCGCTGCTATACGACCTACGCGCGGTGGGCATCAATGAAATGCCAGTATTGTCTTGGCCGTCGCGTCAGCACAGTCGATCCACCGTGTATCTTGCTTACGACCCCCCGATGCGTGCCGGTTGGTGGCGACCGTTGAGCCCGCCGGTCGCACTGGATGATTCGTATGTTGGCTATGCGTTGATTGCTCATGAGTTGGGTCGTTGCGGCTTTCGCTGGGAGCCGTTGGCCACGACGGCCACTCCCCCAGGGAGATATGAAGATGATGTTTGATCCCGATGAGGGGACTTCATTTAAAAACAAACGGCCACAAGCGGTCTGCGCCTGGGGCCGTCGCCCTGCACGGGTGGTATTTGGGTGTGAATTCAGATGAATTCGATCGATGCAATCCTTGCGTTGAACGTCCTGAGGTTCGTCCTTGGTCTATCGATCGAAACTGCTGGCGCACAGCGCCGCGACGGTGGTCGCGCAGTGTCGGGCGAGGCTCGCGAGGAGCGATGGATGGGTTTCGTGCCCGGTCGCGGTCATCATCAACAGCTGTTGGCCGGGCCGCGGCAGGCACTGGATGATGGTGAAGCCGGTTTCGGTCTGCACGGTCACATCGATGAAGCCGTGTTGGCCGAGGTCGCGGGTCAGGGTCTGACCGAGACCGCACATTGAACTGGACACTGCGGCGAGGCGGACGCTGTCTAGCATCGGCGCCGCGCTATGCGCGATGTGGTGGCCGTCGAGGCTGGACAGCACGCAGGCCAGGCCATCGGGAAGCCCTGCCAACATGCCGTGCATGGCGCGGACCACTTCAGGGTAACGGGCATACTCGAAGTACTTCCCGAACATCCTGCTTTGCGCCGGAAACTGCACTGTATTCGCAGACATGTATGTGGCTCTAATGGGGCGGCGGCGGGCCGGTCGCGGGCGTCGGATCGAAGCCAGGGCCGGGACGAGGGGCTGGTTGGCTCCCTCCGTTAAAACTAAGCATTCTTCATGCCAATTGTTGCGGCGGCCCCCGGCGGCGGCGGCAGTTTTGGTTAGTTGGCTGAAAATAAAGCGTTTTTTTGCAGGTTCGCGCAATTTCCCCGCATCTTCAGACCTGCCGGCACCGACAAGAGTGCCGCTGGATGTCAATCCTGAGCCACGCAATGTCCGCAGGGCGCCCAGCTACGACGCGCTAGCGCAGCAGTTTGCTTGGAGCCTGTTCAACGTCTCCGCATGCATCGCGTTGTGCCGCAGCGGCCCGCCAGGGGCTGTGCGGCGCGCGGCGCCAGACTGGCCGTCTGGTCATGCCGTCCAACCGCATGCCGTCCAACCGCATGCGACGCGCGGGCGCTGGCGGGCCGCTGCGGCGCAACCCGAAGGACTGAGCCTATGGGCGCACGGCGCAGCGTCCTCGCTCGGTCGTGGACCGACGTCCACTTCCTCGCTCCTCCTTGCTCCGCACGCCCATACGCTCAGCGCGGTGCATGCGGAGACGTTGAACAGGCTCTTAGGCGACAGACTCCCTGCGCCAGGGTGTCAGCGGTGGGCCGATGCGGCTAGGTCATCGTCGAAGCCGTCCAGTTCGCCGGACGAGAACGGGCCTAGGCGCTGGCGAAGAATGCGGCCGTCCGGCCCGATCAGCACCGAGTACGGCAACACGCCGCGACGGTTGCCGAGCCGAACGCTGGCATCGGCTGGGCCAGGAGTGTCCAACACGATTGGATAGCGCACCGGCACGCGCTGCAGGAATGCGCGCACGGACTGGGCGTCGTCGAGAGCCAAGCCGATCACCTGCACGCCGCGTTCGCCTTGAGTGTCGCTGTAGCGCTGCAATTCAGGCATTTCTTCGATACAAGGACCGCACCAACTGGCCCAGACGTTGATGAGCATCGGCCGTCCAGCGTAGTCCTGCGGCAAGACCACCGTGCGTCCATCGAGATCGGGTAGACGCAGTTCGGGGATGATGTCGCCGCGCTCGGCAACGGCCACTCCAGGCGGTGGCGTCGAGGCGCCAGAATCGGCGACTGCGCGCAAGATGCGTTGCCCCAGTTCGCTGCGCCACAGCGGGCCGGGGCCGGTGACGAGCAGCCCCGCGACAGCGCCAAGGGTTGCCGCCAAAAACGCGACGATCAGAACGTTACGTGTCTTCATGGCGCAGCGTCATGCAGGTGTTGCCGGCAGCCTCGCCGAATGTCGGTCGCGTTCGATCATGGTGTTGCCGCGCGCTCTAACGCATCGCGCACGATGGTCGACGTGAGTACCGTTGGCAATACCCGGCCTTCGCCACCGCCGCGCGGATACACCACGTAAAGCGGCACGCCGACGGCGCGATAGCGCTGCAGATAGGCGGTGATCGCGGGATCGACATCGGTCCAGTCGCCGACCATATAAACGGCGTTAGCCTTCGCGAGCGCATCGCGAAAACCATCGTTTCCGAGCACGGCTTTCTCGTTCGCCTTGCAGGTAATGCACCAGTCGGCGGTCATGTTCACGAACACGACGCGGCCGGCGCGGCGCACATCGGCGAGGCGTTGTTCGGAGAACGGCACCACCGCAATCGCGCCCTCTTCGACGCTGTTGCCCCCGGCGATTCCAGCGGTTGCGGCAGTGGCCGCCTGCGGCTTCGGCAACACCGCGATCGCGCGCAGCGACCAACCGACAACCGCAAGGCCAATCAGCGCAGCGATCAGCCCCCAGCGCGCGCCCTGGCTGCGACTACGCCACGCCCAGGCGCCGAAGGCGACGGCAAGCGCTGCGATCGCTAGCCAAGCGCCCGCGTCCGCGCCGCGCTGCTTGGTCAGCACCCACAGCAGCCAGATGGCAGTGAGATACATCGGGAAGGCCAGAAACTGCTTCAGCGTCTCCATCCACGCCCCGGGTTTCGGCAACAACTTCGCAAGCGCCGGGACGAAGCCGATCAGCAGAAACGGCAGTGCCAGCCCCAGGCCCAGCGCAGCAAATACCAGCAGCGCGGCGGCGGTCGGTGCGGTGAACGCCCAACCCAGTGCCTGTGCCATGAATGGCGCGGTGCAGGGCGCGGCGACCACCACAGCCAGCACGCCGGTGAAGAAATCCCCGGCCGCGCCGCTGCGGCTGGCCAGACCATGGCCGACGCCGGTCCATCGCCCACCGACGTACCACAGGCCGGAGAGACTCAGACCGAAGGCGAACATGATGAGCGCCAAACTGGCAACCACCAGCGGTTGCTGCAGTTGGAAGCCCCAGCCCAGCGCCAGCCCGGCCTGCCTCAGGGCGATCGCCAGCCCGCCGAGAGCCAAGAAACTGACCAAGACGCCGGCCGTGTACCACAGCGCGTGCGCCCTGGCTTTTGCGGGTGTTTCGCTGCTGCTCGCCAGCCCCAGCGCCTTTAACGACAGCACGGGCAGCACGCAGGGCATCAGATTCAGGATGATGCCGCCGAGGAAGGCCAGCAGCAGGGCCGCCCAGACGCTGGAAATACGGCCTTCTGGCGCAGCATCGATGGCAGTTGCAGACGCATCGCTGGCGGAGATCGCATCGGCATTCGCGCGCGGGTCTGAAGCGGTGGTGTCGATCAAGGCGGTGTCGATCAAGGCGGCGTCGCTCGGCACGGAGGCCGACGCGCTGTCCGATGTTGCGGCCGATGCGTCTATGCCGATCTTGGTGGCCTCCGCCGGTTCGACGCCGATCGCTTGCGCGCTGGTGTCGTTTTGCGCCACTGCCGCCGCCGACACGTTCGCGCCTGCCGGCAGCGTCAGCGTCACCTTGCGACGCATCGGCGGATAGCAGATGCCATCGGTCTGACAGCCTTGAAACTCGGCTTCCAGTTCGATCGGCAAGGCCTTGCTGCTCGTGCGCAGCAGCGGCACGCGCACATCGATTTGCGAGAAATAGACCTGCACAGTGCCGAAATGCTCGTCGCGCCAAGGTGTTGCCGCCGGCCACGCCGCTTTGCCCAGCGTCACTGCCTCGCGGTCGCTGCGGATACGCAGCGTGGTGCGATCGCGATACAGGTAATAGCCCTTGGCCGGGCTGAACCGCAGCAGCAAAGTATTGCCGTCGCCAGCGATGGCCTCGAACCCGAAGGCTTGCGCATCCGGCAGCGCGGTACGTACGCCGGGCTCGCCGAGCGGCAGTACTCCGGTGCTCGTCGCGCTGGGCACGCCTTCGCCACGTCCACTGAGCGCGCGCCCGCTGAGCGCGCGCTCGAGTGCGGCGAATCCGGCGTCGGGCTGTTCTATGCTTGGGGATTCTTTGCGCTGCGCGCTCGCCGTGGCGGCCGGCATCGTCACCTGCAGCGTGCGGGTTTGCGGCGGATAACACACGCCGGCATCCGCGCACCCCTGGTACTGCACCTTCAGCCGCAGCGTGCGACCGCCCGCATCCACGATCTCCGGCAGCGTCGCCAGCAGCCGGTCGCGATAGGTTTCGGTGGGGCCGAAGAATTCGTCGTTATGCGCTTCGCCTTTGGGCAGTTGCAGCGCACCTGCGGCGATGCCGGTCTCGAGAATTTGCGCTTTGGTGCGATGGCGATACAGGTAGTAGCCCGGCGCGATCGTCCAGCGCAGTTCGATCCGATCCGTGGCGGTGGCCTGCGCACGCAGCACGAACGCCTGATCCACCGGCAGCAAATCGTCTTCGTCGAACGCCTGTACAGGTCCGATCCAGAGCGACAGCGCTGCGGACGCGACAATCACGGAAAACAGCCCGCGACGCAGGCGATCGAAGAATGCGGGCATCGGGTTTATGACTCGTGAGAGACGCGATAAAGACGCGCTGCGGAAGGCGAACGGTGCGCGTTGGTCATATGTCCGGCCGGCGTTGGCGTTCAGAGGTACGTTCCGTGCGGTTTGCGCGGGCGCTCAGTGTAGATAGTTGGGCCGCCCTCGAACAGTCTCTTGCCTAGCGAGTTCCGGGCTGTCGTTAAGGCGCCGCGATCGCATCATCGCGCAGCCTGGTCATGCCGCTTGGTCATGCCGCCTGGTCATGCCGCCTGGTCATGCCGCTTGGTCATGCAGCCTGGTCATGCAGCTATGGATGGCTGCGTTAAGCAGGCTCTCAGCAGCCTGTTAAACGCCCTTGGCCTTCATCCATCGGTCTGGGTGAGCCGCTTGGCGCGGGTGCGGCCCAGGCGTTTGGCGGTCAGTTCTTCCACGATTTCGACCAACGCCACGCGGATACGCGGCGAGGCGAGCCGGAACGCTTGGATCAGACGCAGTTCCGCACGGTCTTCGACCAAGATCGCGTCGGCGGCGGAGACCGAGTCGAGCACGGCATCCTCGGACAACTGCATCTTGCCGCGTCCCGTCGCTAGCCACTCGAAGGTGATGCCCGCGATCATCGCAACTGCCCGCAGGTGGTCGACACTGGGATTCTTGCCCTGGGGCGACTCCCAGTGGCTCACCGCGCTGCGTTGGACGCCAATCGCTTCGGCAAGTTTTGCCTGGGAAAGCCCGGCGTGGCGGCGGGCGAGGCGGATTCGGTCTTGAGAATTCACGATTTATGTGATGCCTATCACTTTAATGGGCCAAGAAAACCTGATTTGAGTCTGCCTGCAGGAAAAAGTAAGTTTGCTACTAATAGTCACCTGGATACCAATTTTGTCCGCACACTGTCTGCTTTCGGTAGCATGCTACTCCAGATAACCTGACAAATCAGAGCCATAGGCCCGATTTCTGATGTTCGCTCACCAATACTGGCGCTTTTCCGCACCACCCCTGTCTTCCCACCGTAACCGAGTTTGCGTACCTTTCTTCCTAGCCGGTAGGGACGCTGGCTGCAATACGGAGGTTGCAAGGAGGGGTACGCACCTGCACGGGTGACGTCAGGAAGATCTTCTCCGAGAGCGCGCACTATATGTGCGCGCTCTTTTTTTGTGCGCCCGAAAACGACGAGCGCCAAAGATGTGCCCGAAATCCGATGCGGGCCATCGTGCCGAGTCTCTCGCATCGTACTCATAAATGCCTGCGTTTCATGCGATTTTCTGCGCAACGATGGGGTGGCATCCATTGTCTGTTGTTATCAGACGCGCAGCGCCGCTTGCACCATCAGTGCAAGCACGCATGCGATGCCGAGCACCCAACTCAGCGAGCGCAGCAGGTGTTTGCCAGTGATGTAGCAGACGCCATGCAGTACGCGGAAAACGATGAACGATACCGCTGCGATCGCGATGCGTTGCGGGTCCACGCCGGCCGATTGCGCCATGAGTACGGCGGCTGCGAACGGAGCGAAGGCTTCGAAGGCGTTGAGGTGAGCGGCGCTGCCGCGTTGCACGCGCGAATGCGCTTGACGGGCCACCCAACCACGGGGGTCGCGGTTGTCGTAGGCCTCACCGGTGGCAGCGGACTTGCTGATACCGATCCAGACGTAGGGCAGCGCCGCAGCGATTAGGATGCACCAATAGGCAATGGTCATAACGGGCTCAAGAAGATAGGGAGCCCGCAGAGTAGCCGATACGCTGTCGCGCTAAAGGCGGAGGGGAGCTCCGCAATCTTCAGAAATGATGCAGCGCAAGGCGTGGCAGCGCTGCGCTGCGCTTCACAGGTGGGTTAGACGGAGCTGCGCTCCGCTCGCGCCATGAATTCGCAGGTCGCGAAGTGGAGCTAGCGCCGGATAGTGTTAACAGGCCCTAGCAGGTTGCTGAAATGCCTGCGGCAGCAGGTTCTCAGCAGCCTAGTCATGCAGTCATGGTATTGCCGTCGTGGCACGCAGCCATGGATGGCTGCGCCGGCGAAACAAGCGCATCAGCGATGGATTGGCCGTGAGCACAGCTAGACATCTACCAGACATGTGCCGGACGTGCGAACTGAGACCTCCTGGATGGAGGTATTTCAGCAGCCTGCTAAAGCGCGGACCCGAACTGCTGCCGGAACTGTTCGGAGAACTCCGCGTAGTCGAAGCGTTGATTCTGGGTGCCGGGGTGTTCGACCTTCAGCGCGCCCATCAGGTTGCCGATGCGGCCGATGGTCATCCAGTCGTAGCCCTTTTCGATGCCGAAGATCAGGCCGGCGCGAAATGCATCGCCACAGCCGGTCGGATCGGTGACGCGACGCTCGTGCGCTGGCGGAATGGTGTAGGTCTTGCCATCGGCATGGATCAGCGCGCCTTTCGGCCCCTGGGTGGTGATGTAGGCCTTGACCTTGCCGGCGATGGCTTTTTCGTCCCAGCCGGTGCGCTCTTGCAGCAGGTTGGACTCGTAGTCGTTCACGGTGACGTAGTCGGCCTGTTCAATGAACGCGCGCAGCTCTTCGCCGTTGAACAGCGGCATTGCCTGGCCCGGGTCGAAGATGAACGGAATTCCCGCTTCAGCGAATTGCTTCGAGTTCTGCAGCATGCCTTCGCGTCCGTCGGGGCTGACGATACCGAACGTGATGTTAGGCACGTTTTTCACATGGTTTTCGTACGAGCGCATCATCGCGCCCGGATGGAACGCGGTGATCTGATTGTTGTCGAGGTCGGTGGTGATGAAGGCTTGCGGCGTGAACAGCTCGGGAATTTCCTTCACCTGGCTCAGATCGATGTCCATCTCCTTGAACCATTCCCGGTATGGGCCGAAATCGGCGCCGACGGTCGCCATTGGGATCGGCTCGCCGCCTAAGAGCTTCAGGTTGTAGGCGATATTGCCGGCGCAGCCGCCGAATTCGCGACGCATCCGCGGCACCAGGAACGAGACGTTCAGGATGTGAACCTTGTCCGGAAGGATGTGGTTCTTGAACTGATCAGGAAACACCATGATGGTGTCGTAGGCCAGGGAACCGCAAATCAAGGCAGCCATCGTCTCGGGTCGTCCGTTGTAAGTGAGAGGAAAATCGGTGGCGTAGGGTAGCCGCTGGCGTTGGCGCAGGCCAGTCTCGAAACGCGTTAATCGCGGCGCGGCGCATCGTTAGCCGACGTCGCGAATGCGCGAAGAAGGTAGAAAAACCGCGAAAAAGCTTTCGGAATCGTGCGTTGTGGTCGCTGTGCGCACTGGTTTTTTGTTACGCTATGCGCCGCCGAATTCCATATTAGAAGCAGCCGGTGCGCAATCGCCCGGTTGCTGGGCGGGCTTGACGGCGCGTCCGGCTCGCCGCTCTGGTTTGGTGCATCGCTTTGAAGCATGTTCGCTTCGACGCATGCGGCTTCGAGGCACGATGCCACGAATGGATCCCCCCGGCCGATTCGACCGTCCCTCCGTCACGCTCCCCCACCGGCAGTTCCTTAGAATGTTCAAGAAGTTCCGCGGTATGTTCTCCAACGACCTGTCCATCGATCTGGGCACGGCCAACACGCTTATTTTCGTTCGCGGCCAGGGCATTGTGCTCAATGAGCCGTCGGTGGTTGCGGTACGTCACGACCGCAATATGGGCGGCAATCGCTCGGTCGCCGAGGTCGGTACCGCTGCTAAACAGATGCTCGGCCGCACGCCGGGCCATATCACCACGGTGCGGCCGATGAAGGACGGCGTGATCGCCGATTTCACCTACACCGAGGAAATGCTCAAGTACTTCATCCGCAAGGTCCATAAATCGCGCTTCCTCAAGCCCAGTCCGCGGGTGCTGATCTGCGTTCCCTGCGGCTCGACGAACGTGGAGCGCCGTGCGATCAAGGAATCGGCCGAAGAGGCCGGCGCGCGCGAGGTCTACCTGATTGAGGAGCCGATGGCCGCCGCGATCGGCGCCGGCTTGCCGGTGGCCGAGGCGCGCGGTTCGATGGTCATCGACGTTGGTGGTGGCACGACCGAAATCGCGGTGATTGCGCTCAACGGCATCGTCTACGCGCAGTCGGTCCGTATCGGCGGCGACCGTTTCGATGATTCGATTATCAACTACGTTCGCCGCGCCCACGGCACGCTGATCGGCGAGGCCACCGCCGAGCGGATCAAACTGGAGATCGGCTGCGCCTACACCCAGCCGAAAACTCTGGAGATGGACGTTTCCGGCCGCAATCTCGCCGAGGGCGTGCCGCGTATGATCAAGCTCAATTCCAACGAAGTGCTCGACGCGCTGCGCGAGCCGCTCGGCGGCATCGTCAGTGCGGTCAAGCTGGCGCTGGAGCAAACTCCGCCCGAGCTGTGCGCCGACGTGGCCGAACGCGGCATCGTGCTGACCGGCGGCGGCGCACTGCTGCGTGACCTCGATAAGCTGATCAGCGAAGAAACCGGTCTGCACGTGCAGGTCGCCGACGACCCGTTGACCTGCGTTGCCCGCGGCGGCGGTCGTGCCCTGGAATTGATCGATATGCACGGTAACGAGTTCTTCTCGGACTAAGCGTGAAACACGGGAATTGGACGTCGGGAATCGTCGATACGGATTCCCGGCTGCTGATCGTCCCGAAGCTCAGTTCACCGAAATTGTTCACCGAGATGCTTCACCGAGATGCTTCACCGAAACATTTCGGTGAACGTCTTCGCTGAATTGCCGCGCGCCGGCCGACCCGCCGTTGCCGCACCGAGCTCCCTTCCGCCCCCTTCTCGACTCCCCACTCCGGCTCCCCAATGCCCTCCTACGCCGGCCCTTCTGCAGCACGCGAAGACATCGCCGGCACGCTGCGGCTGCTCGTTTTCTTGGGGTTGGCGATCGGTCTGATGGTGGCGGACAGCCGCATGGGCTGGCTCACATCGGTGCGCGCATACAGTGAAACCATGGCCCAGCCGCTGTGGCGCATCGCTGGCCTTCCAGCCAAGTTCGGCGAAGCCGTGCGCGACGAAGCGGTGATGCGGTCGCAATTGAGCGAAGAGAATCGCAATCTGCGTAATGCGCTGCTGATCAATCGCGCGCGACTGGCGCGCCTGCAAACCGCGGCGCTCGAAAATGCCCGCCTGCGCAGCTTGCTCGGCGCCGCCGAACAGGGTGGGCTGGATGTGCAACTCGCGCCGATCCTCGACATCTCGCTCGATCCGACCCAACAGCGGTTGGTATTGGATATCGGCGCCGATCGCGGCGTGGTGGTCGGGCAAGCGGTGATCGATTCCGGCGGTTTGGTGGGTCAAGTCATTCAGGTGCATGCCGCGACCTCGACCGTGCTGCTGCTCACCGACCCCGACCATGCGGTCCCGGTCGCGATCGCGCGCAATGGCGTGCGGCTGGTGGCGTACGGTCGCGGCGATCGGCTGGAGATCGCCAACGTGCCGATGTCCAGCGATGTCAACGTCGGGGATGTGGTTGTCACCTCGGGCTTGGGCGGGCGCTTTCCGGCGGGCTTCCCGGTCGGCACCATCGCCACGCTGAAGCCGAACGAAAGCCGCGCCTTCCTCGTCGGCGAACTCACACCTGCGGCCCAACTCAACCACGGACGCGATGTGCTGCTGCTCAAGCGCGTGCGGCGACCGTTGCAGGCGTTGCCGCCAGCGCAAAGCGCGGCGACGGCCGATCCCGCCGCAGCACCAACACCGCAATCGGCCGTCGCGCCAGCGCCGCGCGAACGCGCCGCGGCTCCATCGCAGCTCCGGCCCGCAGCGGTAACGCCCGGTGACGCATCGCAGGAGCGCAGGCCATGAGTCGGCCACGTCGCCCGTGGCTGCTGCCTGCTAGCGTCGTGGTCGCGCTGATGCTGGGCCTGCTGCCGCTGCCGCAGATGCTGCAACCGTTTCGCCCGTACTGGCTTGCCTTGGTGCTCGCGTACTGGCTGCTCGAAGACCACGAACGCATCGGCCTGGGCTTCGCCTTCGGTCTCGGGCTCGTGGCCGACATCGTCTGCGGCACGCTGTTGGGCGAACAAGCGCTGCGGCTGTGCGTGATGACCTTCATCCTTCAGCGTTTCCGCCCGCAACTGCGTTTCTTTCCGTTGCCGCAGCAATCGCTGGCGATCGGCGCATTGCTGCTCAACGATCTGATCATCGCTGCCGCAACTCACTTCATGCTCGGCGAGCCGATGCGTCCTTGGGCGTGGTGGTGGTCGCCGTTGATCGCCGCGGTGCTGTGGCCGCCGTTGTTCATCGTGCTCGATGCGCTCAGACTCGGGCGTAAAGCCTGAGCCAGCCATGATCAACCAGCCATGATCAAATTAGGTCGTCGCCGCTATATCAAAAACGCCGCACGCGAAGCCGAACAGTTCCGCGCGCGCGCCGCGTTCGGTTTCTTGTCGGTGGCGTTGACGCTGACGCTGGTCGCGACGTGGTATTTCAAACTGCAGGTGATCGATCACACCGACTACGCGATGCGTTCGGAAGCCAATCGAATCAAGCAGCGCCCGGAAGTGCCGGCGCGCGGCGTGATTTACGATCGAAAGGGTCGGGTGCTGGCTGAGAACGTACCGGCGTACCGACTCGACATCGTGCCCGGAGAAACCAACGACATCGACGCCACGCTCGATGGCCTGTCGAAGATCATCGCGCTCACGCCCGACGATATCGCGCGCTTCAACGACACCCGCAAAGTCACGCGCAGCTTCTTGCCAGTGACGGTGCGCCTGCGCATCACCGACGAAGAGGCCGCGCGCTTCGCGGTGGACCGCTGGCGTTATCCCGGCGTCGAGCTGGTGCCGTATCTCAATCGGCGTTACCCGTACGGCGATCTGTTCGCGCACGTGGTCGGTTACGTCGGTCGCGTCGATAAAAAAGACGTGGAGAATCTCGGCGAGGGCACCGCCGCATTCAGCCACACCGGCAAAGCCGGGATCGAGCGCTCGTACGACGACAGCCTGCGCGGCGCGATCGGCTACGAGCAGATCGAAACCAATGTCGATGGCCGCATTATCGGCAGCGTCGGCCGCATTCCCGCGAAGCCCGGCAGCAATTTGCGCCTGAGCATCGATGCCGAACTGCAGCGCGCCACGACCACGGCGTTCGGCGAACTCACCGGCTCGGCGATCGCGATCGATCCGCGCACCGGCGAAATCCTGGCGATGGTCAGTTTGCCGACATACGACCCGAATTTTTTCGTCAACGGCATCTCGCACGCCAATTACCGGCTGTTGATGGACGACCCGGCAAAACCCTTGTTCAATCGCAACGTGCTCGGCGGCGTCGCGCCCGGCTCGACGCTCAAACCGCTATTGGTGCTGGCCGGTCTCGATAGCGGCCTGCGCACGCCGGACGACAAGACGCTGTCCACCGGCGAATTTCGCATCCCGGGCCAGAAACGCGGCTATCGCGATTCGCACGGCGGCGGCCACGGTTGGACCGATGCGCGCAAGTCGATCGCCGATTCGGTCAATACGTATTTCTACAAGCTGTCGCTCGACATGGGCATTCGTAAATTCGACGACTACCTGAGCCTCTACGGTTTCGGCGCGCCGACCGGCGTCGATCTATCGGGCGAAACCGGCGGCATCCTGCCGTCGCCGGAATGGAAAGCGCAGAACGCGAAGAAACAAGGCCCCTGGTATTTAGGCGACACCGTGATTTCCAGCATCGGCCAGGGGTTTTGGAAGGCCACGCCGCTGCAGTTGGCGCAAAGCACCGCAGCGCTTGCCGATGGCGGGCGCCTGCGTCGCCCGCATCTGGTGGTGGCGCGTCACGACCAATACGACCAACCGTGGAAAGCGGTGCCGCAGCCGGCACCGCGGCTGATCACGCACAATCCGGCGAATCTGCAGGTGGTGCAAGAAGGCATGATCCGCACCGTGCACGGCCCCGGCGGCACCGCGCGCGTGATCAGCCACGGTTTGCCGTACTTGATCGCCGGCAAGACCGGCACCGCGCAGGTCATCAGCCGTCGCGGCAGCGCGAGTATGGACCCGAAAAAACTGCCGATGCACTTGCGTCACCGCGCCTTGTTCATCGGTTTCGCGCCGGCCGACCATCCGACCATCGCGATCGCGGTGATGGTGGAGGGCGGCGGCTATGGCGCTAGCACCGCAGCGCCGATCGCGCGGACGATGTTCGACGCATGGCTGCTGGGCAAGATGCCGGAAGATCCCAACAAGCCGGACATCGGCGATCGCGACACTGTCGTTGCAAACGCCAACGGCCGTGGGTCAAACGCACGCGCAACCAGCGGAGCTATCGCAACAGAAGCGGATGCGGCCGCTACCGCTACCACCAGCGCCGCGAATGGCGCGCCGCAAACGGCAAACGCGATGCCGATCTTCGCGCCGGTGCCGGTGATGCCGGGTTTCACGCCGACTGCGTTACCTTCCCGCGATACCGCTGCCGCTCAGCGCGCGCGCGATTCGCGACTCCCGGCGAAGCCATGAAAACCTTCGTTCGCTGGTTGTTCGATCTGTTTTTACGCTTTACGCGCACGCTCGATTGGCCGCTGGTCGGCGCGCTGCTCGCACTGATGGCGGTGGGGCTGGCGGTGCTCTACAGCGCGGCTAACGAAAACTCGCGCTTGGTGCTCGCACAGGGCGCGCGCTATGGCGTCGGCCTGGGCGCGATGTGGCTGCTGTCGCGGGTGTCGCCGATACAACTGCGGACCGTCACTCCGCTGATGTTCGCGGCGTCGCTGCTGCCGCTGGTCGCGGTGCTGTTCATCGGCGACGGCAGGCATGGCAACCACTGGATCAACCTCGGCGTGTTTTATTTCCAGCCGGCGGAATTGCTCAAACTCACGCTGCCGATGATGGCCGCGTGGTATTTGCATCGCGAACCGCTGCCGCCGCGTTTCGTCACCGTGCTGATCGCAGGCGGTATCGTCGCTGTGCCGACCGGTTTGATTCTGCTGCAGCCGGACTTCGGCACCGCCATGCTCGTCGCCGCCAGCGGTGCGTTCGCGATCTATCTCGCCGGCCTGTCGTGGCGCTGGTTCGCCGCTGGCTTCGCGGGCGTCGCTGCGGCCGCGCCGATCGCATGGTTTTGGATGCTGCGCCCCTACCAGAAAGACCGCATCCTCACCTTCCTCAACCCAGAACGCGACCCGCTCGGCACCGGCTGGAACATCATCCAATCTAAAATCGCGATCGGCGCCGGCGGCCTCACCGGCCAAGGCTGGGGCCAAGGTTCGCAATCGCACTTGGACTATCTGCCCGAACACACCACCGACTTCATCTTCGCCGTGCTTTCAGAAGAATTCGGCT
Organism: Lysobacteraceae bacterium; assembly: GCA_031374725.1. GTDB lineage: Bacteria > Pseudomonadota > Gammaproteobacteria > Xanthomonadales > Xanthomonadaceae > Lysobacter_I. The sequence continues at coordinate 16,748 of JANMGT010000002.1, read as the reverse complement.
GGGTCGGCGTCGCCTTCGTGCTCGCGCTCTACGTCTTCATCGTCGGCCGCTGCCTGTGGATCGCCAGCGAAGCCCGCGACACCTATTCGCGCTTGCTCGCCGGCGCGCTTGGTCTGGCTTTTTCGGTGTACGTGATCGTCAACGGCAGCATGATCTCCGGCCTGATGCCCGTTGTCGGCGTGCCGATGCCGCTGCTCAGCTACGGCGGCACCGCGGCGGTCTCGCTGCTTGCGGGCATGGGCGTGGTGATGGCGTTGAAGGATCGGCGATAGGCGATTAGCAGGCTGTTGAAAAGCAGCCTGCAGCGCTGCTTTCTTAGAGCCTGTTCACGATCTCCGCGCGAAGCATGCGGAGATCGTGAACACGCTGTAAGCGCTATCGCTTTCGGGCTGCGGTGTACGTCCAAAGCCGAAAGACGCGGGATGAAGATTCGGCGTGATTTCTGCGGCTGACTGGCTGCCCGTGCGGTTCGATCAGCCAAGTCGGCTTTTCTTGCCTATTCTTCTCATCAGCCAGCGGAAATACAACTCCGGGAACCACCGCTTCATCCGCCAGTACAGTGGCTCGCGTTTGGTCGGAATGATCATGAACTTGCCGCGCTCCGCGTCCGCGAAGACCTTATCGGCGACGCTGTCTACCGTATCCGGCGACCGGTCCATCAGTGTATGCACGCGTGCTCTGACATCGTCGCTGACCATCGCCGATTCCATCAGATTGGTGCGGAAAAACGCCGGGCAGATCACGCCGACACGGATGCCTTTGCGTTCGACTTCGCCACGCAGCTGCTCCGATAGCGCGACCACGGCGGCTTTCGCCACGCCGTAGCTCATCGCACCCGGTGCGCCGGCTAAACCGGCGTAGCTGGCGGTGTTGAGGATCTGACCTTTGCCTGCCGCGATCATGTCGGGCAGGAACAGGCGACAGCCGCGGACCACGCCGAACAAATCGATATCGAGCACCTTGTGCCATTCGTCCATTGTGGTGGCGACCATCGGCCCGAGCGAGGCGATGCCAGCGTTATTGATCAGCACGTCCACGCCGCCCCAATCGGCATGGATGCGGTCGTACAGCGCCTGCATCGAGGCGTCGTCGCCGACATCGGCGACATGCGCGAGATGACCGTCGCCAGCTAAGCCGTCGCGTGCGGCGTCTGCGCGTTCGCTCGAAATATCCACGCAGGCCACGCGCGCACCGCTGCGCGCATAGCGCTGCGCGAGGGCGAGGCCCAGGCCGCTGCCGGCGCCGGTGATCAATACGCGTCGTTTGTCCATGGTCAATGGCTGTTCCGAAGAAGCGCGACAGCATAACAACTGCACGGCTTGGCGAGCACTGCTGCAACCATCGCCGCAACGACCGGGCCGGCTCGAATCGATCTGGACTATGATCCACAGCAGCGATCCACAGCAGCCACGACGTCTCCCTTCCCGGGCTCGCGCCTCCGGGCGCGACGCCCCTCACCGACCACCTTACGACCGATACGCCCATGACCGATCCATTGTTCGACCTCTCCGGAAAAACCGCGCTGATCACTGGCGCCTCGCGCGGCATCGGCGAAGCCATCGCGCAACTGTTCGCAGCGCACGGTGCGCATGTGATCTGCGTCTCACGCAAACTCGACGGCTGCCGCGCAGTGGCCGATGCGATCTTCGCCGCGGGCGGCTCGGCCGAAGCCAAAGCGCTGCATATCGGCGATGCAGCCGCGATCGAGGCCTTGTTCGCCGAGCTCGATGTCGCTGGTAAGGCGCCCGATCTGTTGGTCAACAATGCCGCTGCTAATCCGTACTTCGGGCCGATGATCGACATGGATCTGGGCAGTTACGAAAAAACCGTCGAAGTGAATTTGCGCGGCTACTTCTGGACCAGCGTACAAGCCGCACGGCGCATGAAAGAAAAAGGCGGCGGCAGCATCGTCAATATCGCCTCGGTGAATGCGAAGCGGCCGGCGCCGGGTCAGGGCATTTATTCGATGACCAAGGCCGGCATCGTCAATATGACCGAAGGCTTCGCCAAAGAACTTGCCGCGCACAATATCCGCGTTAACGCCGTGCTGCCGGGTCTCACCGAAACCAAGTTCGCATCGGCCATCACCTCCAACGATAAGTTGATGGGGATGATGCTGCAGATGATTCCGCTGGGTCGCAGCGCGCAGCCGGACGAAATCGCGCCGGCGGTGCTGTTTCTGTCGTCGTCTGCCGCGAGTTATGTGACCGGCACCTGCATTGCCGTCGATGGCGGTTATTTGGCATGAAACACGTCGCCGCCGACGGCGTCGGCAAAGCCAATGCGCAGATCGCGCATCTGTATCGCAAGCCGTGAGTGTGGTTAGGACGTGCGGTTAGGACATGCGGTTAGGACATGCGGTTAGGACGTGCGGTTAGCGCGTGCAGCGAACAATTACAGCCCAGCACTGAGGATCGATGATGCGTGTGTCGTCTTTGCATGTGTACCCGTTGAAATCCACCGCCGCGATCGATCGCGAGATGTTCGAGATCGAAGCGCGCGGTTTGCGCGATGACCGGCGTTGGATGGCGATCGATTCCGACGGACGCTTCGTCACCGGGCGCCAGCACGGTGAGATGGTGTTGATTCGCGCCGATCCCGAAGCAGATGGTTTGCGGCTATCGGCACCGGGTATGCCCGATCTGCATGTGCTCGCGCCGCCGGCCGATGCGCCGCGTGCGATGGCGACGGTATGGGGCAGCGAGGTCGATGCCGCCTGTGCGGGCGCGGACGCCGATGCGTGGCTCAGCGCATATTTGCAGCGTTCTTTGCGACTGGTGCATATCGATGCGCGCAGCCATCGCGCGGTCGATCCAGCGTACTCGCAAGCGGGAGATGAGGTCAGCTTCGCCGATGGCTATCCGCTGTTGGCGATCTCGCAATCGTCGCTCGACGCGCTCAATGCGCGCATGCTCGCTGGCAACGACCGCGCCGGCAACGACCGCGCGCCGCTGTCGATGGCGCGCTTTCGGCCGAATATCGTCATCGAAGACAGCGCGGCGCATGCCGAAGACGGGTGGCGTCAGGTCCGTATCGGCGATGTCGTTCTCGATGCGGTCAAACCGTGCACACGCTGCGTATTCACCACGCTCGACCCGCGAACCGGGCTGCGCGACGACGATGGCGAGCCCTTGAATACGCTGAAAACCTATCGACAGACAGCGAGCGGGATCACGTTCGGAATGAACTTGATCCCACGCAGCGGCGGCGTGCTGCGCGTTGGCGATGCGATTGACGTCTTAGGCTGAACAAAGCGCAGTGCTCAGCCTCGCGGCTGGTTCAACAGTGATCCGAGTTACTCGCTTCTAATAACTGATGCGCGCGGCATCGGCACCGCATCGATCGCGTATTCGCCGAAGCCGTCGTTGTCCCAGGTCGCGCTCACAGCATAGCCGTGCCGCCGCAGCAGCGCGTGCAGGCGTAACGGCGCGCAGCGCCAGAGAAACGGTTCGCTGCGGCGCGCGAGCCAACGCCGCGTACCGGGATGATCGGCCGCGAAACCGCGGCCGTTCGGCTGCGTCGGCGCAAGCGCTGTGAACAACAATCGCGGCGGCGCCGGCAGCGCTGCCAACTGTCGCAATAGCCGCACTAAACCGCGCGCCGGCAGATACATCGCCACACCTTCGACGACCAATGTGGTCGGCCGCGCAACGCCGTTGCGACGCGCATTCGCCTGCGCGCATAGCGTGATTAAGCGCGCGCGATCGTCGGGCAGGGTGAGCGCGGCGCGCGCGACATGCGCACGTTCTGCGGTATCGACCTCGTGTTGCAATGCACTGTCTTCAAGCGCGCGCGCGCGAAGGCGCAGGCTGTCTGGATGATCAAGTTCGATTAACTGCCGTAGCGGCCGCTCGCGGCACAGCGCTAGCCCCGCGCCATCGAAGCCAACGCCCAGCCACAGCAGGCGCGCATCTGAAGGCAGCATGCGCAGACGTTCGATCAGCCAGTGTTTGCGTAGGCAGTGATGCGCGGCAAGACCCGGCAGCACGCGTCGTTCGATCGCATTCAAACATCGGCGTCCTAGCGCCGTGCGCGCGCAGCGCGCGAGCCACGGCCATCCGCCGCCCGCGTAACGCAAGGCCGCGTCGGCGAGCGACAGCGAGGCCTCCGGCAAGCCGTGCTGCGCGCCGCAGCGCAGTACCGACAGCGCGACCAACAGCGCGGTGGCGCTCGGGCGTCCTGCGATCATGCTGTGGCCAAGGTCGCGCGCAGCTCGCGATACCAGTCGCTGTCGAGCGTGCCCTGCGGATCGAGGCGTTGTTTTGCGGACATGAAATCGCGCAGTCGCGGATAAGCGGCATGCAGTTGATCGGCGCGCGCTTCGCGATGGTAGGTGAGATAAAAGCTGCCGCCGAAACCGAGCGCACGGTCGATCAAGCGCTGCGCGTCGGCGCGCAGCCGGCTGCGGCCTTCGGCATCGTGGCGTACATGCAGATTGAACACGACGCAGGCCCAGTCGCGCCGCGCCCAGGCTAAGACGGTCTCGCGATCTTCACGTATGAGGCGCACGGTGCCATAGATCACATCGACCGCGTGGCGTCGGCAGTCGTCGGCGACGAGGCCGAGAAACGCATCGAGATGTTCGCGCGGCACATACAGTTCGGTGATCATCTCCGAACCAGCGTGGCCGAGCACGCGATCGATCTCGCGATGATAGCCGTCGAGATACACGCCGAACTGGTGATCGTCGCTGCCGTAGCGTTGACCATCGCTGGCGAGATAAAACCGGCAGTAACGGCGAAACGCTTCGCGCTTGTCGGTGTGCGCGAGCAGCAGAAGTTCGCACCAATCGTCGGCGCTCAGATGCAGCGGAGCGGCCGTCGCTGGCGTATCGTCCGGCAACGGGTGGTAGCAGGCGAAGACGCCGAGATCGAGAAAATCGTTGCTGTCGGGATCAATCGCGAACTGGAAATCGCCATACGCTGCGCCCTCCGCATGGGCTTGATCGAATGCGGCCATCAGCTCCGCACGGCGCAGCAATTGCACGCGACGTTCGAGCATGCGTCGCGGCGCGAGTCGCAGGGTGATGTCGGAGACGACGCCGAACACGCCGTAGCCGCCGACCGCGAGACTAAAGAATTCCGGTTCGCGTATGCGATCGACATGTACGATCTCGCTGCCGGGCCGCACCAGCGTAAACGCTTCGATATCGTCTACGAACGGCGGCAAATCGAGGCCGCGTCCGTGGATGTTCGATGCCAGCGCGCCGCCGAGACTGAAATCGTCGGCGCCGGTTTGTTTCTGACGGATCGCCCAACCGTGGCCGCGCGCGTCGCGTTGCGCTTCGAGGAATCTTTGCAGTGCAGGCCAATGCATCCCGGCGGCAACGCGGACGCGGCCATGCGTTGAATCGAAATCGAGAACGCCGCTCAGCGCCGAGGTGTCGATCAACCAGCCGTCGCCGAGAAACTGTTGCCCGCCCATCGCATGCTGCGCGCCGGCGATGGCGACGCGCTCGCCTTGGGTTTGCGCGGCATGCAGGAATTCGGCGATCTGTTCCGCGTTCTGCGGCTGCGCGATGCGCCGATGCCGCGTTGGATTCAAACGGCTATGCACGTCGTTGCGCAGCAGCGTATCGCTACGTTCGTTATGATCGCTATTGTCGCTACCGTCCACAGCCGCTCCTGCATCGATACCTGCGGGCAGAAGACTGCAAGACCGCTGATGCCGACAACAAGCGCAGGCACAGATCGGCGAAGTCGATCGAAACGATACCGCCAGCGGCGTTAGCGAAGACCCGATCGGCGCTTGTTTGCTGAGTGCTTTGGCACGAAGCGGCCTATGCAGCAAAGTAGCGCGGTCTCGCTCTTGTTGTGGTTACTTTGAACCGCGCGCGCTGAGGCTCGGCACATTGAGTTTGTAGACATCGGTATCGAAAAACGTAAGGTGGCGCGCGCGCCGGATGAGCGTCGAAGGCAGCGACGATGCTTCTCGAAGAGCGCCCCTGTGGCCCTTCGGGCATCCTCTCCCCGCCACGCAGGGGGAGAGGGAACATCTTCGCCTTGCTGCGCGACATCACATTGAATGTCGGTGTTTCGCAACTCAACAGCGGATGCGTATCGCAGCGCTGTCGAACGATCGCTCCGCCGCCACCTCACCGCTTCGACAACCAACGCTTGGCCGCGATCATCTCTGGGTCGATCCCCGCCGCCGCGTCTTCCAAACGCGTGCGCACCGCAATATCCGGCAGCACACCGCGATCGGGTTGCGGCGTTTTCGCGAAGCCCGAGATCAGCGGAATATCGATGCTCACGCCCGAGGTGGGCAGCACCATCCACGCGAGTTGGCCGCCGTTGAGGCCGCGCAGATGACCGCCGGTTTCGCGGCCGATCAGTGTCGCCGCGCCGCTGGCTTTGATATCGCGGGCGATGATGTAACCGGCGGAACTCATCTGCGGGCCGGTGAGCAGGGCGACTTTGCCGCGATACGGCTGCGCGACGGGGCTCACGATGCGGTCGGCGTCCTGTTCGATCAGCAGCCACTGGCGGCCTTCGCCGCGCACGACTTGGCCGGTGCGGTCGAAGAACGAGACATTCCAAGTATCGAGAAAGCGCGCCAGATCGTAGGGCACGCGTTCGTAGGCGGTCTCGGCGCGACGGGCGGGAATGGTGAAAGGCTTGGCGATGACATAGGCCATCAGCGCGCGGCCGATCGCATCGTCGCCGCCTTCGTTCTGGCGCAGGTCGAGAATCAGATTCGGAATGTTGCGCTCGGCCAGCGTCGCGAAGCTGGTGTCGAGAAAGGCTTGCCAGTCGAAGCCGCCATTCCAGAAAGCGAAGGTCGGCAGCGTCAATGTCGCGGTGTCGCCCTCGATCTCGAAGCGCCATGCGTTGTTTTCTGCCGGCACGCCTGCGGCGCTGAGCAGGCGTTCGCGCTCGCTCGCGGTCATCGCCGCTGCCACCACTTCACGCACCTTGCCGCCGCGCGGGCGAATGCGCAGCGTGTAGCCGTTCGCGCCCGGCGGATGCAGCAGCGGCAGCAGGCGATCCAACGCACCGCCGTTCTGGTTGCTATCGAGTTGGCTCAGACGTTTGCCATCGTTGCTGCCGTCGGCGCGCAGATAAGGCATCAGATCGGCGATCAGGGTCGCGGGCGTGCGGCCGTCGATGCTCAGCAGCTCGGCGTTCGCGGGAATCTGCGGATCGGCGCTGGCCGTGATCAACAGCCGCTGTTCCAGCAGCCGCACCCGCACTGGCAGTGCCGGCAGGGCCGCGAGCGTGTGTTGCACCGCTGGGCCTTGGTTGTAGGGATTGGTCCAGGTGTGGCCGCAGCGCACCGCGGCCGCGATCCGGCTGGCGATGAGATACATCTCCAGCGCATCGCTGCCGTCGGCGACCAAAGCCTCGGCGCGGGCGAACTCGGCCTGGAACTGCTCCGGCGTCTGGTAGCGATTAAGACCCGAGTGCAATTCGCTGAGGCCGCGTTTGAGCAGCCGCAGTTCGCGCTGCGCTTGCTCGGTTGTGAGTGCGACCGGGGCCTCGGCTGCGACGGCGATCAGCGGAGCGAGGGCGATAGACGTGGCAAGGACGAATCGAGCGATGTGAGCGATGCGGAACATGGCGGCCTCCAGGCGTTGAACAGAGCGCCACCGTGCCGGTTGGTGCTGCCGCTGTCGTTCCAGCGTTGAAATTCTTGGATATTTATCCTTCGGTACGTGCCGCGAGCGCCGATTCGCGATAGTGGGACGGCGTTTTTCCGATCTGGGACTTGAACACGCGGTTGAAGCTGGTCTTGGAGCTGAAGCCGGCGGCGAATGCGATGTCGAGGAGCTCGCCGCCGCCATCGCTGGCGTCGAGGCGTCGGCAGACATCGGCCACGCGCAGCCGATTGATGGCCTCATTGAAGCTCAGACGCAGGCCCTCGTTCAGCGCCCGCGAAAGGTAGGCAGTGTTGGTGCCGAGGTGGCGGGCGAGACGTTCCAGACTCAAGTCGGGGTCGCGCCACCAACCCGCAGCTTCGAGCATCTGCAACCACTGCCTGCCCTGCGCCGACCAGTCGCGCTCGCTTGGCTCGCTACGGCTGCCTTCTGGTCGTGACGGCTCTGGCTGGGCGAGTCCGGGCTGGGCGAGTGCGGGCTGGGCGAGTCCGGGCTGGGCAAGTCCGGGCTGTGTCGGTTTGAACGCTTCCACAGCAGCGCCGACCAGCGCAGCGGGCGCGCGCTCGAAGCGGGCCGGTGCTGAGGCGGTGCGTTCCGCAGGTTCGCGTGTCCCCGCAACTGGGTAGACGGTGTCGGCATGCCGCCAGCCCTCCAGGGCCAGATAAAACACCAGCAGGGTGAAGAACACATACAGCGGGAAGCGCTGGTAGTAGTTGAAGTCGATGGCGTAGCTCAACGTTTCGTACAGCGCCCAGACCGGCCATGCCAGCGCGAACGCGAACAGCACGTTGCGCAGCCAGACGATGCGGAACTCTTCGCGGTTGCTCAGATGCGCATCGAGCCATGACTGATAGCCACGGTAAGCGCGCAAAGACAGCCAAAGATAGATCGCGAACGAGAGCAGGCCGATGAAGGTTTCTGCAGGGTCGATCCAGTCGCGGTGGATGCTGTCGTTCCACGCATTTTTGAACGCGAGCGGCTGTGCGAACACGACGATGTAATAGACGCATTGGGCGATGCCCGGCAGCAGGTGTCGCCACCATCGGCGAGGGAGTGCGGCGGAGGTCAGCCGATGCACGTGCAAATACAGCAATGGGCCGATCGCCAGACCGACGTTGAACGGCGCGAACGACAGCCAAGGATAGGCATCGTAATAGCCGGCAAAACCGAGTGCATAGGGCATCAACTTCAACACGAACACCAGCAACAGCAGCGCAAGCAGGCGATTGGCGGCCGCGTTGCTGCGCGTGAACGCAAGCATCAGCGCGACCGCGAGGCCGAAGGCTGCGCCGATCGCGAGGGTGGTGCTCCAGGGGCCGAAGTGGGTCATGGCGCAAGTGTAGGTTGTGGCGCGGGCGCGTGCATCGTCGTCTGAGCCATGTCGCCGCCTTGCTGAATCGCATCCGCGCTTGACCGAGCAAGCGCCGCGGCTCACAGTGAAAACTCTTTCGATCAGGCGATCTGCGATGACTCTTCCGATCCCGATGCCGAAACGCTCCCGCAGCTTGCGCGCACTGTCGGCGCTGTGGCTGATTGCTGCCGTGTGTGTACTGGCCGGCTGCGCGAGCCGAACCTTTCCCACCCAGCCGACGACCGACGCGCCCGCCAGCGCGTTTGCCGATGGCCTCGACGCGCAAGCGGTGTTCGATCGCTGTCTTGCCGCGCACGGCGGCGATATTCGCAAGCATCCGGGCGATTTCAATCTTTCCACCGATGGCCGCTGGTTCGCGCTGATCCAACGGATCCAACCGCTCGTGACCGATTCGGCGTTCCGCATTCGCTCCGAAGAGCGCTATCGGCCATCGGAAGGGCTATACGCCGTGCGTCATAGCGGGCCTTCGGGCACGAAGTATGTCGTTCGCAGCGGCGGCGCGTTGGCATCGGTGCGCTACAACGGCGTGGTCGAAACCGATCCGGCCACACTGCGCGCAACGGCGATGACCAACGACGCGTTCCTGATGTTCCATTTCGGCCCGTCGTATTTCATCGGCCGCGTCGATCGCTGGCAGCGGCTCGCGGATACGCAAGAAGACGGCCGTCGCTACCGCCGTTTGTTCGGCACGCTGCGCCCCGGCTTCGGCGACGCGGCGGACGATCGCGTCATCGTCTGGATCGATGCCGACACCGCGCGCTTGTTCCGCATCCACATGACGCTCAACGGCTTCGAGACCACCCAGGGCGCGCATGTCGACACCACCTTTTTGGCCTATCGCGATATCGCAGGCTATCTGCTGCCGGTGCGTTTCCATGAACGCGTGCGCGGACCGCTGCAGATCGATGCGCATACGTGGTGGACCACCGGCATCGACGCCGATCGCGGTTGGACGGCAGACGATGTGACCGGCGGCGATTTCATCGGCAAAGCGGCGGCAGCTGCGGCGGCGATACCTGCCGAATGAACTTGTTAGTCTCGTAGGGTGGGGTGAGCGCAGCGAAGCCCACCATTTGATCATCACACGGGCAATTGCACCGAACGAAACGATGCCGACGCGGATGTTTTCAGATGCCTGTGCATGAACGGAATGGTGATTGCATTGTTGGATTAGGTGGGGTGGGCTTCGCTGCGCTCACCCCACCCTACGCGCTGCCTTTCATGGCGTGCAATATGCACGCTGGGTCGTGCGTTAACGCCGATTGAAAGCACAAGAAAAGCGAATAACCGCGCGTGTTCTGTCTTTCGCCGCAGTCTGTGTAAGATCATGCAACACATCGAACACAACTGGAGAGGGCGGCCGCGTCGGCCGAACGCGCGGCCGCTCACATTGATGGCGACAACACTCGAAACGCGCGAACCCAACGAAGCCGCGATGATCGCGGAGATGATCGATATCCTACGCCGTAAGATGGCGCGCGATTACGATGCCGGACAGACCCGTCGCGATGCGCATCCTAAAACCACCGGGCTGTTGCGCGCGCGTTTCGAGATCGAGGCCGATCTTCCGAAACATCTGCGCGTTGGGCTGTTCGCCAAGCCGCAGCGCTATGCGTGCTGGATACGCACGTCGAACTCCAGCGGCAAACCGCAATCGGACACTGTCGGCGACGCGCGCGGCTTGGCGATCAAGCTGATGGCCCCGGGCGCGAAACGCAAGGACGAAATGCCGCTGGGCCAGGACTTCGTGCTGCTGAGCACGCCGACGATGCCGCTCGGCACGATCGCGCTGTTTCGCGACGCGGTGTATTACACCATCGAGCGTTCGCCGCTGCTGTTCGCGGCCAAGTGCGTGATCGGCGGACATGCGCGCGCGCTGTTGGGTTTGGTCGCAATGCGCATTCGTCCGACCTCGCCGCTGAACATCCAATACTGGAGCACCACGCCTTACCGCTTCGGTAGCGGCCGCGCGGTGAAGTATTCCCTGATTCCCACATCACGCCATCGCAGTCGTTTGCCGAAGACGCCTAGCGACTCGTACCTGAGCGAGACGATGCAGCGGCATCTGCAGACGCACGAGGCCAGCTTCGATTTCTGCGTGCAACTTCACCAGGACGGCATGCCGATCGAAGACGCCGCACCGCGTTGGGACGAAACCGCTTCGCCGTTCGTCAAAGTCGCGACGCTGCGCATCCCCGTACAGCGCTTCCGCACAGCGCAGCGCGAGGCGTTAGCCGAAGCGCTGATGTTCTCGCCCGGCCACGCCTTGCCGACGCACGCGCCCATTGGCGGCTTGAACCGCGCCCGCATCAAGATATACAAAGCCCTGTCGAAATTCCGGCATGCGCGCGATGGGCGTGAGGAGATCGCATAGGCGCGTAGCCCGGGTAGAGCGCAGCGAAACCCGGGCTACGTCACTGATACGCTGCCATTGCAGTTTGGCGCTTGTCAATTGGTGCTGTAAGACAGCGCTGTAGGCGCGGGTCTCGCGCCCGCCATTTGCGAAAACCGCGACTTCCCATCACCAAGTTCCGCAAGGTATCTCGCGCTATTTGATAAAAAGCCGTCGGTTTACTGGATAGACAAGTGCAAGACTATCCGTCCGACGCACCCTAAACAATTCGCCTTACCCTCACCCACAAAAAACGGCGACCTCTCGGCCGCCGTTTTATCAACACATCACCTTCGCTTTCCCCTCTCCCCGCAAGCAGGGAGAGGGTGCCCGAAGGGCGGGAGCGGGGCGCTCTTACTGAACCACAAACACCACCGAAGTGCGCGGCGGCACGCTGAAGCGACCGGTCGTTGCATCATAGGTCGCAGCGGCGGCGCGGCGATCGGCTGCGTCGAGTGCGCGATGCACCGGATGCAGGCGATACGCTTTGCCGGCTTGCGCTGGAATCGTCAGCGTTTGCGCCACCTTATCGACGTTGACGAAATACAGCACGTCCTTGAAGTTCGCGCCGTTATAGCCCTGGCCATTGAGATGGCCGGTCAGCACGGTGGCGATTTGATCGCTGCCGGTGTTGTAGAACGTCAAGCGCTGTTTGATCTCGGCCGAAGTACGCATGCGGAACAGGCGCGAACTATTACGAATCTTCAGCAGGTCGCGGAACGCGTCGCGGGTCCAGCGGATCTCGGTCGCGGTCGGCTTGATGTCGGGATTGCGCAGCAGCGGCGCCATCGTCGACCAATTGCCGCCGTTCTCGTTCTCCACCGGCAAACCGGTGCCGAAGTAGTTATCGGCATAGCTCCAATCGATGCGGTTAAACCAGTCGCCGCTGTTGTAGCCGTTGCGGTCGAGCGATTTACTGCGCAGCGTGTCCACACCCGCGTGCCAGTAGGCCACGCCCTGACTGAAACTGTTGATCGCGGCGCCGAGCATCTGCACGCGCGCTCGGTCTTCGCGACTGGTGGCGGTCGGCAACTTCATTGCGTTGTTGTCGAACAGCGTCCAGTTGTCGTGGTTCTCGATGTAGTTCACCACTTCCTGTGGATCGGTGACGTAGCCGGCCGGCGCGCCGTTGTAGTCGATCTGATCCAAGCGCAGCGTGGCGTTCCAGTGCGTGGTCATCGTGAAGTCGCGCACCGAGCCGGCGAGGCCCACCTTGATGATGTCGGCCGACCACATCAGGTCGTTGCGGCTCTTGTTGCCGCCGGTGCCGTTGTCGTCGTAGTGCATGCCGTTGATGTAGCCCTGGTTGCTGCGCAGCGCGTTGCCGCTGTCGAAACCAGAACCGCCGCGGATGTGATCGCGGGCGCGATCGCTGAACGTGCCGATGCCGCTGCCGTTGAGCGAGAGCTGCGAGGCCTGCACGAAACGCGCGTTGTTCGCCACTTCGCCGAAGTTCCAACCTTCACCGAACAGTTCGACCGGGCGGCCAACGGCGGCGTTCACTTCTTGCTGCAGTTGTTCCATCGCCGCGCGCGGCTGGTGGCCCATCAGGTCGAAGCGGAACGAGCTGATCTTGTATTGCGTGGCCCACGTTTTCACCGAATCGATCATGAGCTTGCCCATCATGCGATTTTCGGTTGCGGTGTTGTCGCAGCAGGTCGAACGCTCGATATCGCCGACGTTGTTGAGGCGGTGGTAGTAACCCGGCACCACGCGGTCGAGCACCGACTTATCGCTCTGGCCGGAGGCGGTGGTGTGGTTGTAGACCACGTCCATGCCCACGCGCAGACCGGCCAAGTGCATCGCCATCACCATCGCGCGGAACTCGCGGATACGCGCAGCGCCGTCGTTGGCATTGCTGGCGTAGCTGCCTTCCGGCGCGGTGTAATGCCACGGATCGTAGCCCCAGTTGAAGCAGTCCTGATCGCGCACCGCAGCCACTGCGGCCTGCTGATCGGCCCAATCCGGCCCGGCGCTGGGGATGGTCGGGCTGACGCAGTTGGTTTCCGGCACGTTGTTGATGTCGAACACCGGCAGCAGATGCACATCGGTCATACCGGCGCGCGCCAGCCCGCGCAGATGCTTCATGCCGTTGGAGTTCCACTCGGCGAACGCGAGGTACTTACCGCGATTGCGCGCACTCACGGTGGGGTCGTTGATCGAGAAATCGCGCACGTGCAATTCGTAGACCGACAGGTCTTCCTGCGCGCGCACGTTGCGCGGCGGGTCGATCGCACGCCAACCCGGCGGCATCAGCCACGGCGAATTCAGATCGGCGATGTAGCTGTACTGCGAATCGGCGTTGAGGCTGATCGAGTACGGGTCGGTGACGAGATTGCGCACGCGGCCAACGCCGCGGACGAAGGTTTCCACCGCGAAACGGTAGTAGTTGCCGTCCAAGCGGGCATTGCGCGACAAGCTCCACACGCCGGTGGCGGCGTCGTATTGCATGTCCTGCTGGGTGTTGGCCAAACCGCGCGCGCCGTAGGTGCAGAGCGTGACCTTCTGCGCGGTGGGTGCCCACAATTTGAAGTGCGTGCGACCGCGATCGATCGACACGCCTAGATCGTCCACGGCCTCAGCGGCGGCGAAGCGATCGTCGAGCAGGCCTGCGGACTGCGCGGTGGTCGCACCAAGCACGTTGCCGTCGTTGTCTTCCTGCACCAACACCACTTGCTGACGCAGCGCTGTGTCGAGCTGCGCCGCCGAAGCGGCCGGCACCGACAACACCACGCCGGCTTCGACGTACTTGAAGCGTTCGGCCGCATCGGCCGGCACGCTGCCGCCTGCGGTCAAAGCGATCGCGCCATCGGCGCCGCTGACAGGCGCGCCGCGACGCACGCGCAACTGGCCGCTGGCCGAGTGATACAGCTTGAAGTTCGCGCTGGCATCGACCTGCGGCCACTTGATCAGATTGCGGGTCAGCCACACCGCGCGCGCATCCGTGCTGGAGACGCGACGGGTGTCGGGCGTGGAGAAGAACACGCGCGCATCGCCGCCGATCAGCCAGATATGGCCGACGCCATTGACGATATTCAACGCACCGAATGGCACGCGGATATTGTCGTTCCAGCCATCTTTGTTATTCACGCCACCGTTGGGATTGCTTGGCATGCCGTGAATGATGAATTCCACCGCGCGACGATTGGCATCGCCGGTCGGGTTGAGCACCGGCAGATCGAACACGATGTCGTTCGCGCCCTGCGTGACGTAGTTCGGCATGGATGCTAACTGCACCGGATTGCCCCACTGGTCGAGGGTCAAACCTTGCAGACGGCTCGGATCGATGCCGCTGGTCGGCCACAGATGCAGGCCCCAGTCATTAAACGCAGCGTCGAAGCGTTTGTAGTGCACGCGCACGGTGTTGATGTCCGGCGTCGTCGTCAGCGGATTGCTGCGATAGATCGTGGAATCGCCTGAGCGCAGCCAGATCTCGTTGCCATCGCTGAATTTCCACACGCGGTCGTTGCCCGGATCGCCGCCCTGGCCCGGCGGATGCACGATAAAGCCAAAGCCTGCAGCGGCCGGATTCGTGAAAGCGCTTGCTTGAATGTCGAAATACGCGCCGTAGCTGTCGATGCCCGAACGCACCAGCGGCTGCGGCCAGGTCACGCCGGGATAGTCGGCGATGTATTGGCCGGCATCGTTTACCTGCCACAGATGCAGGCCCCAGTCGGCGTAATTGCTATCGCCGCGGTTGTAGCGGACGCGCACGTTGATCGGTGATGTGCCTGCCGACGGCGGTACTGCATCGAGCAAGGTGTTGAGCGTTGTGGGACTACAGATACCACCGGTCGCACCGCCATTAGACGGCGGGCCGCTGCTGCTGGGTGGACCAGAACCGATACCATCGGGATTCGATGGCAGAGTGAAATCGCAGGCCGACACTAAGAGCGTCAGCAGGAAAACGAGCACAGCGGGCAACCACGTCCCGCGGCGGTGAGAGTACGAGCGCATCCTGGCCTCCAGGGCTTTTGCAAAGGGCTTTTTAAAGCAGAGCGTTTCACGAAGAACGTCGTCGAAGGCAGACGCCTGCATTTGCTGCGTTGCAGCATAAATCCACTGCAAAACGAGGGGGTTGGCAATGGCAGGGTCGCGACGAGGCTGCACTTTACGGTGCCTGTCGTCCGATGCTGCGGGCCTGAAAACGTATTCTCCGCTTTGGGGCGACGGCCGGTGAGCTTCGTTCATACAACGCGAGCGCTGACGCGTGTTCGTGAACAGGCTCTCAGACGCCGTCGAAGGCGATGAATTCGGCCGGCACCGCATCGGTCAGCCACACGCCGTTCTCCGAACGGAAGAACGCATGCCCTGCGGCGACCATCTCGGCTGTGTGGATACGCAACACCACTGGCCGGCCGTGACGCGCGCCGACACGGGTCGCGGTCTCGGCTTCGGCAGATAAATGCACATGCTGGCGATTGCGTTTGCTCAGGCCCTCGCGACGAATCGGCTCGACGCTGTGCATCGCAGTGCCGTGAAACAAGTATTCCGGCGGAACGATCGCGACTAAGCCCAGTTCGACTTCGATCGAATGCCCCTGCCGTGCGCGGATGCGCGTACCGTCGTTGCTGATCGCGAAGCGCTGCTTGTTGTTGCTCGCGACGACCTCGTCGATCAGCGCGCGCGTGAGCGGATGGTGGGGTTGCGATAACCGAATCAATGCGTCGATCTCGGCCCAGCCCTCGCTATCGAGCGGTAGACCGATCACTTCGGGTTGGTGACGCAAAACGAGGCTGATGAATTTGCTGGCGGAGACGATGGTGTTGGACATAACGAAATTCTAGCAAATCGAGCTTTGCGGACGAGGCGCAACAGGTCCGGCATCGGCAGCGTATTTTTCTAAGCGCCTGTTCATACGCGCCGAATGCATCGCCTTGCGTCGAATGGTGTTTACTTTGTAGGAGGGACTTCAGCCTCGATCATGATGAACACCGCGTTGTGACGCGAAGCCGTTGTTTCGGCTGATATGCGGGTGCTAGATAGGCTGGTACTAGTGCAGTGCTTCACCCTGTTTGAACCATTTTGAATGCTGCTGACTTCGCGATTTACGTCGCTCTGACAGCATCGATGCGTGTTTCCTTCTCTCCGCAAAGCGGGGGCGAAGAGGCGCGCTTGCGAGGCACTGCCTCGCGTGCCGATGAGCGCCCGAGCGCAGTGCGCGAGGGCTGGAACGAAGAGGCGCGCTTGCGAGGCACTGCCTCGCGTGCCGATGAGCGCCCGAGCGCAGTGCGCGAGGGCCGGACGAAGGTGGCGCGCAGCGCCGGATGAGGGGCGAAGACAGCATGAGGGGTAGGCCGCTGTGATGCGTTGCGAAGAGCGCCCCTCACCCGGCCTTCGGCCACCCTCTCCCCGTGCTACGCACGGTGAGAGGGAACGAGACTTCA
>JANMGT010000020.1:0-110724 GCA_031374725.1 Lysobacteraceae bacterium | reverse complement strand
TGATTCGGCGCTGTGCGCCTCACCCTTCGCTGCGCTCAGGGCCAGCTTCGCTGTTCAGCCTCGCGCGCGAGGCTGTCGCCGTGAGCACAGCTAGACATGTACCAGACATGTGCCGGACGTGCGAACTGAGACCTCCTGGATAGAGGTATTTCAGCAGCCTGCTAGTTGTTCAAGGGGGCGTCTCGTCCAACACCGCATGGAACAGCGCATTGAGGCCGGGCAGGGCGCTGGCACTGCGTTCCACCGCCGGCGTCATCGTCTCCAGGCGTGCGAGCTGTTCGGTCACGAAGTCGCCGATCGCCGGTACCGCATCGCCGACCCAGCTCTCGGGTGCGGCGCGCTTGCGTTGCAGCAGGTCGTCGATCGCGCGGCGCAGTTCGGGGCGGTCGTCGATCAAATGCAGCAGTGCGTCGAATTCGATCGGCGCGGGCGCGGCGTAGCGTTCCAGCCACAGCACCGCCAGCAGCGGGCGCAGCGCGTAGAAATATTTCTTCAGCGAGACCTGCGTGTCGCGGAGATGGGCACGTTCGGTATTTTTGGCCATGCTGCGGTAGTGGTACATGCCGCTTTCGACTGAGTACGCGCTGGGCAGCAATCGGCGCGCGTGCATGCCGAAATCGCCGCGTTCGATGTAGCGGATCGGCGATTGGATCCATTCGACGAAGGCCGGATTGGATTTCCAGAACAGCCGCAGCGCTTTGCGCAGATCCCAGCCGTTGAGGTCGATATCGTCCACGATCGGGTATTCGATCACGTCGCGGCGTTCTTCCAGATCCACCGCCTGATACCAGCGCGGTGCGTGCGCGTAGATGAAGCGCACGTCGTAGTCGGAGTTCGGCGACGCGAAGCCCCAGGCGCGGCTGCCGGATTCGACCGCCAGCAGGATGCGAACATCATGCTCGGCTTCGGCGCGCGCGAGGCGCTGCATGATCTCGGCATGCACATCGTCTGGGATGGCAGGATGGATTGCTGGATGGATTGCTGGATGGCTTGGCGGAGCGATATTCATGCGCGACAAAGACGTTATGGACGACGGTGGGTATCGGTAGTGGCGAACACCGTGATTTCTTCACGGTCGTGATAGAGCTGCTTCGCGCGGATGGTCAGCGGTTTGCCGGCCTGCGTGGCGAAGCGATCCAAACATAACCGCGTTTCCTGCCAGCGTTTCTTCATCGGCAGTTTGAGGTTGAAGATCGCGTGCCGGCACCAGCCTTCGCGGAACCATTCGGCCATGCGTGAGGCGACGCGGCTGGGCTGTTCGACCATGTCGCAGACCATCCAGTCCAGCGGTTTGCTCGGATGCCAGGAAAAACCGTCGGCGCGCAGATGCTGCACCAAGCCGCTGTCCATCACGTGCTGGCGCAGCGGGCCGTTGTCGATTGCGGTCACTTGCAGCCGATGCCGGGTCAGCACCCAGGTCCAGCCGCCGGGCGCGGCGCCCAAATCGGCCGCGCGCATGCCTTCGCGCAGCAGATGCATGCGTTCGTCGGCACTCAACAGCGTGAGTAAGGCTTCTTCGAGTTTCAGCGCCGAGCGCGACGGCGCTTCGGCCAGCAGTTTCAAGCGCGGAATGCCCATCGGCCACGGTGCGCTGTCGTCGGGGGCGCTTGTGGCCAGAAAGGCGTGGTCGCCGTCGACGAAACACACGTGCAGCCGCGGCAGACGCGGGTTGTCTTGTGCGGTGATCAGCCCCGCTTTGCGCAACGCGGGTCGCAGCGCATTGCCGAAGCTGCGGGCGAGACCGGCGAGCGGTTTGGATGCGTCGGAATCCGGGTGTTCGACGAGCAGTGTGCCGAAGGCGCCCCTCACCCTCGCTCGCTGTGCTCGCTCTTCCCTCTCCCCGCCCTGCGGGGAGAGGGTGGCGAAGCCGGGTGAGGGGGCTTCTGCCTGCAGCGTTTCGAGCATCGGCGCGATCCGATCTTTCGGGTCGAGTCCGCGCAGCTCCGTGATCAAGCGCAGTTTTTGCCGCGCGAAAATCAGCTCGGCGAACGGCAGCGCTTGCGAGAGTGCATCGCCGTCGTCGCCGAGAAAAACAACATAGCCGCTGTTGCGTTCGGTACGCGCATAACCGCTGAGACCGCGCTCGGCGGCGCGCTCGGTGAGCTCGGCGGCCAGTTCGGGCTCGAAGCCGGCGCGGCAGTAGCATAGTAGGCCTTCAGTGATCGTCATCGCCGAGCCGCCATCTGGCTAGCGTGCGCGATGGATGCCGCCAACCGTGTAAAAGCCATCGCGACTGGCGTCGTTCCTTCGCTGCGCGAAACGTCAATAGCGCGCACCGCCGCCGGCGCCATACGCGCGAAGCACATCGCACGCTGCGTCGCGTTCAATATCGCGGCTTACGCGAATCTCGCGCTTCTCCAATTCGCCCACCCAATCGGCGGGCAGCGGGCCTTCGTCGAATGCGGTCAGCGCCATCACGTCTTCGGCGCTGGCGCCGATCAGCAAACGGTCGATGCCGGCCCAAATCGTTGCGCCGTAGCACTGACAACACGGTTGCGACGAGGTGGCGAGCACGATCGGGCCGCAGGGCGCATCGTGTTCATCGCGATTGAGCCGCGCCCGCTGCATGCGCTGCTGCGCGAGCATGTAGGCCATCATTTCGGCGTGGGCGATGGAGCAACTTTGCGGCAGCACGCGATTGACGCCGACCGAGACGATGCGATCGTCGGGGCCGAACACCGCCGCGCCGAACGGGCCGCCGCTGTTGTGCGCGACGTTGTGCGCCGACAGCGCGATCGCGAGTCCGACTTTGTCGGCATCGCTCGCATACGTGCGGCTGGTGTCCACGCGCTCATGGACCCAGGCGGGCAGGGTGAGATGCACCTGTGCGTACAACATCATTCAACGTCCTGCATGATTTGAGTCCTGGATGATTCGATGCCCTGCATCATTCGACGCTCGGCGGTCCGCATCACATGATCACCGCTGCGCCGTTACCGGCGTTTTTGCACTGCCCATTCACGCATTGGCAGGCGCTGATTTCTTCGAAGCCGCAGATCGAGGCCATGCCCTGTTTCGCGCATTGCGCGCTGACTGCGGCGGGGTCGGTCCTGGCGTTCTTGTTCACGCACATCGGAAAACGTCCGCAGCAATTGCCGACATCTTTGACCGCGCAATCGCTGTCGACGTTACAGCGCCGGTCGGGAGCGCTCGGATCGAAACCCGAGGCCTTATCGGCGAGCGCATCCTTGGTTTTTTCTGCAGCCGAAGGCGGCGCAGCCGGGGCGGGCGGCGTAGTCGCAGGCGCAGCCGCAGTCGGCGCTGTTGCGGCAGCGGGCGTTTGCGTCGGCGACGGTGTCGTAGGCACGGGCTGCGTCGTCGCTGCGGTCGGCGTTTGCACCGCGGCAGTCGATGGCGACGGCTGCGCTGATGGCGGCGACGGCGTCTCCGGCGATTGCGCAGCGCAGCCGGCGAACAGGCATGCGCTAAGTAAGCCGGCACAGAACAAAAGAACATGTACGCGCATCTTGATCGTCTCCTTCGTTAACAGCATCTATCAACATGTCATTCCGAGCGTCGCGAGGAAGCTGATGTTCGGCTTTTACATCGATAGCACACATCGATAGCACAAACAGGCCCCTCGCTGCGCTCGGGGTGACCGCTTTATTTTGATAGACGCCTTAATTGCCGCTGGCCCATGTGTCGCGCAAGCTGACGCTGCGGTTGAACACCGGGGCCTGCGGCGAATGATCGAAGCGATCGGCGACGAAATAACCGATGCGCTCGAACTGGACGTTTTGTTCGGCGCGATCGTTCGCTGCCGCCGGTTCGACGTAACCGTGCGCGCTGCGGCGCGACTCGGGATTCAGATAGTCGCGGTAGGTCTTGCCGTCGTCCTCGGTGTCCGGGTTGGGCACGGTGAACAGGCGGTCATACAGCCGAAACTCGGTCGGCACCGCGTCGCGGGCGCTGACCCAGTGGATCGTGCCTTTAATTTTGCGGTCCGCGCCGGGCATGCCGGGGCGCGATTCCAGATCCAGGGTGCCGCGCAGTTCGATGATCTCGCCAGCGTCGTTTTTCACCACATCATCGCAGCGCACGATACCGGCGCCGCGCAGCCGCACTTCGCCGCCGGGGATCAGCCGTTTCCAGCCCTTCGGCGGCACTTCGGCGAAATCCTCGCGTTCGATCCACAGCTCAGGCGCGAACGGCACCTTGCGCGTGCCGAAGGACTCGTCTTTCGGGTGATTCGAGAACGTCAGCGTTTCGGCGTGATCGTCCGCCAGATTGGTCAGCACGAATTTCAGCGGATCGATCACCGCCATGCGTCGCGGCGCACGCGCGTCGAGATCCTCGCGCACCGTGTTTTCCAGCACCGAGTAATCGATCAGCGAGTTCTGCTTCGATAGGCCCAGCCGCGCGACGAACAGTTTCAGCGCCTCCGGCGTATAGCCGCGGCGGCGGATGCCCTGCAGCGTTGGCATGCGCGGGTCGCCCCAGCCATCTACCAGGCCTTCGTCCACCAGGGTCATCAGCTTGCGCTTGCTCATCACCGTGTAATTGAGATTCAAGCGCGAGAATTCGATCTGTCGCGGTTGGCTGGCTTCGAACGGCAGCCCGCGATCGGTCAGTGGCTTGAGCAGTTCGGGATGATTCGCCAGATCGACCTTGCTCACGCACCAATCGTAGAGCGGGCGGTGATCTTCGAATTCCAGCGTACACAGCGAATGGGTGATGCCTTCGGCGGCGTCGCTGAGCGAATGCGCGTAGTCGTACATCGGATAGATCGGCCAGTCGTTGCCGGTGTTCTGATGTTCGACGTGTTTGATCCGGTAGATCGCCGGGTCGCGCAGATTGATGTTGCCGCTGCTCATGTCGATTTTCGCGCGCAGCGTGCGCGCGCCATCGGGGAACTCGCCCGCGCGCATGCGCCGGAACAGGTCGAGGTTGTCCTCGACGCTGCGGGTACGGAACGGCGATTCGCGGCCCGGTTCGATCAGATTGCCGCGATAGGCGCGCACGTCATCGGCGCTGAGGTCGCAGACGAAGGCGTCGCCCTGGCGAATGAGTTTTTCGGCGGCGAGGTAGAACACGTCGAAATAATCGGAGGCATGCCGAAGTTCGGCCCACGCATAGCCGAGCCAGCGCACGTCGTCTTGAATCGCGCGGACGTATTCGGGGTCTTCGCGCGCTGGGTTGGTATCGTCCAGACGCAGGTTGCAGCGGCCGCCGAACTCCTGAGCGATGCCGAAATCGGTCCAGATCGCGCGGGTGTGGCCCAGGTGCAGATAGCCGTTGGGTTCGGGCGGGAAGCGCGTTCTGATGGCTGCGTGCTTGCCGCTGGCGAGGTCTTCGCGAACGATCTGGCGGATAAAATCCTGCCGAGGTGCGTCCGACCGGACGTCTGCGGCGCCCTCGCTGTGGGCGGCAGCCATGGAGTGTTCAGGGTTCATTGTGACGATAGTCGTGAAAACGCCCAGTTTAGCCGAGCCTGGGTCGAGGGCGGGCTGTGGCGGGACAGATTGAAGTGATACTGTGACGCGCTCGGTGCGTGGACGCGATGCGGCCCAGCCACCGGGGTGTTCTGGGGGACACGCCAATTACCACAACGAGACGGCCAACGAGTCGATACGTATGACGAACGCGCAAAATGTGCGACGACGGGCGCTTTTGCGCCAGCCAGGGCGGGCGCGTGCTCGCGTTGGACAGGTCTGAGGCCATGGTGACGTTGGTCGATGCGGACAAGCTCCAACGCCACTGGCTTGCCATTGGTGGTCTCGCTTTGCTGCCGCTACTGCTGCTCTATCTATTTTTTGCGGGCGGGCCGACGCGGCCTAATGCAACCAAGATCCCGATTACTCTGGAAGCGCAGCCCGATTCGCTCGGGCAAGCCATGGCGATCAGTCGCGACGGCCAAGCGCTCTTACTCAAGGGCGCTGGCCATCGGTCGCAGGCCGATCTGAGTTTCACCCTGCCGCGGCAGGGGTCCGAATCTCCGCATTGGGTGGTGTGGATGCGCCGCGTCCCGCTGGACAGCATTCGGTTGTCTGCGGGCGAACAGTGGCATTCCAGCGCGCGCAGCTTTTTGGTGCCGTCGGCCGAGGACGGCATCCTGCCGATGGGTTATGTCTTTCGTCTGCCGAGCGCCTGGGAGGGCGATATTCGTCTCCGTCTGGACGCCTCGTCGCTGCGGATGGCGTCGTTACGGCCGGAAGTGGTGTCGGAGGCTGTGGTGATGGAGTACATGCAGCGGGCGACGCTGATCACCGTCACCGCCTACGCCAGCCTGTTTACGCTCGGCTTGCTGGCGTTGGCGCTGTACTTCGCCTCGCGCGACCTGACCTTCCTGTCGTTTTTCGGTTTCTGTGCGGTCAGTCTGCTGCAGATCGCGACCTACAACGGCCATTTGTATCAATTCGATGGTCTGGGCGTGTTAGCTGAGCTCGGCAGCGGCGGTTTCGGCGCGATGTCGCTGATCTTCGAGGCTGCGGCACTGCGCATCTTGCTGCGTTTCACCGACTTACCCAGAGCGCGCCCGGATTGGACGCGGACGATCAACATCGGCAACGTCATCCTGCTGTTGCTCGCTGGGGTATTGATCGCTTGGGGTGCGCGTACCAGCGGCGCGGTGTCGTGGCTGTTGCCTGTCGTCTGGATGGCGGGCGGCATCGCTGCATTGTTGATGTTGATCGATGCGTGGCGTCGTCGGGTCACGATGGCCGCCGCAGTGCTGTGTTCTGTACTCGGTATCGTCGCGGCCGTCGCGCTGTCGGAGTTGACCGCCACAGGTATCGTCGCCGGCACGTTGTGGACGCATTACGGCTACCAAATCGCGATCGTCTTCTGTGCATTGATGCTGTCGGTCGGTTTGATCAGCCGCATCAGCAAGTACCGCGAACAGCGCGATCGCGAGCAGCGTGCGCGCGAAGAATCCGAACGCAAGCTCTATCGTGAAGCGGTGCGCTCCGAATTGCTCACCGCCCTGCAGATGGGCCTGCGCGGTTTGGACGAGAATGAGATCCAGCAGACCGCTTACCGCTTGCTGCTGGAGCATCTGCATCGCATCGTGCCGACGAGTCTTGCGTTGGCGATGACCCGCGGCCACCTCGGGCGGGACACCCTGGTGTCCTGGCCGGCAGCGGCGCTGGAGCGCATGTCCGAACACGATCTGCAGCGGCTGCAGACGCTGCGCCAGCCATTGTCGGGCACGGTCGAGCTGCAATACCCGGTCACCAAGGCCGGCGAAGAGGTGCCGGTGGCGATGGAAGCGGCGATATCGATGCCGATTCGTGCGCCTGCCTGGGGTGCGCTGGTGCTGGAACGCAGCGGCGCGACCGCTTTTCACCCGGAAGAACTGGTCATTGCCCGCGAATTGGCGCGCATCGTCGTGGCCCAGATTGACGAAGCGTTCACGTCGTTGAAATTGCGCCAAACGGCCGAGGTGGACGCACTCACCGGCAGCATGAACCGGCGCAGCATCGATCAAGCGCTTTCGCGCAACTTCCTGCAAGCGCATCGCAGTGGACAGCCGCTGTCAGTGCTGTTCGTGGACATCGATCACTTCAAGACATGCAACGACATGCTCGGTCACGCCTGCGGCGATTTCTGCCTGCGCGAGTTGGCGCGGTTGCTCAGGACGACGCTGGGCGCAGAGGATTTTCTCGGCCGCTACGGCGGCGAGGAGTTCGTGGTGATTCTGCCGGGGCGGCCGACCGAAATAGCGCGGGCAGTCGCAGAGGAATTGCGCGTGGCGGTCGAAGCCGCCGAATTCATCTGGAACGATCGCGCCCTGCGGCTGACGGTCAGCATCGGCGTGGCTAACCGCCTCGATGGCGAATCCCTGCCGCAGCCGGCGCTCGAACGCGCCGATCGCGCGCTCTACGCCGCCAAGCGCGCGGGACGCAACCGCGTGCAGGTGGCGCAGGCTGTGTTCAAGCCGCGATCGACCATCGCTGGTGCGTAAGCGCCTGTTCGCTATCCCGAGCCTGGAAATTCCTGTCATTCCGAATGAGGGCGAAGCCCGAGGAGGGACCTGCTTGTGGCCAGTGGCGGCACAACAGCAGGCCCCTCCACCCGCTACGCGGGCGTTCGAGATGACAGACGGTGTGTTCATTTGCGATTGAGAGACATGTTGCACAGGCACACGCAACCGAGGCCGTTGGCGTTGCTTCTTGTCGATATCAATGTCACCCGCGATCGCTGCGCTTTAGCCGCTGCGGTTGTTCTGCGCGAACGCGCCCATATTCTTCAAACAGTCATAGGAGTGCCCCATGCTCGATAACATGTTCGAAAAATTGCTCGGAATCGGCGCTCACAAGCAGCGCTTGCCAACGCCGGAGCGCGCGCTGCCGGGTCGCGACGCCGAAATGACGCTGCGCAACACCCATCACATCCACGGCCGCCCGCTGCGCGGCGGTTTTGCGGGGCAGGCGCGCGTGCAGTTCGGGATGGGCTGCTTCTGGGGCGCCGAACGCAAGTTCTGGTCGCTACCAGGTGTGTTCACCACGGCGGTCGGCTATGCCGGCGGCTTAACGCCGAACGCCAATTATCGGGAAGTGTGCAGCGGTGAAACTGGGCATACCGAAGCGGTGCTGGTGGTCTACGATCCGGCGGCGGTGTCGATCGAGTCGCTGTTGAAGACGTTTTGGGAGAGCCATGACCCCACCCAAGGCATGCGACAAGGCAACGACACCGGCACCCAATATCGCTCGGCGATCTATTGCGACACTGAAGCGCAATACGCCATCGCGATCGCTAGTCGCGATGCGTTCCAGGCGCAGCTGCGCATGGCCGGTTACGGCGAGATCACGACCGAGATTTTGCATCCGGCGCCGGTGTTTTATTACGCCGAAGAGGAACATCAGCAGTATTTGTCGAAACATCCCAACGGCTATTGCGGCTTGGGCGGGACCGGCGTCAGTTGCCCAATCGGTATCGACCCGGCGTAGAACACCGCAGAAAGCATGCGACGGCATGCACGCGACGGCATGCGCAATCCGCTGCTTCATCGTTTCGCGACCGCACAGACATACACCACTTCGCAGGCGCCCTGGCCGCTATCCTCGCGGCTGAGCGAACTGCGCCAACGCCAACCGTCCTGCGCTTCGACCTGCACCAACCAGCCGTCGATGCGGATGCGGTCGTCGGCGTCCAGATCGTCCAGCGCATCGGCAACTGCCGCATTGGACGGAATCATGTGCATGTTCGCACTGCTGCGCACGATCTCATCGGCCGCGATCGGCGGCTGATCGCTCCAGCGGTAGCTGTACCAGCGGCCGGATTGCGAGATGTCCAATTTCGACAGCACAGCATCGTCGCGCATCCGTCCCCAGCCCAATGCAAGGTCGATCGGAGCGTATTTCGCCTCACGGTCGCTGCCGTAGGTTTTGGCCGACAGCACGCGCGCATCAACGCTGAAACCCGCAAGCGGCTTGAGCAGCGCGTCGTCATGCGCGAACGGCGTCATCGCGCTGGGCGCATCGGTTTGCAGCGGGCCGTCGCCGAAGGCGATCGCGGGCGGCGGCGTGCAGCCGCTGGCCAAGACCTGCGGCGAAGCGGAAGCCGAGCCATTCGCGGAGACGCCACCAGCGATCGTCGCGTCGATCGCGGCGCCCTGCGCGCGTGTCGAGCGTTGATGCGATACGTACATCGAGACGCCGAGTAGCACCAGCAAAAGGACGACGATCCAGCGAATCATGGGTGTACTCGGTGTTCTCGGCGGCGGATAGCCAGAAGTGTAGAGCGTCGATGGCTTTAGGCAAAATCTTGAAGCAATGCATCGCGCGTCGCGCCAGTGATGTCGATCCGCATCGGCATCCGCGCATCGTCGATGCCGAACGCGAGCGGCGCACCAGCGCGCAGGCCGGCGATCTGCTCCGCTGAGAACGCGAAGCGCAGAAAATGCACGGCTGCGGTTTTGTCGCCGTTGCTGCGGGCGATGTCCTCATCGGCGTGGGTGGTGGCGCGACCGTGGCCGACCACCTCGGCGAACACCCGATGTTCGATTCCACTCAGGCGCGCCAATTCGCGCTGGCGCTGGTTCGGGTTCGGGTATTCGAGCAGCATCGTCGCTTTAAGATCGCTGCCGCTGGGAATCAGCGGGTTATAGGCATCGAGTTCGTCTTGGATCGAATCGGGCTCGAAGATGCGCTCGATTCGCAGCATTTCCTGAATCTGGTAATGGATCGTCAGTCGATCCTCGAACAACAGTGTCACGTGATCGCCAAGATGCAGCTTGCGCGAGCGCTTGTGCGCGAGCACCCGCGCTCGAAATGCAGCGCGTTCGATGGCATAAATTTCGAGTGGGTAGAGATCGTTGCGGGTGAGGGCGGTCATGGTCGTTTTTATTGGGCCGCTGTAGAGCCTGTTTGTAGATGGGCGAACCCGGATTCCACAATCGCATCGTCTCCGATTGCGCTCAGAATGCGGCCACAGCGATGTCGTCACGTAGGGCGGGCCCCGGCCCGCCATCGCCCAAAAAGTCTCAGCCCTCGATGCATCGCGCACGATTCGCGAAAACCTTCACCCCAATTCGTTCAACGCTTTCTGGAAACGGTTGGCGTGCGAGCGTTCGGCTTTGGCCAGGGTCTCGAACCAATCGGCGATGTCGTCGAAGCCCTCGTCGCGTGCCGTTTTCGCCATCCCCGGATACATGTCGGTGTATTCGTGGGTTTCGCCGTGGATCGCGGACTTCAGGTTGTCGGAGGTGCTGCCGAATGGCAAGCCGGTGACCGGGTCGCCGCATTGCTCAAGGTACTCAAGATGACCGTGGGCGTGGCCGGTCTCGCCTTCTGCGGTGGAGCGGAACACCGCTGCGACATCGGTATGACCCTCGATGTCCGCTTTTTGGGCGAAATATAGATAACGGCGGTTCGCCTGGGCTTCGCTGGCGAAGGCCTGCTTCAGATTCTCTTCGGTTAACGAGCCTTTCAATGTCATTGGGACCTACCTTGCGACGGTCGGCAGTGTGTGCGGGATGGCGTTGGCCCTGCGATGACGCATGATGATCGCTTGTCGGTCATGCCGCCAACGCCGCGTCGGCATCGGACGGTACGAACGCGCGAATACCGCAGGTCATGCCGATGATTTCCGCGGTTGTTTCGCCGGCTTGAGCGGAAGCGGTGTTGCCGACAGCAGATCTTCAGGCAAGTCTCGGAACAGCGCAGCGAGTTTGCTCAGGAATTCCGACATCGCTGAGCTGCGGCGCCACACCATTGCGATCCTGCGCGTCGGCGGCGGGTCGTGGAACGGCACGAGACGGACATCGGGCGACGCTGCGACCGGCGGCTTCACCGCCAGCATCGGCAGCAGGGTGATGCCGACGTTGGCCGCCACCATCTGCCGCAGCGTTTCTAGCGAGGTCGCGCGGAAGCCGTTTTTTTCGCTAGCGCCGGCGAGGTGGCAAACATCCAGCGATTGCTCGCGCATGCAGTGGCCGTCTTCGAGCAGCAGCAGGCTTTCGTTGGCCAAATCGCGCATGCTCAGTGCGTCGTATTCCGCCAGTGCATGTCCTTCCGGCACCGCGAGTAGGAACGGTTCTTCAAACAGGAATTCCAGATGCAATTGCTCGTCGTGCAGCGGTAGCGCCAGCACGCCGACATCGAGTTTGCCGTCGCGCAACTGGCGCAGGATCACATCGGTTTTTTCTTCGACCAGCAGCAGTTCCAACTGCGGAAAGCGGCCACGGATGCGCCGGACCACGTGCGGCAGCAGATACGGCCCGAGCGTGGGGAAAATGCCCAACCGCACTGTGCCCGCTTCGGGGTTTTGAGTGCGGCGCGCGGCTTCTTTCATCTGTTCGACTTCGGCAATGATGACCCGCGCGCGTTCGGCGGCATCGCGGCCGGCAGGCGTCAACATCACACGACGCGGCGCGCGCTCGACCAGTGCGACGCCGAGCTCGTCTTCGAGTTTCTTGATCTGCGTGGACAGCGTCGGCTGGCTCACGAAGCAGGCCGCAGCGGCACGGCCGAAATGGGTGTGATCGGCGAGTGCGACGAGGTACTTCAGATCGCGCAGATTCATAAGTGAGCACTCAGAGCGCGGCGGTACTGATCGCCGATCGGCCATTAAAGGCCATGCATCTAGTCGACGCAACGGTCAGTTCTTACAGGACGGTCCGTGCCGCCGAACTCGCGCCAATTGCGTTGCGTGGGTAGCGCCGGTCTCCAGCCTGCCGCCACAGAGGCGGCGCTATTCAAGCGGCCGGCTTGGAGCAGTATTTTGCCAAGGTCAGCGGCTCAGCAACTCGCGCTATCGCTACGGCGCATCAGCGACTGGCGCGGCCATCGCTTCACGCCACCGACGGCTCCGACAGAGTCGCGACTGGCGCGCTGCTGCGGATCAGATGATCGAATGCGCCCAGCGCGGCTTTCGCGCCGTCGCCCATCGCGATAATGATCTGCTTGTACGCCACCGTGGTCGCATCGCCGGCGGCGAATACGCCGGGCAGCGAGGTCTGTCCGCGCGCGTCGATCACGATTTCGCCGCGTGCTGTCAGTTCGAGCGTGTCTTTAAGCCACTCGGTGTTGGGAAGCAGACCGATTTGCACAAAGATTCCGTCGAGCGTCAGCGTGCGGCGCTCGTGGCTCGATCGATCGTGATAGACCAGCCCCGTGACCTTGCGGCGGTCGCCAAGCACTTCGGTTGTCTGCGCTGACAGCACGATGTCCACGTTCTGCAGACTGTGCAGTTTGCGCTGCAGCACAGCGTCGGCGCGGAGTGTGGTGTCGAATTCGATTACGGTGACGTGAGCGGCGATGCCAGCGAGGTCGATCGCCGCCTCCACGCCGGAGTTGCCGCCACCGATCACTGCCACGCGCTTGCCCTTGAATAAGGGGCCATCGCAGTGCGGGCAGTAGGCGACGC
Source organism: Lysobacteraceae bacterium (assembly GCA_031374725.1). GTDB lineage: Bacteria > Pseudomonadota > Gammaproteobacteria > Xanthomonadales > Xanthomonadaceae > Lysobacter_I. Next base: position 97,917 of record JANMGT010000020.1, on the reverse strand, counting down.
CGCGATTGCGGTACTCGGCCTCGCCAGGCACGTTCATCTGCCGCCAGCGCGCGCCGGTGCTCACGATCACGCTTTTGGCTTTCAGCGATACACCGCTGCTCAGTTCGATTTCAAACAGACCGTCCGCGCCCTGGCGCAGCGCTTCGGCGCGCTGCAGATCCATGATGTCGACATCGTACTGGCGCACGTGCTGTTCCAACGCGGCGACCATCTTCGGGCCTTCGGTTTCTTGCACCGAGATGAAATTCTCGATCGCCATCGTGTCCAACACTTGGCCGCCGAAGCGCTCCGCGGCAATGCCGGTGCGAATGCCTTTGCGCGCCGCATAGATCGCTGCCGCCGCGCCGGCCGGGCCGCCGCCGACAATTAACATGTCGAATGCAGCTTTCTTCGCAATCTTGTCTGCTTCACGCGCTTCTGCGCCGTTGTCGAGTTTGGCCAGAATCTCCGGCACACCCATGCGGCCGGCACCGAAGGGCTGGCCGTTGAGATACACCGCCGGCACCGACATGATCTGCCGTGCATCGACTTCCGATTGGAACAGCGCGCCGTCGATCGCAACGTGCGATATGCGCGGGTTAAGCACCGCCATCACATTCAGCGCTTGCACCACGTCGGGACAGTTCTGGCAGCTCAGCGAGAAATAGGTCTCGAACGCGAGCGCGCCGCCGAAGCCAGTCGTATCGAGCGTGCGAATGTGCTCGATGACATCGGCGGCGAGTTTCGATGGATGCCCGCCGACCTGCAGCAGCGCGAGCACCAGCGATGTGAATTCGTGGCCCATCGGCAGCCCCGCGAAGCGCAAAGCGATCGCATGGCCCGGGCTGGCGATCGCGAACGAGGGCACACGGTCGCCGGGCTCGCGCACTTCGCGCAGCGAGACCTTGTCGGAGAGCTGTGTCAGTTCGACCAGCAGTTCACGCAATTCGTGAGATTTCGCGCCGTTGTCGAGCGCGGCGATCAATTCGACCGGACGCGTGAGTTTGAGTAGATAGGCCTGTAATTGGGCCCTGAGATCGGCGTCGAGCACGAACGAATCCTCAAAATGGGGGAGGGAAAAACAGCGTTCCCAGCTGCGGCTTGCGACCACAGTTCTATGCCGGGAGAAAACGGCCCGCGAAGTGTTTCCGGAACGGGGGAGCGATCCGAAGCGGCACACGGCGCTGGTGCAAGGACGGCGCCAGATCGGCAGCGCCAATCGCGATCAAAAACCCGGCGAAGCATCGTGCTTCGCCGGGGGTGATGCGGAGGTTGCTGTGGAGGTTGCAGGTACAGGTGATGTTGCAGGTGGAGCTGTGACGAACAAAACGACAGTGCTGCAGTGTCTCATCGCAGTGCGAGCGGCATGCACGTGCCGTTCGCGGTGTCGCCGGTGCGGCGCTTCGATCGGTTGCTATCGATCAAATCTTGCCGACCAGATCCAGCGACGGCTTCAGCGTGTCCGCGCCTTCTTTCCACTTCGCCGGGCAGACCTGACCGGGGTTGGCAGCGACGAACTGCGCGGCTTTGAGCTTGCGCAGGGTTTCGGAGACGTCGCGGGCGATGGCGTTGTCGTGAATTTCGAGGGTTTTGATCACGCCTTCCGGGTTGATGATGAAGGTGCCGCGCAGAGCCAGGCCTTCTTCTTCGATATGCACGCCGAAGGCGCGGGTTAGCTGATGGGTCGGGTCGCCGACCAGCGGGAACTGGGCCTTGCCCACTGCGGGGGAGGTTTCGTGCCACACCTTGTGCGAGAAATGGGTGTCGGTGGTGACGATGTAGACCTCGGCGCCGGCTTTCTGGAACTCGGCGTAATTGTTGGCGGCGTCTTCCACTTCGGTCGGGCAGTTGAACGTGAAGGCGGCCGGCATGAAGATCAGGACCGACCACTTGCCCTTCAGCGATTCGTCGCTGACTTGAACGAACTCGCCCGCGTGATAGGCAGTGGTCTTGAACGGTTTGACCGTGGTGTTGATAAGCGACATCGGTGATTCCTTAGGGAGGGGGATGAAGAGATTGAGTCAATCGCAATACGCGATAGTGTAGACAACGATTATCAATCAGCCAAATCAATTGAGTATATCGAATCAATAGGTATTGCCTATTTCAGTAGGGTTGAAGGTGCTAGCACTCTCGCTAGGGCGCTTCACAGAGGCGTCTCGCTGCGGGTTTCAACGTTCCCCAGCCGGCCGCTTTCGATGCGCGTTGCCTGCGCCTCGATGCCAATGAATGCGCGGATCGCCTCGAACATCTCCGGCTGGCGATCCGGCTGGCGCATCGCGACGAGCGGCGCGAGGTGCCCGGCCCCCGGCAGCCACAGCACTGTCGCTTCGACCCCCGCCGCGCGCAGCCGGTCCGCCAGGATCTGGCTGTCCTGAGGTTCTACCGTCTCGTCATCGGCGCCATGAATCAGCAAAAACCGCGGTTCATCGCCATCGATGGCATTCACCGGCTGCGTCTGCAGCCACTGCGCTTCCGGCCCGAAGACATCCTCGTAGCCGGCGATCTCGAAGTCGTACGGCCCCGATAGCCCGATCACGCCCGCCAGATCGCGCGGTGTCAGCCCGTAGACCGCGAGATAGCGCGGATCGGCGCCGACCAGGGCCGCGATATGCGCCCCTGCGGAGTGGCCGGCGACATACACGCGGGCTGGATCGCCGCCGTAGTCCGCCGCATGCCGTTTCGCCCAGGCCACGGCTGCGGCGGCGTCCTCGACGAAGCCGGGGAAGACGCTGCGCGGCGCGGTTCGGTAATCGGCGACGATCGTCACGGCGCCCAGTTCCGCCAAACGCCGGCCGACGAAGCGATAGTCTTCGCGACGGCCGCTGCGCCATGTGCCGCCGTAGAAGAACACCACCACCGGATGCGAAGCGTGCGCTTCATCGGCGCGCGCGTGCGCGGCGCCGACTGTAGTGGAGTTGCTTGTCGTGGAGTTGCTCGTTGTGGCGTTGCTGCCGTCACGCCGGCTGCTCGCTGGAACGTACACGTCCAAGGCAAGGTTGCGATCCGGCGCATACACCACGCTGGCGTCGGCGCCCGCGAGGCCAGCGTTGATCGCGCCGAAGCCGAGGCTTTGGCAGCCGGTCAAGCCCAGGGCCAGGGTCGCGATAACGAGGGTCGCGATGACGATCGCGCGCACCGCGCGAGCCGTCGAAAAGAGAGGACGCATTGAGGGTGCTCGATGCCGCGCAGGCGGCGAAAGGGGAGAAGTGCGTTGCCGTCACCGGCTACGATAGCCACCATGATGACGAGTGAACGCCACCGGCTGGATGCAGTCCTGCGCCACGCCTGCGAACGCATCGAACGCGGCGACGCGACCGTTTTGCTCGCGCACGCGCTGTCGCGGACCACCGCTTGGCTCTATGCGCACGGCGACGCATCCGTTCAGCCCGCCGAACTGTCGCGCTACGAGGGCTTGATCGCGCGACGTGCGCAGGGCGAGCCGGTCGCCTATCTGACCGGGCGCCGTGGGTTTTGGTCCTTCGATCTGGTGGTCACGCCTGACACCCTGATTCCGCGCCCGGAAACCGAGCGTTTGGTCGAGCTGGCGCTCGAACGCACCGCGACCACAGCGGGCGTGCGTATTGCCGATCTGGGCACCGGCAGCGGTGCGATCGCGCTTGCGCTCGCCTACGAGCGCCGCAACGCCGAGGTGATCGCCACCGATATCAGCCCCGCCGCGCTGCAGGTCGCGGCGACGAATGCCAGCGCGCTGCGTCTGAGCAACCTGCAACTGCGCCAGGGCAGTTGGTGGGCGCCGCTGCAAGGCGAAACGTTCGATCTGGTCGCCAGCAACCCGCCTTACATCGCCGAACACGACCCGCATCTGCATCGCGGCGATCTGCGCTACGAGCCGGCCAAAGCGTTGTCGTCCGGGCGCGACGGCTTGGATGCGATCAGCCTGATCGTGCGCGATGCCCCTGCGCATCTGAATCCCGGCGGCTGGCTGCTGTTCGAACACGGCTGGAATCAAGCCGAAGCGGTGCGCGGCATGCTGCGCGCTTCGGGCTTCCATACGCTCCATACCTACGCCGATCTTGAGCAGCGCGACCGCGTGACCATCGGCAGGCGCTGAGCGGTCGCTTTCTGGCGCAGGCTGCAGCATCTCTTGGGAGCCGACCATGCCGCAGACGCATCGCATTTCGAATCAGCACCCGCCAATGCCCGCGTGGACAAGACGCATGGCGCCGCTGCTATGCGTCTTCGTACTGATGGCCTGCCGCGCGCCGATGGCGCAGGCGCCGGACGAGGGCGACCATGCCGCGCAGGCGGCCGTAGCACCAGCGGCGGTAACGCGGGCATTAGAGGTTCGTCTGCGCAAGGCCATGGCCGCACGCGATCTCGCCGCGATCGAGGCCGTCGGCGCCGAGGCGAACCGCGCGCTCGGCGCGCGCGCGGGCGTGCCGGAGGTCGCCGATCGCTATCGGCCAATGCCGCGCGGTGTGGCGCCGCTGTCCGCCGCCGAAGCCGCGGCGCTGGTCGCGCCTGCGTTGGATCGTTTACAAGCCTTGCGTTGGTGGAAGGTCGGGCTCGATCCCACCGCGCTGGCACATCCCCTGCGCGAACCGGCCGAAGCGGTGGTCGGCGCCTTGGCGATGCGCGACGCCTCGCCGCAGGATGCTGAGCGTGCGTTAGCGATCGCGATCGAAGCGGGAGATGTGCTGTTGTGGGCGCAGCGCGAAGCGGGCAATGGCGTGTTTCCGTTTCCGGCCTCGCGCGGCGCATCGGATGCGCCGCCGTTCCGTGCCGCCGAACGCTTTCTCAAACGCGCTGAACGCGATGGTCGGTTGGCGCAGGTCGTGCGCAACGGCTGGCTGATCAACGATCTCGGCGACGGCGGCCTGCAGTTCGATAACGGCGAATGCGGGGCCGCGATGCTGGCGCTCTACGACGCGACCGGCGAAGCGCGCTATCGCGACGCCGCGCAGCGCGCCGCCGACTGGGCATTGGCGCAGCCGCTATCCGCGAATTGGAACTACAACAGTTTCAGCGTCTATCTGCTTGCCCAAATGTATCGGCGCACCGGTGAGACGCGCTATCGCGATGCGGCGCTGGATAAAGCGCGCTATGGCGTGATCCCCGGGCAATTACGCGATGGGCCGAACGTCGGGCGCTGGTACGATCCGCACAATGCGCGCCCCGCCTATCACTACATCATGTTGCGTGCGCTGGCGGCTTTGGCGCCGCAGTTGCCTGCAGCCAGCGACGAACGACGCGAAATCGAAACCGCGCTACGCTTGGGTTTGTACGCGCGCAATCGCGATTTCGTCGGGCCGGGTGCGCCCAACCTCGACCACGCCATACAGACACTGCTGATGGTCGATGCGCTGACCCGCGACGATCCCACGATGGCCGGCATCTTCAAACAGACGCAGAGCGCGGAAGCCCTCACTGCGGTGCGCGCCTTCGCGGCGCAGGCTGCGCGCGCAGGCCGGTTCCAGTTCGCGCCGCGCGCCTTCGGTTTGCTGCTGGCGGATGCCGCAAGACCGGCGGCCGCCTTGCGTTAGACTGCGTCATCGCACGCGCCACCGACTTGCCAGGAACCTTATTCATGCGCACGTTCTATCCCGATATCGACGCCTACGACAGCGGCACGCTCGCGGTGGACGACCGCCACGTCCTGTATTACGAACAATGCGGCAATCCCAACGGTAAGCCGGTGGTCATGCTGCACGGCGGCCCCGGCGCGGGCTGCAGCGCGAAGATGCGCTGCTTCCACGATGCATCGAAATATCGCATCGTGCTGTTCGATCAGCGCGGCTCCGGGCGCTCCACGCCGCATGCGGATTTGGTCAACAACACCACGTGGGATTTGGTCGCCGACATCGAAACATTGCGCACGACGCTCGGGATCGAACGCTGGCAAGTGTTCGGCGGTTCGTGGGGCTCCACGCTCGCGCTGGCGTACGCCGAAACCCACCCCGAGCGCGTCACCGAATTGGTGCTGCGCGGCATCTTTATGCTGCGGCGCTGGGAGCTGGAGTGGTTCTATCAAGAAGGCGCCTCGCGTTTATTCCCCGATGCTTGGCAGCACTACATCGCCGCGATTCCATCGGTCGAACGCCACGACTTGATTTCCGCATTCCATCGGCGCCTCACCAGCGACGACGACGCCACGCGCCTCGCCGCCGCGCGCGCCTGGAGCGTCTGGGAAGGCGCGACCAGCTTCCTGCACGTGGACCAGGATTTCGTCGCAGGCCACGAAGACACCGCATTCGCGCTGGCATTCGCGCGCATCGAAAACCATTACTTCGTCAACGGCGGCTTCTTCGAGGTCGAAGACCAGTTGCTGCGCGACGCGCACAAGATCGCCGACATCCCCGGCGTGATCGTCCACGGCCGCTACGACGTGGTCTGCCCGATCCAGAATGCGTGGGATTTGCACAAAGTCTGGCCGAAAAGCCAGCTCATCATCTCGCCGGCGTCGGGCCACTCGGCGTACGAACCGGAAACCACGGATGCGCTGATTCGGGCGACGGATACGTTCGCCGCGTAGCCTGCGACCCGATGGCGTAGGGTGGGCTGAGCGCAGCGGCTCCTAACGGCGAAGCCGGTCAACCCACCATATATCCGTCGCAGCGATCGTCGCGTTCGAGCGCGATAGGGTGCATGTTCGCGACATGCTTCCTGCGGAGGAAGGAGTGGTATTTCGTCGAAGGTGGGCACGGTGGGCTTCGCTGCTCTCACCACATCCTAGGCGCTACGTGAACCTGTAATTTCATACAGGTTGCAGGAGCATTCGAGATATTGGTATGTTCCGGAGAAATTGGCTCGCAGATAGAAGGGGGAGGCATATGGTGCTGCCATTGATTTGGATCGGACTTGGCGCTATTGGCACAGCTATTGCGAAACATGCAAGTGACAAATATTCTGATAAGAAAGCCGAAGACCAAGCGATAGAATTCGAGTTGCTCAAAAATCAGATTGAAGCGGAAGCGAGAGAAGCGCAAGAACGTTTTTTTGAGTTTTCAGGCCAGTATCAGCAGCTTCAAGCCAAACTGTTGTCAGAAACCGCGAGTATAATCGAAATGAATTCTGTGGCTGAATGTAACGATGAAAAAGCTAAAATTCCAGAAAAAATCGAAATTCTTCTAGAAAATCTTAAAAAAAATATAGACAAGCCGTTTGATGTTGGAAAAATAGCTATGCCGTCCACATCAAGTGATCTTTTCAATGTAATGAAAGGCGGTATAAACATCGCTCGTTTTGCATCTCTAAGGGAAATAGGTGCAGGCATTGCGATGGCTGCTGCTGTTGTTGACTCTGCTAGGCGACTTAACACTGTTCTAGAGAATCAGAAGCTTGTTGTTAGTCTCAGAGAAACTCGTGAAAAAAATCTAAAAGTTTTTCTTAGTGCTGACCAAGCTTATAAGCTAGAAATTGATCTTATGAAAATAAACTTTGAAGAGCTAAGCGAAGAAATAAAGTTGATGATAAGTTCTGGGATGTATGCTGAGGCAAATAGAGTTGCTGAAATACTACGCGGTATGAACTGATATCGGGGGGGGGATGGAGATTTCAAAGGTAATGGGAAGCGAGATCGGTTTGGCGCGAGAGGCATATGCCGATCCTCTTATGTCATTGATGAAAGTTATTGCTAGGCATAGAGAAGAAATGGCGAGTCTCGAAGCAAAATGTGCTCGCGAAATCATTGAAATTATTGAGAGATATGCGGGATTTTCAGCTGTCCAGCAATCAGAGTTTGATTCCCATAGAGCTCGAATGTCTGTGATAAGAGACGCTATATCACTTGCTCGCGAGATTGATGAACCGTCAATCCTTGCTGGCGCTATTGATGCACTTAAGTTTGAAATTGAAAATCGGCCTAGATTCTTATCCAATCTAAAAGACTTTATTCGAGAAAGTGAATAAGCCTTCTAAGCATTATTTTCAAATAATATTCGCCATATTAATGTTGGCGAATATTTTTTGATCCTTCACTGTGCAAAAATTTGAGCTGCGCTACGTGGTTGTCTCTTCCTTTCTAGGAAATGTGGTGGATATAATCGATTCGGCTGTTTGTTTCAGCGCTAACCTTAATATCTGCGAAAAAACAAACATTAACACTACTAGTGCTAATCCGAAAAATGATAATAAAAGATTGCTCCATTCTTGTGGCGTTGTTTGCGTGGCTATTCCAAATATTGTAACTAAAATGGTCAACTCCATAATTTTTAGTTTCGAGTTAGAGAAGTCTTTTTTTTGAATTTTTTCGTACGTTAAATCAAGATCATCATCACTTATTTTCTTTGATCTCAGAAATTCTTCAAAATATTTAATTCTCCTTTGGTTATGCTTTCCGAGGCTCAGATCTGGCTTAGGCCTCATTTTTGGATCCGATAATATCTCTGAAATTTCATTCTCTGTCATGAAAGAAATAGCCAAATAATCAGATTTTACTTCGTTTTCAAGTTCGTTCACTTGTGAAGAAAATAGAAGCCTTGTTAATGAAATAAAAGCGAATGTCAAAACCAATAGAGAGAATCCGACCAGGGTAAGTTCTTTGTTCGCTATTAGAGCTATCGATAGAATTAACAGCTGGATTAACCAAAGCTTTGATGTTGAGTGTCCTGTCAGATCGCTGGTGCAGTGCATAACTTCATGTAGAACCTGAAATTTGAAATAGGGATTTGAGTTTTTATAATCTTTACTAATGAAAATATATGAATCGAAAATAAAACCGCTCGTGAATGTTGCAAAAATAGTTGCGCCAGGGACATAAAATACATTAGTCACTTCTTCTAATTTAAATTTAAATGCTCCTCCGAACTGCACAAGCCACTTATCGATATCGTCGGCGGGATCGTACTCCGTATTTGTAATGTGCGTTCTTATTAAGTCTGATGCATTTATTCGCATATAGCGCGGAGAGAAATGTAAAAAATGATCTTTTGATCTCAAAGAATGCAGGAAAATTATAAGGTCTCGAAATCTGCGGCACTCTTGTATAGCGAAATTGCTGTTATTTGCTAGATGAGATAAAAATATAAGAGAGAGCGCGACAAAAAAACCTTTGAATGATGGCGATAAGATCAGACGAGAAGCTTCAAAAAAGAAAGCGAAATGAGTGGCTAATAGAGATATAATAACGCCTGTAAACTTTAATTTATTGCGCAGAAAAGCTTTGGTTAAAATCGATGATAAAATTCCGTAGCGAATCATAAATTCTTTTTTCTTTCAGCTATTATCGCTATTTCTTCAACTATGAAAATGGTTTTTTCTTCTTGGATTTTATAGCTTTTTACAATTTTGATTGTTTCCAGGTCTTTCGATAAATCTTCGGGAGTTATGCACTCAATTTTTTGCTTGCGGCGCCTGTCGTTCAGCGAAAGTATGTCAGCCACAAGCCCAATGGCTTGAATTATATATGCGACTGTTTCCCCAACGCTGATGAGTGAAGCGCTGCCTGTATTAGGTGGTTGGTGTCCAAATAATATGAGCGACTCTAGATTTTCCGCGCCGATTTCTTCACATTCCTGTGGAAACGCTTTCATTATTACGTAATATGTAATCTCTTGTTTGGCATCCATTCTCAGAATCCTTGGGTAATAATCGTCAGAGTCCGCATTTAAGGAGGGATTTCAGTTAAGTTGCATCTAGATCAAACAAAATTCAAGCTAAACTTTCCGAGAGAGTTGCTCTATCTCTCCCTTTGGATGAGATGGTCTTCTAGAAATCGGGGTCTGTCAAACGGCCTGTGTAACTGAGGTGTTAACAGCGACGCCGTGTATCTGAGGTATCTGTTTAGGAGTCTTACAGTGCGCATCCTATGACGCACATCTCAGGCTCGCGCCGCTTCATAGCCCGCCATCTCATCCTCCGCCAACAGCTCCCGCAACTGCGCCGCCGACGCGCGTCGCATCGGTTTTTCGTCCAGATTCGACAGCGGCGCTTGGCGTAGGGCCGCATGCGGTAGCACGCAGACGTCGAAACTCAATTCGTCTGCCGCGAATAGCCACACCGTGCAATCCAGCGTGCGTTCGCGGTCGAGGCGCACGCGGCGGCTGCGCGTTTCGGCGGGGATGCGATGGTCTTCGAGAAAGCGCGGCGGTGCGTCCGGGTCGTCGGTGTAGAGGTGCAGATGCACCGGTGAATTCGCGTCGGCGGTGCCGTCGAGCACTGGGCCGACGAGGCGCGGCTGAAAGGGTGCGAAGAATTCCAGCGCGCCCAGCGCGGCTTCGCGCCGCCGCCGCAATGCATCGGCTTGCGTATTGCCTTGGAACAAGCGCTGATACTCGCGCAGCGCGTCCTCGATCTCGCGATTGCGCGGCAGCGAGGCGTCGTCGTGGATGCCGAGGCGCTCTGCGGCTTTGAGTTTGGCCTGATGGAAGTCGCGGATGCCGGTTTCGGCGATCAGTCGGGCGGCTTCGCGCGCGAGGCGATAACGCCGCTCGCGGGTCTTGGTTTCGGCGTGCTGGCGGGCGTGGTGCATGGCATCGTCCCGGCGGTGGGCCAGGGCTGACTCTAGCCGAAAAGGCCGGGGATGGGCAGCGGGTGCAGGTTGTAAGCCCAAAACGGGTGCATCGAGTGGGCAGCGGTTGGCTGAGCTGCGCTCCGCTCTACGGGTGACGATTCGGACTGTATGGTTCACAGATTGCCGCGATGCCACACCCCTCTCCCGCACGCGGGAGAGGGCAGAGCGCGCGCAGCGCGCGAGGGTGAGGGTTCTTCAAGCAGCGGAGCTGTGCACCGCTCTACCGATGGCGATTCGGAAAGAATGATTCGTCAAGATTGCCGCGATCCCACACCCCTCTCCCGCAGGCGGGAGAGGGCAGAGCGCGCCCTGCGCGCGAGGGTGAGGGCTTCAGAAAATATCGAACGATTCCTCGCTCGGCAGCGCGTCGTCGGCGCCGCCGTAGTCGACGTACGTCTCCATGCGTTCGAGGTCTTCGACTTTCACGTATTCAATGATGCCGCCGTTGCCTTCGGTCGGCAGCAGTTGGCCGCTGGCAGTGACCGCCACTTTCACCATGCCTTCAGGCGGGTCGTTGGCGGCGACTGGCACGTCCTTCAGCGCCGCCTTCATGTAGTTGATCCAGATCGGCAGCGCGGCTTTGCCGCCGTACTCGCGATAGCCAAGCGTGGTGTTGTCGCTCTTGCCCACCCAGACCGTGGTGATGAGCGTGCCGCCGGTGCCGGAGAACCACGCATCGCGGTGATTGTTGGTAGAGCCGGTTTTGCCGCCGATGTCTTCGCGGCCGATCGACTTCGCGGCGGTGGCGGTGCCGCGCAGCACCACGTCGCGCATCATCGAGGTGATCTGGTAGGCGATGCGTTCGTCGATCGCGCGCGGCGCCAGCACGCTATCGCTCGGCAATGTCGTTGCCGGCTTCACGGCGGTGTCTTTGGCTTTGTCTTTGCCCTTGCCGGCCGGCTTGTTGGCGCTGGCGCCGCCCGCTGGGCCGAGGTCGAAACCGTCCACCACCTGCGACACCGGTTGGCCGGTCTGGGTGCCTGGTGCGCGGCCGTTGCTGCAACTGCGGCAGGCCACTACAGGCTTGTGTTTCGCGATGATGGTGCCGTCGCGGTCGCGCACTTCGTCGATGAACCACGGGTCGATGCGGAAACCGCCGTTGGCGAACGCGGCATAGCCGCGCGCGATCGACAGCGGCGTCAGCGACGGCGTGCCGAGCGAGATCGACAGATTCGGCGGCAGTTCGTTCTCCTCGAAACCGAATTGGCTGATGTATTTGCGCGCGTACTCCACGCCGATCGCATCGAGCATGCGCACCGAGACCAAATTGCGCGATCGCACCAGCGCCTCGCGCACGCGCACCGGGCCGGCGAAGCCGCCGCCGTCGTTTTGCGGACGCCAGACTTTACCGGCGCGCATGCGGAACACGACCGGCGCGTCGAGCACGATCGACGCCGGGTTATAGCCACGCTCGAACGCCGCCGCATATATGAACGGTTTGAACGAGGAGCCCGGCTGACGCCGCGCCTGTGTCGCGTTATTGAATTTATTGCCGGCGTAGCTGTAACCGCCGACCAGGGCGCGTAAGGCGCCCGTATCCGCTTCCAGCGAGACAAGCGCAGACTGCGCGCGCGGCACTTGATCCAGGCGATATTTGACCTCGCCCGCGGGCTTGGCTGAAGCCGCCTCCGCAGCGGCCGCGTCTGGCGTTTTGGCGCCCTTGTCGTCGCCGGCTTTGACGGCGGCTTGCTTGTCGCCTTCCGGCACGATCGCGCGCACGCGGATCAAATCGCCGCGTTTGACCAGCGCCGACGGCGACTTGCCGGTCCAGCGCGCGGCATCGGCGCCGAGCACGATCTTGCTGGCGTTGGCGAGCACGGCCTGCACTTCGCCAGCAGCGACATTCACCACGACTGCCGGCAGCAGCTCGCCCTGCGCGGGAATGCCGCGCAGCCGTGCCGCCGTGGTGACAAGGTCTTCGTTCGCGCCCAGCGCGAAGGTCTGCTTGACCTTGCTCCAGCCGTGACGGTGATCGTAGTCGCCCAGACCGTCGCGCACCGCTTTCTCGGCGGCGGCCTGCAGGGCCGGGTCGATCGTGGTGACGACGTGATAGCCCTTGGTCAGCACATCGTTGCCATACCGCGCGATCATTTCCTGTCGTACCAGCTCGGCGATGTGGGGTGCAGAGACTTCGATCTGGCGCTCGTGCGGGCTGGCATGCATCGCCACCGCCTGCGCGCTGCCCTCATCGGCAGCTGTGATCATGTTGAGTTCGCGCATGCGCTGCAGCACGTAATCGCGGCGAATCTTGGCGCGCGTTGGATTGTTCAGCGGATTGCCGCTGGACGGGAATTTCGGCACCGCTGCCAGCGAGGCCATCTCGTCGAGGCTCAGTTGATCGAGGGGTTTGCCGTAATAAAACTCCGCCGCCGCAGCCACGCCGTAGGCGCGATTGCCGAAGAAGCTCTTGTTGAGATACAGCTCGAAGATCTCGTCCTTGGTCAGCTCCTTCTCCATTTTGCGCGCCAGCAGCATTTCCGAGAATTTGCGCTTGTAGCTGTACTCGGAGCTGAGGAAGAACATCTTGGCGACTTGCTGGGTGATGGTCGAACCGCCCGCCACGCGCTTCTTGTCGGTGAAGATGATCTCCTTGATCGCGCGCGCCACGCCCTTGTAGTCGACGCCGCCGTGCTCGTAGAAGCGGGCATCCTCGATCGCGATGAAAGCGTCCTTCAGCCGCTTGGGCACCTTCTCGATCTTCACCGGGTAGCGCCGGGTCTCGCCGAACAGGCCGATGAGGCGGCCGTCGCGCGCGTAGACGTAGAGCGGCTCCTGCAACTCGATGTTGCGCAGGGTCTGCACGTCCGGCAGCTTGGAGGAGACCGAGACGTAGAGCAGGCCGAACACGGCGCCGCCCACGAGCAGGCCGATGAAGGACAACAGGAACGCCCAGCGCAGGAAGCGGCGGATGCGAGACATGGGAGAGGTCGGTCCTCAATGGATGCAGCGATGGCGTAGCCGCAGATTATAGGCGGCCGTTCGCTGCTGGCGGGCTGGTTCCGTTCGGTTTGAGGTGGGATGTCTGTTTTTCGTGCAACTGCACATACACCGTTACCCTTGGCCAGCCGTGGCGACCTGCTCAATGCGGCGGCAATGCCTAAGACCTCCCGTGAATGTCCCCGGAATGCCCTCCCTGAACACCCGCAAGGCCAGGGCAGATGGCCGCTTCGGAGGGGTTTGGGGGCAGTAAGCCCGCGCGGGTCGTGCGCAAATCGCCTTTAGGTCGCTATTCGGCGCACGGCCGACCAAGCCCCCGCCCGTGACCGTGATGGCCGCCGCAAACCGCACTTTAGCGCGGTTTTTTTAGGGGGCTCAGGATGTGACCGGGGTCACTCTCATGACGTTTGGCGCAACGGACAGTTGCCATACGCTGAAAAGTCCGTTATTTAATGTATTGGGACACGTAACGCGCGTAAACATGCGTGGGGTGGGGAAAAAGTGGGACTGCTAGCAAAAAATCAGTCACCGTTGGTGGGCGTCGACATCAGCTCAACCGCCGTCAAGCTCCTTCAGTTGTCTCGGGCTGGCGACCGCTATCGCGTGGAACATTATGCGGTCGAGCCGCTGCCGCCGAATGCCGTCGCCGAGAAGAACATCGTCGAGGTCGAGGCGGTGGGCGAAGCCATCCGCCGGGCGCTCAACCGATCCGGCTCCAAGTCCAAGTACGCCGCAGCTGCGGTGGCCGGGTCTTCAGTGATCACCAAGATCATCCCGATGCCTGCGGATTTAGACGAAGCTGAGATGGAGTCCCAGATCGAACTGGAGGCGTCCAACTACATTCCGTACCCGATCGAGGAAGTGAACCTCGATTTTGAGGTGCTGGGGTCGATGCCCGGCAATGCGGAGATGGTCCAGGTGCTATTGGCCGCGTCCCGTTCCGAGAACGTGGAAATGCGCGCCTCGGCGCTGGAGATCGGCGGTTTGACCGCGCGGGTGATCGATGTCGAGGCCTTCGCTGTCGAAAATGCGTTCGCCTTGATCTCCGCCAGCTTGAACGTGCCGCACGATGGCATCGTCGCCTTGGTCGACGTGGGCGCCACCATGACCACGCTCAGCATCCTGCGCAATGGGCGCAATATCTACAGCCGCGAGCAGGTGTTCGGTGGTAAACAGTTGACCGACGAAGTCATGCGCCGCTACGGCCTGAGTTATGAGGAAGCCGGCTTGGCCAAGCGCCAGGGCGGGCTGCCCGAAAGCTATGAAATCGAAGTGTTGGAGCCGTTCAAGGAAGCGATGGCCCAGCAGATCGGCCGCCTGCTGCAGTTCTTCTATGCGGGCAGCGAATACAACCGGGCCGACCAGATCGTGCTGGCCGGCGGCTGCGCCTCCATCACCGGCATCGCCGCGATGGTCGAAGAACAGATCGGCGTGCAGACCGTCGTCGCCAATCCGCTCGCGCAGATGACCCTTGGCCCCCGTGTCCAGGCCCACGCGCTCGCGCAAGACGCGCCCGCGCTGATGATCGCCTGCGGCCTCGCCTTGAGGAGCTTCGACTGATGGCACGGATCAACCTCCTCCCTTGGCGCGCTGAGCGCCAGAAGCAGCGACAGAAACGCTTCATGTCGATGTTGGCGATGTCGGCGCTCGCCGGCCTCGCGCTGTGGTTCGCGGTCGATCACTATTACGACAAGCAGATCGAAGGCCAGCGCGAGCGCAACGCGTTTCTCGACCAACAGATCGCAGATGCCAAAACGCGGACCCAGGAAATCGGGCTGCTCGAACAGAAGAAGAGCCGCCTGCTGTCGCGCAAGAAAGTGATCGAAGAACTGCAGGGTAACCGCTCGCAGATGGTCCATTTATTCGATTCGCTGGTGCGCACGATTCCTGATGGCGTGGTGCTGACCTCGATCAAGCAGGATGCCGATACGCTGACGCTCGAAGGCCGAACCCAATCGAACGCACGCATCAGTACGTACATGCGCAATTTCGAGAGTTCCGGCTGGATGACCAGCCCCGATTTGGCCATCATCGAGGCCAAGGGCGAAGATAAGGGGCTGCCCTATATCTTCAAGCTGTCGGTCAAGCTCACCAACCCGAATGCTCCATCAGACGGCAAAACGCCCGGCACCGCATCGCCGACCGCGGGTGCAGCGGCGCCGGCGACGTTACAGCCGCTGAGCCCGGCGACGCCGGTCGGAGCGCCAGCACCTGGCGCAGGCCCGATCACGGCGCCTGTACAACAAGCCGCGACACAACCAGCATCCGCGCAGCCGGCGACGCCCGCGCCTGGACAGGCACCCGCAGCGGCAGGAGGTATCAAGCCGTGAAGAAGAAAATGTCTCTTAAAGAACTCGACTTCAATAATGCCGGCTCCTGGCCAAGGGAGTGGCAGCTGGGCTTCTGCGTGCTGCTCGGCTTATTGATCTTGATCGTGCTCTGGAACTTCATGACATCGTCCAAGGGCGATGCTTTGGAGGGGCTGGAACGCGAGGAAACCACCAAGCGCGCCGAGTTCGAGACCGAATCGGCGAAGGCCGCCAATCTTGAACCGCTGAAGCAACAGCTCACGCAAATGGAGCAGCAACTCCAGCAGATGCTGCGTCAATTGCCGAGCAAAACCGAAATGCCCGATTTGATCGTGGACATCTCGCAGACAGCGCTGGCGACAGGCATTCAGAACGACAAGTTTGAGCCCGGCGGAGAAACCATGAAGGAGTTCTACGCCGAGAAGCCGATTTCGCTGAAGATGGTGGGCACCTATCACCAGTTCGGCGCCTTCGTCAGCGGCGTGGCTTCGCTGCCGCGCGTGGTCATCATGACCATGCACGACATCTCGTTGAAGCCGAAGGAAAACAAGCAAGGCGCGAACAAAGATAGGGTGCTGACCATCGGCCCGAATTCGGAACTCGAACTTGAAGGCACGGTGAAAACCTATCGCTATCGCGACGAGACCGAAACCAGCACGCCAGCCGCAGGCGCCAAGCCGGGTGGCCCGACGGCGCCTGCAGTGACATCCGCGCCCGCCGCACCTGCTCCGACTTCAGGAGGTAGCCGCTAATGCGCCACTTCCATCTCTTCGCAAACCAACGTCAGCCGATGGCGCGCGCAGCACTGGGGATCGCGCTGATTGCGGCGTTGTCCGGCTGCGGTCGCGGCATCACCAGCGAGCCCGGCGATGCGCCGAACTTGCAGGTCTGGGTGGACCAAGTGAAATCGCGTCCGGCACCCGCACTCGAACCGCTGCCGGTCATGAAACAGTTCGAACAGTTCGAGTATTCCGCTCAAGGCCAGCGCGATCCGTTCAGCATGGCGTTCGCTGCGGCCACGGGTAATAGCGGTCCGCGTCCGGATGCGAACCGCCGTAAACAAATTTTGGAAGGCTACCCCCTCGACAGCCTCGACATGGTCGGCACCATCGGCACAGGTGCAGCGCAAGTCGGTCTGGTGATGGTGCCTGAGAAGACGACGTATCGGGTGCGGCCAGGGGATTACATGGGGCAAAGCGACGGGCGTGTGACCGGGGTGTTTGAGGACCGGATCGAGCTGATGGAGCTGGTCCCGGATGGTGGCGGCAGTTGGCAAGAGCGAGCGGCAACGATTTCGCTCGACGACGAATAAGACGAGGGGATAGCGATATGACCGTACTCAAAGCGCAAAGCCAGCAGCAAGGCCGACGCATCCTGCCAGTCAGAGCCGCTGTGTATGGGCTTGCCGCTGGATTGTTGTCGGCGCTCAGCGCCGTCAGCGCCGCGCCGCCGACGCAGCAGTCGCCTTCCGCGGCCCCTCCCGCCGTTGCGGTGCCTGCTGTCGCCTCGATCACCAACATCGACTTCAAACGCGGCGATGGCGGTTCAGGCAAATTGATCCTGCAATTCGATCGCGATGGCGCGATGCCGGATCTGCGAAGCACCGATAAAGGCGTGGTCGTAGACATCAGCAACGCCACGATGCCGGCGAACCTGCAGCGCATTCTCAATGTCGCCGACTTCGCCACGCCGGTCACGCAGGTTCAGGCAAGCGCCAATGCGAACAAGGCGCAGATATCGCTGACCGCCAACGGCCAATTCGATCCGTTGGCGTACCAAACCGGTCGCGACTACATCGTCGAGATCGTGCCGCGCACATCGGCGCCGCCACGCGCTGTCGGCGGCAGCGCCGCGACGGTTGCGGCTGGGCAGCGCGCGGCGGCGAATGCCACCGCCGCAGGCCGCGCTTACACGGGCCGCCCGGTGACGTTCAACTTCCAAGACGTGCCGGTGCGCACAGTGCTAACGCTGATCGCGGAAGAGTCGGGGCTCAACATCGTTGCCAGCGATACCGTGATCGGCAACGTCAGCCTGCGTTTGGTCAACGTGCCTTGGGATCAGGCCTTGGACATCGTGTTGCAGGCCAAGTCGCTCGACAAGCGCCGCAATGGCAATGTGGTCTGGGTCGCGCTGCAGTCCGAAATCGCCAAGTTCGAGCAGGAAAAGGAAGACGCTCGCATCGCGATCGAAAACCGCGCCGAAACAGTGACCGAATATATTCCGATCAACTACGGCAATGCCGAAGACATCGCGAAGCTGCTGACCGACGAGAGCAAGGGCGCACAGAGCGGTGGCGGTGGTGGCGGTTCCGGTGGCGGTGGCGCCAGTGCGCAGCAGGCCAGCCGCGGCTTCCTTTCGCCGCGCGGCAGCCTCAGCTTCGATCGCCGCACGAATACGCTGCTGGTGATCGACATACCGGGTCGCGTCTCGGAGATCCGCCGTCTCGTCAATCAGCTCGATAAACCGGTCGATCAAGTGCTGATCGAGGCGCGCATCGTGATCGCCAATGAGGACTTCGCCCGCGAAATCGGCGCTAAGTTCGGCATTCGGGGCACCAAAGACAGTGTGAGCGTCGGCAATTCGCTTAGCGAAGTCCGCAACTCCACGACCGGTGTGGTCAGCACAATCCTCAACAACGGACTCAACGGCAATACTCCGTCGACCTCTGGTACGCGCGTCACCAATACGCCGACCCAGCTCGCGCTCACGTTCTTGAATGCGGGGTATGGGCTCGATATCGAACTTTCGGCGATGCAAGAAGAAGGCCGCGGCGAAGTGATCTCGAACCCGCGCGTGGTGACGAGCAACCAGCGTGAAGCGATCATCAAGCAGGGCCGCGAAATCGGCTATGTCACCACCCAGTCCACCGGCGGACAGGTCACACAGACGGTGAACTTCAAGGAGATTTTGCTCGAATTGAAAGTAACCCCGACCATCACCAACGACGGTCGCGTGTTCATGGCGATGGTCGTGAAGAAAGACGAACTCGAACAGTTGGTGCAGACGGTCAGCGGCTCGGTGCCGTTGATCGCAAGGCGCGAAGTCAATACCGCGGTACTGGTGGACGACGGCAACACGGTCGTGATCGGCGGCGTGTACGAGTTCACGAGTCGCAGCGACGTCGCCAAGGTGCCGTTCCTGGGCGATGTGCCGTTCCTCGGCAATTTGTTCAAAAAGAAGGGCAAGGCCAAAGAAAAGGCGGAGCTGCTGATCTTTGTGACCCCGAAGGTCATCCCGGTTGCTCAGCGCCTCTGAGGCCACTGGGCGAACTGATCGGCCAACGATATTGATCTACGGCGGGGGCTTCGGCCCCCGCCGTTTTTTGTGGGATCGAGGAATGCAGACGGCCAGAGTGAACATTTTCGCCGCACATGCGTCAAACTTCGGACAGACCCTTCCGCCACAGCCAGGACAGACCTTCGTTGATGGACACGCAGAACGAAACGCCGAGCCGGCTCCACGCCGTCTTCTCCGACTTGCGCGATAGCCTTTCCGCCGAAATCGTCGGCCAATCCCACTTGATCGAACGTTTGCTGATCGCGCTCCTCGCGGATGGCCATTTATTAGTCGAAGGCGCGCCCGGCTTGGCCAAGACCACTGCGATTCGCGCGCTGTCGTCGCGGTTGGAAGCGGACTTCGCACGCGTGCAGTTCACGCCTGATTTGTTGCCCGCCGACCTCACCGGCACCGAAGTGTGGCGCCCGCAGGGCGGTAATTTCGAATTTCAGCCTGGGCCGATTTTCCACTCCTTGCTGCTGGCCGACGAAATCAATCGCGCACCGGCCAAAGTGCAATCGGCGTTGCTCGAAGCGATGGGCGAGCGCCAAGTGACCGTCGGCCGCTGCACCTATCCGCTGCCGCGACTGTTCCTGGTCATGGCCACGCAGAACCCGATCGAGCAAGAGGGCACGTTCCCGCTGCCGGAGGCGCAGCTCGACCGCTTCCTGATGTACGTGCGCATTGGTTATCCCGAAGCGACGATGGAGGGCGAAATCCTGCGTCTTGCGCGCGATCGCGCCCGCGAGGCGAATGCCGAAGCCCTCAATGGCTCAGCCACCGCTGGGGCGGCGCCAGCGCCGATGAAAGTCACCCAGGCCGATGTGTTCGCTGCGCGTTCGGCGGTGCTCGATCTGCACTTCGCACCTCCGCTTGAGCGCTACCTCATCGAGTTGGTCCTGGTGTCGCGCAATGCCGCGCGCTACGACCCGGCCTTGGCGCGTCGGATCGGCTGGGGCGCAAGCCCGCGCGGTTCGATCGCGCTTGAACGCTGCGCCCGCGCGCGCGCTTGGCTGGCCGGCCGCGATTTCGTCACCCCGGAAGACGTGCGCGATGTCGCGCTCGATGTGCTGCGGCATCGCGTGTTGCCAAGTTACGAAGCCGTCGCCGAAGGCTGGGATGGCGAGCGTTTGGTCCAAGCGCTGATCGAGAAAGTGCCGTTGCCGTAAATCGGTAGACGCTCAGCCCCGGCGGCCTTGGCGCAGGCTGCGCATCGCGAGCAACGACCGTCGTTTCCCAGCGCTGGCGCCGCCAGACCTCATCGATTGCCGAGCCCGATCGCTACAACATGGCCACCCCCCCCACCACCGACGGCATCACCCCCACGCTCGACGAACTCGTTGCACTGCGACGCGCGGTGCTCGGGCGGCGTCCGCCGCGGCGCGGGCGCTATGGGCTGAGCGGGCAGGCGCCATCGCCGGTGCGCGGACGCGGTATGGAATACGCGGAGTCGCGCGAGTACGCGAACGGCGACGATGCGCGGCATATCGATTGGCGGCTCACCGCGCGCACCGGCAAGCCGCATACCAAATTGTTCCAAGCCGAGCGCGAACGCCTGACGATGATCGTCGCGGACACCGCGCCGACCCTGTATTTCGGCACGCGCACCCGCTTCAAGTCGGTGCAGGCCGCGCGCGCGGGTGCGGTGGCGTGTTGGGCTGCGGTGCGCGATGGCGACCGTATCGCCGCGCTGCGCGGCAGTCTGCGCGAGCCGCCGCGTACGCCGGTCGCGGGCATGCGCGGCGCGCTGCGGGTGCTCGATGGTTTGGTGCGTTGGTACGCGCAGCCGCCGCCAGACGACGCCGGCCTCGCGATCGCGCTCGATCACGCCGACCGCCTGCTGCGCCCTGGCTCGCGCCTGCTAGTGCTGGCCGATGCGCTGAGTATTGCGGCAGTGCCCGAATCGCGCTGGCCGACGCTGGCGCAGCATCGCGAAGTGGTGGTGCTCTTGCTCAGCGACCCGCTGGAGCGCGACCCGCCGAAAAAAGCGCTGCCGTTCTTCTCCGCCGGACATCGCTTGGAGCTCGATCTCGCCGCAGGCGCGCCGCGCCAGCGTTGGGATCAGACCTTCGTCCTGCCGATCCGCAATGCGCTTGCCGTGCTTGGGCGCAGCGGCATTCGCACCCAAGTGCTCTCGAGCGAAGCCGATAGTGCGAGCTGGTTGCCCTTGTTCGGCACGACGAGGGCGGCATGAGCGCAGCGAACGATCTGGTGCTGCGCGATATCCACGTGCCGGCGGCGCCGAGCCTCTGGCCGCCAGCGCCGGGTTGGTGGCTCGTCGCTGTGGCGGTGATCGCGACGGTCGCGCTGGTGCTCTGGTACCGCGCACGGCGGCGCCGTCGGCGCGAGGCGATGCTGCGGCTCTTCGACGATACGGTGACTGCCGCCGTCGGCGCACCGGCGAAGATCGCGGCGATATCGGAATTACTGCGCCGCGCCGCGCGTCGCCGAGACCCGAAAGCGGACCGTTTGGATGGCGAGGACTGGCTGCGTTTTCTGGATGCCGGCCTGCGCGGCACCGCGTTCACCGCCGGCCCGGGACGTTTGCTGCTGGACGGCGGTTTTCGTCGTCAGGTCGGCACCGCTGAGCTGGAAGCGCTGCGCAGCGTCGCGCGTGCTGGCTTCGTGCGGCTGATGGAGGCGAAGCGATGAGCGCGGACGCGGGCGCGAGTGGCGTGCTAGCGGCGATCGCCGGGGTGTTCGGCTTCGCGGGTTTCGCATGGCCGTGGTGGTTGCTCGCGCTGCCGCTGCCGCTGGTGTTGCGCTGGTTGCTGCCGGCGGTGCGCACTCGCAACACCGCGCTGCGCGTGCCCTATGGCGAACGCTTGGAGCCGCTCGCGGTGCGGCGCCCTGCGCCGCCAAAACGTGCGGGCTTCGGCCAAGTATGGCTGTGGCTGGCCTGGCTCGCGCTGTGTTTCGCCGCAGCGCGCCCGCAGCAGATGGGCGAGGTGACGCAGCCGCCGCAGACCGCGCGCGACATGATGCTTGCGGTCGATTTGTCCGGCAGCATGCAGCAGGTCGATATGGAGTTGAACGGCCGCGTGGCGGATCGGCTCACGGTCGCCAAAGCGGTGATCGCCGACTTTCTCGATCGTCGCAGCGGCGACCGCGTCGGTCTGATCGTCTTCGGCGAACGCGCCTACGCAATGACGCCGCTGACCCGCGATCTGGACACCGTGCAGGAACAGCTCGACGGCGTTAACGTCGGTTTGGCCGGCCAGGAGACCGCGATCGGCGATGCGATCGCGTTGGCGGCGAAGCGTTTGCGCCAGCAGCCGGCAGAGCAGCGCGTACTCATCTTGCTGACCGACGGCGTCAACACTGCCGGCAGCTTCGACCCGATCGCCGCTGCGGAATTGGCGCGCGACGTCGGCGTGCGCATCCACACCGTCGCCTTCGGCGGCTATGGCGCCGGGCTGTCGGTGTTCGGCCTGCCGATCCGATTGCCCGGCAGCGATCAGATGTTCGACGAAACCACGCTGAAGGAGATCGCGAAAATCACCGGGGGCCGCAGCTTCAGTGCGCGCGATAACAATCAGCTCGCCGGCATCTATGCCGAGATCGATCGCTTGGAACCGGTGAAGACGCCGGGTGAGCGCTTGCGGCCCAAGATCGAACGCTATCCATGGCCGCTCGCGATCGCGCTGCTGTTCGGTGTCGTCGCGTTGGCGCAGACGTGGTGGCGCGGAAGGGTACGACCATGATGGATATGTCCACCTGGCTAGCTGCGCTGCAGAGCAGCGCATTCGTCGAATCGATGCGGGCGTTATTCGGCGACGCGCGCGAGTTCACGTTCTTGCGGCCGTCGTGGTTGCTCGGGTTGCTGTCGCTGCCGGCATTGGTCCTGTGGTGGCGGCGCGCGCGCAACGATCAAGGCGTGTGGCGCGAGGCGATCGACCCGCATTTGCTGCGGCATCTGCTGCAAAGCGAAGACAGCCTGCGCGGTGGTCGCATCCAGCGCGCGCTGCGCATGATCGGGCGCGCAGCGGCACTCGCAGGCTGCGCGCTGGTATTCGTCGCGCTGGCCGGGCCGAGCTGGCGCACGCAGCCGCAGCCGCTGTGGCAGGACCGCACGCCGCTGGTGATCGCCTTGGACCTGTCCGAGCGCATGCTCGCGGCCGATCTGCCGCCTTCGCGCCTGCAGCGCGCGCGCGCCGAAATCGCCGAAGTGCTGCGCCGTCGCGGCGGCGGGCAGATGGCCTTGGTCGTGTATGCGGGCGATGCGTTTACGGTGTCGCCGTTGACCGAAGACGGCGCCAACATCGCGCTGTATTTGGATGCATTGCATCCGAACATCATGCCGATGCGCGGTAGCCGCACCGACCGCGGAATCGCCGAATCGGCGCTGCTGTTGCGCCGCGCGGGTTTTCGGCACGGCGATATTCTGGTCATCACCGATATGCTCGACGGCGACGAGCGCCGCGCCAAGAACGCCGCGAGCGAGGCCGCAGATCAAGGCTATCGCGTGTCGGTGCTGGGAATGGCGAGCGAACGCGGCGCGGAACGCGTCTCCGGTCGCGGTGTGACCGATGTGATCCGGCTCGATGCATCGGCGCTGGGCGCACTGGCCTCGGCAGGCAAAGGACGCTATGCCGCAGTCGCGAACGACGACAGCGATTTGCGTTCGATCGGGATTTTAAACGCGCAGCAGATCGACGCGACCGCCGCTGGCGGCAAGCGCGGGGAGATGGCGATGGACGAAGGTTATTGGCTGCTGCCGCTGCTGATGCTGGCGGCGTTGTTCGCATTCCGTCGCGGCGTACTGGTGGTCGCGCTGCTCTGTTGCCTGCCATTGCAACCGGTGCAGGCCGCAGAGAATGATTTTTGGCTGCGTCGCGATCAACAGCAGCATCGGCGCATGGAAGCCGCGAGCGATGCGTATCGCAAACGGGATTACGAAAACGCCGAGCGCCTCTGGCGCGATCTGCCAAGTGCCGATGCTGCTTACAACCGTGGCACTGCGCTGTCGCGGCAGCGGCGCTACCCCGAAGCGATCAAAGCCTACGACGAAGCGTTGCGCAAACAGCCGGGCATGCAGGACGCGATCGCAAACCGGCGTGCGGTGGTGGAAGCGATGCAACGTAAACCGCAACCGCCGCCGAAGAATGACCAGGGCCAGAATAAGCCCCAGAACAACACGCAGAACGGCAAACAGAATGAGGGCCGCGACAGCGAGCAAAACGGCCAAAGCCAGCAGAATAACGATCAGCAACAATCTGGAGGCACACCGAAACAGGCGCAGAATCCTTCACAAAAGCCGCCACAGACGCCGTCCGACCCCAACAAGCAACAGCCGCAAGACCCGAAAGACCCCAAAAACGACAACGCACAACAGCAACAGAATCAGGGTAAACAACCCCAGAACCAGCAAAATAAGCCCGCTCCGAGCCAACGTCCTCAGGACGGTCAAACGCAGCAGAATTCCGCACAGAATCAGCAGAATCCGACTCAGCGCGAGCCGTCCCCGTCGCCGAGCGATGGCAAACGCGATGATCCCAAAGCGCAGCGCGCGGCCGACGCTGCGCAACGCGAACGCATGAATCGCTCGCTCGCTCAGCGTCCGCGCCCAGTGCCGCCGGGTGCGGGCGAGCGCGGTACGGTGCAGGAAACAGCGGAACAGCAGCAACAGCGCCTGTTCAACGAAGCGCGTCTGCGCCGCGTGCCGGATGACCCGGGTGGTTTGCTGCGCGCGAAGTTCAATCAAGAATACCGGCGCCGCTCCAGTGGAGACGATCGTCGATGACAGCGTCGATGACAGCGTCGATGACAGCGCGCGTCGCTACGCAGCGGCATGCGTTCGCATCGCTGTCGCGGACGATGCTGGCGATGCTCTGGCTGTGCCTCGCGCTGTGGGCAGTGCCGCTGCACGCGCAGAACCGCGCTTTCCTCGATCGCGATCGCATCGCGCAGGACGAAACCGTTCTGCTCACGATCCAGGCCGATGGCCTCGCCCAGCAGCCGCCGGATTTCGCCGAGTTTTTGCGCGATTTCCGCATCGTTAATCTCAGCACCGAACCGCAGATGGAGATGGTGGGTGGTCGGATGACCGTCCGCATCCGACTATTGCTGGAACTGCAGCCGACGCGTGAAGGCGCGATTGAAATTCCGCCGTTCCGCGTCGGCGGGGAGATGGTCGGGCCGTTACGGCTCATCGTGTTGCCTGCCCGCAACGCGCCATCGACAGCGCCACCGCCGCCAGCGGCTGCCGATGACGGGCCATCGGTGATGCTGCAATCCTCGATCGAGGCCGGGTCGGCGTACGTGCAGCAGTCGCTCGGATACGTCGTGCGCTTGTACTTCGAACCTAGCAAATTGGTCGACGGCAAAATTGATCAGGCACCGCCGCAGGGCGCCTCGCTGCTGCGCGTGGGCGACGATGTCGAATCCGACCGCATGATCGACGGACGCCAGTTCCGCGTGGTCGAGCGCCGGTTCCTGGTCGTGCCCAATCGTCCGGGCCGCATTCAAGTGCCTGCGCCGAAGTTTGAAGGCCGCGGCATGTCTTCGATGTTCGACGAGATGTTCGGCCGTGATGCCGATCGCGGCCCAATAAAACTGAGCGGCGAATCGCGCAGCGTTCAAGTCCAGCCGATTCCCGCGAATGCGCCGCAGCCGTGGCTGCCGGTGCGCAGTGTGACCCTGCGTTATCTTGTGGCCGAACGCACAGCGCGGGTCGGCGAAGCGACCAAGGTGACGGTGGAAATGGTCGTGGACGGCGCCAACGCCGTGCTGCTGCCGGAGCTGCAATTGAAGGTGGATGGCGACGCGCAGGTATTTCCCGAACCTGCTCAAACCGATGAAGGTTTCGTCGATGATCGCCCGCGCGCGCGCGCGGTCCGCGAATTTTCGGTCGTACCTGCGAAGCTCGGTGCGCTGCGCGTCATCGGGCCGCGACTGCTGTGGTGGGACGTGCAGGCAGGCGTTGCACGCACCGCTTCGCTGCCTGATCTGCGCTTTGATGTCGCTGCAGCCGCGGGCAGCGCAGGGCCAGTGCCCAACACCGGTGGCCTCTTCGCTGACGCTAAATCTGAGGACGCTTTCAGCGGTGAAGGCTTGCTAGGTGCTTTCAGCGGCAATTCGTTCGGAATCGCCTCGATCGCGGTCCTAGCGGTGCTTTGGGGGTTGACGTTGGCCTGGGCGTGGCGACTGTGGTCGCAGAGCCGGCCCGGCCGGCGCATGCGAAACGTTGCCGCTACGCCGGTCGTGCCCGGCTACGATGCTTTCGCCTACAAGCGCTTGTTCGATAACGGCAGTCTGGGTGAGATCGCGAATGCGCTATGCGCGATGTCGCAGCCGGTCGCGAAGGATTTGGATCGCTTGCGCGCGATGCTCGACGACCCCGCCCAGCGCGCTGCGATCGACGCCCTGCAGCGTGCGCGCTGGAGCGACGGCGCGATCATCGAAACCCGCGCGCAGCTGCGTAGCGCATTTGCCTCTGGCCCGCGTTGGCGCCGTACGCGCGTCGCTAGCGCGCCATCGCTGCTGCAGCCGCTTTATCCGGAGCCGTGAATCGGCGGTGTAGGGAAGCGCTGAATCGTTCGGCATTGCGCTAGTGTAGTGCTTCAAAAATGATGGGCACGTTCTTTGAAGCCTCGTTCTTTGAAGCCTCGTTCTTTGAAGCCTCGTTCCCTCTCCCCGTGCGTAGCGCGGGGAGAGGGTGGCCGAAGGCCCAGAGGGGCGCTCTTCGCAACGCGTCATGGCGGCCTACCCCTCATGCTGTCTTCGCCCCTCATCCGGCGCTGCGCGCTACCTTCGTCCGGCCCTCGCGCACTGCGCTCGGGCGCTCATCGGCACGCGAGGCAGTGCCTCGCAAGCGCGCCTCTTCGCCCCCGCTATGCGGAGAGAAGGAAACACCCATCGATGTTGCCAGAGCGACATAAATCGCGAAGTCAGCGGCATTCAAAATGGTTCAAACAGGGTGAAGCACTACACTAGTGTCCTGTCCCGCAAATTCCATCGCTATGTTCTGGCGTCTTTCCCGGTCATGCTGCGTGACTCGTCGTCGCCGTAGCGCTGCTACGTCTGCTCCTCGCGCCTTGGCTGACGACGACACCCACTCGGAACAGATTCGCGTTAGTTGCGGGACAGGACACTAGCAGGTTGCTGAAATAGCTCCTGGATGGAGGGCGGTTTCAAGCCCGAAGTGCAGCACGCAACACATCGTCGGTGTACGACGGCATCTTTGGGCGTAGCGCTGCGTCGCTCGTCGTTGCCCATGAGGGCTCCTTTTCCTCGCGCCTTGAACTGCGCTCAAAGCGACCGTCATTCCTGTAGTGATGTGTCATCTGCTGCACAACAGCTCAGATGGTGCTCCGCAGTTTCAGCATGTCGCCGCTGGCCGATAGCATCGCGCGGCCATCCGCCCGAGCCTGTCGAGCCTTGCTCCTGTATGCTCCGCCGAACTGACCCAGGAGCTTCCAATGAACCCGACCGCCGACACCTCCGCCAAGGGACTTCCGATGCACTGGAAAATCGCGATCGGATTCGCGACGGGGCTGGCATTCGGTCTGCTTGCGTTCTATTTCGCCGGGCCGGATGCGGTGTGGGTGCAGCGTTTCGTCGAGTATGTGACAACGCCATTTTCCAGCGTCTTTCTTCGTTTGATTTTCATGCTGGTCATCCCGCTGCTGTTTTCGGCTTTGGTGGTAGGCATCGGCGAAATGGGCGATGTGCGCGCGTTGGGCAAGATCGGTTGGCGAACACTGGCCTACACCGCCGGGCTCTCGGCGATGGCGGTGCTGATCGGCCTGCTGCTGGTGAATTGGCTTAAGCCCGGTGCCGGCGTGGACAGCGCCGAAGCGCTGCGCTTGATGAGCGAACAATCCGAACGCGCGCAGTCGATCGTCAGCGATAGCACGAGTCAAGCCAAGGGCTTGGCGATGCTGGTCGAAATCGTGCCGAACAATGTGGTCAAAGCGGCGGCTGACAACAGCATTCTCGCGGTGATGTTCTTTGCGCTGATGTTCGGCGTGGGCCTGGGTATGGCCCGCGGCGAATCGGCGCAGACGCTGCGGCGCGCGATCGAAGGCATCTTCGAGGTGTCGATGATTTTGATTGGTTTTGCGATCAAACTCGCGCCGTTCGCCGTGTTCTGTCTCATGTTCAATCTTGCCGCCGCCGATGGCGTGGAGCCGATGAAACGCTTGGCGCTGTACGTGCTCGTCGTACTATTGGCGCTGGCGATCCATTTGTTCGTGGTGTATTCGCTGGCGCTGCGCTTCATCGCCGGTTGGTCGCCGCTGAAATTCTTCTCCGCAGTGCAAGAAGCGATGCTGATGGCGTTCTCCACCGCATCGAGCAACGCCACGCTGCCGACCGCGCTGCGCGTGGCCGATGAGCGCTTGCATCTGCCGCGCCGCATCTCGCGTTTTGTATTGACCGTCGGCGCTACTGCGAATCAGAACGGCACCGCCTTGTTCGAGGGCGTGACCGTGCTGTTTCTTGCGCAATATTTCGGCATCGATCTGAGCCTCGCGCAGCAGGCGACGGTGATGTTCGTGTGCATTCTCGGCGGCATCGGCACTGCGGGCGTGCCCTCCGGTTCGTTGCCGGTGGTGGCCCTGATCTGCGCGATGGTTGGGGTGCCGGTGGAAGGCATTGGCTTGGTACTGGGCGTGAACCATTTCCTCGACATGTGCCGAACCACGGTGAATGTGACCGGCGACCTCGGTATTGCGGTCATGGTCGCACGCGGGGAAACCGATTCAGAACCCGCCGCGCGGGGCGATAGCGATGTCGCCCAGGCGTGAGCGGTCCGCACGTCGAGATAGTGCGACCGATGGTCACGTTAGTTGTGAACCGCGTCACTAGATCCTGCCCGCTGCCGGTTGTGTCGCCGCGGGCCTGCCGCTAGTCTGACCGCCGGGATCGACGGGCGCGCACGTTGCCGTCTGCGTCGACCGGCCCCCACGAACAGGATGAATGAGGATATCGCGATGAAGATTTTGGGATGCGTGTTGATCGCCGCCGTGTGTTTGACCGCTGGCCCGGTCCTTGCCAGTAAGAAGAAAGAAGAGGCCGCTGCAGCCGGTGGCGCTCAAGGCTGCGTCACGAATTTTAAGCAGGAAGGTAGTTTCATGAGCGGCCGCACCTTCAGCACCTGGGACACCGTGCCCGGCGTGTCGGTGTCGACCGCGTTCAAGCGGATCTATAGCGAAGGCGTGAAGTCCGGCCTGAAGGTGTCCAGCAGCGACGAAAAGATGGGCGCGATCGTTTTTGAACAGGCCAACGCCGGCACTACATTCGGCGCCAATGCGACGATGGTTAGCCTGCCGTGGAACGTGTTCATCGAGCCGGAAGGCAAGAACGTAAAAGTGTCGGTGACCAAGAACACTCCTGCCAGTCTTGCGAGCTCCAAAAGCTTTCAGATTAAGTCGATGTGCGGAGTGATCGACGCGGCGCGTAACAAGTAAGCCGCCGGGCACGACAGCCCTGATTTCTCCGCGAACAACCCGCGCCTGGGCGCGGGTTGTTTCGTTTTTGAGAGGAAGATCGCGCGAGACGTTCGATTGGCAAAGGCCGAATCGACGTGCCCGCGATCAGCCACGGCCAACGCTGTGGATCTTGTCGCGATTGATGCCGTGCAATCCCCAGTCCGAGAGTGGGACAATAGCCGGCCCGTGCGCCGCCCGGGTTGACGCCTCGCCGGGTGCCGCCGCATCCGCCAACCCCTGGATTCTCCGCCCCATGACGACGCCCAGCCGCCGCGATCTCGCCAATGCTATTCGCTTCCTCGCCATCGATGCGGTGCAAGCCGCCAACTCCGGCCATCCGGGCATGCCGATGGGCATGGCCGACATCGCCGAGGTGGTCTGGAACGACTATCTGCAGCACAGCCCGACCAATCCGCACTGGCTGAACCGCGATCGCTTCGTGCTCTCCAACGGCCATGGCTCAATGCTGCACTACGCACTGCTGCACCTCAGCGGCTACAACCTGCCGATCGAGGAACTCAAGAATTTCCGTCAATTGGGCTCGAAGACGCCCGGTCATCCCGAGAATCACGTCACCCCGGGGATCGAAACCACCACTGGCCCACTGGGGCAGGGCGTCGCGAACGCGGTGGGCTTCGCGCTGGCCGAAAAACTGCTGGCGCAGCGCTACAACCGCCCCGATCACGCCATTGTCGATCACCGCACCTGGGTGTTCCTGGGCGATGGTTGCCTGATGGAAGGCATTTCCCACGAGGCCGCCTCGCTGGCCGGCACCTGGGGCCTGAACAAGCTGATCGCACTGTGGGATGACAACGCCATTTCGATCGACGGCCAAGTCCAGGGCTGGTTCACCGACGACACCCCGGCGCGCTTCGAAGCCTACGGTTGGCAGGTGATCCGCAATGTCGATGGGCACGACCCCGTCGAGATCAAAACCGCGATCGACACCGCGATGCAATCCAAAGACCGCCCGGTGCTGATTTGCTGCCGCACCACGATTGGCTTCGGTTCGCCGGCCAAGGCTGGTAAGGAGTCGTCGCACGGCGCGCCGCTGGGCAAGGATGAAGTGGTCGCGACCCGCGCCGCGCTCGGCTGGTCGCACGACGCCTTCGAGATTCCGCAGGCGCTGCGCGACCGCTGGTCGGCGCAGGCGGCCGGTCAGACGCGCGAATCGCATTGGAACCGGTTGTTCGATCGTTATTCCGCGCACTACCCGGAACTCGCCGAGGAACTGATTCGCCGCACCGATGGCGAACTGCCGGATGGTTTCGCCGCCGCCGCCGATGCCTATATCGCCAAGCTGCAGATCGAAGGCCCGGTCGTCGCCTCGCGCAAGGCCTCGCAGATGGCGATCGAAACCTTCGCGCCGCTGCTGCCGGAGCTGGTCGGCGGCTCGGCCGATCTCGCGCACTCGAATTTGACCCTGTGGACCGGCAGTAAATCGGTCGCCAGCAGCGACCCCGACGCCAACTACATCTATTACGGCGTGCGCGAATTTGCGATGACTGCGATCGGCAACGGCTTGGCGCTGCACGGCGGCTTTATTCCTTACGACGCGACCTTCCTGGTGTTCAGCGATTACGCGCGCAATGCGGTGCGCATGAGCGCACTCATGGGTGCGCGGTCCATCCATGTCTACACGCATGATTCGATTGGCCTGGGCGAAGACGGCCCCACGCATCAGCCGGTCGAACATCTCGCGTCGCTGCGCTACATCCCGCATAACGACGTGTGGCGCCCCTGCGATGCGGTCGAATCCGCAGTGGCGTGGCGCGCCGCGATTGAACGTCGCGATGGCCCGTCGTGCTTGGTGTTCTCGCGCCAGAATTTGCCGCATCAGGCGCGCAGCGACGCGCAGCTGGCCGCTATTCGCCGCGGCGGTTACGTACTCAAAGATAGCGTCGGTGCGCCGCAGTGCATCCTCATCGCCACCGGCTCGGAAATCGGCCTCGCGATGCAGGCCGCAGCGCAATTGGGCGATACCGTGCGCGTGGTGTCGATGCCGTCCACCGACGTTTTCGATCGCCAAGACCTCGCATATCGCGAATCGGTGCTGCCGAACGTCTGTCGCAAGCGCATCGCGATCGAAGCGGGCGTGCGCGATTTCTGGCGAAAATACGTCGGTTTGGACGGCGCGGTGATCGGCATCGACAGCTACGGCGCATCGGCCCCGGCGGAAAAACTGTTCGTGCATTTCGGCATCACTGTCGATGCGGTGATCGAGGCGGCACAGGCGTTGGGATGATCGCCATCACCGCGACGCACTCAGGAGAACGCGAATGACCGTCACGCATAACGTGCCTAACGAGCGCGTGCCAAACGAGAGCGCGCCTAATGAGCGCGTGCCTAATGAGAGCGCACCGAACGGCATCGCGCCGACGTACACCGCCGAGATCGATGGTGGCCGCATTGCGGTCTACGACGGGCTGCTGCCGAACGATGAACTGCTAAAGCTCTGGTCGATCCTCAATCGCGCGGGGTTCACGCGGACTGAGATCGCGCGGCCGGACACCGCCGAGCATCGGCACTGGGCGACTGAAATTCCGGTCGATGCGCTGCCGTCGATGCCGTTTCTGGCGCCGACGCTGGCCGCTGCTGCGGCGTTCGCACCAGCGACGGCGTATCGGGCGTATCGCAGCTACGTCAACGTCGCCCACTACGGCGACATGCTGTTCACGCACACCGACTGCTTGCCGGGCGCGGGCGAGATCACCGCGCTGTGGTACGTCTGCGATCGCTGGGACCACGAATGGGGCGGCGAAACCGTGTTCTTGGATGCCAATCACGACGTGCGCGCCGCGGTGAGCCCCAAACCCGGCCGTTTGGCATTGTTCGATGGCGCGTTGTTGCACGCTGGCCGGCCGCCGAGTCGTATTTGCTACGTGCCGCGTTATACCTTGGCGCTGAAGTTGGAGCGGAGTTAGACCCTGTCTACGCAGCGCTTTCGGGGCAAAGTGGAGATGCGTCTTGCGTTATCGTTTGTTCGACGCGTTGGCTGCCGGCCTACCAAGACGGTCGCGGGCGAGAAGCGTTCGCCGCATGATCGCACTGCCGGACGCGCGCCGCGACGCGGAGAAGCTGATTTGAAGCACTACAGCGAGTGCCCTGTCCCGCAAAGTCCATCGCTATTTTCTGGCTTCTTTCCCACTCATGCTGCGTGACTCGTCGTCGCCGTGGCGCCGCTACGTCTCCTCCTCGCGCCTCGCCTGACGACGAAACCCACTCAGAACATATTCGCGTTAGAGCCTGTTCACGATCTCCGCATGCTTAGCCCTTCGGGTTGCGCCGCAGCGGCCCGCCAAGGCACGCGTGCTGCTTGACCAGACCACCAGTCTGGCGCTGCGTAGCCCACATGCCTTGGCGAGCCGCTGCGACGCAACGCGGAGTATGCGGAGATCGTGAACAGGCTCTTAGTTGCGAGACAGGACACTAGTTTCGCAAGCGATCGTTCCTGCATGGGGCGCGTTGGCGAAAGGCCCAGGGACGGGCCGTCTGGCGCTTAGCGCGATGTTGCGATGAGGGCCTACGATTGGTGGTATCGAAGGCGCTTCCACCATGATCGGGGCTGAAACCCCTCCTACAAAGCGAACCCTCCGACGCAAGGGGATGCATGCGGAGATTTTAAACAGGCGCTAACACAGCCGCAGCGTAGTGGTCTTCAATGGTGGCGCTGGTTCGCAGAGCCCTGCCGCAACTGAGTCGTCGCTCACGGCACGCTGTTGAATCGGCATGAACCCGCTGCCCAGCAGCCAGTCCTGCAGGTTGCTGTTGTCGGGTGAACATTCAGGCGTAGACTGGCCTCGCGATTTGGAGTAGACGGCGAGGGGGCACCAGTGGCGAATGGATGCGGAGTGGGCTTTCAGCGGGAACCGGGTCAGACCGGTGTGGCTGATGCGCATGTGGATCAGTCGCATGCGGCCAAGATCGGGATGTTGATCGCTGCAGCAATGCTCATGTTGTCCCTTGCCACAACGGCGCGCGCCGGATCGATCCCCGTCTGTGCCGCGATCGATCCGCGCGCGCTGCCTGAGCCCGCATTCTGCCAGCGGCTGTTTGCTGCGGCTTCGCCCGATGCCTTGTATAAAATTGCCGATGCGCGGATGAAGAGTGGTGAGCTTGCTGCGGCCAAGTCCGCGCTGGGTTGCGCTGCACGTCAGCTCATCGACAAGAACGATGAGCTGCGCCAATACGAATGGATACGGCGCCGAGGCG
The DNA here is from genome assembly GCA_031374725.1 of Lysobacteraceae bacterium. GTDB lineage: Bacteria > Pseudomonadota > Gammaproteobacteria > Xanthomonadales > Xanthomonadaceae > Lysobacter_I. Next base: position 64,297 of record JANMGT010000020.1, on the reverse strand, counting down.
TGCTGGCGTACCGAGAAGAGCGCATCGCGAATGCGCTCGGGCACTTCGAGTGCGCCTTGCGGATGGCCGAAGATCGAAGTGATCGCGTGGCGACCGCTAAGCAACTCAAGAACGTCGCCAGTGCGAAGCGCCGGATCGGCGACTATCGCGGCGCGTTGAGAGACCTTGATCGTGGGCTGAAAATGATGCGGGAGGATGGCGACCCCGCGATCGGCGGGATCCTGTCGAACATCGCGGATGTCTATCGCGAGATCGAAGATCCCAAGCAGGCCGAACGCTATTACCACGAAGCCGAGGTCGCATTCCGCAACGACGGCAATCCGGTCGAGGCGGCACATGTGCTCAACAGCCTGGGTTTGTTGGCGCTGGAGCGCAAAGACACGAAGGCGGCGACGACGATGCTCGAGACCGCACTGCGCGAAGTGCGCAGCGAGAACGATCGGCGCTACCAGCTCAGCTTTCATGCCGTGCTCGCGAAAATCGCACTCGCCGACGGCGATGTGCAGCGTGCGGCCCGGCACGTCGGCGATGGTCTCGCTGTTGCCCGCGAGCATGACCTGCCGATTCCGCCGGTGCTGCATTTGCAGGCTGCGCGTGTCGATAGTCTTCAGGGGCGCGCAGATGCGGCGACACGCCGGCTCAAAACCGCGCTCGTGGAGCATCTCGACAGCGATGCTGATCGCGCCGAACTGCTGAAGGAATTAGCATCTGCACTCGAACAGAGTGGAAGCGATGCCGAGGCGATCACGATACTGCGCGATGCGTTGGAAGCGCAAACTCGCGATCTACGTGAGCAAAGCGATAGCCAACTCGGTTGGCTCCGCAGCCGTTTCGAATCCGCCGAAAACGAGCGCACGATCGCTATCTTGCGCCAACGCGCGCTGCTGCTATGGCTGGCGGTGGCATCGACGCTCATCGTGTTGCTGGCGCTGGCCTTGTTCTTAGTGCGCCGCCAGCAGCGTGTGCGTGTCGAGGAGGCGATGCAACGCGCGCGCTATGATGAAATGCTCGCGCGCTATCGTCGCGAAACCGACGCGTTGAGCGAGGATCGCGATCGCTTGCAGACCTTGTTCGACAGCCGCAGCGAGGCGCTATGCCTGCTCGACTCCGAGGGATTGTTCATGGCGGCGAATCGCGCGGCTTGTGCGCTGTTGGGGATGACGCGCGAAGGCTTCACCGGGACCGCATTGACGAAATGGCTGAAACAGAGCGATGCCGATGCTGTGCGGATCGCGCTGGAGAGCATGGAAGATGCCGCCACTCAAGCGCTAAGCGTCGAGGCACCTGTGGATAGCCGCGCATTGCGCGTCGAGCTGGCGCCGTGGGAGTACGGCGACGGATTGATCGTGATGCAACTGCGCAGCGAAAACGAAACGCAGTCCGCTGCGTTCGAAACACCGCACGAAGCGGCAGCTCAATCGAAGGATCGGAGCGACGCTGCCGATGGACACGATGCGAGCAGTGACCAAGATGCGGGTGATATCCGTCGTCCGATGCCATCGTTCGCCGCCGAGATCATGCTGGCCAGCGACGACGATGCGCGCGCGGGGTTCCGGCGTACCTTGGTCGAACTGATGCTGTCCGCAATGGAGTCATGGGAACGCAGCACCGGGCAGAACCGGATCGAGCTGGCTGAGCGCAGTCGTATTTGGTGTGTCAACATCGACGACGGTCGCTTGCGCGTGCGTGCGATGGAGCGCTATATGAGTCTCTCGAAACTGCCGCGCAACCCGCGCTGGCGCGATGTCTTGCGCACGTCGTATTACGTGCTGGGCCAGTGCCAGCTCGACCCGGCGGTACGCGATGAATTGCAGCGCCGGGTCGATACTGTGTTGGCGTACGCGAGGCGTAGCGCTCTGGTGTGAGTCTGCGTTTGTTCCGCCAGCGTCAATCCTTGGGTCGCGTTGTTTCCTGCTTCTTGATCAATTCACCCTGTGGCGTGCTCACTCTGGTGGGTTTGATCGCTACGCAGACATAACAAGCGCCAACGACGTCGCCGTCGCTGAAACTGTAGTTCGTATGGTGCTTTGGATCGTTATAGCTGCGTGGAGCTCTGACTCGGAACGCGACCTTGCGGCTTTGCTTCAGCGTGCTCGCCGCTAGCACACCTGTGCTCCTGTTTGCGGCCTGTTCGTTGCAATGTCGCATCGTCTTCGCGCTTGTAATGTGGAACTGCGGATGCTTGCCGTCCACGACACCGCACATCAGAGACGGTCCGCCATCGCCATCGCCATTCGGCAAGTTCGGCTGTGCGGCTGCCGATGGCTTATCTGACTTCGACACGGGGCTTTGCAATCTCTGCGTCGAGGCCGTGCCGCTGGTGACACGCTCAATCGGAAGGGGGCAGGTTTCGGGGCTGTGCGTTTTCTGCTCTTGCAGCAAATCGGCCTGGGTGAAGCGGAAGCTCCCGATCACGACCGCTCGCGTCCCTGCACCGCAGGAATAGTCGTGGGCGCTGGCCGAAAAGACCATCGAGACAAGGCAAGCCAATAGGGCGGTCTGGCGTATTGACATGATGGAACTCCTGTGTGGTTGGGCGAATGCACTGTAGGCGGCAGGCGTATGCCCTGCCACGTTTTTCTGTGGCACAAAGTGGGAATAAAAAACGATAACAGCTTGATTCATATCGGATATCGATGCGCATCGGCGTTGTGGTGGCGCCTTGCTTCGCAGGGGCAGTGATGCCCTGTTGATGCCTAGAACCATTCCCAAAAAACGAAGTAGTCGGATTGCTCGGTAGTGTTGTCATGCCGGCGAACACCGAAAGTGCTTCTCAACAGGCAAAGGCTGGTGATCCAGTTTTTGTCGGGAATTTCCGAACGCTGGATCCCGGCGTTCGCCGGGACGACCGCCTGAAAAGATCTCAATGACGACTTCGAGATAGGTTTTAGCGATGGCTACTGGCGTCGAAGTTATGGCCTGACAACATTCGCGCCTGCTGCACGGGCGTATCGCCCGACTGCGAAGGCATGCCCTGAAGCGCCGTTTCGGCCGGTCGCGATTGGACCATCGTGTCTACACCCCGCAGCCGGGGATGATCGAGAGCGCTTTGTAGTGGATCGAATCACGGGTGCGCCGCTGCAAGCCAGGCTCCGCAACGGTTTTACCCAATCGTTCCCGATCCATTCCCCGCTCGCTCCTTTCACCGCGGCGCCACGCCGCCTACGGTGATTTCACCGGATCGCACCGCGACATTGCGTGATTCGGTCCAACCTTTTGCCGCCTTGGCGGACCTTACTGGAGAGTTCTTATGACGCATATTCTGAAAAAAACGATTATCGCAACATGCTTGTTCCTGGCCACAGCAGTCTCTGCCCACGCTGCCGACAATCCAATGGGCTATATTGGCGAGAGGCACAATGAGTCCCTCGGTTGCGTGCTTAAACATACTCCGGGGCCATTGTGGCCATTCGGTTTGGGCGACGAGTGTGGATTTAAAGAGGCCCTCAGCGCTAAAGAAATGCAAGAGCGCTACGGGCCGCTGGTTGCCTCATTAGCCGGTTCCAATCAGAAGCAACGGGCGCAAGCACTTCAACCTTATCTGAGCCAGCTGAGTAAAGTAGAGCGTAGTTATTGGAACAAAGCAGAGAATGCCCTGAAGGCGGCGCGTTCGCCTGAAATGGCGCAGAAGCAATTGATCCAGATTGAGCAAGACGCAGTGGCGCGATTGGATCCGGAATCGAAAGGTGGTATGGCCGTACTGGCTGCCATCTCGACTATGCGATCGTCGATAGGGTTCTGGACAGCGCCGACCATGGCCCGGACTCTTGTCAGTGGGGGTGGGAAGAACAATATGTCTCATAGACTGTGGTGGCATGGGCCCCTAGCCGATGCATGTGGCGGACTAGTGGGTGCGATTCTTGCTGGTCCTCCGGGAGCAATCGCACTTGGAGTTGCATCCTCGGCAGCGGTAGCACGCAGCTAGCTTTCCCAGAATGGGATTTGCCGTTAACACGGGACGTGCCGATCGGCACTGCTGAAAAGGTCGCTCCATGAGCGGATGGTCTCATGGAAATAACCGATAGCTTTTCGACTATTTTCGAGCACGCCCTGTGCCGCCTGAAATTAATAGATAGGGTGCGCATTTGGCGCATCTAATCAAATTCCTGCCAACCCCGCACTCACCTGCGGGGTCTTTTTTTTAGTTTTCTTGATAGCCTCAGTGCAGTGCGCCACTCAACGCGGCGTCGGATGCCGATTGAAATACCGGTGATGCTTCAGATAGTCGTGATCCATGCCGATCGGGAAATAGGCTTTGCCGCCGCGGCGGCCGGTTTGCAGGCAGGGCAGTTCGTGCAGCGCATCCGGGTTGTTGGTGTAGTAGTAAGGAATCTTGTCCGCGAATTTGCTGAGGAACGCCGGGCCGCAGTCTTTGCCGTTGTAGCTGTCGTAACCAAAATTGGGGTGGCCGATATTGAAGTCGTCGACGCAGACGATGCCGTATTCGATCAGTTCCAGTTCGCGCTCCAGCGGCCAGTCGTCGTACCAATGCGCGTCGAGGTAATACAGCGGGCAGCGGAACTCGTTGCGATACCGCGCGACGATGTCGCGCGAGTCGGCTTTCTCGATATAGGTGTGCGGCATGAAGCCGACGCGGCGTTTGGCCAGATCGACGTAGCGATCGACGATGTCGCAGGTAACGATGCTGATGGTGGGATAGGTGCGCGCCAAGTACTCCGTCGTATCGCCGGCGTTGCAGCCGGTTTCGATGATCGCGTCGCAGCCGTAGCGTTCGATCAGGAAATCGAATTCCAGCGCGGTGGTGATGTCGAAGCCGAACGGCCCGCCGCCATCGCTCAACTCCGCAGCGCCGAGCCGCAGGATCTTATAGAAGTTGCGATAGACGTTGTCTGCGGACATGTTCGATACCGGATGCGAAGTGGGGAAAAGTGTAGCGGCTTGATGCAGCACGGCGCCAGAACGGGTCGCCTCATGTCGCGCGCAGCGCTAGGCGCAGCAACTTCGCATACAGCGTTTCGCCGAGTCCGGACGGTCGCGCGTAGCCCATTCGTTCAAGCGCAGCCATGTCGTCCGGCGATATTGGGCCGGATGCGGTCAGCGCCTGTACGATCGTGCGCAATTTCGCGCCACGGGTGGCGGTGGCGCCTTTTAACCACGTCAGCGCTTTGACCAAGCGCTGTTCGACCGGTGTGAAATCGCTGCCCAGCGGGTAGTCGGGCAGGGTGCCGTCGGCGCGGAAGGGTGCGAGTGCGGCGCGCAATCGCTCCGGCGTATTGAGGCCGGCCATGCGGAATTTCATCATCTCGTCGTAGAGTTTTCCCGATTGGTTCGCGGTGCTCAGCAAGGCATGTTGGAAGCGGGAATCGGCGATGCCGGTCATACGGATCACGCAATCCTCATCGCAGGCGCCGCGCAGATCGGCAATGCCGTATTCGCTGACGTAAACATCGCGCAAGTGTCGCGGAATCGTGGTGTGGCCGTAATTCCAGATCACGCTGGAGATCGCCGGCAAGCCGGGTTCTTCGCGTACGGCGCGCAGCATCAGCACCGAGCGCGCCGCCGGCAGCGCATGCGCCATCGCCACGAAGTTGTATTGGCCGCCAACGCCCGAGACCACGCGCCCGTCGGCCAAGGCATCGGACACCGCCGCGCCGAGCGCGGTGGCCATCATGCAGGTGTTGAAGAAGCGCGAATCGTGGCGCTGCACGCGTTCGAGCGATTCGCGGCCGCCGTACAGCTCGTTCACTTCACTGATCCGGCGCATGCCGATGCCGCGATGACCGTTGTCGTGCAGGCCACGCAGCCAATCGTAAAACTCGTGCGAACCTAAATAGAACGCGCCGTGCAGGAAGTCGCCCTCGCGTTCGACGCGTTCGCGATCGGCCACGCTGGCGCTGCCATCGCCGATGCGGCGCATCAGCGCTTCGTCGTCCACCACTTTGCGCCGCAGCACGCCGGTTTGCACCAGCTTCCGAAAGCCTTCATTGATCATTTCGCTGCAGCCGTATAGGCCGATCGCGAATGGGCCGAGCCCGCCGCTGGCGATCACTGCCGGGTGGCGTTCGATCTCCGGGTCCAGCGCCTGCAGCACGCGCCGATACGCGGCGTTGTCGGTGTGGCGCAGCACCAAGGCATGGCATAGCGCATCGGCGAGCGCGCCGATGCCGATTTGCAGGGTGCCGCCGTCGCGCACCAGCGTGCTGGCATAAAAACCGATCGCGAATTCCGCATCGGCGACAGGCTGTCGCGGCAGCGCGAATAGTTTCGGATACGGCCCCGGCGGTGCGACGATCAGATCGAAGAAATCGGCATCAACCGCTGCGCCGTTCTCGATCCAGGGCAGTTCGGGGTCGATCTCCGCCACCATCAGCGGTCGCGCGCGGCCGAGCGCAAGAATCGCATCGATCGCGTCGAAGGTCAGGTCGGTGTTCGACGACAGCGACAGCCGCGAGCCGTCGGCATTGGTCGCCACCTTCTGTATCACGCAATTGGTGCCGCGCTCGGCGATCGCGCGCGCGGCGTGGGTGTAGTTCAAGCTGGCGTAGCGGCGCTGCGCTTGCCGCGAACGCAGCAACGCGCCGGACTGCAGATAGAACTCCTCCACTTCGATATGCGCCGGCAGCGCATCGCGCTTTTGCGCTTGCGTATAGGCCAACCGCGGAAAATCGTCGCCGAAATGGCGGGTCACGAACGGTGCGAGGAAGCGCCGTTGCAGATCGTTCGCCGGCACCGGCGGATCGAGCGACAGCGCGGTGTAAATATGCAGTTCGCGCGAGGGGTCTTTCTCGATCCGCGCATACAGCGCGTTTAACAGCCGATGCGGCTTGCCGATGCCCAGCGGCGCGGCGATGTGCAGCGGGCCTTCGATGCTGGCGAGTAGGGTTGCGACGGCATCGTCGAGGCGTTCGAGGCGGGGTGGGGTGGGGCGGTGGGTGTCGTTCATGTAGGCATCTTCGCGGAGAACGGCGGCCGCGTCTTGGTTTCGATCAAGGTTCGATCGCATCGAGCAACCGACAGGCGGCCTTGACAGTAGCGTTTACGGGTGTAATCTAATTGCAATTACAGCCGTAAACGACAACCAAGACAGGCGCCACGCACATGCCGATCCAAGCACCCATTCAAATCAGCGACGCCGAATCGACGGTGATGGACGTGCTCTGGCAGCGCAGTCCGCTGGCCGCCGAAGAGGTGGTCGCGGCCCTGGCCGAGCGCCAAGACTGGCAAGAGGCGACGATCAAGACCCTGCTCAATCGCCTGCTCAACAAGGGCGCGATCGAAGCGGTGAAGGACGGCCGGCGCTATTTATACACGCCGATTCTGCGCCGCGAGGACTGGGTGCTGGAGGAAAGCGAAGGCCTGTTGTCGCGCTTGTTCGATGGCCGGGTCGCGCCGCTGGTCGCGCACTTCAGCCAGCACCGGAAATTGACCGAAACCGACATCGCCGAGTTGCGGCAACTGCTGGAGGAGATCGATGATGATCGCAAGCCTAAGTGATGTCATCGGCGGTCTGATCGAGGCGACAGTCGCACTGACCGCGGCGACCGCGATCGCGCTGTTGATACGCCGGCCGCTGCGCCGCTACTGCGGCGCTTGCGTGGCCTACGCCGTGTGGTGGCTGCTGCCGATCTCGCTGTTGGCCCTCGCCTTACCCGCGCCGACGGTCGAAGTGCTGCCGCAAGCACGCGCGATACCTTCCGCCGCATTGGGTGCGGTATCGCAGACGACAGCGCCGCAGACTGATTTCGGTTGGCTATGGCTCGCGCTGTGGGCGTGTGGTGTAGCGGTTGTAGTCGCGTATCAGTGGCGATTGCAGCGTCGCTTCCTGATGTCGCTCGGACGGCTGCGCATCGAGGCGTCGGGCCTGTGGCGCGCGCAGATTCGGCACGGTTTGCCGGCGTTGATCGGTGCGTTCCGCCCGCGCATCGTGCTGCCGGTCGATTTCGAATCGCGCTACGACCCACACGAACGCGCGCTGATGTTGGCGCACGAGCGCGCGCATCTGCAACGCGGCGATCCGCTGGCGAATCTGGCGGCAGCGGTGCTGCGCAGCGTGTTCTGGTTCCACCCACTCGTGCACTTGGCCGCGTCTTGTTTCCGCGCCGATCAAGAACTCGCCTGCGATCAACGGGTGATCGCGAGCGTCCCGCATGCCCGTCGCGCCTATGGCGAGGCGATGCTGAAAACCCTCGTCGTCGCCCAGCCGATACCGCTGGGCTGCCATTGGGGCCACGCCCATCCTTTGAAGGAGAGACTCATGCAATTGAGTACACCGCCACCGCGCCGCTCGGCGCGCATGCTTGGCATCGCGATCGCCGTCGCGTTGTCCGCGGGCACCGCGTTCACGGTGTGGTCCGCGCAATCGCCGCGCCCGGTGATGCGCGCTGTTGCCGCACATGCCCAGCCGTTGAGTGATTTCAGAGCAGTGATCGCGAGCCGAATCGACGATGGCGCGCCAGCGTCGTTCGCGATCGAAAACGCCTACGGCAAACCGTTCTCGTTCATGCACGAAGACGCGGGCACCTCGCTTGATGTCGAGGCCACGGTGCGGTCCGCAGGGATTGGCCGTTACGACATTGCGGCGATCGTGAAGCGCGAGGGCATGGTTGTCGCCACGCCGCGTTTGATCGCCGAAGCGGGCAAGTCTGCTGTGGTGCGAATCGGCGACGGATCGGCATCGAACGGGTTTCGCGGTATCGAAGTCGATTTCATCGTGAGGCCATCCGCAGGTGTTGCAGCCGCGCCTGAGGCGCTGCCGCGCATGGGTCGTCTCGTATCGACCGGCATGGCGGCAGCTACAGCGCCGCAGGCGATCGGTCGCGAGGCGCCTTTAGCGCCTTTGCCTGGGATGGAAGCAGTGCCGTTGCCGCCTTTGCCCGACATGGAAGCAGGCCCACACCCGCCTTTGCCCCACATGCAAACGGCGCCGTTGCCGCCATTGCCGGCGATGGCGAGCGCTCCGATTGGACCGCGGCCACAATTGGCAGCACGCTCGCATTCGAAGCATGAGCCGCCACCCGCGCCACCGATGCCGCCCCCGCCGCCCGCGCCGCCTGAGCCGCCCACTCCGCCTGAGCCGCCTGAACCGCCCACTCCGCCAGAGCCGCCTGCAGCTCCTTCAAAGCCGACATCGGTGCGTGCGATGAAGACGGTTTCGCTGGTGTCGATTCACTCGCTCAAATTTCTCGCTCCGCAGCCTAGCGGCGCTAACGACGGATGTTGACTGTGTCGCGAGAGTGAACGTGGCACAGCGATGCGGTCGTGGGGCCGCTCGCAGCGCGCGCCTGTCGGTCTACGGTCTAGTGTGGTGTCTCAAAAATACGCAGGCTAATTCTTAATCAAAAACAGCGCAAATAAAGCCGTTCTTTCACGAAAATACATCAATTTACTTTTGAGACACCACACTAGAGCATCTTTGGCTTGGCTCTTTACAGACCTTGATCTTCATAGTGGTGAACGATTGCAGTCTTTGCAGACCCATCGGGCGGCGGGCAGGAGGCCCGCGGTTTTTCGATTCGCCATGGATAGCGAATCGAAACATCCCGTTAGCAATTAAGCTTTAGGTTTGCCTTGTCGGGGTGAGTGATTTCTTTTGCCTACTTTTCTTGACTCGCGCCCGTTGGGCGCTCGCCCTTCGGGCCGGCTGCGCCGCATCGCGGCGCGAACGGCAGAATATTGCGCCAATGCACCTGTCCGCCGCGCCAGAAACGCACTAGGCCGATGCCGCCGACCAACAGATGCAGCGCCAGTGCGGTGGGCCGCATCGTTTCCGGGCGAAGCCGAGCAGTGCCATCGCCGCGAGATCACCGCCGGCGCCGGCGTGGCCGACGGAGGATTACAGCACTGCGACCAGCAGAAACAGGCCCGCTGCGAACCGTTCGATCTCGCTCAAGGCGCGGATGCTCCAGTCCGTGTGGGAGCGGCCAAGGCGCGTTCGAGCAAGCGCGCCAAGCGTTCGCCAGCCAGCCGCAGTTGCGCATCGGCGGTGGGGCGCCACCGGGGCAGATACTCAGGCGCTAGATTGCCCAGCGGCGGATAGAAACCATCGCGCAGCACGATGCGGCATGAAGCTTCAGCCCAGCGTGCGGCCGATGTGTCGCCAAGCCCGCGCAGCGGCGTGCGCAGTGCGCGCAGCCGTGCGAGGTTCTGCGCTTCATCGCTGCCCATTCCGGTGACGATGTTGCCGTCCCACACGCGATGCAGGTTGCTGCCCCGGCCATCGACCTGCAACTGATAGTCGTTGCCGCCGCGATCGCGCGCGTAGCTCGCATGCAGCGGCTGATGGACGTCGCCGACAAAATGCACCAAGAATTTCAGCGCCTGCGCGCGCACCGCATCGGGTTGCCGGCGGTCTGCGAGCAAGCTCTGCTGGCGACGGATCGCTTCGATCACGCAGTCGCCGTTGGGGCAGTCCCTGGCAGCATCGTAGGTACAGCCGTCTTCGGCCAAATTGACGTAATGCCAGCGCGTGCTACGGCGACCGAGATCGGCATTGTTCTCGCGCAACTCGTCCGCCCAGTTCGAAACGCCGGACAGTGTCGGCTCGGGCTCGCCGCGCAGCAGTCGCGCGACCTCCTGCCCGATCTTGGGACTCAGCCGCGCTTCGGCGACCGCAGCAACCAAGCGATGCCCCTGCGGCCCCCAAGCCCGCGAAGCCGAGGGGAACGCTGCGATCGCAACGACTGCGAGCGAAAGAAAGATGCGGAAGGGATGTCTGCAAAAAGAACTGGCCATGCCGGTAGAGTAACCGAGCATGGCCAGTGTGTTGAATGCCGCGAGACATCAATTCGATAGGCAGGCGATACGCCCGACGCGCTCGGCAATCCCGCTCGGCAATCCCGATCCGTCGAGAATACCGGTGCATGGGAGCGCTAACGCGCGCCGAACCGGATGCGACGGCTTAGAACTTGATGACGTACGCCGCGCCGTAAACCAGCGGATCGATATTGACGGTGCCGATGTCGGTGCCGTTGAGTTCGACATCGGTGTCGATGTCGATCCAGCGTGCGTCGATGCGAATCGAGCTGCGTTCGCTGATCTCGAAGTCGATACCGGCGTGGGTGGCCAAGCCGTACGAATTGCTCAGGCTAATGTCGTTGCCGGCCAGCGCGCCGGTGGTCTCTTCACTCATGAAAAGCGTGAAATTGACGCCAGCGCCGACGAAGGGCTTCACCTTGCCGCTGCCGAAGTGATATTGCAGCGAGACCGTCGGTGGCAGATGCTTGGTCGAACCGACCCGGCCGAGGCCTTTGATTGCGATGTCGTGTTCGAACGGCCACGAGGCCAGCACTTCGATGCCCCAGTTGTCGCGGATGAAATACTCGGCGGTGATCGTCGGCTTGACGTCGCTGCCGACTTCTACGTCGAGTGTGCCGCCGGCCAAGCTGCCGTTATCGGATTTCGGGTTGACCTGATGGGCGCCGATGGCAATGGTCCAATCGCCGGCTTCTTGGGCGAAGGCAGGGGCGGCGATACCACCGATAGCGATAGCGAGGGTGAGCGGGACGAAACGAAACTTCATTATGGGTGCCTCCTAGGCGTTGTGGCTGATCTCAACATGCGGGGTCGGCAGGGCCGACCTGTTGAGAGTAATCAAATTTTTAACAAATTGATCCTGTCAGGTTTGCCAGCTTGCGCAACTCGTTGCAAATGTGCTGGCCAGTCGCGATCCTGGCCTGACGCGCCAGTGGACGGGCGCGGCCATCTGCACCGCCAGCGAGCGGGCCGATCGGCTAAAATAGTCGGCTTCCCCGCCCTCACCCCTCTTCAGGAGCAGCTCGCCCATGGCGATCAAGGTTGGTATCAATGGTTTCGGCCGCATCGGTCGTAATGTTCTGCGCTCTGCGGTGCAAAATTTTGGCGACGAGATCGAAATCGTCGGCATCAACGACCTGCTCGAACCAGAGTATCTGGCCTACATGCTGCAGTACGACTCGGTCCACGGCCGCTTCAAGGGCGATGTTTCGGTCGAAGGCAACACCCTGATCGTCAACGGCAAAAAGATCCGCCTGACCCAGGAACGCGACCCGGCCAATCTCAAGTGGGACGAGGTCGGGGCCGAGGTGGTGATCGAGTCCACCGGCTTGTTCCTCGACAAAGCCAGCGCCGAGAAGCACCTCGCCGCAGGCGCGAAGAAAGTCATCATGTCGGCGCCGTCGAAAGACGATACGCCGATGTTCGTGTTCGGCGTGAATCACGGCAAATATGCCGGTGAGGCAATCGTCTCGAACGCCTCCTGCACCACCAACTGCCTCGCGCCGATCGCCAAGGTGCTGAACGATAAATGGGGCATCAAGCGCGGCCTGATGACCACCGTCCATGCCGCCACCGCGACCCAGAAGACCGTCGATGGCCCAAGCAATAAAGACTGGCGCGGCGGCCGCGGCATTCTCGAAAACATCATTCCGTCCAGCACCGGCGCGGCGAAGGCCGTCGGCGTGGTGATTCCGGAATTGAACAAGAAACTCACCGGCATGAGCTTCCGCGTGCCGACCTCCGACGTGTCGGTGGTCGATCTGACCTGCGAACTCGAAAACCCGGCGACCTACGCCGAGATCTGCGCGGAAATGAAGGCGCAATCGCAGGGCGCGCTCAAAGGCGTGCTCGGCTACACCGAAGACAAAGTGGTCGCGACCGATTTCGTCGGCGATACCCGCACCTCGATCTTCGACGCCGATGCGGGCATCGCGCTGGACAGCACCTTCGTCAAAATCGTGTCGTGGTACGACAATGAATGGGGCTATTCGACCAAGTGCTTGGAAATGGTGAAGGTCATCGCCGGCTGATCTTTGAAGCGTTGCCGGTAAAGCGGAGCAAAGCTCCGCGAGTCAGCAACCCCCAGGTGAAGCGGAGCAAAGCTCTGCTAGTTCAACAGACTCCCGGTAAAGCGGAGCAAAGCTCCGCTAGTCAACAGCGGTCTGTCGATCGAAATCGCCCGTTCACCATCAGAAGCTGCGGCTAATCCCCAAAAACAGCGTTGGCACCACGTCGCTGTCTTTATCGACCAGCGGGCTGTCGGTAATTTCGTTCGGAAGGAAATCCACGCTTACGTTCGAAATGAACGTCCATTTCGAGGCGAACGGCACGATGGCCGTGACGCTGGCATGCGGCACCGTGGCGCTGCCGGGTGTGTAGTTGACGACGCCGCGCTTCACTTCATCCGGAAGCGTACCGTAGTAGTAGTTAGTCAGATCCGATGAATATGCGGTAACGCCGACGCCGGGTATGACGATGGCATTGCCGACGGGGAACGGCGCGCTGTAATCGAACGACGCCTGATAGCCGTCGCTGGTATTGCTGATATCGGCGCGAACATCCGTCTCGAATATGCCGATCGCGGTCTTCCAAGATGCGGTGATCCCAGCATCGGCGCCGAAATCGCGGTCTTCGAGCGAATTGCGATCGATGCCGCGCTGCGCCAGCGCTTGTCTGCCGAACTTGTCGGCATCGATGCCGTTCGTGTTTGCGGAAACATGCGCTTTCAACGTGAATTTGTCGGTTTTGATGACGCGATAGCCGATGCTTCCACCCTGAAAATAGAAGCGCTGTCCTTCATAGCCGATCAAGGGGAATGGAAGGATTCTGCTGCTTTCTCCAGCATAGATGGGCGCTCTTGTGGCGACACCGAGGCCGATGCTCCATCCGGTGCTTGCGTCGTCGCTGCGCGGGGCTTCGCCGGACTGCGCCTGCGAAGCGAGGGGCGCGAAACATAAAAGAAACAACATCGTGCGTCGAAGATTCATCGATGATCCTGTTCGAGTGTTAGGGGCTTTGATATGAACGCAATTTGATATGAACGCAATCTGGGTGCTGAGAGCGATATTGCAGTCTATCCGCTCGCGTTGCGATTACGGGACTGCCACAGTTAGAAACATACGTCGTAGCCGCACCACACCAATGACTGAATAAGTCGTCTCGACGTGATACGTCTGAAGACGTGCGACGGATTCATCGCCTCTTGTCATGGCTGATGCTGCGTTCAGTTTTCAGGCTCAGTCGAGATCAATCGTCATGCGCGTGCGGCGATACGCCATAGATTGATCGACATTGCGGTAGCGAGCGGCACCAATTGAATCGTCGATGTGGACGACCGGTGTGATGCGATCACTTGCGCCATGCCCCAGCGTGATGTCGACGCGATGTCATGCCTCGTCGCTTGATCTAGGTTTGCCACGGCCACGGCCTCGGTCTGCGGACGCGCTGGCATCATGTTTGAAGCCGAGTGGGGCGCAACGGCGTCGGCCGACCATCCGCCGAGCAGATGCTGCGTCTGCCTAAGTCTCGCCACGCGCCGCCTTCCGGACGAGTAGCGTCATCCGATACTGATCGGTGCGGCAGCCCGGACCTTGGTCCGGGCGGTTGCAATCGGCTGCGGCATCCCTGAGTCTGCGATGAACGCGGGCTCCCCCGCAGGGAATCTCGATGGGCGATATGGCGGGCATTCTGGTTCTGCTTGGGCTCGGCCTGCTGGCCGTGCCGATCCTGTTGGTGGTGGCCTTGGTGAAGATCGGCCACGCCAAATCCCGTATCGATGCGCTGGAGCATGAGGTCGCCGATCTGCGCATCGGCCTTCAGCGCACCGCGCAGGCTACCGCGCAGGCCGCCGCCGACACGGCGCGCAGTCGCGCGCCAGCCGCGCCATCAGTCGTTGAAGCGCCAGCCCAGCGAAGCGATTTCACTGCCGCAGATGCCGTCGAAGCGGCTAAGACGCCGAATGACATCGCCCAGGAGGTGGTTGCGGGCGATGCCTCTCGCGCCGCTGCCATCGCGCCACCGCCGTTGCCCTGGCAGCAGGCGGTCTCCATCGGCGCCACCGCTGCGGACGAACAAGACCGCCGCCAAGCCGCCGCGTCGCTGGGCGCAGAGCCGCCGCCGCGCCCCGCCCGCCCGCCGAGTCCGCCGCTCAAGCCGCCGCGCAAGCCGCCGAGCGACCCGTTCGCGCCGATCGTGCGTCTGATCAAAGGCTGGTTCACCGAAGGCAATGTGCCGGTGAAGATCGGCGTGATGGTGCTGCTGGCGGGCGTGGCCGCGCTGCTGAAATACGCCAGCGATCAAGGCTGGGTGCGGGTGCCGGTGGAATTCCGCCTCGCCGGCGTCGCTGCCGCAGCGATCGGCGCGTTGGTATTCGCATGGAAACATCGCGAAGAACGCCGATCGTTCTCGCTATCGCTGCAAGGCGGCGCGATCGGCGTGTTGATGCTGGTGGTGTTCGCTGCCTTCAAACGCTTCGATTTGATGCCCGCTGGCGCAGCGTTCGCAATCACCATCGCACTCGTCGCCGGACTGGGCGTGCTTGCTGTACTGCAGCGTGCGCTATCGCTCGCGGTGTTCGGCATTCTTGCCGGATTCATGGCACCGATTTGGCTATCCACCGGCAGCGGCAATCACGTCGCGCTGTTCTCGTACTACGCCGTGCTCAATCTCGGCATCTTCGCCATCGCCTGGGCGCAGTCGCGCGGTCGCGGCGCGTGGCGCTTGCTCAATCTGCTTGGCTTCGTCTTCACTTTCGGCATCGGTACGATTTGGGGCGTACTCGACTACGCACCGCAGAAATTCGGCACGACCGAGCCCTTCCTGCTGCTGTTCTTCGGCCTGTATCTGCTGATTCCGGTGTTCTACGCGATCGGTCGCGGCGAGGGCCGTCGCGACATGGTCGATGGCACCTTGGTCTTCGGCACGCCGCTGGTCGCATTCGCATTGCAAGCGGGTTTGCTGCAGGAGCATCTCGCCCGCGGCGACCGCATGCCGCTCGCGTTTTCTGCGCTGGCGCTCGCGGCGATTTATGCCTTACTCGGCGGCGCGCTGCATCGCCTCGCGCGGCTGCGGCCATTGGTCGAATCCTATGCCGTGCTTGCGGTCGGCTTCGCCACGCTCGCGGTGCCGCTCGCGCTATCGGCGGGCGCCAGCGCCAGCGTGTTCGCGCTGGAAGGCGCGGCGTTGGTGTGGCTGGGTTTACGCCAGCAGCGCCGTTTGCCGCAGCTCTCGGGTTTGCTGCTGCAGGGCGCGGCGGCGGTTGCGTATGCCGTCGGTTTCGATCGCCACGGCGCCGATTTGGTGCAAGCGCCGAACGGGCAGTGGGTGTGGTCCGCACTGCCGCCGCCGGTTGCCAATCCGGTGTTCATGGGCGCGATGCTGATCGCGCTCGCGGGCTTGGTCATCGCGTATAGCTATCGCAAGACGCTCGATCGCATCGTGGTTGCCGTGTTCACGACCTGGGCCTTGGGCTGGTGGGCGTTCGCCGGCTTGAACGAAATCGATGCGCATATGCCGTACAGATACGAACTCGGCGCGATCTTGGCGTTTGTGATCTTCAGCGGCTGGTTGGCAGCCGAAGGGCGTCGCCGCGTGCGCGAGCTGCCGATGCTCGGCATCGCTGCGGCCGCTGCGCTGGCGTTCGCGATTCCGATGGCGTTCGCACAAAGCGTGCGCAACGGCCATCCGTTCGCGCAATGGGGTTGGGCCGCATGGCTGCTCTACGCCGCGCTCGGCTGGCGCAGCTTGATCGCGCTGCGCGAGACCAGCGCGCCGGTGCGCGGCGTCGCCCACGGCGGCTGGTGGTGGGCGTGGACGGTCGCCATCCTGTGTTTCTTGCTCGAACACGCGCGCATCGCCGAACTCGGCGACGGTTGGCGCGTGGCCGCGGTTGCTGTGCCGGTGCTGTTGTTCGCAGCGCTGCTGCGTGTGCGCCCGCGCGTGCTCGCGTCGCCGCTTGCCGCAGGATTCGCCGACTACCGCACGCCGCTAGCGGTCATCGCGGCAGTCGCGATTGCAGCGGTGTGGTGCGTGTCGCTGTTCTTCCCGGGCCAGAGCGCGCCGCTGCCATGGCTGACCGTGCTCAATCCGCTTGAGCTGATGCAGATCGCGGCGCTGTTGCTGCTGGCGCATTGGGCATGGCGCGGCGAGCGTCACCCCGCGTTTGCACGCGTCGGCGTTCCCGCGATCGCGATCGCCAGCTTCGTGTGGATCAGCTTCGCCACGCTGCGCGCAACGCATCATTGGGCCGACACGGCGTGGTCGCTGACGATGCTGGACAACACCGAAGTGCAGACTGCGCTGACCGTGGTGTGGAGCGTGCTCGGTGTGCTCGGCTGGATCTTCGGCTCGCGCCGCGGCGACCGCGTGCTGTGGGGCGCTGGTGCCGCATTGATGGCGATCGTGCTGTTGAAACTGCTGCTGATCGATCGCGGCCATCTCGGCAATATCTTCGGCATCATTTCCTTTATCGCCTATGGATTGCTGTGTACGGCCGTGGGATATTTCGCGCCGGCGCCGCCGAAACGGGAGAACGCAGCATGATTGCGCGCCTGCTGCGTTTCGATTTTTCATCTTCTCTACGCGCTGTGTCGCATCGTCCCCTACAACCGGCAACGCACATGTCTTCATTGGAGTGGCTCAGCATGTCGAACTTACGACGCATCGTCTTGAAAACGATCCGATCTTCTTTTGTCGGTGCGTTGTTCGCCACGCTCGCAGTCGGTGCAGCCCATGCCGCCGGGCCGATGGATGGTTACGCATACCGCTGGCCGCTCAACACCGAAGGCAACAACGTCGCCTGGCAATTCGAGTTAACGCCAGAGGTTTACGCGGCATTGCGCGATTCCAAGCTGCGCGATTTCGAGGTGTTTAACGCAGAAGGCCGCGCAGTGCCGGTGGCGCCGCTGAATCAAACCGCGCAGATATCGCCGCAGATGCAATGGGCGTGGTTGCCAGCGTTCGCATTGCCGCGCGACCAAGCCGCCATCGGCGGCAATATCGGCCTGCGCATCGAACGCGATAGCAACGGCCAACTGCGCATGCTCGAAGCGCAAGTGCAAGGCGCGACGCCGGCGACCACCACCGACGGCGCTGCAAGCACTGCGGGCGCGATCGATTACGTCATCGACGCCAGCGGCATCAAGCGCGAATCGCGCACCGCGACCATCGATCGCCTCGATCTGCAGTGGCCTTATGGCGATCGCGACACCCGCGCGCGCTTCGCGGTGGACGCCAGCGACGATCTCGAAAACTGGCAGACCCTGGTCGAAGCTGCTGCCGTCGTTTCGTTAAAGCAGCAGAACGCGACGCTGCAGCGGCGCACGATCGCGCTGCCGGCCACCGCGCAGCCGTATCTGCGTTTGCGTCAGCTCGACGGCGACGCCTTGCCGTCGCTGCAGATACAGGCGCGGCGTCTCGATCCCACCACGTCGATGTACGCCGGCTTCGTCACCCGCACAGCGGTCGCTACGTATGTCGATAGCGGCGATGGCGAGCAGGGCGCGCGCTGGTATCGCTATCGCTTGCCCGCAGCGCTGCCGGTGACGCATCTGGGCATTGTGCTGGCGAGCGAGAACGCGACTGCGGAGTTCGATGTGCAAGCCTTGATCGGCGAACAATGGACGCCGATGGGTCGGCAGACGGTGTTCCGTTTACGTCAGGGCGATCTCACCATCGACAACGACGATTACATGTTGGGCATGGCAACCACCGCGCGCGAGTGGCGGCTGAGCAGCATCGCTCCGCTGGATACGCCACCAAGCATCAAAGTGACGTATCTGCCCGGCCGCTTCGTATTTCTCGCCCAAGGCAAAGGCCCGTACACACTCGCGGCCGGCAGCCGCAGCGCACTGCGCACGCCGTTGCCGGTCGAGCAAGCGCTGGCGCCGATGCGCACGCATTTGGGCGCCGATTGGCAGCCGCCGATGGCGAGTCTCGGCGCACGCGCCGCAGCCGGCGGCGACGCCGCTTACGACGCACCGAAAACGCCGCCGAATTGGCGCGGCTGGCTGCTATGGGTACTGCTGATCGGCGGTGCGCTGATTGTCGCGGGTTTTGCGATGAGTCTGATTCGGCAACCACCCGCGGTGGGCGGGAAATAACCGATACCGGCGAACGCAGCCCCCGGCCGTCGTGACGAGGCCGGGGGCAATTTTTTACAGCGAATTGTTGTGCTGGCGTCATGTTGACGCGGCTGGGACAATAGGCGCCTTCGACTCAGGAGCCGCGCATGGCCATCGTCCGCATGACAGACCTCGACCTCGCTGGCAAGCGAGTGTTGATCCGCCAAGACCTCAACGTCCCCGTCGCCGATGGCGTCGTCACCTCCGATCAACGCATCGTCGCTTCGCTGCCGACGCTCAGGCTGGCATTGGAAAAAGGCGCGGCGGTGATGGTGATGTCGCACCTGGGCCGGCCGAAAGAAGGCGTGTGGAGCGAAGCCGATTCGTTGGCGCCGGTAGCGAAGCGCTTAGGCGAACTGCTCGGCCGCGACGTGCCGCTGGTGAAAGAGTGGGTGGACGGCGTCAGCGTCGAACCCGGCCAACTCGTCTTGCTCGAAAACTGCCGCATGAACGTCGGCGAAGGCAAAGACGATGACGCGCTGTCGCAGCAATACGCCGCGCTGTGCGATGTGTTCGTGATGGATGCGTTCGGCACCGCGCATCGCGCGCAGGCCTCCACGCACGGCGCGATCAAATTCGCGAAACAAGCCGCAGGCGGCCCGCTGTTGATGGCGGAGCTCGATGCGCTGGCCAAAGCCTTGCAGCACCCCGCACGCCCGCTACTGGCCATCGTCGCCGGCAGCAAGGTCAGTACTAAACTCGAACTGCTGTCGTCCTTGGTCTCGAAAGTCGATCAGTTGATCGTCGGCGGCGGCATCGCCAACACCTTTATCGCGGCGATGGGCTACGGCATCGGCAAGTCGCTGGTCGAAAACGATCTGCTCGATACCGCCAAAAAAATCATGGCCGATGCCAAAGCGCGCGGCGCCGATATTCCGATTCCCAGCGATGTCGTGGTCGCGCCCGCGTTCGCCGCGGATGCGCCGGCGACGGTGAAAGCGGTGGACGCGGTGACTTCGGAGGAGATGATTCTCGACATCGGCCCGCAAACCGCCGCGCGTTATGCTGAGTTGATTAAAAGCGCCGGCACCGTGGTTTGGAACGGCCCGGTCGGCGTGTTCGAATTCGACGCCTTCGGCAACGGCACCGAAACCCTTGCGCGTGCGATCGCCGACAGCGATGCGTTTTCCATCGCCGGCGGCGGCGACACGCTGGCTGCGGTGGATAAAT
The DNA here is from genome assembly GCA_031374725.1 of Lysobacteraceae bacterium. Classification (GTDB taxonomy): domain Bacteria; phylum Pseudomonadota; class Gammaproteobacteria; order Xanthomonadales; family Xanthomonadaceae; genus Lysobacter_I. The sequence goes on along the minus strand of JANMGT010000020.1, from coordinate 44,294 downwards.
ACGGTATCGAGAACGAGGTGTCGTACATCTCCACCGGTGGCGGTGCGTTCTTGGAATTCCTTGAGGGGAAGACGTTGCCGGCGGTGGCGGCGTTGCAGGCGCGTGCTGGATAGGGCGCGGAGAATTAAAAACGCCGTCATCCCGGCGAATTAAATAACGCTGTCATCCCGGCGAATGCCGGGATCCAGTTCTTTGCTCGGCGACGGGAATCGACCGCTAGATGTTGGATCTCCGCTTGTTCAAAGGCCTTTTCAGCGTTCGCCGACACCACATAGATATTTGACGCTCCGGTGTGTAGATAACGAGATGCAAACCCTCTTTTTCGACCTCGACGGCACCCTTATCGACTCCGCCGTCGGCATCACGCGCTGCGTGGCCTACGCGCTGGAGCGTATGGGGCATTCCGGTTTGCCCGAAGACGAATTGCGTAGCTGGATCGGTCCGGCGCTGCGCGTGAGTTTCGGACAACTGTTCGCCAGCGCGGCCGATATCGAACGTGCGGTGGAACTGTATCGCGAACGCTTCGAGAGCGACGGTTGGCGCGAGCGCGAGATCTACGATGGTATTGGCGATGCGGTGGTCGCATTGCATCACTCCGGTTACAGGCTCGCTGTTGTGACCGCCAAGAACGAGCCGCACGCGCGCAAAATCGTGACCACATTACCGTTCGGGCATCACTTCGAAGACATCATCGGCGCCACGCCCGATGGCCGCTTGAGCCATAAACCGGAGCTGATCGCCGAAGCGCTCGCGCGGCTGTCGCTGTCGGCGAGCGACTGCAGCATGATCGGCGACCGCCATATGGATATCGACGGCGCCCGTCATCACGCGATGCACGGCATCGGCGTGCTGTGGGGATTCGGTAGCGAACAGGAACTCCGCGATGCCGGCGCGCACGCGATCGTCGCGGCACCGCAGCATTTGCCGGCGGCGATCGCGGCTTTGGCCGATGCGGATCGACGGGCCTGCGCAGCGAAATAATGAAATAATGAAATAATCAGGCGAAATTGAGCGGTTTGTATATTTCTGGACGCATGTGATCGTATGCAGCCGGCGGCGCCACTGAAATCGTTTGTCGGTGTGTTAGCGTTGGGCGATCAGGAGAGGACCCGCACGCCATGACCGAACAACGCCGCCGTACCAAGATTCTCGCCACCCTCGGCCCCGCCACCGACGCCCCGGGCGTGCTCGACGCGCTGCTGCGCGCGGGGGTGGATGTGGTCCGACTCAATTTCTCGCACGGCGACCCATCCGCGCAGATCGCTCGCGCCGAAGCGGTGCGCGCGGCCGCCGAGCGCGTCGGCACCGAGGTCGGCATCCTCGCCGATTTGCCTGGCCCGAAAATTCGCATCGAAAAATTCGCCAACGACAAAGTGCAACTGCGCGCGGGCGAGCGCTTCGATTTGATCGCCAGCGAAGACGCGCCGCTCGGCGACGCCCATCAGGTCGGCGTGAGCTATCTCGGTTTACCCGGCGATGTTGTTCCCGGCGACACGCTATTGCTCGACGACGGCGTGGTGCAACTGCAGGTCACCGCGATCGAAGGCCCGCGCATTATCACCATCGTGCTCAACGACAGCGAACTGTCGAATCGCAAAGGTCTCAATAAACTCGGCGGCGGCCTCTCGCTAGGCGCATTGACCGAACGCGACTGCGAACTGATCCAGGTCGCTGCGCAGCTCAACGCCGACTTCATCGCGGTGAGTTTTTGCCGCAACGCCGCCGACATGAACGAAGCGCGCCGGGTCGCGCGTGAAGCCGGCAGCGCAGCCGCATTGGTCGCCAAGATCGAGCGCGCCGAAGCGATCGAAAATTTAGTCGAAATCGTCGACGCCAGCGACGTGGTGATGGTCGCGCGCGGCGATTTGGGCGTGGAAATCGGCGATGCCGAATTGCCGGGCCTGCAGAAGAAAATCATCCGCGTTGCATTAGAACGCGACAAGGTGGTGATTACCGCCACGCAGATGCTGCAGTCGATGGTCAGCAGCCCGATTCCGACCCGCGCCGAAGTGCTCGACGTCGCCAACGCCGTGATCGACGGCACCGACGCGGTGATGCTGTCGCAGGAAAGCGCCGCCGGCATGTACCCAATCAAAGCGGTCGAAGCGCTGGTGCGTATTTGCCTCGGTGCCGAACGCCAGTTCGAGCACGACACCGATTTCGAAGCCGCACCGCGCAATTTGCAGCGCGCCGATCAAGCGATCGCGATGACCGCAATGTTCCTCACCGAACACATCGGCGTTGGCGCCATTGTCGCGATGACCGAATCCGGCGGCACCGCACGCTTTCTCTCGCGCTTCCGCGGCAAAGCCCCGATCTTCGCCTTCGCCCGCGATGGCGGCGCGCGCCGGCGCATGGCGATGATGCGCGACGTGTTCCCGATGGACTACGATAGCCGCGGCCAAACCCCGCGCCAAGCCGCACGCGGCAGCATCCGCAAACTGGTCGAAGCGAATTTGCTTAAATCAGGCGATCGCGTGGTCTTCACCAGCGGCGAACATATGGAAACCCATGGCGCGACGAATACGCTGCGCTTGCTGCAGGTGGGCGAGGATGGGATGGCGGAGGGGTTGGGGGAGTTGTGAAACTCGGTTCGTTTTGCAGATTGGCAAGCATCCGTGCTCGAAACGTCGGCATCTGCTTCGTGATGCTTGCGTGCGGCGGTATCTCGGCCACTTCCGCCCAATCATTCGTCATCGTCGACAGCGCCAAGCTTGATCGCTATTGGCGCATTGAGCCCGATGTGCTCACAATGGAAGTCGGCACTAATCGCGAAGAAGCCTACGGCTGCATCTCGATCGGCTACATCATCGATCGCAGTGGACGGGTCACCGCTGTGCGCCCGTTGCGCCTAGCGTTCGCCAAGGACGTACCGCCTAGACGTGCACGCGACTTCACCGTCGCAATCGGCATTGGTTCGCAAATGCTCGGTCCATACGCGCCCGCACCGGAGAACCCGAGTCGCACTCAAGCGTTCACTGTGCTGGCGATTCCAGTCATTGGTCGCAAACATGCCGCGGGCCTCAGTCTTGCGCAGCGCGAAGCGATCGCCGCTCAGTTGCGACCGAGCTGCGAGATCACCGATCTCGCGGCGTGGATAGACAGTCGCGATATGCGCAAAGATCCGCCGATCGAGCTAGCGCCCACGATCGATTTTGCTGCAGTGCCCGCGGTGCGGTGAGCGGTTCGGGGCCGCGGCCTTTCTTCCCGCCTGCTTCGGATTAGGCCTAGGCCGCCCAGCCTTGCAAGGTCCGCCTTTCGACGAATCATCCGTTATCGACTAAGCGGCATCCAGCCGACAGAGCGGAGTCCTCGCGTATGGCGGATTCGGGCGACAAATCTCGGACATCGGCACCGACCAAATCGTCGCCGACGGTGCGGAGCGCCTCCGCCGCGTCTGATATCGATGCATCGGCGCCTGTGCGGCAACTGCAGCGCAGCCTCGGAAATGCCGGGATGCAGACACTGTTGGGTTTGCGCACTTCATCGCGGCGCGATGCGGACCTGCGCATTGGTTCTGCCACGTCGCCCATCGAGCGCGATGCCGACCGAATGGCCGGCGAGGCGATGCGTAAATCGATCGACGATATCGACGCGCGGAGTTCGATCGTCGAGCCGATACAGGCAGCGCGATCGCCGATGCATTCCCTCCCGATCGTGCGGCCACGTCGCGAGCGGATGGTGGACCCGGATGCGCGCGCCGCGCCTCCGGTCGTCCACCGCGCCTTGAATGCGCAGGGACGTCCGCTCGACCCCTCAATCCGCGGCGAGATGGAATCGCGATTCGGGGTCGATTTCGGCGGCGTCCGCGTGCATAGCGACGGTCTCGCCGCCGATTCCGCGCGTGCGATTGGCGCGCGTGCGTATACGCATGGCGGCGATATCGTGTTCGGGGCGGGCATGTATCGCCCCGGTTCAATGCCGGGTAAGACGTTGCTCGCTCACGAGCTGGCGCATGTGTCGCAGCTGCCGATATCGGGCAGCGAGCAAGTAATTCATCGACAACGTTTGCCCGGCGGAGTGCCTTACACGGAAGATATGCCGTCGTCGTCGTCGTCATCGACTGCCTGCAGGTGCGAGCCTTTTTCGAGTGCTGAGCAAGCGCGTCGCGATCGCGATGAGCGCTGGCCCTCAATGCGAGTGGATATCGTTGATTTTGCGGGGGAAGAGGTTGCACGGATTTACGACATCTTCGTCTCCGGCGGCTCCCCTTCCGAGCGAGAGTTATCGGGAGCGCTCGCTCGGGAGTTCGCGGAATCTAGTACTAGTCTTGATGCGGCGCATTATCTTACCGAAGCGCTTTTACGTAGTTTGCGAGTGAATCCTATCGAACTGGCGTACGGTCGCAGTTCGCGTCGCCACGTGCTGATGTCGGATCGAGTCGATTACGAGATCCACGAACTGCAAGATCGACGCAGCGCTCACAGAATGAATTTCTCGCGGATAGCGAGTGCCCCTGGCACCCTGGCCGGGGATATCGGAGACACAGATTTTAGGACGGCCGAAGTAACGGCTGATATAAGCAGAATCAATGCGAATGAAATCCAGGTTCAGCCTCGAATCGCGTTCACGGTACGCGATGTCGTCGACTTCTGTCCAGGGGATTGCGGTGATGATTTTGAGCGCGAATACACCATTCCAATGTCGCGCTGGGAGGCGAGCGGGGTTGCCGGCGACGTACCTTTTCGCGTCACGTATACCGTCGACCCGGACGCCTTCACGGCGCCTTATGTCGCGCAACCGATAACGCGCGAGTACGCTATCAGTGGAATCGTACAGCGCTATAGCTATGTCGCTAGGCAATTGCGGCGGCCAGAGTATGATGTCGAGGAAGTAGAGGCACTTACGCGCGAAATCGGAAACATCGTGCGTACATACACCGACGCTGTTATGACTGAACGCGGGCTAGATCGCGCTGCTGCGTTACAAGTCATCAGAGAAGAAATTCTGGACGATGGTCTGCTCAATCTGGTGCAGGTCAACGCTATCATGGGCTTCGCGGAATGAGGCGATGAGCTCGTAAACTGTCTCTGGCGCGCAATGTCGTGTGCCTCGTATACCTGTGATTCCTGGCAGTATCTATTTCCTGAACTCCGCGACGGTGTTGCCGTCACCTCGCGGCGCGGAGCGCACGATCGAATCGGGGCGCATCGTCAGTCATGCGATACGCGATGTGGTCGACTGGTCGTTCCCGCAATCCTTGATAGGCCTGGACGCGACGACTCATGCGTTGCTGCACACCGAATTCAGCCGCGTTCTCGACGACATACTTGAGCATTCTCGATACATGAGCGAACTCAGTGACGGCACGAGAATGCTTCACGAATGGGATCTAGGGGTTCGAGGCATCGTGGAGCGGCGCGGAGCGGCGGGAATTCTGGAGCGCCTCGAGTCATTGACGCCGCAGCGTTTGATCGACGATGTCGAACGAGCGTATCGTAGGGTCTTCGACGAGAATCCATCGCTATTCTCGGAAGATGTCGTGCGCCAGACGTTCGAAGCGATCGAGACTGTGCGTCGAAGTCTGCTTTGAAGCCGAGGTGGTGCAAAGCAAGTAGGATGGGTTGAGCGCAGCGGTTTTTAACGGCGAAGCCGGTCTACCGATTATTCTGACGAAATACGATGGGTAGACCGGCTTCGCCGTTAAAAACCGCTGCGCGCAGCCCATCTTACGGAACTGCAGTCATGAAAATCCACGATATCCCCTTCGGTATCACCGACTGGTCCCGCATCGAACGCACCGAACATGCAGGCGTCACTGGTGCCGCCTACTGGCGGACGCAGCGCTTCGGCGAGATGCGCGTGCGGATGGTCGAGTATTCGCCGGGTTATCTCGCCGATCACTGGTGCGAGAAGGGGCATGTGCTGCTCTGTTTGCAGGGCGAGCTGCGCACAGAGCTGGCGGATGGTCGCGTCTTCGCATTGACGCCGGGCATGAGCTACCAGGTTGCGGATGGTGCCGAACCGCATCGGTCGTCTACCGATACAGGAGCGACGCTATTCATTGTCGACTGATGACCTACGCAGGTGTATTGCTGACTATCAGCGTGATGAGGGAGCGATGCCCATCGCTTTTTGCCAGAATCATCCGTATCGCTACGCTCAACCCATCCTGCGAAGCTCTGGAAAGCGGTGTTTTCGACATTCCGAAATTTCCACATGGTTATTGATGTTATGGAGAATCGCATGGACGCTCGTATTCTTGATGTCGGAACATCGGTCGTTATCGAAGTCGATCCGGCGCTATCGTTCATCGCAACCGGCGTGTTGGTCATGCCCGGGCAACGCCTGCGTTTGACGGCATCCGGGCTTTGGAAAGACGGCCGACTCGCCCCCTGTGATGCGTCGGGTTGGAACCGCTGGTACGCATCGGCGTTGCGCCGTTTCAATCGTGTGTCGGGCCAGAACTACATGATGTTGTGCGCCTCGCTTGGGCGCGATCTGCGCAGTGCGCGCGCGATCGGCTGCACAGGCGAGTGGGCGGTCGCACTCGTGGATCTGCCGTCTGGGCAGGAAGAGACGGGCGCGGAGCTGTTCTTGTTCGCCAACGACTGGCCGTCGCGCTATGGCAATAATCGCGTGGTGGAAGAATCCGATGGCGGGCCGATGCGAGTGGTGGTATCGCGTTTATCGTGATGTCGTCTGTGCTCGCTATCAGACTCAATCGGTGAGACGGCCGATCCTTACACTGTCTCCGTCGCGCGTCGCATCGCGATTGCATTAGCCGCAGCGTCTGCCAGCCATGCCGTAGCGACCGGTCTCGGTTGCGCGATGTCGAATACGCCGTTTGCCCGCAATCCCGAGCAGTATCGATTTCCTAGACCCCGCGACGGCGTCGCCGTCACCTTGCGGAGCGGGATTGCGCGCTTCGCCCGGTTCGCATTCGATGCTCTGACTGCGATTCGCATGCGACTGCGATGCGTATACGACAGCGACCGCGCTTTCGTTCTCAAACCACACTAAAAGGAAGGCTTCATGAAAAAGTATTTCACCGCTCTCGCCGCCGCGCTGCTCTTCGCCGGTTCCGCATCCGCCGCCGACTGGCAGTCGCTTGGCCGGGTCAATGCACTCACCGCATTGCCAAACATCCAACAGTGCGAGCAACGCATCGTCAATCAGTACTGGAGCTCGAAGCCGGCTTATTATCCGGATGCTATCAACACTTACGGGCCCAACAATATCGAGTTCGTGTTCGATCTCGATCTGCGCTCGCTGCGCACGATGACCAGCAATTCGCCATCGAACTCGCGCTTCAAGACCGCGATCGACAGCTACAACGCGCAGACCGGCGCCAAGAGCATCCATGGCGCGGTGTCGGTGGGCCAGTTCCCAGGCGTTTCGATTCAAGTGTCGTATGCCGACGCCCAGGGGTTGGTGCAGGGGTTGGGCTGGGGCGTGGTCTCGACCGAACTGCAGTTCTACGATTTGCAGCAGCGCTGCCCGCTGTGACGCATTAGGTGTTTTGACGAGTACGACAACGCCCGCATTCGCGGGCGTTGTCTCGTCTGGACGCGTGATCGCTGGGTCGGAGCCTGCGTCGCCCTATCACAACCGCGCCGCAATCGCGCCGCAGCCCCGGCGTTGTGGTTGTATTCGATTGCATACGAGCCGCGAAAATCGGTGCCGATCATCGCTAACTAATTGATTTTTAATGAACGACGGCCTTGCATGAGCGCGTATAATGCGCGTCCTGACCCTCCGCATCTCCCGCCCCAACCCCCAGGACTCCCATGAGCATCGAACAGCTTGCCGAAACCGCCCGCGCGATGGTCGCGCCGGGTAAGGGCATCATCGCCATCGACGAATCCAATGCCACCATCGCCAAGCGTTTCGAGGCGGTGGGCATCCCCAATAGCGAAGAGAACCGCCGCGCCTATCGCGAACTGCTGCTGACCACGCCGAATCTGAACGAGCACATTTCCGGTGCGATTTTGTTCGACGAAACCATCCGTCAGTCCACCAAGGACGGCGTGCCGTTCACCAAGCTGATGATGGACAACGGCATCATTCCGGGCATTAAAGTCGATAAGGGCACCCATGCGCTGGCCGGTTTCCCGGGCGAACTCGTCACCGAGGGCCTCGACGGCCTGCGCGACCGTTTGAAGGAATACGCCAAGCTCGGCGCGAAGTTCGCAAAGTGGCGCGCGGTCATCACCATCAGCGAAGACGCACCGTCCAGCGCCTGCATCGAAGCCAACGCCCATGCGCTCGCGCGCTACGCTGCGCTGTGCCAGGAATGCGGCATCGTGCCGATGGTCGAACCCGAAGTGCTGATGGACGGCGACCACGATATCGAAACCTGCTACGAAGTCACCGAAGTCACCCTACGCGCGCTGTTCGATGCGCTGTATCAGTTCAACGTGATGCTGGAAGGCACGATCTTGAAGGCCTCGATGGTGGTATCGGGCAAGGATTGCGCCGAGCAGGCGTCGATCGACGAAGTGGCCGAAAGCACTGTGATGTGCTTGAAGTCGGCGGTGCCGGCGATCATGCCGGGCATCGTGTTTCTCTCCGGCGGTCAGAGCGACGCCGATGCGACTGCGCATTTGAACGCGATGAATCAAATGGGCCCGCATCCGTGGCCGCTGTCGTTCTCCTACGGCCGTGCGATGCAATCGGCGGCGCTGAAGATTTGGTCGCAAGACTTGGTCGGCAATTTCGCCAAGGCGCAGGAAACGGTGTACGCCCGCGCTCGCGACAATGGTCTGGCGGCGCTGGGTACGTTGGGCGGCTAACCGAAGATCGGTTGTTCGCCATGCGGTTTGTGACGACGCCGGCCATGTGCCGGCGTCGTTAGTTTTGGTGTCGAGCATTGCACGCGCCAGCTTGCGGGCCTCTGCGGCGCAAGCAAACGGCTGCGCCACGTGGCGCGCAGTGCTGCGTCCTCGCCCGGTCGTGGATCGGCATCCAGTGTTCATGCGAAGCGACTGTTCCTGCGCAGTGACTGTTTCTGCGCAGTGACGTTACGGGTGAAGGCATTGCTGCAACAGCAGCGAAACGTAGTGTTGCCGAACGAAGACATCGTATAGGCCAAAAGTCACGACAACCGTGCAAATCGCGCCTGAATTGCTCGGTTTTATGCCAGATGCAGGCCAGCGCGATGAATCGATTGCGCCGACTTCGCGAGGCTGCCGCTACAATCGCGGCAGACTGTTCTGCTGGGCTTCGTTATGCATCGTGCTGCTTTGTATCACCGGGATTCAAATGGCCTGCCGCGCGCAGTTATGCGTTCGACTTCGCAGCGTGCCTGGCGTGTGCTCGCGGCGGCAGCACTTTCGCTTGGGCTCGCCGCTTGCGGCAACGACGATAAATCCGCGACCGGCCGGCCCGGTGCAGGGCCAAGCGGCGGCCCGGGCGGCGACCGCCCGACCGAGGTCACCACTGTCCGCCTGCAAACACAGCGCTTCGCCGACCGCTACACCGCGATCGGTACGGTCAAAGCGCGCGAATCGGTGACGGTCACCGCGAAGGTCAGCGAGATCGTGCAGCAGGTGCATTTCGACAGCGGCGACACGGTGCGTGCGGGCGCGCCGCTGGTGACGCTGTCGCAGCGGCAACAAGAAGCGGCGCTGACCGAGGCGCAGGTCAATGCCGATGAAGCCGAACGGCTGTATCGCCGCCAGCGCGAATTGGCCGATCAACAATTGATCGCGCGCGCGCAGCTCGACAATCAGCGCGCCGCGCGCGACAGCGCGAATGCGCGAATTGCGCAGATCCGCGCGCAGTTGGCCGATCGTGTGATCCGCGCGCCGTTCGCGGGCGTGCTCGGCCTGCGTCAACTTAGCCCCGGCGCGCTGGTCACGCCGGGCACCGCGATCGCCACGCTGGATGCGCTCGATCGCGTGTACGTCGATTTTCCGCTGCCCGAATCGCAGCTCGCACGCGCGACCGTAGGCCTCAGCGTCGCCGGCAAAGTCGCTGCGTATCCGGATCGCACGTTCAGCGGCACGGTCGCGATCGTGGACACGCGGCTCGATCCGGTCGCGCGCGCGGCGCTGGTGCGTGCGGACTTCGCCAATGCCGACGGCGTTCTGCGCCCGGGCATGTTGGTGAACATCGAGCTGGCCGGCGGCGAGCGCGCCGCGCTGCTGGTGCCGGAGATCGCGATCGTCCAGGTCGGCCGCGATAGCTTTGTCTATCGCGTGAAGGCCGACGACAGCGTCGAGCAAATCAAGGTCACGGTCGCCGCGCGCAGCGACGGTCGTGCGGAAATCGCCGAAGGCGCGGCCGTCGGCGACCGCATCGTGGTCGAAGGCACCGGCAAGCTGCGTCCTGGTGCGAAAGTCAGCGAAGGCGGCGGAAAACCGGCATCGGCCACCGGCAAGGACGCTAAACAATCCGCTACGCAACCCGCTAAGCAAGCCGCTAAGCAAGCCGCCGAGAGGAGCTGAAACATGCGCCTGTCCGATGTCTCGATCGAACGCCCGGTCTTTGCGATCGTCATGAGTTTATTGCTGATCGTGCTCGGCACGATGGCGTATTCGCGCTTGACGCTGCGCGAGTTGCCTGCGATCGATCCGCCGGTCGTATCGGTGGACGTGACCTATCCCGGCGCATCGGCCGGCGTCGTCGAAAGCCGTGTCACCCAAGTGCTGGAGGATGCGCTGGCTGGCATCGAAGGCATCGAAACGTTGCAATCGCGCAGCGTCAACGGCCGGTCGTCGGTTACCATCGAATTCACGCTGTCGCGCGACATCGAAGCGGCCGCGAACGATGTGCGCGATGCGGTCAGCCGCGTCGCCGGACGCCTGCCCGAAGAAGCCGATCCGCCGGAAGTGCAGAAAGCCGACAGCGATTCGGAAGTGATTCTGTGGTTGAACATGAGTTCGACCGCGATGGACACGCTGCAGCTCACCGACTATGCGGATCGCTATGTCGTCGATCGTTTATCGTCGCTCGACGGCGTGTCCCAGGTGCGCGTCGGCGGTCAACAGCGCTATGCGATGCGGGTGTGGCTGGACCGCGATGCGCTCGCCGCGCGCGGGCTCACCGCCAGCGATGTCGAAAGCGGGCTGCGCAGCGAGAACATCGAACTGCCTGCGGGCCGGATCGAATCGCAGGCGCGCGATTTCACCCTGCGGGTCGAACGCAGCTATCGCAAGCCCGGCGATTTTGCGCAGATACCACTCGGCAAAGGCGCCGACGGCTACGTCGTTCGCTTGGGCGATGTCGCGAAGGTCGAACTCGCCTCGTCGGAACGTCGTGCCTACTTTCGCAGCAATGGCGTGCCCAACGTCGGCCTTGGCATCATCAAAACCTCAACCGCGAACAGTCTCGACGTTGCCCGCGCAGCGCGCGCCGAAGCCGAAAAAATTCAGAAGACGCTGCCGGAAGGCGCGCGCATCTTCGTCGCCTTCGACTCGACGGTGTTTATCGACGCCGCAGTGACGCAGGTCTGGAACACGCTGTTCGAGGCGATCGCCTTGGTGCTGATCGTGATCTGGCTATTCCTCGGCAGCGCGCGCGCGGCGCTGATTCCCGCAGTCACGGTGCCAGTGTGTTTGATCGCGGCGTTCATTGCGCTGTACGCATTCGGCTATTCGATCAATCTGCTGACCCTACTCGCGCTGGTGTTGTGCATCGGCTTAGTGGTGGACGATGCCATCGTCGTGCTCGAAAACGTGCAGCGACGCGCAGACCTCGGCGAACCGGCGCTGGTCGCGGCCAAACGCGGTACGAAGCAAGTCGCGTTCGCGGTGATTTCGACCACAGCGGTGCTGGTTGCGGTGTTTCTGCCGATCGGCTTTCTCGAAGGCAATACCGGGCGTTTGTTTCGTGAGCTATCGGTGGCCTTGGCGGCGGCGGTGGCGATCTCGGCCTTCGTCGCACTCACGCTCACGCCGATGATGTGCTCGAAACTGGTGCGTCCGTACGACGCGGCGAAGCCGAACCGCTTCAATGCATGGATCCAACACCGCCTCAATGCGGTGACGCGCGGCTACCGTGCATTGCTCGAACGCAGCGTCCAACGGATTTGGCTGTTCGCCGTGCTCATGCTGGCCGCGATGGGTGCCAGCGTGGTGCTATTTCGCCTCGTGCCGAGCGAATTGGCGCCGCCGGAAGACCGCGGCGTGTTTTTCGCAGCGATGGTCGGCCCCGAAGGCGCCGGTTTCGATTACAGCGTCGCCCAGATCAAGAACGTCGAAGACGTGCTGCTCAAACTGGTGGGCGAGGGCAAGCCGCTGCAGCGCGTGAACACGCGCGTGCCGGGCGGTTTCGGCGCCAGCGAAGAAATGCACACCGGGCAGGCGATCGTATTTCTGCAGGATTGGGACAAGCGCGATATCACCACCGATGACGTTGTGCAGCAGGTGCGGAAGGAACTGGGCAGTTTGCCCGGCGTGCGCGTCAATCCGCAGGTGCGCAGCGGTTTGACCCGCGGCGGCGGCCAGCCGTTCCAACTCGTACTCGGTGGGCCGGAATATGGCGAACTCGCGCAGTGGCGCGACCGGGTGCTGGCGCGGATGGAAAAGAATCCGAATTTCTTCGCGGTGGATTCCGATTACAAAGAAACCCGGCCGCAGATGCGCATCTTGATCGACCGCGCCCGCGCCGCAGACCTTGGCGTATCGGTCAGCGAGATCGGACGCACGCTGGAGACGATGATGGGCGGCCGCCGCGTTACCACCTACGTCGATAACGGCGAGGAATACGATGTGATCCTGCAGGCGGGCCGCGAATTGCGCACCACGCCGACCGACCTGTCCGCGATTCAAGTCCGCGCGCGCAATGGCGAATTGGTGCCGCTGTCGAACCTAGTGACGCTGACTGAGTTAGCGGAAGCCGGTAGTCTCAATCGTTTCAACCGACTGCGCGCAATCACCATCTCGGCCGGTCTCGCGCCCGGATATCGCATGGGCGATGCGATCGCATGGGCCGAGCAAACGGTGCGCGAAGAATTGCCGGACACCGCGCAGATCGATTGGAAAGGCGAATCGCGCGAATTCCAGAAAGCCGGCGGCGCGGTGCTGCTGACCTTCGCGATGGCGCTGTTGATCGTGTATCTGGTGTTGGCTGCGCAGTTCGAGAGTTTCGTCCATCCGGTCACGATCATGCTAACCGTGCCGCTGGGCGTGCTTGGCGCCTTGCTCGGGCTGTGGATGACCGGCAGTACGCTGAATCTGTTCAGCCAAATCGGCATCGTGATGTTGGTCGGTTTGGCGGCGAAGAATGGGATTCTCATCGTTGAATTCGCGAATCAATTGCGAGACGAGGGGCGTGCGATTCGCGATGCCATTTTGGAATCCTGCGCGGTGCGTCTGCGCCCGATCTTGATGACCTCGGTCGCGACGATCGTCGGCGCCGTGCCGTTGGTCGTGGCCGCTGGCCCGGGCTCGGGCAGCCGCACCACGATTGGCATCGTCGTGATTTTCGGCGTCGCGTTCTCGACCCTGCTGTCGCTGTTCGTGGTGCCGGCGTTCTATCTGCTGCTAGCGCGGTTCACCCATTCGCCGGAGGCGGTGAAGCACCAGCTCGCAGCGTTGGAGGCGAAGACACCGTCGGTGGGCGGGCATGCCTAGGATTCATGCTGAGGCGCAAGCCACGATCCATCGATGCACGCGCAGGCGCGGCGCAAGCCGCTATTAGTCGATTCGCTTGTAGCAGCGGCGCAAGCCGCGAAAGCGATGCCGCTAGCGATGAAAACCGGGAGTTTGCGGTTTCGCGACTTGCGCCGCTCCTACGCTAGGCGCAGAGGAGAGGCCGACGCGCTATCCTGCACAATTGGGTCATCACGGGAAGACGCTATGAACGCTCCGAGACAGGTGCCGCAGGCGGTGGTCGATGCCCTGATGCGCGGCGACAAGATGACTGCGATCAAACTGGTTCGCGAACTGACCGGCGACGATCTGAAGTCGGCGATGCAAATGGTGCAGCAGGTTTCGACGCAGTTACAGGCGAACAAGACCAGCCAAAGCGGACACAGCGGTGAGCATCATTTGTCCGAAACCAAGGGCCAGCGCGACAACCGCGCGCGCTCTGAGGAACTGATGCTGGGGCATCGCACGCCAACGGTGATGCCGGGCGATAACGGCGGGCGCGGCCTGTCGTGGCTGTTCCTCTTGGTCGCGGCTGCGCTGGCGGTCTGGTTTCTGTTCGGTCGCTGAGGTCTGTTAGCACGCCGGACGCGCGAGCGCAGCTCGCACGCCCTAAGAACATCTAACAGCATGTCATTTCAAGCGCAGCTCGCACGCCCTAAGAACACCTAACAGCATGTCATTCCGAGCGCAGCGAGGAACCCGTTGTCCAACCATTTGAACGGCGATTCGAACGGCGATTCAAGCAGGTTCCTCCCCCGCCTACGCGGGGGCCAAAAGTAAGACCGCTCGGGATGACAATTTATTCTGTGGCCGCTGAGCCGCACATCGATGCATCCTAACGCGCATCGCAACCAGTAGAGTTCGACGCATGTCCGATCAAACCCCATCTCCATACGCATCTTTCACATCGGCCGAAGCGCCGCGTTCGCGACGCGATGTCGAGCTGAGGCTCTACGGTTTGAATGCGGTGCGCGCGATCTTCGCGCAGCGCCCGCAGGCGATTCGCAAACTCTATCTGGCTGAAGCGCGCATTCCGCAGCTCCAGCCGCTGCTGAAATGGTGCGTTGCCAATCGCGTCGGCTATCGCGTGGTGGACGAAGGCGATCTGCAAAAACTCGCCGCCAGCGCGCATCACGAAGGCGTGGTTGCCGATGTGGTGCGCGACGAGCCGATGCCGCTGTCCACTTGGTTGCGCGAGCTGGCGCAAGGTCCGTGCTGCGCGCTGTGGCTGGACGGCGTGGGTAATCCGCACAATCTCGGCGCGATTCTGCGCTCTGCCGCGCACTTCGGCGCCAGCGCAGTGTTGTTGCCGAAGCATTCGACGCTCTCGCTCTCCGGCGCAGCCGCGCGCGTCGCCGAAGGCGGCGCGGAAGCCGTGCCGTTCGTGCGCCTGGGACGCGAAGACAATGCGATGGCGCAGCTGCGCGGCGCAGGCTTCGCGCTCACGGCGACGGTGGTGCGCGGCGGCACTAATCTATTCACTGCGAAACTGCCGCCGCGCGTGATCTATATGCTCGGTGCCGAAGGCGAGGGCATGAGCGCCGAACTCGCGAAGGCTTGCGATCTGCGCGTCTCAATCCCCGGCAGCGGCGCGGTGGAAAGTCTTAATGTCGCTGCGGCGACAGCGGTGCTGTTGGCGGAGTGGGTAAGAGCACGCGGGTAGCGTTCGAACCGATCCTGCGGTAGAGCGGGTCTCCGACCCGCTGCTGTTTGCATGAGTATCGAGCATCGTAAAGGACAAGCGGCTCGGAGAGCCGCTCTACCGGGAAAATCACAATAGTGCGCATTGTGGGAGGGCCGGAAGGCCCGAACAACGAAGCGGTGATTTCACCGCCCGCGACATTTGAGCGATGCCCGTGAAAAGCAGCGGCTCACAGAGCCGCTCTACCGAGAACGTCGCGATAGTGCGCAAGGTTAGGGTGCTTTGGTGGATGGCACACTGCCAAAACTCCCATCTGCCGATGCCGCAAGATACGCAAACACCGCATATGCCGCCGTGTTCTGCGCCAAGGCCGCAGGGTCGATCTTATCCAGCGTATCGTCCGGCGTATGGTGCAGATCGAAATAATCGATGCCGTCTTGCGCCAGCCAGCCCCAGATCGCGCCTTTCGCGGCGATTGGGCCGACATCCGGCCCCGGCCCGCCCTCGGCGCTGGCTTCGATGCCGAGCGGTTTCAGCGCATCGGTAATTTGCGCGATCGCGCCGCGTGCGTGCGCTGCGGCGTTGCTGTTGAAGGCATAAATGCGGCCGGCGCCGAAATCGCTTTCGGCGACGATTTGATGCTTCGCCACCGCATCCGCATAGCGCTTCGCATAGTCTTTGCCGCCGTAGAGCCCTTGTTCTTCGTTCGCGAAGGCGATGACGCGGATCGTGCGCGGCGGGCGCTGCGCTTTCGGTAATGTTGCAATGAGATGGCCGGCCGCCATGGTGATAGCGATGCCAGCGCCGTCGTCGATCGCGCCGGTGCCTAAATCCCACGAATCCAAATGCCCGCTGATGACGACGACCTCGTCCGCCGCGCCGCTCTGCGCACGGCGGCCAGTGAGTTTGCCGCCTGCAGCCTTCGCGCCGGTCACTTCGCCGATGACGTTGTGGGAGGTGGCGGTGCCGTCCCAGCCGCAGTCCAAGGCGATGCGCACGCGGATCGGTTTGCCCAAGGCAAGCAGGCGCGCGAGTTGATCTGCATCGGGCAACGACAGCGCTGCGGCAGGAATAGGCGTCAAGCCATCGTCGTAGCGGGTGATGCCTGTATGCGGATTACGATGCGAATCGGTGCCTGCGGAGCGCATCAAATAGCCGAGTGCGCCCGCGCGAATCGCTGCCGAAGGGCCGCGGCTGCGCACGCGACTGCCGGGGCCGTATCCGCTGCCGTCGCGGCTGCGCGCCATTGCGTAATCGACGAAGGCGATCTTGCCGGCGACTGAGCCTGCGGGTGCGCCCTCCAATGCCGCCAGATCGGCGAAGCGTACGACCTCAGCCTCGACCAAGCCACCGACGCTGCCGCCCAGCGCGGTGATGGCGAGCCGCTGCGCATGATCGCCCAGCACCTCGGCGCCTTCGCTGCGGCGCACCCATTTCGGGAAACTCACGTCTTCCAGCCAGACCTTGTCGTAGCCCAGCGCTTTGAATTTCGCTTCGGCCCAGCGCACTGCGCGTGCATCGGCTTCGCTGCCGGCGAGGCGCGGGCCGATTTCGGTGGTCAGCGATTCGACCACTTGCCACGATGTGCGATCTTGCAGCGCGCGCTCGCGCAGCTCTGCTGCGGTGGTCAAGGCGGCTTCTGGAATCTGGACCTCGCGCGGGCTTGCGTCGCTGCGCGGGCCGGCATCGGCGATCGAAGGCGACAGTGCGGCCGCGAATGGTATGGCAGCTAAGAATGGTATGACAACCGAAGCGACGACTGCGTACAGCGTGATGGAACGCATAGCCAACCCCAAAACAAACAGGCTACGAGCGTATCAGCTCGCGGCCCGCTGACGCTATGCGCGCGACGTCGGGGTCGGGCGTAGCGCGTATGCGCGGCCCGAGGCACCGCATCGCTGGATTATTTCTTGAGCGCGTCGCGAATCTCGCGCAGCAGCAGCACGTCTTCGCTCGGCGCGGCCGGCACCGCTGCGGCATCCGGTTTGCGCATGCGATTGACGGCCTTGACCACCATGAAAATCGCGAACGCGATGATGGTGAATTGGATCAGACTGTTGACGAATTCGCCGATGCCCAGCACCACGGCGGGCACCTCTTTACCGGCCGGGTCCAACGATGCTTGTTTCAGCGTGTACGCCCACTTCGAAAAATCCACGCCACCGATCAACAGACCGATCGGCGGCATGATGATCTTATCGACCAAGGTGGTGACGATCTTGCCGAAGGCGGCGCCGATCACGACACCGACGGCGAGATCGACGACATTGCCCTTCATTACAAACTCTTTGAACTCGCTGATCATCCCCATAGCGGCTCCCTCTTTGGCGGTGGTGGCATACGGTTACAAAGCAGGTGCGGTAATCCTGCATTCCAAGCGCAGCAGATCGTCGAGTCGGCCTTCGCATACATCGCCCGGCTGCAGCGCGGCGACGCCGGCAGGCGTACCCATGAAGATCAGATCGCCCGCGCGCAGGGCGTAGAGTTTCGACAGCTCATGCAAGATGTCGGGCACATCCCAGATCAACTGATCCAGCGTTGATGATTGCCGCAACTCGCCGTTGACGCGCAGCGACAGCCGGCGTGGCGCCAGCGTGCCGACCTCGGACGCCGGCACGATCTCGGCGATCGGTGCCGATGCATCGAATGCCTTGCCGGTGTCCCAGGGCAGACCCTTGGCCTTCGCGGCAGCCTGCAGATCGCGGCGGGTGAGGTCCAGGCCGATGCTGTAGCCGAAGATCAGCGCGTCGGCGTCTGCCGGATCGAGCACACCGGCTGGCGCATCGCGACCGAGCGCGACCACCAGTTCGATTTCGTGGTGCAAATCTTGCGTGCCAGGCGGATAAGGCGCGATGCCGTCGGTGACGAGGGCGTCGGCCGGCTTCATGAAAAATACCGGCGTGCCGCGTTCGGCTTTCGAGGCCGGCGCGGTCGCACCCATTTCGCGGGCGTGATCGGCGAAATTACGGCCGACGCAATAAATGCGGCGGACCGGAAACTGGCCGATCGCAACCCCGTGATCGCGCACCGCGATGCGCGGAGCGGGCGCGGCGGGCAGGACATCGCCAATCGCTTTGTTCATCACGCTGCGCTCAGCGCATGGACGCGAAGCGCGCGGGCAGCGCTGGCTTGCGCACGACCTGGAACTGGCCTTCGATCGCCGTGTTGTCGATAGTCGTCGCGTGGTCGCTCGCACTGACCGTTGGACGGCCGCGGCGACTCCACAGTCGCCAGAGCAATCCGATCGCCAGCATCGCGCCGCCGATCAAGACGCTGAATATCAGCAGGACGGCAAGCAGGCCGAGCCCGACCAGAGCAAGGGCCACGCGCAGCAGCGGCGCGCGCGGCCGACGTGGCGTGAACAGATTCGCGAGCCGGCGGCGATGGAGCGAGGAGAGGATGCCGAAGGGATTGAAACGAAAACCCGACGTGCGGGACTTGCGGGACGCGTGAGCGCTCATGGACGTGTTTGGCGTGACAAACTAAGGGCCGAAGCCGGTGATGCCAGTATCGGGTGCGGAATGAATCAAGATGTGAGAACTTCGTTAAATGACCCGAATGCAGCCGCCCCAGGTGTGGCTGGCGCGGATGGGGCTGGCCAAAATGGGCCAAGCCAAATTGGTGCTGGCCAAATGGGTGCTGGCCAAATTGGTGCTGGTCAAAATAAAACCGACCAGAACGGCGCTGCGGTCGAGCGCACAGCGATCGCGCGTCTGGATGCGATGCTCAATGGTGAGCTAATCGAATGCCAGGCGCGGATCGACGGCGACGCGCAATCTCTGGTCGTCCTGCGCGATGGCGACGCGGTCCGCGCGTGGATGAATATCTGTCCGCATGCCGGCCGTAGCCTCGGCTGGGCGCCGGGTAAATTCCTGACATCCAAAGACGGTTTGCTGATCTGCGCTGTTCATGGCGCCAGTTTCGAATTGCAGCGCGGCGAATGCGTCGCTGGCCCGTGCAAAGGACAATCGTTGCGAGGAGTCGCAGTGGTGATTGTTGATGGCGAGGTGAGAGTGTGAGCTGTCGCGTACACGGATGCTCATGCGCGTCAGGCGAGAAACGGCGGGCGTCCTGCCCGCCGCCCGATGGGTCTGCCAAGACTGCAATCGTTCACCGCTATGAAGATCAAGGTCTGTAAACAGCGAAACCGAAGATGCTCTAGAGCGATTTTCTTTAGAGCAACGATGCAGATCAGCGTTTCCGCGCTCTAAAGTAGCGCTGAAGTCATTCAGTGCTTGACTAAATCCAGCGCTGCAGCGGGCGATACAACCAGCGTTTCATTCGTAACGCAACCGGCAGCAAGCTGATCCATTCGCGCGTGAGCACGGTGTTGGATGGACTACGCCGCAGGCTCGCGAAAAACGCGGCGAACTCATCGCACAGCGCCGCATCGTCGGAAAAAAGCATCGCTTCGATCAGACGGTCGTGCGCCGCATGCTCGAAGTTATAGCTGCCAACAGCGACTTCACAGCCATCGACAAGCATGATTTTGGAATGCTCCCCCGCGTCGTTTTCGTAAATGCGGCCGCCTGCCTCGATGATCGAGGTGTATTGGAATGTCGACGATATCCACGGCAACGGGCTGGCTTCCAACGAGTCGCGATGCGAATGGAAAATCTCCACATCCACCCCGCGTCGGCATGCGCGCAGCAGCGCCGCTTTCAGTATGGGTGCGGGCTTGAAGTAGAACGAGGTGATCGAAAGGGTGTGCTGCGCGCGATCGATCAGCGCCACGATCTCCGCAGTCAGTCGGTTGTGCAGCCCGCCGAAGGGAAAGAAACGCCCAGTGCGCGCCGCGGGATCTTCGCTGAGATAGCGCAGCGGCTGAGTGGTTTCCTGATTCGACAGCGTCGGCAACACGCTGAGCAACGCCGCCGTGTCCGCCTCGGGCCATGCCGCGAATCGACAGGCCTCTCGAAGCAGCTCGACGACGATCTCGCCAGTGATCTCCAGCGAGACTTCATTCCATTTGCGAAACGAATGGTGCGCGACATTGCTGCTGCCGAAGACTGCAGCCCCCGCTTCCGACACCTGAATTTTCACATGCATGCCGCCGCCGACGACGCGATGCATGAGCGATTTCGGCGCGTAATACGCGATGCAACCGCCCGCTGCGCGGAGCTGACGCAGGCGCCCCATGAACAAAGCGCGCTCGGGCCGAGGGCTGATCTGCTGTCCGAGCCGCTGACCGAAGCGGTCGAGCACGAGCACGACGCGCACGCCGCGCAGCGCTGCGGCGGTCAGCGCGTCCATCATCGTGCCGCTGAGATCGTCGCAGCCGAAATAATAGGTGGTGAGGATGAGAAAGCGCTGCGCGCGTTCGATCATCGCCATGCGCACCGCCCACTCATCGTCGCGGTCGGCGAGAATCTTCACAGATGCGGCCGTCGAGTGCCGAATGCCGCTCATTGCTGATTCATCGCCCTGTGGATTGCCGTGTGGTTTGCGGTGTCGGCCGCAGCGTCTGTCGCAGCGTTTGTCGCAATGCGTATTGCAGTGCGCGTCGCTGTATCGCTAGCAGCGACGCGATCAGCGCTTCTTGAGCAGCAGGGAATAGCGGACGCGAGAATAGCAATCGTAGCCGGACGGCTTGCTGAAGATGGTGTCTTGATCGACGATTTCGAGATCAAGGCCATGTTGCGCTGCGAATTCCCGCCAAAAAGAGCGCGGCAACAGAAATGCCCCCGAAGGCGGATGATCGTAGATCTCATGGCGATCCGGGTCGTTGACGATGCCGATGTACACGGTCCCGTTCGGTTTCGCGATGCGGACCATTTCCAGCGCCGCGCGTCGCGCCGCATCCTGCGAATCCAGATACAGAAAAACGCAATGCGAGAGCACCTTGTCGTAGCGACCGCTTTCGATCGACGGAAGGTCGGTAATATCGCCGACGCCGAAGTCGCCGCTCAGATGGCGTTTCGCGATGGCGATAAGGTTCTCGGCGAAATCGACGCCAGCGATGGCGACGTTTCGATAGGCGATCAATTCGGCGAGAAATGCGCCCGACCCGCAGCCGGCTTCGAACACATGATCGCCATCGGCGATGCCGACGAAGTCCGCTGTGCGGCGACAAAGCGTTGTCCAATCTTCGCTGCTGATGTAGCTCCATCGCGCGAAATCCTTGAGCAGTACGATGTCATCGCGTTTGCCGAGAAGATTGTATTCGTCGCGAATTTCGGCGGCTATATTCATAAAATGCAATATACCGTAACGGTGGCGCAGCGTGGAAGAATATCGGCGCCTTCCGCGCCGTCGCCCGCGAATGCGCAGAACAGTCGGGCTGGTAGATCGAAGCTGCATTCATCGCTGAACAGTGAACGTGGACATTGAGCCGCTGAATCGATCCGGGCAAGAGACGTTTGAACTCCGCGTCCCTTCGTTGGCGCGTTCGTAGGAGGGCCTTCAGGCCCGACGGGTTTGCGTAAAAACGTTCACAATCGTTGTCGCGGATGAAGCCCCTCCTGTTTGATAGCATCCATTGCATCCAAACATCATTGATGCCGAATCAATCAATGCCAATGCGCCCGATCGGGATGGGCGATGCCCGTTTCGCGACACCCGTCTCGCTACACCCGTCTCGCTACACCCGTATCGCTACACCCGTATCGCCACACCCGTTTCGCCACACTCATTTCACCACACTCGTTTCACCACACCCATTTCGCCACGTATCGCTGGCCGAACATCGGCGCTTCAATACTGCTGTCCGAAGCCGCCGGTGCTTCGGGTATCCTGTCGCGATGACCGCGTCTCTCGACAGCACCGATTACACCGCCCGGGTGGATTTCGTGGTGGAGCTGGCAGGACGCCTTCATGGTTACGGCACCACCTCGCACCGTTTGGAAGGCGCGGTGACGGCTGTGTCGGCCAAGCTCGGTCTGGAATGCGGCGCTTGGTCCAATCCGACCGGCATGATTCTCTCTTTCGGCGAGGCCGGCGGGGCGCGCCGCGACACCGTGCGCGTCGTGCGGTTGTCGCCCGGCGACATCAATCTTTACAAACTCGCGGAAGTCGATCGCGTCGCCGAAGCGGTGATGTCCGGCGCGATGGATCTCGAACAAGGCGTCGCTACGATGCGCGCGCTCGATCGTCCGATCAGCCGTTTGAGCGTGATATTGACGGTGCTCGCGTTCGGCTTGGCTTCGGCAAGCGTCGCTGGTTTATTGCGCTTGCCGTGGCTCGATATCGGCGTCGCCGGCTGCACCGGAGTGCTGATCGGCTTGCTCGAAATCGCGACGATGAGCCGGCCGCGCTTGAAAGAAGCGAGCGAGGCCCTGGCTGCGGTGATCGCCGGCGGGCTTGCGGTGCTAGTGGCGAGTTTTGTCGGCCCGTTGAATCTCAATACCGTCATTATTTGTTCGCTGATCGTGCTGATGCCGGGGCTCACGCTGACCAACGCGGTGAACGAATTGACCAACCAGAATTTGGTGTCGGGCACCGCGCGCTTCGCGGGCGCGATGACCACGATTCTCAAACTGGCGATCGGCATGATGGTTGCGCTGACCGCTGCAGAGATGGTTGGTCTTGAGCCCGCCGTGCGCGCGCTGCGGCCGCAGCCGCTGTGGGTGGAAGCGTTCGCGCTGCTGCTGTGCACGTATGCGTTCGCACTGCTGTTCCGCTGTCATCGCCGCGATTATCCGCTGGTGATGACGGCAGCGGCCTGCGGGTATTTGATTTCAAGTACGGTCGGCGATGCGTTCGGCAGTAATGTCGGCGTGTTTCTAGCGGCGCTGACGATGACGGCGGCCGGCAATGCCTACGGACTGTGGAGCAACCGTCCCGCCGCGCTCGTGCGCGTGCCCGGCATCATCATGCTGGTGCCGGGCAGCGCGAGTTTGCGCGGTTTGATCAGCATCCTGCAGCAGCAGGACGTGCAAGCGGGGCAAGATGCCGCGCTCACTGCGCTGAACATCTTGATCGCGCTGATCGCGGGCTTGTTGTTCGGCAATATCGTGATGCCGACGCGTCGGAATCTTTGATGTTGCGATGCGAGGCATTGAGCGTGTCGCGGATTGCATCATAGGGTGCGCCTCCGGCGCACCGTTACGTTAGGCAAGCATAGGGTGCGCCTTCGGCGCACCGTTTTCGTTAGCGCATGACGTCGGGATGGTGCGTCGAAGGCGCACCTAGTGCTTGTCTAACGGAGCGGTGCGCCGAAGGCGCACCTTATGCTGCTTTAACGGTGGTTGATCCGCTCGAACAACGCCTCGCGCGAGAGCGACTCCGCTTCGCTGGCGCGGCGCGCGCGATATTCGAAGGTGCCGGCGGCGAGCCCGCGTTCCGAGACCACGACGCGATGCGGGATGCCGATCAATTCGATGTCGGCGAACATCGGACCCGGGCGCAGGCCGCGGTCGTCGAGCACGGTCTCGATTCCCGCAGCGTTGAGTTCGGCGTACAGCGCTTGCGCGGCGGCGATGACGTTCGCATCGTTCTTCGGATTGATGATGCATACCGCGACCTGCCACGGCGCCATTGCTTCGGGCCAGATGATGCCGGCGGCGTCGTGGTTCTGTTCGATCGCCGCGGCGACGATGCGGCTCACGCCCACGCCATAGCAGCCCATCGTCGGCGTCGCGGCTTTACCCGTTTCGTCGAGCACGCTGCACTTCATCGCTTCGGCGTATTTGCGGCCGAGTTGGAACACGTGGCCGACCTCGATACCGCGTGCGATGCGCAGCGTGCCCTTGCCGTCGGGCGAGGCATCGCCATCGACGACGTTGCGGATGTCGGCGACGATCTCGGGTTCGGGCAGATCGCGGCCCCAGTTCACGCCAGCGAAGTGATAGCCCGCGTCGTTCGCGCCGACCACGAAATCGTGCATCGCGGCAACGCTGCGGTCGGCGATGATGCGGATCGCTTTCGCTGGTTTTACCGGGCCGAGGAAGCCGGGTTCGCTGCCGAGGTGTTCGAGAATTTCAACTTCCGTCGCCAGCCTGTATTCGGCTAGACCCGACAGTTTCGACAGTTTGATTTCATTGACAAGGTGATCGCCGCGCACCAGCGCCAGCACGAACTGCGGCGCCTTGTCCGCAGTTTCGGTCATGATTGCCAACGATTTCACGGTGCGCGTCAGCGGCATGCTCAACAGCGCGGCCACGTCTTCGCACGTTCTCTGCGTCGGCGTATCGACCTTGCGCATCGTTTCGCTTGCGGCCGCACGTTCGCCCGGCGCCAGCGCTTCCGCCAGCTCGATGTTCGCCGCGTACTCGGAACCATCGGAGAACGCGATCGCATCTTCGCCAGAATCCGCGAGCACATGGAATTCGTGCGATGCGCTGCCGCCGATCGTGCCGGTGTCGGCGAACACCGCGCGGAATTTCAAACCAAGGCGGGTGAAGATGCGGCCGTAGGTGTCGTACATATTTTGGTATTCGCGCGACAGATCCTCGTCGCTGCTGTGAAACGAATACGCATCCTTCATCAAAAATTCGCGCGCGCGCATCACCCCGAAGCGCGGGCGAATTTCGTCGCGGAACTTGGTTTGAATCTGATAAAAATTCACCGGCAACTGTTTGTAGCTCGCCAACTCTTGGCGCGCGAAATCGGTGATGACTTCTTCGTGGGTCGGGCCGTAGCAGTAATCGGCGTCTTTGCGGTCGCGAATCTTCAGCAACTGGCCGCCGAATTTCTGCCAGCGCCCGGTTTCGTCCCACAGTTCTTTCGGCTGGATCGACGGCATCAGCAGTTCCAGCGCGCCGGCCGCGTTCATCTCGGCGCGGACCACGCCCTCGACTTTGCGCAGCACGCGCAGGCCCAGCGGACTCCAGGTGTAGAGACCGGCGCCCAGCTTGCGCAGCATGCCCGCGCGCAGCATCAGCTGATGGCTGACGATTTCGGCGTCGGCCGGGGTTTCTTTTTCGGTGCGGAGATGAAACTGCGACAGACGCATCAGGCGGGGCTCGGCATGGGGGCGAACCCCGCATTTTGCCTGATGTAAGCGCCTGTTCGACATCTCAGGCCTGGAAAACATCCGTCACTCCGAACGAGGGCGAAGCCCGAGGAGGGACCTGCCTTGGGCCGGTGTTGTCGCAGCAGCGGGTCCCTCCACCCGCTGCGCGGGCGTTCGCGATGACAGAGGGCGTTCCCGCCCGCGTTGATGGGAGATGATGAACAGGCTCGAAAGCAATCTGCGAATGCGCGGATTGCGATTTGCAGGTTGCTGAAATACCTCCATCCAGGAGGTCTCAGTTCGCACGTCCGGCACATGTCTGGTAGATGTCTAGCTGTGCTCACGGCGACAGCCTCGCGCGCGAGGCTGAACAGCGAAGCTGGCCCTGAGCGCAGCAAAGGGAGAGGCGCACAGCGCCGAATCATCAATCGCTAACGTGCTTGTTTCCTAACGCGCTTGTTTCGCCGGCGCAGCCATCCATGGCTGCGTGCCGCGACTGAATGACCAGGCTGCTGAAAACCTGCTAACGCACGTATTTCAGCAGCCTGTTAGGGCGCTGATGCGGCTAAACGGCGCCAGCCCCAGGCAGCATTTCAGGGCCTGGTCGTGGCCTTGGCGGCCGGCTGCGCCGGACAGTTGGCCCGCAGCACCATCTTCGCCAGCTCCAACTGCTGGGCGCGGTCTTTATCGCTCAGATCCGCGTCGGGCTTGCCGTCGCCATCGGTATCGCGGCGCAGCGGCTTGCCGGATTCGAGCAGACTTACGTTGCTGCGGGCGGTGGTGCACTGGTTGGCTTCGGCCGAAACGGCGGTCTTGGCGCCTTCGCGCTTGGCGTAAAGGTACATCCGATACTCGGCCGAGCCTTTCGGCGGCGGGCTTTCCGAGTAATGGGTGACGCCCTTGGCGTCTTTCCACTTGTAGACATCCGCCGCCATGGCGGAGGCGGTTAGGCCCAGGCATAGGACGATCGCTGAGAAAAGCGCCGGGAGGAGCGCGGAGCGCATGAGGGAGCGAGACATAAGCGAACCTGCGTCGTGTGACCGGGGACGACGCCGATTGCAGCACCAAGCCAAGCCATACGCAAGCCGCGGCGGCTGGAAAGGGCGGTGGACGGCGCTTTCGTCGGATGCTCGGCCGCAGTCAGGCGTCGGAGGTGCGCGGTCCTATCAATCCGTCCGTAAAGTTTGGACCCGGTATCGATTCGTAGGAGGGCCTTCAGGCCCGATCTCTTTCCAGCGAACCATATCGACCACCTGCTCGGGGCTAAAGCCCCTCCTACTTGAGCAAGTCATCCAACCTCGAACCAGCGCGCCGCAAGGTCACGGGTATCGCTACACTTCACACCATGAACGAACCTACCCAAACCCCACGGCCGCGCAACCGCAGCATTTACCTGCTACCGAACCTGTTCACCACTGCGGCGCTGTTTTCGGGCTTCTTCGCGATCATCGCCGCCTCCCAGGGCCGGTTCGAGGCTGCCTGCGTGGCGATCTTCATCGCTGCAGTTCTGGATGGCCTCGACGGCCGCGTGGCGCGGATGACCAACACTCAGAGCGAGTTCGGCGTGCAGTACGACTCGCTGGCCGATCTCATTAGCTTCGGTATGGCCCCGGCCCTGGTGATGTATCACTGGTCGCTGGAAGCGATGAAGTACGACGGCAACACCCTGGGCAAGATCGGCTGGCTCGCGGCGTTTTTGTACGCGGCCTGCGCCGCGCTGCGGCTGGCGCGGTTCAATAGCCAAGTCGATCAACAGACCGACAAACGCTGGTTCATCGGCCTGCCCAGCCCATCGGCGGCTGCGGTGATCGCCAGTTTCGTCTGGATGTGGCACGACTTGGGCTGGAGCGGTGAAGACATGCGCTATCCGGCCTTGGCGGTGACCGTCATTTCCGGCTTAGCGATGGTCAGCCGTTTCCGTTACCCCAGCTTTAAGAGCGGCAGCCCCAGGGGCGGCAAAAACAGAGGCCCGCGCGAAGACCGCGTACCGTTCTTGATGATCTTCGCCCTGGTGGTGGCGATCATCGGCGTGGTGATCGACCCGCCGAAGGTGTTGTTCGCGGTGTTCGCAGCGTTTTTGCTGCTGGGCCCGCTGATCTCGCGGCGCATCCGTAAGGCAGCGGCCGAGGGATGAGCTGGAGCCCGCTGCAGCGCGAGATGCTGGAGGCGATGGGGCTATCGCCGTATCGGCTTGCGTCCGCGATGCCAACGGACGAAAGCCCGCGCGTCGTGGTGCATGAGAACGCGGCAGCGTCCGCAAAGACGGCGGCACAGACTAACGGCCAAGCGTCGAGTGCGCGCAACCCGCAGGTGTCGAGCGACGCGGACGCGCTGGCCGCAGCCTTGCTGCGCGCCGCAGGGCGCGACCGCGCTGCTGCCGATCGCGATAGCGTGCTTCGCGCCTGTCCACCACCGCAGACCTTGCGCGGCGATCCGCGCGCCAAACGTGCGCTGTGGCCGATACTGCGGGCGATGCGCAGGCACTGACGACCACGATGAGCGCGCAGCCGCAAGCGGATGGGGCGGAGACCGATCAGACGGAGACCGATCGGGCGGACACCGAGCCGGCGTTCGCGGTGCGGGCGATGCGCGAGCAGGATATCGACGCGGTGATGACGATCGAACAGCGTGCGTATCCGTTCCCGTGGACCCACGGTATTTTCAGCGATTGCCTGCGTGGCGGCTATCAGATGTGGGTCGCGCTGCGCGAGGAGGCGATCGTCGGCTACGGCGTGCTCAGCATCGCTGCGCATGAGGGCCATATCCTCAATATCTGCATCGATCCGGACGCCCAGTCGCTCGGCTATGGCCGCAAACTGCTGCGCCTGTTGGTGCGCGGCGCCCGTGCGCATCGCGCCGAGCGCATCTTCCTCGAAGTGCGACCCTCCAACCCGCGCGCGATCGCGCTGTATGCCGACGAAGGTTTCAACGAAATTGGCCGCCGCCCGCGCTATTACCCCGCGCAGCACGGTCGCGAAGATGCGATCGTGATGGCGATGGAATTGCTGCCCGCCCAGGAAGAAGCATAAGCGCAGCGGCGTCGAGGCCGCGCGCGCGGCTGTGGAAGCGAAATTGCAGGGTTCGCTGCCTTTGCTTCGACAGCAGAAAATAAAGGTCCGCAGCAGGTGTGATGCCAGAGGCCACTGCGTCAGCTATGGTTTGCGCACAACGCGTTGTGCTGGATCTTCGTCCGCTCGAGCTCGGTACCAAATCTGTCCACGCGTTCGTTCTCCTGATGAATCACTTCAGGCGGGGCATTGCGAACGAAGTTCTCGTTGTCGAGCTTGGCGCGCGCCTTAAGCAGCTCGGATTCGAGTCGTTTGATCTCTTTAGCGAGACGAGCGATCTCCTGCGCGGGATCGACGATGCCGTCGAGCGGTATCATGATCTTCAGCTCGTCGAGCGGCAGCATCGCCGAGAACACTGGCGGATTCTGCCCCAATGGCAGCATCGGTACCGTCTTCTCCGCACGACCCAGGAACTCGATGTCGCGGGCGAAACGCTCGATCAGACGGTGGTCGCGAGCATTGCCGTCGTCGAAAATGACGGTGATCCGGCGCGAGGGCGGGATGTTGTTCTCGCCTCGCATGCGTCGAATCAATTTCACGACCGACATCAGCCATTCGATATCGGCTTCGGCGGCGGCATAGCTCGCATCGACGACGCTAGGGTCGATCTGCGACGCCGCCTGCGGATACGGCTGCAGCGAAATGCTGTGGCCGATAATGCCGAGCTTCGGCGCGACGTGGCGCCACAGTTCTTCGGTCACGAACGGAATCAGCGGATGCAGCAGGCGCAACAGCGATTCCAGCACGTACAGCAGGGTGTGGCGGGTGCTGTCGGCGGCGGCTTGGTCGTTGCCGTTCAACGCCGGCTTCGCCAGTTCGACGAACCAATCGCAGACTTCATTCCACGCGAATTCGTACAGCGTTTGCGACAGCAGATCGAAGCGGTAGCTGGCGAAATGCTCGGCGGCTTCGGTCGAGACTTTAGCGAGGCGGGCAAGAACCCAGCGTTCGGCGTCGGTGATGGGCTGCGGCGCGTTCGTAGGAGGGGCTTTAGCCCCGACCTGCGCGCCGGTCGCGGCTGAAGCCGCTCCTACAGAAGTCGCGGCTGAAGCCGCTCCTACAGAAGCGGCGAGCGAAAAGCCTTCGGTATTCATCAGTGCGAAGCGCGTTGCGTTCCACAGTTTATTGCAGAAATTCTTGTAGCCCTCGCAGCGCGCCATATCGAATTTGATGTCGCGGCCGGGGCCGGCGAGCGCGGCCATCGTGAAGCGCAGCGCGTCGGCGCCGTGGGCTGCGATGCCGCCGTCGAATTCTTTGCGCGTGTTCTTTTCGATCTTCGGCGCGTCCTGCGGTTTCATCAGGCCGGTCGTGCGTTTGGCGACCAGATCGTCGAGGGAAATGCCGTCGATGATGTCGAGCGGGTCGAGGATATTGCCCTTCGACTTCGACATCTTCTGCCCGTCCTTATCGCGGACGAGGCCGGTGATGTAGACATCGCGGAACGGCACGCGCTGCGCATCGCTCGCCTGCGGAGCATCCTGACCGACGAAGTGGTCGGTCATCATGATCATCCGCGCCACCCAGAAGAAAATGATGTCGAAACCGGTGACGAGCACCGACGACGGCACGAAATCGGCGAAGCCGCGTTCGCGCATCGATTCGGGATTCGGCCAGCCCATGGTGCTGATGGGCCATAGTCCCGACGAGAACCAAGTCTCCAACACATCGTTGTCCCGACGTAGGGTGGGCCCTGGCCCACCGCTCTTCGCCGCAGCCTGTGCCTGCGCAGCTGCCTCATCCCGCGCCACATACACATTGCCCGCATCGTCGTACCACGCCGGAATCCGATGCCCCCACCACAGCTGACGGCTGATGCACCAATCTTGGATGTTCTCCATCCAATGCCGATAGGTATTGATCCAATTCGGCGGAACGAATTTTACTGAGCCCGGCTTTCCATCAACACCGCCGGCGAGTTCGAGGCCGCGTTTCGCGAAGCCGTCCATCGCCACGAACCACTGGTCGGTGAGATACGGTTCGATCACCTGACCGGTGCGGTCGCCGCGCGGAACCTGCAGTTTGTGTGGTTTGGTTTCGATCAGCAGGCTTTCTTTTTCGAGATCAGCGAGCACGGCTTTGCGGGCGTCGTAGCGGTCGAGGCCCCAATACTTCTCCGGGATTTCAACTTTAACGCTGTGTGCATCCCAAGCCTTCGACAGCGTTTCTTTGAGAGATTCGTTCTCAACAGTAGGCAGAATGATCCGTTTGCTAAGCACTTTCGCATCCGGCTCAAAGATGTTGATCAATCCACGACATGGAAGATTGTCAAAAACACCTTTTTCAACATGCCGTTGCCACACCGCATAGTCATTAAAATCATGCGCAGGCGTGACTTTCACCACGCCAGTACCGAATGCGCGATCCACATAATCATCGGCGATGATCGGAATTTCGCGGTTGCACAGCGGCAGCATCACGGACTTGCCGATCAAATGCGCATAGCGTTCGTCGTCGGGATGCACCATCACCGCGGTGTCGCCCAACATCGTTTCTGGGCGCGTGGTCGCGACGACGAGGTAATTGCGGGTCTCGCGCAACACCTCATTGCCGTCGGCGTCGTGTTCGACGTGTTCGTAGGTCTCGCCGTTCGCCAGCGGATACGCGATCGACCACAGAAAGCCATTTTCTTCCTCACTCACCACTTCCAAATCCGAGATCGCGGTCTTCAGCACCGGGTCCCAATTCACCAAGCGTTGGCCGCGATAAATGAGTTTTTCTTCGTACAGCCGCACGAAGGCTTCGATCACCGCGTCCGATGCGCCAGCGTCCATCGTGAACACGCTGCGCGACCAATCGCCGGAGGCGCCGAGGCGGCGCATTTGGCGCTCGATGGTGTCGCCCGATTGTTGCTTCCACTCCCACACTTTTTCGATGAAGGCATCGCGGCCCAGCGAATCGCGGGTCTCGCCTTTGCCGGCCAGGGCGAGGTTGCGCGACACCACCATTTCGGTGGCGATGCCGGCGTGGTCGGTGCCCATCTGCCACAGGGTTTTGAAGCCGAGCATGCGGTGGTAGCGAATCAGCGCGTCTTGCAGCGTGTGCTGGAAGGCGTGGCCCATGTGCAGGGTGCCGGTGACGTTCGGCGGCGGCAGCAAGATGCTGTAGGCCGGGCCGTCGCCCTGCGGCGTGAAGACGCCGCTCGTTTCCCATTCGGTGTAGAGGCGGGATTCAAACTCTTTGGGTTCGTAGCCGGAGGCGAGGGTGGTCATGAGGTGGTATCGCTGTTCAAGTCGGTTGGTGTTTGGTACTCCTCGCCCCTCACCCGCCCTTCGGGCACCCTCTCCCCGCTAAGCGGGGAGAGGGAAGAGCGAGCGCAGCGAGCGAGAGGGGTTACATACTCTCCCCGCGTGCGGGGAGAGGGAAGAGCGAGCGCAGCGAGCGAGGGAGAAGGGTTACATACTCTCCCCGCGTGCGGGGAGAGGGAAGAGCGAGCGCAGCGAGCGAGGGAGAAGGGTTACATACTCTCCCCGCTAAGCGGGGAGAGGGAAGAGCGAGCGCAGCGAGCGAGGGAGAGGGGTTACATACTCTCCCCGCATGCGGGGAGAGGGAAGAGCGCGTAGCGCGAGGGTGAGGGGCCGCTTCACATATCGTATTTCTTCAACGCAAACCCGCGCGCTTGGTATTGCTTCCAGCGTTCGCGCAGCGGGCCGCGCGCGGATTCGTCGGCGGGCACCACTTCCAACACGCGCTCGAAGCTGCCTTCGACTGGCGCATCGCGCAGATTGATCACCAGTGGGCGCAGGGCGATGTCGCTGTCGGGCGCGGCGATCAGCACCGGCGCGAGGTCGTCGTCCTCGTCGGCACCGGCGATTTGATGCGGAACATAGGCATCATCGTCGAAGGCCCACAGCAGGTCGTCGAGGGCTTCGGC
The DNA here is from genome assembly GCA_031374725.1 of Lysobacteraceae bacterium. GTDB lineage: Bacteria > Pseudomonadota > Gammaproteobacteria > Xanthomonadales > Xanthomonadaceae > Lysobacter_I. Next base: position 12,283 of record JANMGT010000020.1, on the reverse strand, counting down.
CTGCGCCGCATCGCGCACCAGCACGAGGGTCCACAGATTCGCGTCGTAGGCTTTGCGCGCCAGTTCGCACACCAGCCGCAGCGGTTCCTCGCGGAAGCGCGGCTTTTGGATCAAATAGAAATCGGCGCGCGGCATGCTGGCGTCAGTCACGCGCGATCAGCGACATGGCGCAAAGCGCGACAGCAGCGGCGTTCGCCGGCTGTCGTCATCGAACCTGCAGTCGTCGCGCATGCAGTCGCAGCGCATGCGGTCGTGGCGTATGCAGTCGCAGCGCATGCCGTCGTCACGCACGCAGTCCTCACGCCGCCCACCATCACGCCGCGCGTTCCATCAGCCACTGCGTCAGCAGGCCGACCGGGCGGCCCGAGGCCATGCCCAGTTTGCCTTCGTCGTAGGCCACGCCGGCGATGTCCAGATGCGCCCAGCGCTGGCCTTCGGTGAAGCGTGCGAGGAAGCAGCCGGCGGTGATCGCGCCCGCGTTGCGGCCGCCGATGTTGTAGACGTCGGCGAAAGTGGAATTGAGCTGGGTCTGGTATTCGTCCCACAGCGGCAGGCGCCATGCGCGGTCGAACACGGTTTCGCCGGCCTGCAGCAATTCGTTGGACAGATCGTCGTGCTTGCTCATCAGGCCGGCGGCGAACTTACCGAGCGCGGTCACGCAGGCGCCAGTGAGTGTGGCCACGTCCACCAAGGCTGCGGGCTCGAAGCGCTGGGCATAGGTGAGGGCGTCGCACAGGATCAGCCGGCCTTCGGCGTCGGTGTTGCCCACTTCGATGGTTTTGCCGGACATGCTGGTCAACACGTCGCTGGGGCGGTAGGCATCGGCGTCGGGCATGTTTTCGACCGCGGGCACGATGGTGATCAGATTGATCGGCAATTGCATGCCCACCGCTGCGACAAACGTGCCGAGCACGCTGGCGGCGCCGCACATGTCGTACTTCATTTCTTCGACGCCGCCCTGCGTTTTGAGATTGATGCCGCCGGTGTCGAAGGTGATACCTTTGCCGACCAGCACGTAGGGCTTTTCGGCCGCGTCGGCAGCGCCCTGCCACTTCAACACGATGAGTTTCGGCGCGTTTGCGGAACCGCGCGAGACCGCGAGCAGCGAGCCCATGCCGAGCGCTTCCATGTCCGCACGTTCCAGCACTTCGCAGGAGGCGTTGTCGAACTTCGCGGCGAAGCGCGTCGCCTGTTCGGCCAGATACGCCGGGTTGCAGACGTTCGGCGGCAGGTTGCCCAGTTCGCGGGCGAAGGCGACGCCTGCGGCGACGGCCTTGCCCTGCGCTAGCGCGACACCATCGTCGCCAGCGATGGCGACCTGGGTCAGCTTGCTCTCGCCCTTGTTCTTGTTCTTCTCGCCCAGCGTGGCCGAGTAGCGGTAGAGCGCGTGGCTGGCGCCGATCGCGGCCTGACGAATTGCCCAGGCGCGATCGCGGCCCTGTACCGGCACCTCGGCGAAGGTGAGGGTGGCGCTGGTCACGGCGCCGTCTTTCAGTGCGCGGATCGCATCGCCGATGGCCTTGATGTACTGCGCTGGGCCGAATTTCGCGGCTTCGCCTAGGCCGACGGCCAGCACGCGCGGCGAAGTCACGCCGGGCAGATCGAGCAGCAGGGCGGTCTTGCCGATCTTGCCCGACACGTCGCCGCGTTCGATCAGGGCGGCGAGCCGGCCGCCGGTGGCGGCATCGACGGCCTGTCCCGCCGCGCTGAGGGTGTTGTCGGCGAAGACGCCGACGACGAGGCAATCGGTCTGGGAGGCGGCTGGGGCGCTGAGCGCGGTGGGGGCGAGGCTGAATTCGAGAGACATCGGGTTGAGATCCGTCAATGGTGTGAATGATGAGTCATGCGGGCGTCGGCATCGCCCTCAAGTGTTGAGCGCGCACCATAGAACACTGCGGCGACAGGCGTGGACCCGGCGATGGCATGCGGTTCAAGCATGCCTTTCGAGCGTGCCGTTCGAGCGTGCCTTTCAAGCATGCGGTTCAAGCGTGCCGTTCGAGCATGCCGTTCAAGGGCACGCAGATGCAGGGCGTGCCGGCGAACAACAGGCCCAGGTTCAGGCTTCAGGCTGCATTCCGTACAATCGCCGCCGAGCCGTCCCCGAACGTCGGCCTGTGCCCTGCCGGCGAAGATCGCGGCCGCGGCCCAGAGGCGACGCGGAAACGACCCAAGTTTAACAGCCCCAGCAACAGTCCTTGGAATCCACCCCTTGGAATGCCATCCCCGCGAACGTCGGCCAGCGTCACCGGTCTGACATCGTCAGCGCGCTCATTGCCAGCCCTTCCAGCCTTTCCATCCATGCGCCCACTGCGCCAGGTCCATCCCCCACCGATGCTTAAACTCGACCGCTATCTCTTCCGCGAATTCGCGCAAAGCACCTTCGCGGTCCTGGTCGTGTTGCTGATCGTGCTGCTTGGAGGCGCTTTTGCAGATGCCCTCGGCGACGTGGCGTCGGGCAAAGTGCCTGCGCAGTTGCTGCTGGCCCAACTCGGTTTGGTCTTTCTCAAATGGATGCCGCTGATCCTGCCCCTGAGCGCGATGCTCGGCCTGATGCTGGCGATGGGCCGCCTGTACCGCGACTCCGAAATGCCGGTGCTGGTCTCGGTCGGCGTCGGTCCTCGGCGGCTGTTGCGGCCGCTGTTTTTGATGGCCGGCCCGGTGATCGCCTTTATCGCGCTGTGCTCGCTGTGGCTTGGGCCGTGGGCCGACCGCACCTCGCAGCGGATCATCGACGATGCCAGCCGCAACATGTTGATTGCGGGCATGGAGCCAGGACGGTTCACCGAATTGCCCGGCGGCGGCGGCGTGATCTACGTCGGTGCGTTGTCAGGCGATAGCCGGCAGATGGAGCGCGTGTTCGTTTACCGCCAGCGTCAGCGCGAGGCGAAAGCGGCAGCATCCTCCGGCACCGTCGCGGGCCAAGGGCAGGCCAGCGAACGCTTCCAGGTCACCACCTCGCAGACGGGCGTGCTCAGCGTTCACGGCGAGCGCGACCGCTATTTGCGCCTGCAGCAGGGGTTCGAAGTGGAGGGTCCGCTCAAAGGCGAAGGCCGCGACTACCGCTTGATGCGCTATGCCGCGAACGAGTTGCGCTTGCCCGAAGAAACCCTCAAGCGCCGCAAGGCCGACGATGTCGAATTGCTGCCGACGCTGCGTCTGTTCGGCGACGATCGTCCAGACGCCGTCGCGCAGTTGCACTCGCGCATCGCGCCGCCGCTATTGACCCTGGCATTCGTGTTGCTAGCGATTCCGCTGTCGCGCACCAGCCCGCGTCAGGCGCGCTACGGCAATTTGATCGTGGGGTTTTTGATCTATCTGTTCGGCGTGTTTCTGATGATGCTGGGCACGCAGTGGCTGGAAGACGGCAAGCTGCCGACGATCGTGGGTTTGTGGTGGCTGCTGCTACCGCTGCTGCTGTTCTCCGCCTGGATGTACGCACGCGATGGGCGTTTCCGTCGTCCCAAGCCGTTCGCCGCGACGAGCGGGGGCTGAGCCGAGCATGCGTCCTTTTCCGAAAATTCACGATCTTTACATTGGCCGCGTCGTGCTGGGCGCGGTGCTGTTGACCTGGGCGGTGCTGATCGGCTTAGACGCGATCGTCAGCGGCCTGCTCAACGAAATGAGCGACGTCGGCACCGGCCGCTACGACGCGCTGGCTGCAGTGACCAATGTGGTGCTCACCCTGCCGCGCCGCGCATACATGCTGTTTCCGAATGCGGCGGTCATCGGTGTGCTGTTGGGCCTGGGGCAATTGGCGGCCAGCTCCGAGCTCACCGTGCTGCGCGCGCTGGGGCTTTCACGGCGGCGGATCAGTCTGTCGGTGATTCTTGCCTTGACCGTGCTGACTGCGCTGATGGTGGTCAACGGCGAAACGCTCGGCCCGTGGGGGCAGCGACGCGCCGATATGTTGAAAGCGACCGCGAAATCCAAGGACATGATCGTCGCGCAGTACTCGGGCCTGTGGGCGCGCGAGGGCGATATCTTCCTCAACGCGCAGTCCGGCCTGGAGCGCAGCGAAGGCGACCGCCAATGGCTGCAGCTCAACGACGTGCGCCTATTTGAATTAGCGAAAGACGGCCGCCTCCAATCGATCACCCACGCCGGCACCGCCGAGCATCGCGAGGGCGAATGGATCTTGCGCGACGTGCAGCGCACCCGCTTCGAGGCGAAATCGGTGGTGCGTACCACTGTCAAAGAAGAACGCTGGGCCTCGAAACTCGACGCCGCAGCGCTCGCCGCCAACACGCGCAACCTCTGGCGTCCGCGTTACATGACCGCAGCGGCGCTGCGCGACGGCATCGACTATCGGCAGCGCAATAGCTTGGATTCTGGTGAATTCCAGGAGCACTACTGGTACCGCTGGTTCTATCCGCTCAACGTGCTGGTGCTGTGCTTGCTCGCGGTGCCGTTCGCGTTCGGCTCGCTGCGCAGCGGCACCATGAGCAAGCGCTTGTTCCTCGGTATCGTGTTCTCGCTCGGCTTCTGGCTGCTGCAAACGCAGTTCGTGCGCATGGCCGGCGTGTTCAAGTTCGACTATCGGCTCGCATATTTGTTGCCGGCCGTCATCATGCTGAGTTTGTCGCTGTGGATGTTTAAGCGAAAATCGGGGTGAGGAGAAGGCGTTTGCGAGGCACTGCCTCGCGCCTTCGGCGAACGCCACGCGCGCTGCGCGGGGCCGGATGATCCGAAGCCGGTGACGCAGCGCCATGGATGGCATGGAAATCTGAAAAGAAGCGTGAGCAACGGCCTAAAAGCATCGGGCATTGATTCCATCGGCCGCGCGCGCGGCCTTGAAGCTATCGGTTCGTATGGGCTCGCTTGGGCGGGCATCGGCCGCTCGGGCGAACGCGCATGAACGATGAATGGCTCGCTTGGCGGCATCGCGATGGCGAGCAGCGCATAGGGTGCGCCTTCGGCGCACCGTTTATGTCTCATATGCGGCGAGCCCGGTGCGCCGAAGGCGCACCCTATGGGCGGTCGATGCGACTATCCCGAATCTTTGTTGTTTAAGCTCGGCGCAGGATCACCCCTTCGCCATCCGCACCAACCGCGTCCCACTGGCGCGGTCATGCCACGTGCGTTTATCGCGGTCGAACCATGCCCACCAGAAACCCAAGCCGCCAAGCAGCAGGGACACGTTGCCGATCAAATAGCGTTTCATCAGCGCGGCGCGGGTCGGCCGCCCACCATCCGCAGCGATAACGCGCAGTCGCCACGGGCGCATGCCGAGGGTTTGCCCGCCGCGCCGCCAACTGATCACCGCGTACGCGCCCGTGACGAGCCAACACGATGCCCATAGCAGCCACTGCAGCGGGCTGAACGGAGCGATATTTTCGCGCGCGTCGTGGCCGCTTGTGGTGTAAGCGACGGTGAACATGGCGGACACCACGAACCACATCGCGACCACTGGCCACATGTCGTAAAACAGCGCGAGCAGGCGGCGGCCGACGAGGGCCTGCGCTACCGACGGGGCGGGCGTTTCGGCGGACGTGGCGGGAGGCGCCGAGGAGTCGTTCGATGATTCTGTCGATGATTCGGTCATCGCAACAGGATAAGGGATCGGCCGGCGGTGATCTCTGCAGCAGTCACCGTTGCAGCAGTTATCGGTATGCAGTCATCAGTGCAGGGCCGCATCGGGTTAGGCTGTGCGCATGCCGGCCAAGCCACACACCGAAACGCTCGCCAAGACCACCCCCGCCGAACGCCGGCAGCGGGCGATCGCGCTGCCGCCGCTGCGCGACGTCGATGCGGATGCGATCGCCGCGTTCATCGATACGGTGTGGGCGGAGCAAGGTTTGGCGAAGCAGACGCAAAGCAGCTATCGGCGTGATTTGGAAGGTTTCGCGCGCTGGCGCAACGGTGCGGGCAACGGTGCGGGCAACGGGCTGTTGGGCGCTGATCGCGCGGCGCTGTTCGATTACTTCGCCTGGCGCACGCACCACGGCTATTCGCCGCGCAGCAACGCGCGGCTGTTATCGACGCTGCGCGCCTTCTTTGCGCTGCAGGTGCGGCGCGGGCAGCGCCAGGACGACCCCAGCGCCTTGCTCAACCCGCCGAAATTGCCGCGCTCCTTGCCCAAAGCGCTGAGCGAGCGCGAAATCGAAGCATTGCTGGCGGCGCCGGACATCGCCAGCCCGCTGGGCTTGCGCGACAAGGCGATGCTGGAGCTGATGTACGCGGCCGGCCTGCGCGTCAGCGAATTGGTCGATCTGCCGGCGACGGCGGTGAATTTGCGCCAGGGCGCGCTGCGGGTGACGGGTAAGGGCGGCAAGGAACGCCTAGTGCCGTTGGGCGAAGAGGCGCAGCACTGGCTGCAGCGTTACTTGGCCGACGCCCGCCCCGTACTGGCCGGCAAACGCGCGCTGGCGCCGCTGTTTCTGGGCACGACGGGCGAACCGCCGAGTCGGCAGGAGTTCTGGCGGCTGGTCAAACGCTACGCCCCTGTTGCCGGCATCGACCCGGCCAAGATCAGCCCGCACGGCTTGCGCCATAGCTTCGCCACGCATTTGCTCAATCACGGCGCCGATTTGCGCGCCTTGCAGATGCTACTGGGCCACGCCAGCCTATCGACCACGCAAATTTATACGCTGGTTGCGCGCGAGCAGCTCAAGCGCTTGCATGCGCAGCACCATCCGCGCGGCTGAGCGCCCGTTCCCGACGTCGCATTCTGGAAACACTGTCATCCCGAACGAGGGCGAAGCCTGAGGAGCGACCTGCTTTCGGCTCTCTGCCGCAGCAACAGCAGGTCCCTCCACCCGCTGCGCGGGCGTTCGGGATGACAGCTCACGGATCCATCGGCGATGACTGCAGATGTCGAGCAGGCGCTGCGCTGCCCGCGCTGAGCTGGCCTTGCCGAGCCGGCCTTGCTGAGCTGTCCTCGCTGGGCTGTCCTCGCTGATCTGCCGCGACCGGCCTGCTCAGATCGCATCGGCCGGGTCGCGCACGTGTTTGCGTTGATTGCGTGGTCATCCAGGCGCTTGGCGCATGCGACAATCGCCCGAACCTTGCCATCCGCCCGCGGTCGAAACCGAAGGATCGGACCGCCGATCAACCCCAGGACCTCAGCCATGAAATTGCCGTTGTACGCCGCCATTTTCGCCGTCAGCCTTTCCGCCTGCGCCCAGGCCACACCTCCCGCCGGCAAGGCCGATGCCAAGGACGCCGCCGGCGCTGAGCCGAAGACCGCGCCCGCCGCCGTCGCCGAAGCGAGCGCTGTCGAGCCCGGGCTGGCGCTGAAAGGCCCCGCCGACGCCCGCGCGCGCACTGCGCTGCAGACGCTCGACCCAAACATCAAAATCGATCGCCTCGCCGCAGCGCCGATCCCCGGTTTCCGCGAAGCGATCGTCAGCGGCCAAGTGCTCTACGTCAGCGACGACGGTAAATATCTGTTGCAAGGCTCGCTGTTCGACATCGAGAAAAAGCGCGACCTCAGCCAAATCGGCATCAGCGTGCTGCGCCGCGAAGAGCTGAATAAAATTCCGCAGAAAGACAAAATCGTATTCGCCCCGGCCAAGCCCAAGCACACGGTCGAAATCTTCACCGATATCGAATGCGGCTACTGCCGCAAACTCCATGAGGACATCGCCGAGTACAACCGCCTTGGCATCGCCATCGAATACCTCGCCTTCCCGCGTGCGGGCACCGCGAGCCAGGATTTCCGCGATATGGAGTCGGTATGGTGCTCGGCGGATCGCCAGAAAGCGCTCACCGATGCCAAAGCCGGGGCCAAGATCGCGCCGAAGACCTGCACCAACCCAGTGAACATGCAGTACCAAATCGGCCAGAAGATCGGCCTGCAGGGCACGCCGATGGTCGTCACCCGCGAAGGCATCGCCCTGCCGGGTTACTTGCCGCCAGAGGCGATGCTGGAAACGCTCGATCGCCTCGACGCCCAGGCCAAGGGCATCGAACCGCCGAAGGCCAAACCGGCACCGGCACGTGCGGACGCCGCCGGCGCTGCGGCGGATGCCGCTGCAGCCGCGCCTTGATCTAACCGCCGCCTGCGGTGCCGGCGGCGAGTGTATTTTCAATCCGAGCGTTGACATAACGCTCGCGCCGCACATCCCCTCCCCCGCGTGCGGGGGAGGGCTAGGGTGGGGGCGCAGCCCAAAATGAAAACAAAACCGCTTTAGACACAGACATTCGGGCCGCATCGCGGCCCGAAATCGTTTCAAGCGCTGAAAAAGCCCAGCGCATGGCTTGGCGCAGCACGCCATGCCGTCCGTTGCTGTCTTACACTCGCCCCATCACATGGAACCACAGGGGGTGGGTGATGTACGGCAAGACCAGCAGTAAGACCAACACCAAAATTTTCATCGCGTCGTCGATGGAACTGAGCGAAGACCGCAGAGCCTTTCGCGAACTCATCATGGAGCAGAACAACGCTTGGCACGAACAGGGCGCGTTCCTGCAGGTCATCGGTTGGGAGCATTTCCACGATGCCATCTCGCCGACGCGCTTGCAGGACGAATACAACAACGCCATTCGCGACTGCGACATCTTCGTACTGCTGTTTCACAGCAAAGTCGGCAAATACTCGTGCGAAGAATTCGAAACCGCCTACGCGCAGTTCAAAGCCACTGGCAAGCCGCTGCTCTACACCTACTACAAGCCCGCGGACCCCGCCAAAACAAGCAGTGATGAGGATCGCCGCAGTCTTGCCGACTTCAAACAGCGCTTGCAGGACATCGGCCACTTCGCAACCCACTACGGCAATCTGCAGGAGCTGCAGCTGAAATTCCTGCAACAGTTGTACCGACTCGCGGGCGATGGCGTGATTACGTTTGCGCCGCCGGGTGGCGCGCCAGCGAAAGGGGAATCGCCGCCGCCGCTCACTCATATCCACGCGGGTGCAGGTGCGGCGGTGGCGAATGGGTCGAATGCGAAAGCGGTTGCGCAGGGTGGGATGATTGTTGAGCAGGGTGGGAGCGGGACGTACAACACCGGCACGATCGTACATGGCGGGTATTTCGCGGGCACGGTGCAGGCCGGCGGAGATGTGATCGGCGGCGACAAAATCTGCGGCAAGAAAACCGGGGACGATCAGGATGCCTGAGCATGCGCCCGATCGGCCGGAAGACGACAACACAGCGGTAGGCGATAGCGGCACCCAGGCGCCTCAATCGACGCATAGCCTGGGTGGCTATTTTCCTGGTGCGGTGAATCCGGCGGGCGATGTGGTGGGACGGGATAAGATCGGAATTCAGCACGTTTACTGCGGCGCGGCTCCTCATGGTGATAATGGTGTGCAAGTCGCGCTGGATCATTATCTCGACCGACTAATTCACACGCTATCCGAGTTGCCGCTGGCGGTCATCAGTGGTAGGGACGACGATGACGAGAAACGCGAAGACATCTGCCTGCGAGATGTGTACGTGCCGCTGGACACTACCCTGCAAATTCCACAGTACATGCGACTGAGTAGCTGGCTCGCGACAAGGCGTCGTCGAAGGCGTCGATCGCAGCGCAATGAGAGTGAGCCTCCCGTTTTGTATAGCCCTGACAACCAACGCCGAGTATCCGCGCTGGAAGCCTTGGCTGAGCATCCCAAATTGACGTTGATCGGCGAAGCCGGCGGCGGCAAAAGTAGTTTTGGCAGTCGTATGCTACTAGCGATGGCAGAAGCTTTGCGCGGTGAGCGTTCGGCATTCGACATCCTGGGAGACCGTTGGCCGCATGGCGCATTGTTTCCGATTCGCGTTGAGCTGCGCCGTTTCGCAGACCGCCACCTGTGCCGTGATCGTGGCGATATCGTCGACGATCTTTGGGATTACATCGAGTCGGAATTTGCTGGATTGGGCGCGCAGCATTCTGGCCTCCGTGATGCCCTTCAGGTGCGAGTACGACAGGGTGCGCTGGTCGTGTTCGACGGCCTGGACGAATGCGGTAATGAGCTGCGCCGCCATCAGGTACAGAAGGCGGTGGACGCGTTCATCACGGCCTACACAGGTAAAGCCCGCTTCCTGTTGACGATGCGTCCGTACGCACGTCCAGCGGATGCCGATCCGGCTTCCGGGCTACCTGAAGCGGGCATATACGTTCTAGCCGATTTGACGCCCTATCAGACCGTGGCATTTATCCGCGACTGGTACCGCGCGATGGGACGCGGTGGCTGGTACGCGACGACGCAGGAAGCCGAACGGCGCCGAAACGGTTTGTTGGCCGCCAGTGAGCGCGTCGATGTGGCTTCGCTGGCGCAAAAACCCTTGCTGCTGACCCTTATGGCCCTGTTGCATAGCGATCCGCAGGGTGAAGGCGAGTTGCCGGACCACCGCGTCGGCCTGTATAAGGCGGCCGTAACACTGCTGTTGCAGCGTTGGCGTTTGGTCGGCGAAGACGCACGACGCTTGGGTATGCCACCGCTGGCCCTTGATCGCGTGCGTACCGAACTGGAACGTTTGGCCTTTGACCTGCATGTGAGCAGTGCAGCCCATGCGCCGGATCAACCAATGGACTTGCATGAGCCAGCGCTGCGTACAGCGTTGTTACCGTTGTTCGAATACGACGACACACAGGTGACAGCGATGTTGGCGTTCGTGGCCCAGCGCACCGGTATTTTGTTGGAGCAGGGTGGGCCTGACGGCTTGCGTGTCTATGGCGTTGCCCATCGCAGCCTGCGCGAATATCTGGCCGCCTGCCATCTGGCCGCACGCGACGATTTTTACGCCGTGGCGCAGCGTCTTGCACTCGAAGCTCCGGGGCATTGGGAGTTGGTGTTGTCGCTGGCCGCCCGCGTCGCGTCGTTGCAGCGCGGTATATCGGTGGTGGATGCCCTTGTCGGCCGCGATGCCGTGGGTGTTTTCAAATCGTCCCATTCCCAATCCCCTGGCCCCGCACAATGGCGCGTTGCTCGCTTGGCCGGGTTGCAAATCAAAGAAATTGGCCGACCACGCTTCGAGGCGGCGCCGCTGAGCGCGCCTGTCCTGCATCGCGTCCGCCACTGGTTGGCCGCTGCCTTGCCGCTGTGCCATAGCGAAGGCGGATTGCCGACGATGGAGCGGGCAAGTATGGGCGACCTGCTGGCTGAAGTAGGCGACCCGCGGTTTGATCCCGCGCGGCTTTCCTTGCCTGCCTGCGCGCATCTTGGCTTCATTCGAATCCCTGAGGACAGTAACTTCCGCATCGGTACTCATTCGGAGCATCTTCAGCGCATGACGGAGATCGTAGGTCATGACCTGTATAGAGATGAGATCAACGATACGATCACTCCAACGCCTGAGTTCTGGATCGCACGTTATCCAGTGACTGTGGCCCAGCTGCGCGCCTTCGTAGAAGAGAGTGGTTATGTGATTGCCCATGCCTACGCGCTTCATGGACCTGAGAATCGGCCAGTGCGTTATGTGAATTGGGTCGAGGCCAAGGACTATGTTACTTGGCTTGAAAAACAACTACGTGAAGCACCGGTGTTCGATACCAATCCTATCGCTGTTCTGGTACGCGCTCACGGCTGGCAGGTGATGTTGCCTAGCGAAAGGGTTTGGGAGAAGGCTGCGCGCGGCGGCCACGATGGCAAAGCGTTCCCTTGGGGTGATACCTGCGATTCTGATCTTGCGAATACTTTCGTATCTAAAAGCGGCGATGGCGCAGCGGTGGGGGTCTTCCCCGCAAACGACTATGGGCTGCACGACATGGTGGGCGATGTCTGCGAATGGACACAGACCGAGTATGAATACTCGTATTCATCTCCAGAACGGGAGGCGACCGCCGCCTCTGAATCAATCGTTGTGCGGGGCGGCGCTTGGGCAGGTCCTCGTTTCGCCTCGCGTTGTGCGGATCGCTATAGACGTCACCCCGACCTTCGCAGCGATGACCTGGGTTTTCGCGTGGTGCTGTGCCGTTCCCCTATTCGGTGACTCGGGCCCCGGGGCTTCTGAATTCGTGTGCTCTGTCGGCTCCGCTCTTCGTAGGAGGGCCTTCAGGCCCGACCCGGCATAGCCCGCACCCATGCCGCACCCGTAATGAAATATGTTGTTTCGAGCCAATCGCAATGCCTTGATTGGCTGATTATTTTTCAACGCACACGTATCGGCACAACATCGCATCACCCGCAACGCGTCACGCGATCAGGCCGTGATTGCCAGCGCAGCCCGGGCGCGCTTAGGCAACGGCCGATGTGACCGAGAAAGCGGTCGGGCCTGAAGGCCCTCCTACACGTGCAGTGGGGCCGGGTCTGAAGGCCAGTCTTTCAATGTGCCGCGCGCGCTTGTGGCTTGTCTCTATCTTCCCGCTGGAGTCGCTTGTCGCCCTCTACCCACGTGCGGCTTGTCTCCCTCTCCCCGCGTGC
>JANMGT010000019.1:0-17206 GCA_031374725.1 Lysobacteraceae bacterium | reverse complement strand
GGCTCAGTGTCTGCGCGTCGCATCGAACACCGATCCCGAAACCTCAAATGCGCCAGCCGCAGAGCGCCGACCTTAGAGCCTGTTTAGACTCTCTCCATGCTCCGCGTTGCGTCGCCGCGACAGGCTGAGATTCGAGCGTCGCGCAGCGCCTCGCTGGTGGCTAGGTCAAGCGGCCCGCGCTGCCTGGCACGCCACTGAAACGCAACCCTTCGGGCTGACACGCGGACACTGCGTGGCGGCGGCATCGTTCGGTCATGGATCGACATCCATTCCCTCACTCTTTCTTGCCACGCAGTGTCCGCGTGTCAGCGCAACGTACCCGGAGAGTGTTAACAGGCCCTAGATATCTGCGGATATGGTCCCCGCAACTGACTCGCTGCGGATTTGCGCATGTCGAGGACCGCGACGGTGCGCACACTTTGCGCGTGCGGTTGGTGTAGTCTCGCCGGGTCTTGGGGAGACACGTTCATAAAAGGGGGGAGCATGGTTCGCTGGCATCGATGGGGAGTCGCGGTTGTAGCGATGACGCCGGGTTTGGCGTTTGCACAAAGCAGCACGGAAGAGATCATCCATAGCGTATGGATCGCGACGTGCGCGGGCCTGGTGCTGATGATGCAGCCCGGTTTCGCACTGCTCGAAAGCGGGTTTTGCCGCGCCAAGAACGCGGTCAACGTCATCATGAAGAACTTCACCGACTGCGCGATCGCCTCGCTGGCGTATTGGGCGATCGGTTTCGGCCTGATGTTCGGCACCAGCTTCGGCGGTTTGATCGGGACCACCGATTTCTTTCCCAGCGGTGAGGGCGCCTCGCTGGTGAATGTGCTGTATCAAACGTTTTTCGCCGCCACCGCTGCAACCATCATCAGCGGCGCGGTGGCCGAACGGATTCGCTTCATGCCGTATCTGGTCGGTTCTGCGATTGTGGTTTGCCTGATCTATCCACTGTACGGCGCCTGGATCTGGGGCGGCACCGCCGAAAACCCCGGCTGGCTGCGCGGCATGGGGTTTCTCGATACCGCTGGCGGCGCGGCGGTACACATCATCGGTGGCTTCACCGCCCTCGGTGCGGTGGTGGTGCTGGGGCCGCGTTTCGGCCGTTTTTCGCGTACCGGCGAAGTACGCAGTATCCCCGGCCATAACCTGCCGCTGGCCGCATTGGGCGCGTTTTTGCTGTGGGTCGGCTGGATCGGCTTCAACGGCGGCGCCGCCGATCCGGATTTCAAAGATCTCGGCAAAATCGTGCTCAACACCCACCTCGGCGCGGCGGCCGGCGTCGTCGGCGCGATGCTGGCACTCGGTATCCATCGTCGGCCGCTGTTGATGTCGGCGGTGATCAACGGCGCCCTCGGCGGTTTGGTATCGATCACCGCGGGCGCGAAATACATGGATCCCGGGTTTGCGGTGGTGGCCGGTTTGGTCGGCGGCATGATCTGCGTCGTTGGCCCGGCGGTACTACAGCGGATGAAGATCGACGATGTGGTGGATGCCGTGTCGGTCCACGGGTTTTGCGGCCTGTGGGGCACGATCGCCACCGGCATGTTTCACAGCGAACGCTTGTTCGACCCCGGCCAGATCATGGTGCAGGCGCTTGGGGCGGCGGTCGCTGCGACCTGGGCCTTCGGCATGGGTTGGGCCGTCTACAAAGTGCTCGATCTCATCATGGGCCTGCGCGCCAGCACCGAACACGAACAGCGCGGCCTGGACTACACCGAACATTACGAAATTGGCTACGGCGAATTCATGGCATCGCGCACCCACCGCGACCTCGGGGGCGAGGACTGAACATGGCCGGCGCCGACAGCAGCATGGGTCTGAACTACAGGCGCCGTGTGATCTACCAAGCGCTGCAGGACACCTTCCCCGACGCACAGAGCGTGCGCCGTTACTTCGACCTGTGGCAGCGCGACCATAGCGGAGAAGCGCATTTCGTCGTCACCCGTTTCGCATCGGTGGTGGCGAAAGAAGCCGGCCTCGATCTGCAGCAAAAATCGCTGTTCCAGCGCAAGCTGTTCCAGGGGCTGACGCAGTCGTACGAGACCCTGCCGCGAGTCCCCGACGGTTGGATCGTCGGCGACGTCGGCCGCATCAGCGGTGACACCCCCGCAGTGATGTCTGCCGCAGTGACGTCTGCGCCGCGCGCATCGCAGCAGCACGCATCGCAGCAGCACGCATCGCAGCCGCGCGCATCGCAGCCGCACGCATCGCAGCCGCACGCATCACAGCATCATGCACCACAGCAGCATGCATCGCAGCCGCATGCACCGCAGCAGCCGGTCGCGCAGCAGCTCGCGTCACCGCCGCCAGTTGCCCCAAGATCCGACGCGTTCGCCATTGTGTCGCCCGAGCGCATCGTCTTCACCGCCTTCGCACAGCATTTGACCACGGCGATCCTAGCCAAAGCCGATCGGCATCTTGGCGTGCTCAGCCAAGCCGTGGCCGATCTGCCGGTCGGTAGCGACCCGCGCGAGCAGGCGCTGTTTGGGCAATTCCAGCAGTGGTCCGACATGCGTTTCCGCGCAAATATGCTGCCGATGCTGCGCCATACCGACGAGCTGCGCTATTTCGCCCATAAGCTGTATTTGCTCGCCGCCGATCTGATCGGACCGGTCCAGGCCGATCGCTTGCTCGCCGAAGCGGCGACCGCCTGCGAGCGCTTGCCGGAGGCGATGACGTTTTCGCCGCAGTCGTTGTTATAAATCAGCGCGTCGAACGCACCGACGGAAAGAGAAGACGAATCCGGCCGAAGCCGGATTCGAGGCATGCACCCACCGGCCGAAGCCGGATTCGCGGATTGCGGCGATCGCACCAGTGATGCGTGTATCAATGCAACGCATGACGCGACTGCTTTCGATCATGCAATGCGAATCGATTACGGACCAATGCCACAGCACAACGCTGCCGGCAGGGTGGCGCGCGGTAGCGGACTGAGCAGCGCGTTGACCGTGATCGGATTGGGCGTGACGCTCAGCAACGCGCTCGGCGTGAGTGGAGCGATCGCTCCGCTCCACGGCACGCTGCACAGCGTTTTCATACCACTGAACGACATCCGCACCGAATAACCATCCAGCGGGTCGTTGAACGTGTCCCAATTGCTGCTGGTGGCGCCGACGAAATACGCGCCGGTGCCGCTTTCGGCCACATCGGCCACGGTTTCGACCCCGGCCAAACCTGCGCCCTGGGTGCCGTAGCGCTGGCCGGTGTAGCCGCCAGCGGTGTAGGCGGTGAGACTGATCGGCACCATCAGATGCGTCCACACATCGTTACTGTTCGCGCCCAAGTAGGCGCCGACGATATTGCCCGCGATCAGCAGTTGCCCCTGCGGCACGGTGCTGAACGTATTCGCGCGCGTGGTCGTCACCGCCTGCGCCGTTTCGCTTTCGTTCGGCGAGCCCCACTGCACCTGATTTTGCAGCGCGCAGCCGGTGCTGCGATAACTGGCGACGAAGGCCTGCGGCAATGCGGTGGCGACGGCGCGGGTTTCGCCGACGGGGGTGAAGCCCGGTGCGATCGTGGTGCTGACGCCGTGGCGCGCGATGTCGTTGAAGCGCGACACGCCGAGGCCCGGCAATTGCGAACCGCAGATGAAATTGCCGTTGTTGCCGTCGATCTGGAAGATCGCCGCGTTGTTGCCGGCGCTGCCTGCGACCACCAAGTTATCGGCGAGCGACGGCGTGTCCACTTCGGCGATGCCGCGGCCCGACAGCGGCGCGCCGGTCGGCACGTTGTAATCGCGAATCCAGCGCAGATTGCCGCTGCTATCGACGCGGACCACGCGCACGAAGGTCACGCCGCTCACTGTGTATTCACCCAGCGCCACGAGATCGCCGGCCGCGGTGTTGAATGCCGGGTCGCCGGTGGTGGTGCGGATGATGTCCCAGGCGATATTGGTGCCGGTAGTGGTGCCGTAGCTGCGGTGCCACACCATCGCACCGTTGCAGTCGATCTTGCTGATGGTGAGATTCGTCTGCACGGGTGTGGTCAGCAGATCGCGACTGCCGACGATGGCGAAGCCGGTGCCGTCGGTGTACTCGACGATGCCGCCGCCCTGCTCCGAACGGCCGCTGTCGTAGCTGAACCGCCACGGCCCAGCGATGGGATTGGCGACCGCCATGCGCTCCACGACGATGTTATCGAAACCGGCAACGGTAGGCGGCACGCGCTGGGTGCCGACCGAGGCCTGACCGCCGCCCGCGCAAAACTGCACATCGGTGACGCCGCGCAATTGTTCGCGATGCGGATTGAGTCCGGAATAGACTTCCCAACTGTTCTGCGCATTCGCCGATAGCGGCATCAGCGCGGCGGCGAGCACCGAGGCGGCGGCGAGAACGGATAACGGCCGTGGCCTGTGGATCCTTGTCTTCATGGTTGACTCTCCTGAGTGAGCGCCGAGTGGCGCATGGATAGAAGAAAACACCGAATAACGTCGTCCGGATGTCATTCGGCGACCGCGCGTTCGGCCGATGCGCCAACGCGCTGTTGCGCAGTCATCACCTGCGTGATGCATACGCGGGCGACACATCCGTGTGCCGCAGCAACGCTGATACCTTCAGCGTTACCAAAAAATGGGATAGGCCGCCGTCGGCGGTACGCGCATCCGGCCGAGGCAGGATGCGGGCACGGTGTAAGACGATGGGTTACGCCTGAAGCGTGAAACGACGCGGTCGGTGCGACCGTGAATGCTGCGGCCGTGAACGCCGCGGCAGTGAGCGCTGCGAATGGACGCGCTGGCGTGCGGCGATCGCGAGAGCCAAACGTGTGCGTGGCTGCAACCAGCGTCGGTGACGTCTGGTCTGCGCCTATGCGTCCTGCGCCCCCCGATACTGGGGTCGGCGCTTCGGTCTCTCGCTGCGTTCATATTCTTCACTCCTTGAAACCGCGCTTGAAACTGCACTTGAAAATGCGCTTAAAACTGCGCTTAAAACTGCGCTTAAAACTGCGATCGCATCGTGTTGCTTCCGGCAGGGCGCATGCTGCGCACTGTCTTGGCGAAGAGTTGCGGCGAACGTACTGCGAATATAACGTACTGCGAATATGCGGTCATCGCACATGGTCATCGCACATATTGAAACCTCCGTGTTCGTCGCTACCGACATCCGGCCGACCCAGCATGCGACGTTCGTCGCTGGCTCCGCCTCCATCCCTCGTCGAAGCCAACGTGAGCCTACACCCCGCGATGCAGAAATGCGCATCGCGGCGACGAACGGCCGCACGCAGGTGCGCAGACGTCCGCGCTAAAGCGTGTGCTCGTTAATGCATGCCCTTACTAAAGTATGCCCTCACGAAAGTATGCCCTCACGAAAGCGTGCGCTGGCAACAACCCCGCCGCTTGAAACAGCGAATTTACGAAAAACAAACACAAGAAAACAAATCCATGAAAGAACACAAACCCATCCGCGGCCGACGAGCAGGTTGGCGTGTGCAGCGCGAACGCGGCCATGCATACCACCGATGCTATTCAATCACGGCGACGGCGTGCGGCGCACTGCGCGCAACAGCGCATAGATCGCGATCAGGGCGCCCAAGGCGACGCCAATCGCGCCCCATTCCTTGGCGGTGAGGGTCGCGGTGATCGCGAGCATCGCCAGCAGCGCAATCGCGGGAATTAGCGCGCCGCCGGGCATCACGAACGGCGCTGCGCCGTCATGCCGCAAATCGATGCGCTGCGCGCGCCATGCGGCGAGACTCACGAAGCCGTACATCAGGCAGATCGCGCCGCCAGAAATCAGCGCCAGCGCATCGAAACTGCCGCCGAGCGCAAGCGACCACGCAAGCCCGGCATGCACGATCAGCGCCAACAGCGGCACGCGATGGGTCGCGGTGACGCGACCGAACGCGCGCGGCAGATAGCCGTCGCGCCCCAGTGCGAACACCAAACGCGAGGTGCCGAGCAAATTACCGAGCAAAAAGCCGCCCATCGACACACAAGCGGTGATCAGCAGCGCGATGCGCCCGGGCTCCCACAGCGCGCCAGCGGTATCGGCCACCGGCACGCCGCTGCTGCCGAGCTTCGCGCCGAGCAGGCCCTGGCCGACGATCTGCAGACCGAGGTACAACAGCACCACCAGCAGGATCGCGGCGATCGTCGCGCGCGGCACGTTGCGCGCGGGGTCGCGCAATTCGCCCGACGGCACGAGCGCAGTTTCCATCCCGGAGTAGGCGAACATCACCAGCACCATCGACGCGCCCAATGCCGACAGCGAGGGCACGTCGCCGAAGGCGAAACTCACCAAGCTCCAATCGACGAACCACACGCCGACGAACACCAATAAAAATAACGGCGCGAGTTTCAACGCGGCCAACACCGCGATCGCGCGCGCGCCCATTTTCACGCCGAAGGCATTGAGCGCGAACAGCAGCAAATACAGCACGGTCAGCAAGATCGTGCGCGGCGTTTTATCGGCGAAGACCGGCATCAACGTCGCCATTTGCACCGTGAATGCGGCCGCCACGCCCGCGCTCGACGCGATATTGCTGATCCACATCAGCGCCCCGGCGAGGAAGCCGGCGAACGGCCCGAACACTGCGGTCAAATACGTGTACGGCCCGCCGGTGGCACGGGTGCGGCTGCCGATCGCGGCGAAACACAGCGCCACCGGGATAATCGCCAGCGCACCGGCGAGCAACGCGAGCGGTGCGGCGACACCCATCTGCCCCGACAGCGACGACGGCATTTTGAAGATGCCGCCGCCGACGATGACGTTGATCACGGCAGCGGTCAGCGCGAAGGTGCCGACCGCGCGGATCAGTGCGGCATCGCCTTCCAGACCAGGGGCGTCGGAGGCGGGGGCTGATGTGCGTTCTGGTGCTGACATTTCGGATGCGTTCCTCGGCGAAGCGCGAAGCCTCGCACGCCGAGGCGTGTTTGACGAGGGCATGTCTAACGACGGCGTGTCTGATGAGGGCGTGCTGTGTCGAGAGCATGCAGTTTCGAGAGCGTGTGCGTGCGCGTCGGCCGAAGGTAGACGATTCAATTCAAAACCCGATGTGCTCTCTCTCAAGCGCGCATCATCGAAAACGCCGCCGATCTCCTTCTCCCCGCCAAGCGGGGAGAAGGTGGCGCGAAGCGCCGGATGAGGGGCGATCGGTATCAGTCCACGGGCAATGCGGCGGTCGCACGAAGAGCGCCCCTCACCCGGCCCCGTATCGAGTCCGGGGCAGGCTCTGCGGCCACCCTCTCCCCGCGCGGTGCGCAGGGAGAGGGGAGACGAAGCGATGCGCGGGGAAAGCGAACGCAGAGCGATGCGCCAGGAAGGGCAACGCGCGAGGGTGAGGGCGCGACGTATGCGGTAGCATCGGCACGACTTCCGGAGATTCTCATGCGCACGACCGCTCTCGCTGTGTCTCTCGCCCTCGTTCTCGGTGTGGGCGCCATCGCCATCCCTGCCAGCGCTGCCGAAGGCGCGCGCCCGGAGGTCGCCGCCCAAGCGCAGCGCCTGCAGTCGAAAGTGCTCGCCTGGCGCCGCGACATCCACCAACACCCAGAACTCGGCAACCGCGAGGTGCGCACCGCCAAGCTCGTCGCCGATCATCTGCGTTCGCTCGGGCTCGATGTGAAGACCGGCATCGCCACCACCGGCGTGATTGCGGTGTTGAAAGGCGGCAAACCCGGACCGCGCATCGCGATCCGCGCCGACATGGACGCACTGCCAGTCACTGAACGCAACGCACTGCCGTTCGCCTCCAAAGCCACCTCAACCTTTCGCGGCGAAACCGTCGGCGTGATGCACGCCTGCGGCCACGATGCCCACACTGCGACGCTGATGGGCGTGGCCGAAGCGATGGTGGCGATGAAGGCCGACTTGCCGGGTGAAGTGCTGTTCGTGTTCCAGCCGGCTGAAGAAGGCCCGCCGGACGGCGAGGACGGCGGCGCCGAGGAAATGCTGAAGCAGGGCATCTTTCGCGACTTCAAACCCGAAGCGGTGTTCGGCCTGCACGTGTTCAGCACGCTCAACACCGGGCAGGTCGGCTATCGCGCCGGTCCGGCGATGGCCGCATCGGATCGCTTCAATATCGTGATCAAGGGCCGCCAAACGCACGGCGCGCGGCCGTGGGGCGGGATCGATCCGATCGTCGCCGCCGCCGATGTGATCGGCACCGCGCAGACGATTGTGTCCCGCCGCCAGAATATCTCGAAGCTGCCGGTGGTCGTCACCTTCGGCGCGATCAAGGGCGGCGTGCGTTACAACATCATTCCCGATCACGTCGAAATGATCGGCACCATCCGCACCTTCGATGAAGACATGCGCCAGGACGTGTTTTCGGAATTGAAACACATCGCCGAACATGTGGCCGCCGCGCACGGTGCGACCGCCGTTGCGCAGATCCCCGACACCAAGGGCAATCCCGTCACCGTCAACGACCCCGCGCTCAGCGCGAAGATGCGGCCGAGCCTGGTGCGCGCGGTCGGCGCCGAGAATGTGATCGATGTCGGCCTGAACATGGGCGCCGAGGATTTTTCTTACTACGCCAAAGAAGTGCCCGGATTTTTCTTCTTCGTCGGCGCCACGCCGAAAGGACAGGATGCGCTCACCGCACCGTCGAACCATTCGCCGGAATTCTTCCTCGACGAAAGCGCGCTGGATGTCGGCCTGCGCGCGATGCTGCAGGTGACGTTGGATTATTTGCATGATGCGCAGTGAATTGAAATTCACCGTGTTTCTGTAGGAGCCCGTAGGGCGGGCCCAGGCCCGCCATGACCATCGCTTCAATCTCGCTCCAATCGTTTCGAGCGAGGATCGAAGTCGCTGATCGAAGTCGCAATGGCGGGCCTGGGCCCGCCACGACCATCGCACCAATCGTTTCGAGAGATGATCGAAGCGGCTCTGCTCATCGGCAGCGTCAACGGCATCGTCGCAATGGCGGGCCTGGGCCCGCCCTACGACGTCCGCCCGGCCGCAGGTCGCGCGATAATGCCGGCATGAATCGCATCGACATTCCCCTCGGCCGCGAGGTCGCATATCCGTCGCATTACGACCCCGGCCTGCTATTCCCGATTCCGCGCACGCAGGGCCGCGACGAGATCGGCGTCAACGCGCAAGCCCTGCCCTTCATCGGCCACGACCGCTGGCATGCGTATGAGCTGAGCTGGCTTGATATGCGCGGCAAACCGCAGGTTGCCACGGCGACGATCCAGGTGCCGGCCGATTCGCCCAATCTGATCGAATCCAAATCGCTCAAGCTCTATCTCAATTCGCTCAACGCCAGCCGCTTCGATAGCGCCGAAACGGTGCGCGGCATCATCGCTGCGGATCTATCGCTGATCGCTGGCGCTGAGGTTGACGTCGCCTTCGGTTTGCCCGCGTTCGCAGCCGCGACTGGCGTTTCGATCGATACCTTGGAGATCGCGATCGACGACTACGGCCCGCCCAATGCCGCGCATTTGCGACTGGCGGACGAGGCGGTGGTCGATGAGCATTTGCGCTCGGAGCTATTGAAGTCGAACTGCCCGGTCACTGGCCAGCCCGACTGGGCGAGCCTGCATCTGCACTATCGCGGCCCGCGGATCGACCGTGCCGGTCTGCTGCGTTATCTGGTTTCGTTTCGCGATCACGCCGAGTTCCACGAACAGTGCGTCGAGCGCATTTTCGTCGAGGTTCTGCGGCATTGTCGGCCGCTTGCGCTATCGGTGGAGGCGCGCTACACCCGCCGCGGCGGGCTGGACATCAATCCATGGCGGGCGACGCCAGGACTGTCAGCGCCGACTGCGGTACGCGAAGCGCGTCAGTAGTCGGCCGGCGTCGCGCGGAGGGCGGTCACGAAAAATACCCGGGATCGATATGGTTTCTTAACATCCGGGATGTCATCGTGGGCGCCCATCATCCGGGCAGGAGCCGTGACCCCATGACCACACCCGATAAAAAACCCGATTTTTCCAACGTTCAAAGCTCGGTCACCAGCACCGAACAAGAGCGCCCCGACTTCAGTAACGTGCAGTCGAGCGTCACCTCTACCGAGGAAATCACCGGCGGCGGTGGCGGCGAACAACGCTACACCATCGAGAAAGGCGACACGCTTTCGGCGATCTCCAAGCGCTTCTACGGCAAAGCTAAATTCTGGTCCAAGATCTTCGAAGCCAATCGCGACACGATCGACGACGCCGACAAGATCTTTCCCGGCCAAGTCATCAGGCTGCCGCAAATAGATATCGACGGCGATGGTGATCTCGACGGCCCATCCGCTGATTGAGTTTGCTCTGCCGAGCCTGCTCTACCGTGTCGTTTCCAGCACGCCGAGCCCATACCCCTTTACCTCTCCGCATCGAGGACTGTCGCATGAACCACCTCCGCACTCTCCGTACCGCCTTGCTCATCGCCGTTATCGGCAGCGTCGCAGTGGTCGGCTGCAAGAAGAAAGAAGAACCCAAGCCCGAACCGGCACCCGCGCCGGCTGCGGTCGAACCCGCGCCTGCACCCGTCGCCGTCGCGCCGTCCGCCTCGGTCGCCTCGGTCGATCTGGGCACTGCCGTCGGTGCCGATGGCAAGCTCAGCGCCGCAGTCACCGGCTTCAAGCCCAAGGACAACATCGTCGTCTCGATCGGCACCAACACCAGCGACCCTGCGGCGACCGTCGCCGGCAAGCTCGACGCCAAGCTCAGCTTCATCAACGGCGCCGAGGTCATGGAAGTGAAGAACGAAAGCCGCGATTTCAATCTCGCCGGCCCAGGCAACACGAATATCGAGTTCAGCAAGCCCGACGGCTGGCCGGTCGGCAAGTACAAGGTCGAGGTGTCCTTGGACGGCAATGTCGTGCAAACCAAGGAATTCGAAGTCGCGAAGTAATCGCTGCCTTCTTTCGTTTTTCGTGTCATCCCACGCCGCAGCCCAACTGCGGCGTGGGCGTTTTGGGGAGGCCATTTCTTTAACGACTTTTTTAACGACTTCTTTAACGAAGCTCGCCGCAAGCGGTCACACACGACGCCCACAGCGGGGGTATGATCGGCGCGGACGCGAGATGCGCCGTACCTGCCGATCGACCAGCGTGCCCATCGGCGATAGCGACGCTGCTGCGCAACTTCGCTACCGCTAACGACTTGCGAAACGTCTCTCTCCGCCGACCCCGCACAAGGAGCGCACACCATGGCTTTCGAATTAACCATCAACGGCAAACCGGTGCCCGTGGATGCCCCCGACGACATGCCGCTGCTGTGGGTGCTGCGCGACATCGCCGGCATGACCGGTACCAAATACGGCTGCGGTATGGCCCAATGCGGCGCCTGCACCGTCCACGTCGCCGGCCAGCCGATCCGCAGCTGCGTCACGCCGGCCAGCGCGTTGGTGGGCCAACCCATCACCACCATCGAAGGCGTCGAAGCCGCCGGCCCGGTCGCGAAGGCGGTGCAGGAGGCGTGGATCGCGGGTGCGGTGGCGCAGTGCGGCTACTGCCAGAGCGGCCAGATCATGTCGGCGATCGCGCTGCTGGACAGCAACCGCACGCCGAACGACAGCGATATCGATGCGGCGATGGCGGGCAACCTCTGCCGCTGCGCCACCTATCAGCGCATCCGCGACGCGATCAAGGTCGCGGCCACTGCTCTGGCATAACACTGCGCTGGCATAAGGAGAACGGATCATGTTCAACGGTCGCACACTTCCGGCGATGCTCGCCGCTTCGATGTCATCGTCATCGTCATCGGCGCCGACGCTATCGCGCCGTCACTTCATTCTCGGCGCGAGTCTGGTCGGCACTGCGCTGATGGTCGGCTGCACGATGGACGCCGCCGATGATGCCTCCGCGCCGGTCGCCGCCGCGGGCGGCAAACCCGCCGCAGGCTCGCCGTTCGAGGCGTACATCGCGATCGCCGCCGACGGATTGGTCACCGTGTTCGCCAGCCAATTCGACATGGGACAGAACGTTTATCACGGCCTCGCGACCTTGGTTGCCGAGGAACTCGACGTGGCGCTCGACAAGGTGCAGGTCGAAGGCCGCGCCGGCAATCCGAAGTGGTACGGCAATCTCGCCATGGGCGGCGCGTTCCAACTCACCGGCGGCTCCAGCAGCATGCCGTCGTCGTGGGAGCGCTACCGCAAGGCCGGCGCCGCCGCGCGCGAGCTGCTGAAACAAGCCGCGGCGAAGCAGTGGAACGTCGCGGTCGGTGAACTCACGACCGCGAACGGCGAGGTGACGCATGCCGGTAGCAACCGCCGCGCACCCTACGGCACGCTGATCGCTGCAGCCGCGCCGTTGGCGGTCTCCGGCGATGTCGCGCTCAAAGATGCAAAGACCTGGACGCTGATCGGCAAAGATGCGCCCACGCGGATCGACGCGCGCGCCAAGTCCGACGGCAGTCAGGCCTACACCATCGATCTCAAACTGCCCGGCATGCTGGTCGCCACGGTCGCGCACAGCCCGCGTTTCGGCGGCAAAGTGAAATCGTTCGATGCAACCGCCGCCAAAGCGGTGCCCGGCGTGGTCGATGTCGTCCAGATCAGCCGCGGTGTGGCCGTGGTGGCGCAGAACACCTGGGCCGCGATGAAAGGCCGCGACGCGCTGCAAGTGGTGTGGGACGACAGCGGCGCGGAAACGCGTTCGTCCACAGCGTTGTTCAAGGAATTCGAAGCGCTGGCGCAGAAAGAAGGCACATCGGCGGTGACGCGCGGCGATGCCGCCGGCAAGCTCGGTAAGGCCAAGACCACGATCGAAGCGACGTATCGGTTTCCGTATCTCGCGCACGCGGCGCTGGAACCGCTCAACGCCGTGGTCCACAAAGACGGCGAGCGCCTGCATATCCACGGCGGCCTGCAGATGCCCGACGTGGTGCAGGGCACCTGCGCGCAGATCGCCGGGGTCAAGCCCGAACAGGTCGATCTTCACGTGATGAAAACCGGCGGTGGCTTCGGCCGGCGCGCGGTCGCCGACTGCGATGTGTTCGTTGAAGCCACCGAAATCGCGAAAGCGCTCAACTTCCGCGCGCCGATCAAACTGCAGTGGTCGCGCGAAGCCGATATGGGCGGCGGTCGCTATCGCCCGCTGCATGTGCATCGCGTGCGCGTGGGCATCGGCGAAGACGGCGCGATCAGCGGTTGGCAGCACCACATCGTCGGCCAATCGATCATGGCTGGCACGCCGTTCGAGTCGATGATGATGAAGGACGGCATCGATCCGACTTCGACCGAAGGCGTCGCCGACACGCCGTACGCGCTGCCCGATTTCGACGTGCGCATCACCCATCCAACCTCGCCGGTGCCGGTGCTGTGGTGGCGCTCGGTCGGACACACCCACACTGCGTACGTGATGCAGACGATGCTCGACGAGATCGCGGCCGCGACCAAGCAAGATCCAGTCGCGCTACGGATGTCGCTGTTGCCCGCCGATGCGCGCGAACGCGCGGTGCTGGCGCTGGCGGCGGAAAAAGCGGGCTGGTCGCAGCCGCTCGCCGCCGGCCGTTTTCGCGGCGTCGCCGTGCATCAATCCTTCGGCAGCTATGTCGCCACCGTTGCCGAGATTTCGAAAACCGCCGACGGCGGCATCAAGGTCGAACGCTGCGTGGTGGCGTCGGACTGCGGCATTGTGGTGAACCCGGATGTGGTCCGCGCGCAGTTGGAAGGCGGCACCGGTTTCGGCCTCAGCGCGATGCTCGGCGAACAACTGGTCTTGGACAATGGCGCACCGACCGCGCGCAATTACGATGCGTATTCGGTGCTGCGGATCGATGCGATGCCGAAGGTCGAAGTGCACATGCTGGCCTCATCGGCGTCGCCGACCGGCATCGGCGAATGCGGCGTGCCACCGATCGGCCCGGCAGTGGCGAACGCGATCTTCCAGGCCACTGGGAAGCGCGTGCGCGATTTGCCGTTTTCGAAGGCCTGATGTTTGAAAGCATGACTTAGAAAAAACAGCGCGCTAACAGTTGATGTCGAAAGATCAAGGAACCGTTGCGATGAAGATGATGAGAACGAACACCATTCTGATCGCCACTGTTGTCGTGACCGCTGCTGCAATGTTCGGGGCGGCATCCTCAGCGCAGGCGCAGACCGCGCAAGAAGGCCGCGCCGCGTTCGTGATCTGCGCAAGCTGCCATTCGGTCGATGGCAGTACCAAAGCCGGCCCAACGCTCAAAGGCACATTCGGTCGCAAAGCTGCCGCCGATTCCGAGTTCAACAGTTATTCCAGCGCATTGCGCAACAGCAAAATCGTTTGGACCGCCGCAGAGCTCGATGCGTATTTGAAAGCGCCGACCACGCGGGTCACGGGCACGACGATGATGGTCGGCGTGCCCGACGCGAAGCGGCGCAAGGCGATCATCGCTTATATGCGCACTTTGAAATGATGGCTGCGATGTCCGAATGCATGCTGTTTAAACCAGTGCTGTTCAAACCAGCGCTGTTCAAGCCAGCGCTGTTCAAGCCAGCGCCGCATGCATCATGCCGCGACCGCTCGATCTGTTGATCCAATGCCATGCGCGCGGCGACGCCTGCGCGCTCGTCACCCTCGTCGGCATCCACGGTGCGGCGCCGCGGCGCATCGGTGCGCAGATGGCGGTGAGCGCCAGCGGCGAGGTCGTGGGCTCGTTTTCCGGCGGCTGTCTTGATGCTTCGGTGATCGAAGAAGCGCAGCGCGCGCTGGCCGAAGGCGTGAGTCGCCGCGTGCGCTACGGCGACGAATCGCCGTATGTCGATATCGTGCTGCCCTGCGGCAGTGGATTAGATTTGCAGTTCGACGGCACGGTCCCCGCAGCGATAGTCGATGCGATCGCGCAGGCGCTCGCGCGACGCGAGGCATTCGATCTGCGCTGGCGCGACGCGACGCAGCCGCCCGAGTGCATCACGCCAGAAGCGACGGCAGAACGCGAAACACGCATTCGCCACGTGCCCGCGCTGCGTCTGGTGCTGGCGGGCGCGGGCGACACGCTGTTAGCGATGTGCAAACAGGCGCACGCCGCCGACATCGACGTGATCGCGCTAAGTCCCGATCGCGAATTGCGCGCGCCGCTGGCCGCGCTCGGCGTCGAATTCCACAGTTTGCAAGCACAGCACGCCTTGCCGCCGCTGAGTTTCGATGCGTATACCGCCGCGATCACGCTGTTTCATGACCACGATTGGGAGCTGCCGTTTTTGCAGCAGGCGCTGGCGAGCGATGCCTGCCTCGTCGGCGCGATGGGCAGCCCGCGCGCGCAGGCGCAGCGGCTGGAGCATTTGCAGGCACGCGGCGTAGCGCCAGCGGTGTTGACGCGCCTGCGCAGCCCGCTGGGGCTGCTGCCGCGCGCGCGCGATCCGCAGGAGCTCGCAGTGTCGATCTTGGCCGAAGCGATGCAGACGTATCGCGCGCGCAGTTACCCGGAACCGACGCACGATGCGTGAGCGTTGCGACATGCCTGCTCACGTCATGCCTGCTCACGTCATGCATGCTCACGGCATGCATGCTCACAGCATGAAGCTCACAGCATGAAGATCGCATCATGACGACGGCCATCGCCATTCTCGCGGCCGGCGCATCCACCCGCCTGGGCCAACCGAAGCAACTCGTGCAATGGCGCGGAATATCGCTGCTGCAGCGTGCGGTCGATAGCTCGTGCGCGGTATCGCCGCGCGTGTTTCTAATGCTCGGCGGCGATGCCGACACGCTTTGGCACACGCTGCGCGCTCCGCCGGAACTCACCCGGGTCGATGTGCGCGATCATCGCGACGGTTTATCGGCGTCGCTGCGTGCGGCCGTTACTTGCGCCGAGTGCGATGCGGCAGTCGATCGTTTGTTGGTGATGCTGGTCGATCAATACACCGTGGATGCCGAATGGCTGCGCGCCCTACTCGCACTGGCCGATACGCATCCGCAGCGCATCGTCGCTTCGCGCTACGACGGTATCCGCGGCGTTCCTGCGGTGTTTCCGCGCAGCGCGTTCGCTGCGCTCGCCGCGCTGCGCGGCGATCAGGGCGCGCGTGCGCTGCTGCGCGACGAAGACAATCCGATCGACTGCATCGCGCCGCATGCGCCGGGGGATGTCGATACGCCGGAGCAGATTCCGATATCTTGAATGTGCGTGGCCAGTCCGGTATCTGCGAGTCAAACGATCCTCGGCGCCGTGCGCGCCGGTTCTTCGAGCGTGCGGTTGGCTGCGTCCTGCTGCGGTTGTTGCGTTTGCTGCACTTCGCGGTAGCGCTGATCGCTGACCGCCAGTGGCTGATTGACCGACTGGGCGACATCGGTATGCGCATATTGCCGGCTCTCCGGCGACGCCGCGTTCTTCTCGAACGCGAACAAGCGCGTGCCGTTGTCGTTGAAGGCGACCTCGATCGGCGGCGACAACCGATTGCGTTCGACTTCGACCGTCAGCGCTGCCGCCAGCTGCAGGCTGTGCTGGTCGGGCGTCCGTCCGAGCTTCTGGTCGTGTTGCTGCACACCGGCATACACATCGCCGAACACCGGACTGTCGGTGATCGACGGCAGCGCGCGCTCGGGCGACGGTGACGTTGGCGCCTGCGCGTTGGCGAGGGTCGGCGTCTCCTGGCGGCCATCGACCGATGAGCGCTCCCAGGGAAATCTGAAGTTGTCGATCTGTTCGCGGACGCCATCGATGGTGCGCTGAGCGTCTTCGCGCAGTTGGTCGGTCCTGTCGTTGATGCTCCTGCCCAGATTGTCCAACTGCCGTTGCGCGCCCTTCAGTACGTCACTCAGGTCGTCCCAAATGCCTTCCTGGTTGCCGTAGTTGCGGATCGCGGACCGCTCGGTATCGTTGAACTCTCGCAACTGCGCGGGCTGTCCATCGGGCGTCGGCCGCACCAGGATCATCGCGTTCTCGTAGCCCAGCGCGAGTGGATCGGAGGCCCCGCGTCCGTCGAGGTACCAGGCGCGGGCATAAAAGTCGCCATCGCCGTTGAGGACGTAGCGCGCGCGGTCGCCATACACTTCCTGCGCCACGGAATAGGTGTCGCGGGTGGAGATCGGAGGCGTCGAGAGCCGGCCAACGAAATCGCCTTCTGCATCGAAGACGAGCAGCGATCGCGTCTCGGTGACATTGGTCGGATCAGTGTCGTACTGGCCGCCGGTCGCGCCTGCCGGGCGCGGCGTCCAACCCGGAGCGCCGCGATCGGCATCGTAGGGCGCGTTGCCGATGAGATCCTCAGGGCCGTCCGCGGCGCGATGGGTGAAGAGATTGATCGCGACCACATTCGGGTCGTTCTTCATCTTCTCCAGTTCGGCGTTCACTTGCTGCGGCTGCGGGAAGCGCTCGCGGTCGAGATTGAGCAGATGCATCTCGCCCTGCGCATCGACC
>JANMGT010000106.1:0-5591 GCA_031374725.1 Lysobacteraceae bacterium | reverse complement strand
CGCGCATCTGTACGGTCGCAAAGTCGCGGTGCATGCGCACGGCGCCGACGGCATTTTGATGGCCTTGAACGCAGGCGCCGATTCGATCGAACACGGCACCCTGCTGGACGAGGCCGGCGCGCGCGCATTCGTGAAAACCGGTGCGTATTACGTGCCCACCTTGTCCACCGTCAACGGCTATCGCGAGCGTTTGGCCGCGAATCCCAACGCCTACACCGGCGAGGTGCTGAAAAAAATCCAGTGGCGCATCGGCGTGACCGGCAAAGCGCTGCGTTTCGCGCATGCGCGCGGCGTCAAGATCGCGTTCGGCACCGATGCCGGCGTCAGCAAGCACGGCCGCAACGCCGATGAGTTCGAGCTGATGGTCGAACACGGCATGTCGCCGATGCAAGCGATCGTGGCCGCGACCGTCAACGCCGCCGATCTGCTGGGCGTGTCGACTGATGTTGGCACGCTGGAACCGGGCAAGGCGGCCGATCTGATCGCCGTGGACGGCGACCCGCTGCAGGATGTGCGCACACTGAAGCGCGTCGCGTTCGTGATGCGGGATGGACGTGTATTTGCGGAGTAACGTGTTCGAGGCTTGAGCGCGGAGAAGCCGAAACACCGCTACGATGTCGGCTGCTGCGCAAGCAGCCATCATCGATGCAGAAAACGGAGCCGGTGATTGTTGTGGGCCGCAATGCGACGCGTACCATGATTTGCGGTTGACGTTGCGCTGATTAGCCACGTGGGGAGACGCGCTGCTTGGGTGTCCGTTGGCGCGTCCGAATTGCGGGCTTTCGTCTATCGAACGAGGGGGAGTGATGACGCTGTCGTACAAACCGCCGCTGTGGTTTTGGATAGTGAGCGTGGCGCTATTCGCGTGGAATCTGCTGGGCGTGTTGGCCTATGTGCAAGAGGCGACGATGGCGGCCGAGGCGTTGCAGGCCATGCCCGCTGCTGAGCGCGCGCTGTTGCAATCGCGCCCGGCATGGGCCACGGCGGCGTTCGCGTTCGCCGTGTTCGGTGGTGCGTCCGGCTGTGTGCTGTTGTTGCTGCGGACCCGCATCGCGATTGCGGTGCTGGCCCTGTCGTTGCTCGGCGTCATGGTGCAGATGACCCACGCGTTCGCGATCGCCGATAGCATCGCGGTGTATGGCCCGAGCGGATTGATCATGCCGGCGCTGGTATCGACGATTTCGATTTTGTTGATCGTCTTCGCATTGCATGCGCGCAAACGCGGTTGGCTGCGTTGACGAGAATCTCGGCGCGTAGGTGGTGATGCAGGAATGCTTCGGTAGAGCGCGCTTCAGCGCGCTGATGTTCGCGCTATTCGCAGAACCCAAGCAGCGGCTCGGAATTGATTGCCGCGATGAGCCGCGCTACCTGCGGCCTGCAGTCAATGCGCGCCGGCCATCGCATCGCCCGCATCGTGCGCACGGTTGAATTCGCCCAGCGTGGCGATAGTGGTGGATAAGGCATCGCGTTCGGCCGCGCTCAGATCGGGATGCCAAAGATCGAAAATCAGCACCACGCGCAGACGATCGCTGTGGTTCCAGGCTTCGTGGACGAAGCTGTCGTCGAAGATCAAACAGCGGCCTTCCTCCCAGCCGCGCGCTTCGTCGCCGGCTTTCAGCGCGCCGCAGTCTGCGGGGACGATCAGCGGCAAATGCACGGTGAGCCGGCCGTTGATCACGCCGGTGTGCGGCGGAATTGCGGTGTTCGGCGCCAGCAGCGAGAACATCGCTTCCGGCGCATGGTCGGGAATGCGCATCAGCGGCAGGTGCGCGAGCGCGGCAGCGGTGCGCGGACAGCGCGCGAGATGCTCGGCGACCGCCATGCCATGACGATGGAAATGATAACTGCGCCAGCGCGGCGAGCGATTGAGTTCGCGCCACATCGGCGCCGCCGGCGCGCGGTCGGGCATATCGACATAGGCATCGATCTCGGTGCCGTCGTTGAGCAGTGCTAGTACCTCATCGCGGATCGCGTCGGTCTGCGCTTCGATCTCGGCGAGAAACGGAAACTCCACGCGTTCAAACCAGGGCCGCGGCGCAAGATCGGGAATACAAAGTAGGGTCGGGTGCTGCAGCGGATGCGGCTGCGCGCGCGGGCGACGGCCAACCAAGGCCTCGATTGCGCCGCGAATGCGCGTCAATGCGTCTTCGCCATACGTTTGGGCGAGCGGTGCTAACGCGAGATCGAAGGCCTCGGCGCGTGCGCGCTGCGCCATCGCGATCGCGCGCTGCACGGCGGCCTGCAGCGGCGGCGCCAATTGTGCATGCGGCGCGAGCGCGCCCTCGCGTTCGGCTGCGAGCAAGGCCTGCATGCGCGCGCTCAGCGCCGCGCCGGTATCGCCGGTCGTATCCGCGACATCGGCTAAAAACAAACGCGCGACCCAATCATCGCGATTCAACGCCGCAGCGGCTGCGTAAGCACTCTGCGCGGCGGCGAGATCGCGCATGCGTTCGCGCACTTGGCCCAGCATCAGCCACAGTTCGCGGTGCTGCGCGTTCTCGGCGACCGCACGCTCTGCGTAGACCCGCGCCTGCAGCAGTTCGCCGCGCTGCAGCAGGTGCGGCAGCAGCGCGCCCAGCGCTTCGGCATCGGCGGCATCGTATTGCAGACGATCGCGGCACAGCGCTTCGACCGCGTCGAAACGGCGCTGCGCGATCAGCGATTGCAGTGAGGGCATGGCGGACATGGGGCGCAGCATGCATCGCGATGCGTGCGCTGTCGAGATGCCAAAAAGCGTTCATATGAGGCGTATCGGTATTGTTGAGCATTGGTGAAATCCGCTGTCGTCAATCGCGCTGTCGTCAATCGCGCTGGGTCGCTGCGCGATCGCTGCGGGATCGCAGGCACGATTGTCGTTGCTATTGCCGCATCGATCGTCTTGATCGCCGATCGCTATCGCAACCGACAATTCACAACGTATCTAAAATTCTGCGCGCGCTTTTTCAGCCGTCGTTCCGGCGAACGCCGTAACCCAGCGTCTGGCGGTTTGTTCAATGCTGGGTTCCGGCATTCGCCGGAAGGACGAAAACAAGCGAATCCATCGCTATTTCAGCCCTGAGATGCGTGTTCTTCTGCAGCCGCGTGCAAGCGTTCAGTCGCGTCCATGAGTTTCGCCAGCAGATGGTCGAGCATCGCGCGTTCGGCCTCGTCCAGCGGCGCCAACAGCCGGCGCTCGTAGCCGCGCGCGACCGGCACCACTTCGTCGTAAATACTGTAGCCGGCCTCGCTCAACTCCAGCACCGAGCGCCGACGATCGTCGCCGTGGGTATCGCGCTGCAGCAGGCCGCGTTCCAGCAAGCGCGCTACCGCCCGACTGACCGCCACCTTGTCCATCGCGGTGCGCTCGGCCACCGCGTTCGCCGAGAGTCCCGAATCGCGGCCCAGCACGGCGATCACCCGCCATTCGGTAATGCCGATCCCGAAGCGTTCAGCATAGGCCTGAGCGATGCATTGGCTGACCCGGTTCGAGAGCACGCTGAGCCGATACGGCAGGAAATACTCAAGATCGAGAGCCGCATGGTCCACAGAGGCATGACCCATAGCGGCATGACCGACAGCGGCCTGACCCACAGCCGCCTGAGTCACAGAGGCCTGACCCACAGCCGCATCGGCGCCGCTGGCGTCGTCGTCCGGCGATGAGATGGCGTGAGTGGCGGACGTCGGATGAGGAGCCGTGGACGATGCGGACGTGGTCATGCGCTGTCTTGCAAATGGTTTCATCTGAAACTATATTCCCCAACCACAGCCTGGGCAAGCCGCGCGATTTGCTGATCGATGATGCCGACAGATCACGGCCCTGCGGTGCCCACGACCCCGTCACCAGGAGTTTCGCCATGAGCGCACAGACCCAGACCTCGCCTAATCTCGGCAGTCAGGCCGTCACCTTTGAAAACCCGATGGGCATCGATGGCTTCGAGTTCGTCGAATTCGCGGCGCCGGCCGGCGAGGCCGGACAATTACACGACTACTTCCGCAAGCTCGGCTTCGTGCAAGTGGCTCGCCACAAAACCCGCCCGATCAGCACGTATCGCCAGGGCGATTGCACCTATCTGATCAACGAGTCCACGGACTCGTTCGCCGCCGATTTCGCCGCCAAGCACGGCCCCAGCGCCTGCGGTTTCGCGATTCGCGTCAATAAACTGGCCGAATGGGTGCGCGTGCAGGCGCTGAAGAATGGCGCCACGCCGATCGGCCCGCTCGAACTCACGAAGGCCGTGGCCGCGCCGGTGATCGAAGGCATCGGTGGCTGCATGCTGTATATCGTCGATCGCTACGACGATAAAGGCACCATCCACGATCCGGATTACGAGTGGTTGCCGGGTGCGGAGATGATGCCGAAAGGTCTGGGCCTGACCTTCATCGACCACCTCACGCACAATTTGTATTTCGGCAACATGGCGAAGTGGTCGGATTACTACGAACGCTTGTTCAACTTCCGCGAGATCCGCTATTTCGACATCAAGGGCGCGAAGACCGGCCTGCTGTCGAAGGCGATGACCGCGCCCGATGGCTTCGTGCGCATCCCACTGAACGAGTCGTCCGATCCAAAATCGCAGATCAACGAATACCTCGACCAATACGGCGGCGAAGGCATCCAACATATCGCCTGTTTCACCGACGATATTTATACGACGGTCGAAGCGCTGCGTGCCAACGGCATCGATTTTCTCGACACGCCGGACACGTATTTCGATGTCGTGGACCAGCGCGTGCCGAACCATGGCGAGGATCTGCCGCGTTTGGCCAAAAACAAGATCCTGATCGACGCCGACCCCGGCGACTCGCAGCGCAAACTGCTGCAGATCTTCACCAAGAACGCGATCGGCCCGATCTTTTTCGAGATCATCCAGCGCAAAGGCAATGAAGGCTTCGGCGAAGGCAATTTCAAAGCGCTGTTCGAATCGATCGAGCGCGATCAGATGCAGCGTGGTGTGTTGTAAGTGTGATTTGACTTTGCTCCCCTCTCCCGCCGGGAGAGGGGCTGGGGGTGAGGGTTCGAGAAGCGATGACAGTCAAGCCACCATTGCCGACGAGAACATTGGAGTATTCGCGCCGACTTCGTCGCGAGATGACCGATGCGGAAGATACGCTCTGGCGCCATTTGAGAAACGGACAGTTCGATGGGCTGAAGTTTCGGAGACAGCATCCGATACCACCGTACATCGCTGATTTTTGTTGTATCGAAAAACGCTTAATTATCGAACTGGATGGTTCCCAACATAGTTCGCAGTCCGATTCTGTGCGTACTCGCGCTTTTGAAGCGCAAGGTTGCACGATTCTGCGATTCTGGGATCACGATGTTTTGTTGAATATCGAGGCGGTGCTGGATGCGATGTGGAATGCCGTCCGTATACCGACCCTCACCCCAACCCCTCTCCCGGTGGGAGAGGGGCTTTGAAGCGGCAACACACTTCGCTGTCCGATTCTGTGCGGACGCGTGCTTTTGAAGCGCAGGGTTGGACGATTCTGCGATTCTGGGATCACGATGTTTTGTTGAATATCGAGGCGGTGCTGGATGCGATGTGGAATGCCGTCCGTATACCGACCCTCACCCCAACCCCTCTCCCGGTGGGAGAGGGGCTTTGAAGCGG
>JANMGT010000010.1:0-21718 GCA_031374725.1 Lysobacteraceae bacterium | reverse complement strand
TTATTGGTTGACTGACGGCCGAATAGGCCGCCGACCACCGGTATGCGGCTCAGGCCCGGGAACCCCGACGAGCCCTTGCTGTTGCTGTCTTGAATCAGGCCCGCGAGCATCACGGTTTCGCCGGTCGACACGATCGCATTGGTTTTCAAGCGACGCGTATCGATGCGCACGTTGCCGTTGGCGTCGGGCACCGAACCGGGCGAGCTGACTTCCTGCACCACGTCGAGAAAGACGGTGCCGTCCCTGGTCACGCGCGGACGCACTTTGAGGATCACGCCGGTATCGATGTATTGCACCTGGCTGGTGCTGTTGTTATTGCCGAGCACCGGATTGATCGACACCGTGGTGATCGGAATGCGGCTGCCGACGTTGAGCGTGGCTTCAGAGTTATTGCGCGCAAGCACCGAACCGGTCTGCAGCAAGCGCACATCGGTGATTTGATCCAGGGCCGAAATCACCGCCGCCGCGTTGCGGCCGAGGAACGTCCACGCCAGCCCAGGATTGGTCCCGCCCGCAGACTTGATGCTGCCGGCGAGTGTGCTCCAGGTGTCGCGGCCGACCGCGTCCGGCAGCCCGTTGTCGGTCACGGCTTTTTCGAAAAACCAGTTCACGCCGTAGGACAGCTCGCCGGTGAGGGTGACTTCGGCCACCTGCGATTCGATATGCACCTGCATCGGCAGGACATCGAGCTTTTCGATGACTTCGCGGATCGAACGCCAAGCCGCTGGCGTGGAGCGTACCAGCAGGGTGTTGCTCTCTTCGATCGCGGCCACCGACACTTTGTCGGCGCCGACTTCGAGGGTGACGCTGGCGTTGCCGCCGCCCTGGCGCGGATCGAGCGAGAGCTGGCCGCCGCCAAGGCCGCCACCGCTGCTGCCGCCCGAACCGCTGTCGAAGCCGCCGTCTTTGTTGCCGCCGCCACCGTCGATATTGACGGTCTGCAGGCCGGGGAAGATCGACGCGCCGCCGCCTAAATCGCCGCCACCGCCGCTGCGACCGCTGCCGAAGACTTCGCCCAGGCGCTGCGACAGATCTTTCGCGGTGACGTACTTCAGCTCATGGGAATACAGCTGAATCCCCTGGCCGGCGTTATCGATGCGATCGATCCACTGCTGCACATCGTTGAGGTATTTCGGCTGCGCCGTGACCGCGAGCACCGCGTTCGCGCCTTCCAACGGCATGAAGCGAATCATGCCCGCGAGCGGCGATTTGCCGGACTCGCCGAATACTTTTTCCAGATCGGCGACGATATTCTTGGCTTTGCTGGATTGAATCGGAAACACCCCGACCGACATCGTCGCCATCCAATCCACGTCGAAGATATCGATCGTGCGCAAATAACTTTCGAGTTCGGCGCGGGTGCCAGCGACGGTGATGATGTTGCGATTGGCATCGACGTTGACGATCGCGTTCGGGCGCGCATAGGGCTTGAGCAATTTTTCCATTTCGGGCGCAGAGATGAACTTCAGCGGCACCACGCGCGACTCGAAGCCGCGGGCGTTGTTCGGCGAGCCCACGCGCGGCGATACCACGCCTGTGCCCATCGCCTGATCCGCCGGCACGATGCTGTAGCGGCCGTCGCTGTAGATCATTGCCGCGTTGTTCCAGCCGAGAATCATCTCCAGCACCGACAGCGCCTGCGCCGAGCTGACCGGCCTCGGCGTCGAATAGGTCACGGTGCCCTGCACCGCCGGTGCGATCACGTAGTTCTGACCCAGCATGTCGCCGAGGATGGCCTTGACCACCGCATGCAGCGACTCGCCCTCAAAATTGAAGCGCGCTTCACCGCTGGTGGCGCCGATGTCCGGCGGCGGCGTCGCGGCAGCGCGGCGGTTGATCGGCTCGCCGGTTCCGCGGCTGATCTGCGCTTTCGGTTTCAGATCCTCGTCAGCAAGGGGCTCAGCCCGCGCTGGCGTATCCGAACCGGTCATCGCGCCGATATCGGCATTGCGCTTGAGCGTCGGCGTCGGTGTCGAGGCGCAGCCGGCTAGCGTCAGAACGAGCGCGAAGCTCGCGACGGCGGCGAACACGCTGGAGGGAAACTGGAAGCGTCGATTCATTCGTGAATTCTCGGGAAGAGCTATCGGCCCGGAGGGGTCTGGGACGATTCATTCTGTTGGCGCAACTGGGCGCGACGGGCTTCGATGCGCTTGCGGATGGCATCGAGCTGGGCTTGGGTCGAAACGTTATCGGCACTGGGCGGGGCCGGCACCGGGCCGGTCTGCACCACCGAGCCGTCGGCCTGCTGCACCACGCCCTGCGGGCCGGCGGCATCCGTGATCGGCATCGGCATCGGCTGACCAGCCTGAATTGGCTGCTGCATCGGCGGCTGTAAGCCCGTTCCGGCGGCGATGCCGCGCGACGGCAGGATCGCGCCAACGCCATCGAAGACCCGCAGCTCCATGGTCTTCTCGCCTTCCGGGCCGCGGAAGATCGCCTGCCGCGGCTGCAGCGACGCCAGGGTCCACTGCGGCGCCGATTCCACCGCTTCGCCCAGTTTCACCCGCACCGGTTTGGCGCCGTCGCCGGGCGGGCGCAGGATCGCCAACTGCACGGCAGGGGTCATCAACACGCTGGTAAGAACGTAGTCGAATGGGTTGGCTGGGGCTTCCTGACCGCTGCCGTCGATGGTGAAGGGTTCCGGCACACGGCGCTCGGAGAACAGCGGCCTCGCGGCGATTTCGCTGTACTGCGCCAAGGGGCCGGGACGGTCGCCGTTCGGCAGCGCGGTCGTCGGCAAGCGCTGTTCTGCGGTGTCCTCGGGCACGTCGCCTAAACTTGCGCCCATGCCGGCCATCGCTAGCACCCATAGGCACAATGCCCAGGCTGCAACCGACGCCAGCAACCAGGTTTTCGGGGCGAGACTATCGACGCGCATTCGCGGGGGCTCCGGAAGCGGGCAAATAGCCGTAAAGATCGAAATTCACGTCGAGACCACCGCTATTGCCCGACTGTTCTGCGGAGAAGATAAAACGGTTCGAGAGCACGTTGAGGTTGTCCACGAACAGCCGAGGCGCGCCGCTTTCGAGCGAATGCAGCACCATCGCCAGCTCGGGCGTACCGCAGCGTAAACGCACTTGTACCACCGCGCGCGGGAAGCGCTCTTGCTTGGGCTCGGTCAGCGGCGAGCGGTTTTGGATCGCACAACTGCGGTTTTTCGGGCTGGCCTGCAGAACCGCTGTTTCCAAGCGCTGAATCAGCGCAGATGTCGCAAGCTCAGGCGTGGCCTCGCTCATGAAGCCGGGAATCCGCGCGCCCTGCGCACGCACTGCAGCAAGCCGCTTGCGGATCTCGGGCGCCTGCGCCAGCGTCGCCTGCGCGCGCGCATCGCGCTCTTGCAGCGTGTCGATACGCTCGCTCAGCTCCACCATCGACACCGTCCACCACGGATGGATCAGCAGGAAATACAGCGCGGCCAGCACCGCCAGCAGCAGGCCGAGGGCGAGCAAACGGTCGCGATTAGCGATTGCGTCGCGCATTGTCGGCTCCATTTTTATTCGACTGGGGCTCGCTCACCGCTAAATCGGCGGTGAGTGTGAAGCGATCTTTACCGGTGCGCGGGTCGGGCTGCAGCGCGCCGGTCAGGCTCATCGAACGCCACAATTTGGAGGTCTGCAGAATTTCGACCAAGCGCGACGCTTCGCCGCTAAGCCCGATCACCAGCAGCTTGTCGCCTTCGATCGAGACTTTTTCGATATAGGTGTTGTCGGGCAAACGACGGCTTAGCTCATCCAGCACCTCGACCGTGGTCGGTCGGCCGGTGCGGGTGTTCTGCAAGAAACGCAGCCCCTCCACCAGATCGACCAATTGCTTCTTTTCGTCGGAGACGCGTTTGGCCTGCTGCGAGCGGAGCTTGGCCTCCACCTCGAAGGCATCGGCGGCCTCGGTGCGATTGGCGCGGATTTGCCACAGGCCGGCGCCGACCGCAGCGACCGCCACCGTCGCCAGCACAAGGTTAAGCATCGAACTGGGATCGCGGCGCTGCCGGCGCTGTGCGTCGGGCAGCAGATTCACGCCGATCGGAGGCGGTTCGACCGCATCAACGATCGCGCCGCCGTCGGCAGTCTCGGCGATGAAGGGCTGCGGCGCAGGCGCTGACGCAACCATATCGACACCGGCAAGCGTGGCGCGCAGCGGCGCGCCGAGGCCTTCGAGCGCACGCTCGAGCGCGCCCTTGGGCACGACGACCAGTTCGGCGTCGATTTGACTGTCGCCGCGCCGCGCCAGCACGCGCGCGTCGTAGCAGACATCGTGAGCCGCGAATGGCGTTTGGCGATCGATTTCGAACGCCAGCACTTCGCGCAGGCGATCCGCCGCCGCCGCCGGCAGCGACAACCGACGGCGCAGGCCGGCTGCCGCCGGCAGCAACAACCACCGCGGCAGGCTCGCGACGCGGGCGGAGACGATAGTGGCCAGCGGGTCGTCGCCAGCGGAGACCTCAAGCTCGACCGGCACGCGGCCGAGCTCGCGTAGGCTGTCCTGCCCGTCCTCGGTGCGGACGGTCAACAGCATGCGCAGTTCGTCGCCGTCCCGCTGCAGCAGCAGGCGCTGCTGCGACAAGCCGAAGACCGCGCGCAGGCGCTGCGGCACCCAACTGGACAGACCGTGCATCCACCAGGCCCAGAAGGTGCGCAAAGCAGCACCTGCCTTGAACCGGCCCGAAGAAGAAAACTTGGACGACGTCCCGGAAGAAGTCGTATCAGGGCTGACAGCGCTCAGAAGCAGTCCTCGATAACGCGGGGGTGGAAAGGCGTTGAAGCATGATTTGGAACATTGGCTGGGGCAACGTGTAGGGAGCTGATGGCGACGGCGCCGCGTGAACGAAAGCGCCGCACCGCGACCAGATCGCGCGCTGTCGCTACCCACTCGCACCGCATGGTCGCACCGTCCAGCGCGACGGCTGAGCCGAAGCGTTGCGGAGCGAGCGGAGCTAATGGGGTGGGAGCGACGGACATCATCGCGGCAACGCACCTTCTTCCCAGCGCAGCGGAGTGTAGGCCGAGCCCGGCAAACCGCTGTTTCCGGCGCGCACCACGGCGCGCAAGACCGAGACGCGCCCGTCACGCAACCGCGCCCGGCTGTCGATACTATACGTGCCCGTGCCGACACCGACGAGAGCATTGGTATCGCCGGGCAGTCGCGGACGCAGCCGTTCTTGCAGAATCAGGTCCGCATCCAGGCCCATCGCGGTCAGCACCTCACCCGAGGCATAGGCTTGGTTCGGCTGCGGTTGGCCGCTGTAGACGGTCAGATGCGGTGCGATCTTCGCGAACAGCTCCGGCGTCATTCCCAGCACCAGTTCCAGTTCCGGCACGGTTTCGAACGGGCCGTCTTTCGCGCCGTAAGGGCGCTCGTCGGCGGCGTACTGCGGGTCTTCTGCGCCGCCCTCGGCCTGACTGAGGCTGTCAGGGTCGCGCCAATCCAGGATCGCCGCTGCGATCTTGCGGGCATCCTCGCGGGTGGCGCCGACGGCTTGGATCAGCCCAGCGAACAGGGTCAAGTCGGCGGCGTTGAGATCGACCTTGCCGGTCTCGTCCACGATCTTGACCTTGACCTCGGCATCATTGAAGCGCCAGGTGTAACTACGGCCGTCGGGCAGCCATTGCCGGGTTTGGTCGATATCGACAACTCGGGTCATCGCATATTCCAACCCAGCGCGCGCAGCCTGATCGGCGACCACACCGCGGCTCAAGACCTTGCCCTGCAGATGTTCGACCCGCGCGGTCATCGCGAACGCGCCGACCACCGCCGTCATCAGCGCAATCAGCCAGAGCACCATCAGCAGCGCGGCGCCGCGCATGCGCCCGCCCTCAGCGGGCCTGCCGTTGGATGGCCTGCTGTCGGATGGCCTGCCGTTGGACGGCCTGCTCTTGGGTGGCTTTTGCACGGCTGTCTTCATCCGCGCCATCAGACCGGCGCCTGCGAGAAACTGCCGACGAAACTCGCCGCCTGCGGCAGCGACACCACCATCGGCGGCCAAACCTCACCGCGACTGTCGATGATCTCGATCGACACCTGCAGCGGCAGCCGATCGCCCTGCTCCCAGCGGTCCTGCCATTCGCCGATGCGGTTGTCGGCGGTGAGGCTGCGATAGCGAAAGCGCACTTCGCGCAGGCCATCGACTAACAATTCCGGCGGTCGCGGCTGGCGCTCTTCGATGACTTCGTTGGTCATCACCACCGCGAAACCGACCTCCAAGCGCAGGCCGCCGCGACGGCTTTCGACGACGCGGATATCGTGCAAATGCGGGCCGCCGCGGCCGAGATAATTCGGCAGGTCGGCGACGAAACGAATGCGATCGGGCTCGCCCAAGAAGCGCAGGGGAATGCCGGTCTGCTCGTCGAGATCGAACGCGATCGGCAACGTCGATGCGACGCGACGCCGCAGAAACCCTTCGACTGCGCGCATGCGCTCGCTGCGCTGCGCTTGCTGTTCGCCGCGAACGGCCATCGCCGACGAGGCGCGTAGCGTCGCGAACGCCAGCGCTAACGCCGCCGCCAGCAGCGTGGTCGCGACCAACAGTTCAAGCAGGGTGAAACCCGCATGGCGATGCCGTGCGACCGCGTGACCTGCACGATGCATGCGCGATGCGCGCGAAGCGAATGAATTTGACGCGGTCGGCGAATTCAATCGCATGACCGTCGCTGAGCGATACGCGTCCATCAGCGCCCTCCCCGCCCGGCATTGAGATCGGTCGGCGTGACGAGTCGAAGCGATTCCAAACGCAGCCGCTTCCGCGGGCCGCCATCGCCCCAGAACACTGTGAGCTGCAGTTTCAGCAACTGCGGCGCGCCGAGAATTTCGCCCACTCGCGGTGGGGCGGTCGGATCGACGAATGGCTCAACATCCAGTTCCCAGCGATAACGGCCGTCTTCCAATTCGCCGTCGCGGCGCCCTGGCGCGAGCGCTTCGCCAACGCCCATTTGATCCAGCAGCGACTGCGCATGCAGCGCCGCCCGTCCGGCGTCGGCGGCACCGCGCACCTGCTTGGTCGCATTGGTCAGCGAGCCCAGCAGCAGCGTCATCGCGAAGGCCAAAAGAACGAACGCGACGACGACTTCGATGAGGGTATAGCCGCGCTGTTTGCTGCCATGACGCCTGTTGCCGCGCGGATGCCGTTCGCCGCGTCGCGAAGGCGATGCGCGAAACGCTGCAGAGCGGCTCATCGCGCGCCGCCTGTGTCGTCATCGCGTTCGTCGCCGCGGTCGTCGCTGACCACCCGCGCACCTTCGACCCGCGCGCGATGCAAACTCACTTCGCCGGTCAGCCATGCGACGTCGATATTCCAGGCCGCGCGCTCTTGACGCAGTTGGATACGGCCACCGCTAGACGCTCCATCTTCGAAAAACACGATCGCGCCTTCGCCGCGCCGCGGCTGCAGCTCGCGCGCGCCGATGAACGCGACCGTGATTTTTTTCGGCAACTCGCCGCTGCGATTTTCGGCGCTGGTCCAGTGCCGCTCAGCGGGATTGATCACGAATTTCTGCACTTCGCCCTTGGCCATCGCCTGCGCACGGGCATGCCGCAGTTCGCTAGCGATCTCTTTGGCCGCCGTGCGCATGCGCAAGCCGTCCATGCCGCCACCGATAGTCGCCATCAGCACCGCGCTGATCGCCGCGATCAACGTCAACACGATCACGATCTCGATCAAGGTGAAACCGCGTTGCGCACGCTGCGCGGGGCGCCGACGGTTCACGTCGTCGGCCTTGGCGCCGGCCTTGGCGCCGGCCTTGGCATCGTTCTCGGCGTCGTTCTCGGCGGCATGCGTGCGTTGGCGCTAAGCATCGGTTCGATCGTCGTTCGCGGTTTGGGCGGGCAATGCTTAGGCGAGCAATGCTTAGGCGGGCAATGGCTGCTTATTGTCGATTGGTGACGATATCGGCATCGAAACTGGTGCCGCCGGGCTTGCCGTCTTTGCCGTAGCTGATCAGTTCGAACGGACCGTCTTCGCCCGGCACGCGGTATTGCAGCGGCTTCTTCCACTGATCGCTGATATCTCGTTTATCGGCGTATGGGCCGAGCCAGCCGTTGATTTCAGGATCATTGGTCAGGTCCTCCAGCGTCCGCGGATACTCGCCGACGTCTGAGTTATAGCTCTCGATCGCCGCACCCAGCTTCTCGACCTGCACCTTGGTGAGATTGTGCTTGGCACGATTGCTGTTGTTGATCACCTGGGTGCCCACGACCGCGAGAATGCCGCCAATCAGCACGATGACGATGACGATCTCGATCAGGGTCATACCGGCTTGGGAACGCCGGGATTTCGGGCGGCGGATGTGGCGGGGATTACGCATAACGGTCGGTCCATTCAAAGGTGGAAACTTCAGAGGCGGCGACAGCGGGGCGACGCCGGGGGATGGGATGGCAAGATGGAGCTGGATTATGCCGCGCCACTGTCTCGATTCACGCGCCTGCGCCGAAACACGTGAGCGCGATCACAAGAAGCGTCGGCGCGCAGGATCATGCGCCAGGGGCAAAGCCGCTAGATCGAACCGGTAAGCTGGTACATCGGCATCAGCACGGCCAGGATGACGAAACCGATCACCGCCGCCAGCAGCACCGTGATGATCGGCACCAGCGCCGCGAGCATCCGGTCCAGGGCTTGGCTTGTTTCAGCCTCGAAGGTTTCGGCGGTCTTCAACAGCATGCTGTCGAGGGCGCCGGACTCCTCGCCGACTTGAATCATCTGCAGCGCCAAGCGCGGAAACCGCTTGCCTTTGGCCAGAGCCGTGGACAAGCCGACACCATTCTTCACATCCGCCGACGCATTTTCGACATCGGCGATTAGCGCTTGGTTCCCCAGGATGCGCCCGCCGATGCCCAGCGCGGTCAGCAGCGGCACACCGTTCTTGAGCAGGGTGCCGAGGGTGCGCGCCAGCCGTGCGGTTTCCATTTTGGCGACGATCGGCCCCGCCAGCTTTTGCCGCAGCAGCCATTCGTCGAATTTAGCGCGGAACGCCGGCTCGCGCCGCTTGCGATCGAACCACCACAGGCCGATCGCTGGAATCGCCACCAGCACCCACCACCAATCGCGCACGAATAAACCCAGGGCGAGGACGAAGCGC
Source organism: Lysobacteraceae bacterium (assembly GCA_031374725.1). Lineage (GTDB taxonomy): Bacteria > Pseudomonadota > Gammaproteobacteria > Xanthomonadales > Xanthomonadaceae > Lysobacter_I. Next base: position 12,653 of record JANMGT010000010.1, on the reverse strand, counting down.
GAGAACAGCGGCAATTCGGCATCGAGGCTTTCGTACATCAATGAGAACTGCGGCACCACGTAGCCGAGCAGGAACAGCAGCGAGAATCCGACCATCGTCAGCAAAATCGCCGGATAAATCAGCGCATTGATCACCCGCCCACGCAATGCGCCGCTGCGTTCGAGATACTCGGCGAGGCGCTGCAGCGTGTCTTGCAAACTGCCGCCGCTTTCGCCAGCACGCACCATGTTGACATACAGCCGCGAGAACGCGCCGTGTTGGCGTTCGAGCGCGGTCGAGAGCGCAGAGCCGCCGCGCACCGCTTCGCGAATATCGGCGATGGTGCGCTTGGCGGTGTCGTCTTCGGGCAGTTCGAGCAAAATCGACAGCGCGCGATCGAGCGGCTGTCCAGCGCTGAGCAACGTGGCGAGTTGCTGGGTGAATTGCACCAAGCGCGGGCCGGAAAAGGGTTTTGGCTTGAACAGCGCGCGCCACGCAGAATCGCCGCCGCTGCCGGCGGCCAGGATCGCTTCCACCGGCAGATGCCCTTGCTCCTGCAGGCGCACGACCACTTCGGCGTCGCTGCTGGCCTCCATCTGGCCATCGAGCGTTTCGCCGCGGGCGTTCAGTGCTTTGTAACGGTAGAGAGGCATGAGTCGGCGGGACGTCGCGGGTTGGTGTGGGCGGGAAGGGCGGCAATCGGACCGGTGAGTCTCGGCGATAGCGATCGCACGGCCGCGCGGCCGCGCGGCAAAGACCGTCGCACGGCTTAAAGGTTATTGATACGGCCTGAGCAGTATTTTCTGGATCACGACGACGAGGGTCTCGATTTCCGGTCGTTTGCCGGGATTCACCAAGTCGGAATACATCAAGCTTTCATAATTGGGGTTCAGGCAACTCAGCACGCGCATGCAGGCGGCGATCATCAGGCGCGAACCGCGATTGCAATCCATCCCGGCACGGCACGCGGCCAGAATCCACGCATGGCCCGCGAGATCGCCCTTGGTTGCGGGCAGCGTCGCCTGATCGGGCCATGGGCCATTGAGCGACGGCAACAGCGCCCCGATTTCCATAATCGCAGCCGGATCGCCGGAGACCGCGGCGCTTCGGATGAAGTCTTTGAGAACAATAGGGGACAGCGCCTGCGGATTTTCGCCCACGAATACGCGCATCTCCGACACCAAATCGCCGCCTTTAGCGCTCTGGCGCAGCCAAAATGCGCGCGCCGGACCGTTGGCCTCAGTGCCAGCGCCGCCTGGGCCGCAGAAGCGTTGGTAATCGTCCTTGATCTCTTGAACCACTTCGGCCATTTTGTTGTTGAACGACGACATGCGCCCGAGAATCGACATCGTCGTCGACGCTTTCGCCCGCATGCCCATGCACTGCTCATAGATTTCGTACAAACGGCGCTGGGCGATCGGATTGCCGTCCTGCGCTTTTTTGCGCACGGTCGCGTAATCGTCTACGCGCCAAAGTTGCTGATATTGAGCGACATACTGCAGCCGCCGGGCTTCGATCGAAGCGGGGTCGCTTTTCAATGCGAGCTGCGGACCGCGCTGGACCGGGACGGCGACATCGTTACTGCTGCTGATGCGCAGGACATAGACACCTGCGGCCGCCACCACCACGACGACCAGGAAGATCACAACGACGATGATTGCTTTGATTACTGTTTTCATTCGCGAAATTCCGTTGCGTATGTGGTGCCCGCGCCGTGTCGCGTGCCGCGCGCGCTGTGCGGGATATCGCGATAATCACAATTATCGCGTTGCCAGGATGCGCAGCTCATGCGTCTTCCGTCACGCGCAGCACTTCTTCGAGGGTGGTGGTGCCGGCCAGCGCCTTGACGATGCCGTCCTCGTACATCGTGCGCATGCCCGCCTTTTTCGCCAATTGCTCGAGTTCGCCCATGCCGGCATGGCGCATCACCGCGCGCCGGATCTCATCGTTCATCACCAAGAATTCCATGATCGTGGTGCGGCCGAGATAGCCGGTGGGCGCGAGCACCGATCCGCGCGGACGATACAAATAAATCGTCCCCTGCGGCTGGTAGCGGCGAAAGGCAAACTTCTCGATTTCTTCCGGCGAGGCTTCGTAGCGTTCGGCGTGGGTCGGCTCCAAACGGCGCACAAGGCGCTGGGCGAGGATGCCGTTGATGGTGGAGGTCAGCAAATAATCTTCGACGCCCATTTCGAGCAACCGGGTGATACCGCCCGATGCGTTGTTGGTGTGCAGCGTGCTCAGCACCAAGTGGCCGGTCAGCGCGGACTGGATCGCGATTTTGCAGGTTTCAAGATCGCGCATTTCGCCGATCATGATGATGTCCGGGTCCTGGCGGACGATGCTGCGCAAGGCATGCGCGAAGTCAAGCCCGATCTGCGGTTTAGCCTGGATCTGATTGATGCCCTCGATCTGGTATTCCACCGGGTCTTCGACGGTGATGATCTTCACGTCGGGCGTATTGAGCTGGCTGAGCGCGGTGTAGAGCGTGGTGGTCTTACCCGAACCGGTCGGGCCGGTGACCAGCATGATGCCGTGCGGCTGCTGTAGCACATGCTTGAACTGCGGCAGGAATTCGTCGGTAAACCCGAGTTTGTGGAAATCGAAGACCACGGTTTCGCGATCGAGCAAACGCATCACCACCGATTCGCCGTGCGCGGTCGGCACGGTGCTGACGCGCAAATCCAGTTCCTTGCCCTGCACCCGGATCATGATCCGGCCGTCCTGCGGCAGCCGGCGCTCGGCGATATTGAGTTTGGCCATGATCTTCACGCGCGAAATGACCGCAGCGGTCAGATTGGCCGGCGGGCTTTCGCCTTCTTCGAGCACGCCGTCGATGCGGTAGCGCACTTTCAGCCGGTTCTCGAACGGTTCGATGTGGATGTCCGAAGCGCGCAGCTCGACCGCGCGCTGAATGACGAAATTCACCAGCCGAATGACTGGAGCTTCCGAGGCGAGGTCGCGCAGGTGTTCGACATCATCGACATCGCCGCTTTCGCCTTCGGCGGTCTCGACGATCGCGCCCATCGCGCTGCGGCCCTGGCCATGCCAGCGTTCGATCAAATCGCCGATTTCCGAGCGCAGCCCGACCAAGGGGCGCACTTCGCGGCCGCTGGCGAGGCGGATCGCGTCGAGGGTGTAGCCATCGTGCGGGTCGGCCAGCAGCACCGCGATGTGCATTTCGCTCTCGCCCACCGGCACTGCCGCGAACTGCTTCATGAATTTGAGGCTGAGATTGACCGCGTCGGGCGGCATATCCGGCAATTCTTTGGTCGAGACCAGCGGCAGCCCCAGCACCTCGGCTGAGGTTTCGGCATGGTCGCGCTCGGACACCAGGCCCAGCCGCGCGAGCAGACTGAGCAAGTCGCCGCCAGCGTCGTCTTGCAGACGCTGGGCGCGCGCCAAATCGGCGTCCTTCAGCCGCCCTTTTTCCAACAGTGCGGCAACCACCCGCTCTGCGGCTGTCTGCGGTGTGGGTGTCTGCGGCGCGGGTGTGGCCGCGTCGGACGGTTGGGGAGTTGACACTTGGACCACTGCGTTCACAAACGGCCTCCGATGCAGACTTGGCACTTTAGCAGTTCAGCATGCTCGGACCGAAGACTTCGGGCGGAGTTCGCGCCGGGCGCGTTGGGGAGGTATACGCCGGAAATCTTCCAATGCCGCCATCACAGCGAGCTTCATGCGCTGGTCGACTGAGATCAACGAGATTACCAACGTAGTTATAGGGTGCGCCTTCGGCGCACCGTGCGAATCCCTCCGCGAAACGAAACGGTGCGCCGAAGGCGCACCCTATGATGGGCATGGGCCGACAGCGCCCTCAGCCGACCGCCTTGCGGGCGTTGCGGAACATCCGCAGCCAGGGCGAGGCATCGTCCGGCCAGTCCGCTGGGCGCCAACTCAGATTGACGCTGCGCGGGGTGCGTTCCGGGTGCGGCATCAGGATGGTGGCGCGGCCATCGCGGCTGGTCAGGCCGGCGATCGCGTCGTCTGAACCGTTCGGGTTCGCGGGATACGCCAGCGCCGGTGCGCCATCGGCGGCGACATAGCGCAGGGCCACGGCCGCATCGGCGCGGTCGGCCACGCTGGTGAAGGTGGCGCGGCCTTCGCCATGGGCGATCGCCACCGGAATGCGCGAGCCGGCCATGCCCTGAAAGAACAGCGACGGCGATTCGGCGACCTGCAGCAGGCCCAAACGCGCCTCGAACTGTTCGCTGCGGTTGCGCAGGAACCGCGGCCAATGCTCGGCGCCGGGGATGATGTCTTTGAGCTGCGACAACATCTGGCAGCCGTTGCAGACGCCGAGCGCGAACGTGTCCGGGCGCGCAAAGAACGCCGCGAACGCATCGCGCAGCGCAGCGGGTTCGAGAATCGACGTCGCCCAGCCGCGACCGGCGCCGAGCACATCGCCATAGCTGAAACCGCCGCAGGCGGCGAAGCCGGCAAAACCGTCGAGCGCGATCCGGCCGGCGATCAAATCGCTCATATGCACATCGACCGCAGCGAACCCGGCGCGATCGAACGCCGAGGCCATTTCGATCTGACCGTTGACGCCCTGCTCGCGCAGGATCGCCACCTGCGGTGCCGCCCCGAGATTCACGTACGGCGCGGCGACATCCTCCGCCGGATCGAATGTCAGCTTCGGCCGCAAGCCCGGGGCATCGAAACGGCGCACCGCGTCGCGCTCCTGATCGGCGCTTTCGGGGTTGTCGCGCAGACGCTGCATCGCGTGCGTCACCGACCACCAGGCATCGAACAGCGCATCCCAGCGCCACTGCGCCAAGGTGTCGCCGTCGCGCGACACGCGCACGGTCGGCGCGGTGGTCGAGCGCGCGATGCGCTGCGCGCATTCGATCAAACCGTGATGCGACACCAAATCGGCGAACTCGGCGCGGTCCTCGTCGGCAATCTGCACAATCGCGCCCAATTCCTCGCAAAACAGGGTGCGCAACGGGTCGCCGCCCCACTCATCGAGCGAAATCTCCAGGCCCAGATGCGAGCAGAACGCCATTTCGCACAGCGCGGCGAACGCACCGCCGTCGGAACGATCGTGATACGCGCGAATCAAGCCGCGTTCGCGCGCATCGCGGATCAACTCGAACAGGCCGCGCAGCAGTTCCGGATCGTCGAGATCGGGCACCGCGAATTCATGCTCGCGATCTTGACCACGCTCCTGGCCGCGACGCCCGCCAAAACCGTCGTAGCACTGCGCGAGAATCGAGCCGCCGAGGCGTTTGCGGCCGGCGCCCAGACCGATCAACCACAGTTCGGTATCGGCCTCGCGCGACAGCAATGGCGTGAATTGGGTGCGCACATCGGCCACCGGCGCGAACGCGGTGACGATCAGCGACACCGGCGACACCGTTTTATGGGTGACGCCGTCGCGCTGCCACTGCGCCTGCATCGACAGCGAGTCCTTGCCCACCGGAATGCTCAGATCAAGCTCCGGGCACAGTTCCAAACCGACGGCTTTCACCGCATCAAATAGCTTGGCGTCTTCGCCGGCATGGCCTGCGGCGGCCATCCAGTTCGCGGATAGCTTGATCTGCGCCAGCGACTCGATCGGCGCCGCGATCAGGTTGGTGATCGCTTCGCCCACCGCCATGCGCGCGGCGGCGGCGGCGTCGATCAAGGCCAGCGGCGCGCGTTCGCCGATCGCCATCGCTTCGCCGACGTAGCCCTCGAAACCGGCCAACGTGATCGCGCAGTCGGCCACCGGCAACTGCCACGGGCCGACCATTTGATCGCGCGCGGTGAGGCCGCCGACGCTGCGGTCGCCGATGGTGATCAAGAAATTCTTCGCAGCGACCGTGGGATGCGCGAGCACGCGCAGGCCGGCGTCGTAGAGGCTCTGCCCGAAGCTGGATGCTGCTGTCGATGCTGCCGCAGTCGATGCTGCTGCAGTCGATGCTGATGCAGCCGATTTTGATGCAGCCGATTCTGATGCAGTCGATTCTGATGCGGTCGCGCTCGGCCCAATCTCGAACGCGCCGTCGTCGAGCAGCGGCCAGCGCGCTGGCGCGATCCGCTGCGTATCGCGATGCATCTTCGGCGCTTTGCCGAACAGCACGTCCATCGGCAAGTCGATGGCCAAGGGCTGCGGCTCCGAAGGCTGCGGCTCCGATGAACCTGTCATTCCGAACCGAAGGTGAGGAACCTGGTTTTCGTTTTGAGCGCCGACAACAGGCCCCTCGCTGGCGCTCGGGATGACAGACAAGGTATCGACGTTCGCGCCATACCCCACCACCAGCCGCTCGTCCGCAGTGGCCGTACCCACCGCCGCGAACGGGCAGCGCTCGCGTTCGCAGATCGCGGCGAACGCTGGCAGATCGGCTTGGCTCACGCCGAGCACGTAGCGCTCCTGCGATTCGTTGCACCACAGTTGCATTGGCGAGAGAGAAGGATCGTCGCTCGGCACCTTGGCCAAATCGATCACGCCGCCGACGCCCGAGTCGTGCAGCAATTCGGGGATCGCATTCGACAACCCGCCCGCGCCCACGTCGTGAAACCACAGGATCGGATTGTATTCGCCGAGCGCGACGCAGCGGTCGATCACTTCTTGGCAGCGCCGCTCCATTTCCGGGTTATCGCGCTGCACGCTGGCGAAATCGAGATCTTCGGCGCTGTCGCCGGACGCCACCGAACTGGCGGCACCGCCGCCCAGACCGATCAACATCGCTGGCCCGCCGAGCACGATCACCGCGTCGCCCGGCGCAAGCCGCATCTTCGTCACCATCGGCCGATCGATCGCGCCTAAACCACCGGCGAGCATGATCGGTTTGTCGTAACCGCGAATCAGCGCGGCCTGCTTTGAAGCAGTCTGGCCGGCAGCAAGATCGCTATCACGATCACCACCACGCGCCTCGACCGTTTCGAACGCACGAAAATAACCGAGCAGATTCGGCCGTCCAAATTCGTTATTGAACGCTGCGGCACCGAGCGGGCCGTCGAGCATGATCTCCAGCGCCGAGGCCATGCGCGGATTCAGCGAACGCTCGCGTTCCCAGGGCTGCGGCAAAGTCGGAATGCGCAGATGCGAAACGCTGAAACCGCAGAGACCGGCTTTCGGCTTGCCGCCGCGTCCGGTCGCGCCCTCGTCGCGGATTTCGCCGCCGGCGCCGGTGGACGCGCCCGGAAACGGCGAGATCGCGGTCGGATGGTTATGGGTTTCGACCTTGATGCAAAACGCGCTGGGGGTTTCACGTTCAGTGCGGTATTGCAGCGTCGCCGGATCGGGCCGGAAGCGCTGCGCCGGATAGCCTTCCACCACCGCCGCGTTATCGCTATAGGCCGACAGCGTGTGCGCCGGCGTCTGCGCGTGGGTGTACTTGATCATCTTGAACAGCGACAGCGCACCGCCGTTGAGCATTTCCTTGCGGCCGTCGATGGTCCAGGTGGCGTTAAAAATCTTGTGCCGGCAGTGCTCGGAATTGGCCTGCGCGAACATCATCAATTCGACATCGTGCGGGTCGCGGCCGAGTTCGGCGTAACGCGCGCGCAGATAGTCGATTTCATCGTCGGCAAGCGCCAGCCCCAGCCGCGTATTGGCCTCAGGCAGCGCATCGAGCGCAACGACTTCCAACGCGCCACGCGCCGGAATCGCGAACAAGGCTTCGGCCTGCCCGGCATCGACCAGCAGCGATTGCGTCATCGGATCGTGCAACAGGCGGCCGAGGGCACGTTCGAGCTCGCCCAAAGATTCGCCCGAAAATTCACCCGCATGCGGCCAGCCGACCAAATCGACACGCATACCGCGCTCGACCCGCTTGATCGGCAGGCCCGCACCGCGCAGCAGCTCGCCGGCCTTGCTGGCCCAGGGCGAGATCGTGCCCAGCCGCGGCGCGACAAAGCGCGACACCGCGCCTTCGGCCTGCATCGGAGGCGCGGCTTCGGCTTCGAGAATTCGATGCAGCGCCTCGATGTGCGGCTGTAGCGCGCCCTGATCCGGTGGCTGCGGGGGCTGCCCGGGAGATTGATCCGGAGATTGATCCGGCTCCGGCTGAATCCAATAGGTGAACCAAGCGCCCGCGATACGCAATCCGGGAACCAGCGTCTGCAGACGCGCTTCGAGCCGCTCACGACGGAACGGCGATAGGGCCGATTGGCCCTCAAGGACGATCATGTCCGGTGCTGGGGTAGCGCGCCGAGACGGACGCGGGCTGCAGATTGTACCTCAGGCCTGCAGCAGGGCCGGCCCAGGCGGATCGCTCAGGCACCGCGCCGCCAGCGCTGCGGCTTGTCTCCCTCTCCCCCGCCCACGGGGGAGAGGGCTGGGGTGAGGGGCGCTCTCGTTACCAGCATCAATGATGAATCTGCGCCGCGCCTGCGGCAGATGGCGATGCATCGGCCGTATCCCATAGGAGGGCCTTCAGGCCCGACCGCCTCATCAAACAAACAAAAAAGAAATAATTTGTTTCATCGCTATCGCAAAATATTGATACATAAAGCTTTTTATCACGGGTGCTGCGCATAACATGCCCATCTCTTAAAGCCTGTGCCGAGCAACACTGCTGTTAAACCATGTGATCACCCAGCACGGCAAGCGCTCTGCTCGACCGAACCGCGACCCCGAACTGCAGGCGACAGACCGCCGGCCGATACCGCATCATTGCCCGCAGGACAGACGCACAGGGGACCGCGCATGGACGACACACATCCCGCACTCGCGGCGCTGCGGGCCATGCTCGACGGCGGCCAGATCGACCAATCGCAATTCGAGGCGATGGCCGCAGCGCTGCGGCAGACGCCCGCCACCTCCCAGCATGCGGATGCCGGCGCGGCCATCGCCCACGGTGCGCAGGCACAGGCGGTGGGCAAACGCGGCATGGCGATCGGCGCCAACGCCAATGGCACCTTCAACACCGGCACCCTTTTTCAATTCATTGAAGCCGGCAAACAGCCCGGCGCCAGCGCCGAAGCGCTGCGCAAGGCCTATCTGGCGCGGCTGATGCAGCAGTGCGACCAGGTGAGCCTGATGGCCGGCGACGAGCGCGCCGGGCAACTGCGGTTGAGTCGGGTCTACACCGCGCTGCTGACCACTGCGCATAAAGCGAGCCACGCGTTTTTCGCGAAGAGTGCCGATTACGAAAAGCTCAAAGAGACCCCCTACCTCAGCGTCATCGACCAGCTCAATCGCGAGCAAAAACTCGCACTGCTCGGCGACCCCGGCGGCGGCAAGACCAGCGTGGTGCATATCCTGGCGCTGGCGATGGCCGGCGAGCTGCTGCGCTCACCGGACAACAACCTCGAAACCCTGACCGCGCCCATCCAGCGCCGCGCCGATGAAAAAACCCAAGAACCCCAGCGCTGGGATCACGGCGCCCTGGTGCCGGTACGCATCGTGCTGCGCGAGCTAGCCACGGAGTTGCCCGAGACCGACGCTGCCATCGACGCGAACACTCTTCTCGGACACATAGAACGCCAACTGCAGACAGCCGGGCTGGGCGAATTCCTGCCCCATCTCAAACAGGAACTGCTGGAACGCGGCGGCCTGATCCTGCTGGACGGTCTGGACGAAGTGCCCGATGCACACAACCGCCGCGCGCGGATCAAGCGCGCGGTCGAAACCTTCGCCCAGACCTTCCAGCACTGTCGCTATCTCGCCACCAGCCGCACCTATGCCTACCAGCAGCAGGACTGGAAGCTGCGCGGCTTCGCCGAAACCCAGCTGCTGCCGTTCCAGCACTGGCAGATCAAAGCCTTCGTCGCCGCGTGGTATGGGCAGATGACCGCGCTGCAGCGGCTCACCGCCGCCGATGCCGAAGACCGCGCGGCGCGGCTCACCGCAGCGGCCTTGAACAACCCGCGCATTCGCGAACTGGCCGAACGCCCCTTGCTGCTGACGCTCATCGCCAAGCTGCAGACCGAAAAGGGCGGCACCCTGCCGGAGCAGCCGGAAGAGCTGTACGCCCGCGCCGTGGACCTGCTGCTGGACGAATGGGAAAGCACCAAGCCGCGGCGCACGGCAGGCGGCGGCACCGAGCCCGAGCCCAGTCTGGCCGAGTACCTGCGCGTGGGCCGCGACCGCATCCGCAAGGTGCTGGACCGGCTGGCATTTGAAGCACACCGCAGTCAGGTGGGAACCACCGGCACCGCCAATATCCCGGGCGATGACTTGCGCAACGCGCTGATGGCCGCAGCGAACGACCCGGACACCAAGCCTGCACAGTTGGCCATCTATCTTCACGGCCGCGCTGGCGTGCTGAACGAACACGGCAACGACATCTATCAATTCCCGCACCGCACCTTTCAGGAATATCTGGCCGCCTGCCACCTCACCAACGACGACTTTCCCAGGCAGCTCGCCAAGCTGGCTTGCAGCGACCCCAATCGCTGGCGCGAAGTGGTGGCGCTGGCCGCCGCCAAGGCCGGCCGTGGTAGCGCCGACAGCGTGTGGCGGCTGGCGGAAACGCTCTGTCCGCGACCAGTAATAGGCGACCCACAAGACTTAGGCCCTGCACTGGATACCACCGAGGCCTGGGGTGCCCTGCTGGCCGGTCAGGTGCTTGCGAACACAGATGTGCTGGGCAGCGTCGCCGACTACGATTCACCCAAACGCGAGCGCATTCGCGACTGGCAGCTCGCACTGCTACGCCGCCCAGCCCTGCCCGCCGTGGAGCGCGCCCTCGCCGGCCGCAGCCTGGATGCCCTGGGCGACCCACGTCCAGACGTGATGACCCTCGACGGCATGCAGTTCTGCTATGTGCCGGCCGGGCCGTTCTGGATGGGCGACGATGCGGATGACGATTCAAAACCAATGCATCAGGTCGAGCTGCCGGCCTACTGGATAGCGCGCCACCCAGTCACGGTGGCGCAGTGGTGCGAATACGTGACGGCCAGCGGCCAGCAGCCCAGTGATCCAGACAGCTTGCTCGGCGCGGGCAACACCCCTGCCATCTGGATGAGCTGGCACGAAGCCCTGGCCTTCTGTCGCTGGCTGGGCACGCGCTGGGCCAGCCAACTACCACCGAGCTGGCAGGTGGCGCTACCTTCCGAAGCTGAATGGGAGAAAGCCGCACGCGGCGGCCTGCACATCCCGGCCAGCCCATGCATCGCGCCCCTCAACAGCGCAGCGTCTGCAGCGCTAACTCACCTTCGGCGTCACCTTCGGGACAACCCGCAACCACAGCGTGATTACCCTTGGGATAGCCTGGGAAAAGACGGCTGGCGCGACGACTGTGCAAACGTCGAAAACGACATCGGCGCAACCAGCGTCATCGGCGCCTACCCGAACGGCCGCAGCCCCGTTGGCTGCGAAGACCTCAGCGGCAATGTCTGGGAATGGACCCGCAGCTTCTGGGGTGAAGACTGGCAAACAGCTGCGTTCGCCTATCCCTATCGCCCAGACGACACCGCCCGCGAAATGCTGTCCGCAGACGACAGTGTTATGCGCGTCGTGCGGGGCGGCGGCTGGAGCCTTCCTCGTTTCGCCGCGCGCTGCGCCTACCGCCTCAGGTCTCGCCCCGTCGGTAGCGGCGGCTATCTGGGTTTTCGCGTGGTGTTGTGTTGTTCCCCTGTTCGGTGACTCGGTGGTCGGGGACTCTGTACTCCTGTACCCGGTCCGCTCCGCTACGCACCTCGCAGGAGGCCCGACCCGCACTGCACGCGTAGCAGGGCCTTCAGGCCCGACCGCTTGTTTCCGATCATCCCGGCCGTTTCCGAGCGCGCCCCTCGCAGCGCGGCAGCGTGCGCGGCTGGATTCACGATGTGTCTCGGGCGACCGCGTTGCCTACCGCAAGCCGCGTGCGTCCCCTCTCCCCGCGAGCGGGGAGAGGGCTAGGGTGAGGGGCGAACGCAGGCGGACTATCGCCGGTGGCATTGAGGTCGAAGCACATCAAAACACCCGCATTAAAACCAGCGCATCAACACACGCTCATCAAGACCAAACACAGATGCAGTGAAGCGATTGATGCCCGCGCCAAGAGCGCCCCTCACCCCAACCCTCTCCCCGCACGCGGGGAGAGGGAGACAAACTGCACGTGGGTAGCGGGAGACAAACTGCACGCGGGGAGAGGAAGACAAGCGACGCCAGCGGGAAGATAGAGACAAGCCACAAGTGCGCGCGGCACATTGAAAGACTGGCTTTCAGACCCGGCCCCCACTGCACTTGTAGGAGGGCCTTCAGGCCCGACCGTTTTCTCAGTCATCCCGGCCGTTTCCGAAGCGCGCCCGGGCTGCGCTGGCCATCACGGCCTGATCGCGTGACGCGCTGCGGGCCATGCGATGTTGTGCCGATGCGTGTGCGTTGAAAAACAATCGACCAATCAAGGCGTTGCGATTGGTTCGAAACAACATGTTTCATTTCGGGTGCAGTATGGGTGCGGGTTACGCCGGATCGGGCCTGAAGGCCCTCCTACGAGGGGCGCAGCGGCCAAAGCGCACTGCACGTGTAGGAGGGCCTTCAGGCCCGACCGCTTTCTCGGTCATCTCGGCCGTTTCTTAAGCGCGCCCGGGCTGCGCTGGCCATCACGGCCTGATCGCGTGACGCGCTGCGGGTCATGCGATGTTGTGCCGATACGTGTGCGTTGAAAAACAATCGACCAATCAAGGCGTTGCGATTGGCTCGAAACAACATGTTTCATTTCGGGTGCGACATGGGTGCGGGTTACGCCGGGTCGGGGGGGGGGGGGCCCCCCCCCCGGGGGGCGCCGCCCCCACCCCCCCCCCCGCGGGGGGGG
>JANMGT010000018.1:0-122671 GCA_031374725.1 Lysobacteraceae bacterium | reverse complement strand
ATCGTCGTCATGTCACGGAACGTACCTGGGTCTCGCGATGTGCGGCAGCGAACCGACGCGGATCCTCCGCGAACCCTAACGTTCGTCGATGACATATCAACCAATCCAAACCTCGCTAAAGGCATTGGATGCCTACTGGCGGGCCGCCAACTACTTGTCCGTCGGCCAGATTTTCCTATGGGACAACCCGCTGCTGAAGCGTCCGCTGCGTCTGTCCGACGTGAAGCCGATGCTGCTCGGGCACTGGGGCACAACGCCCGGTCAGAATTTCATCTACGCGCACTTGAACCGCGTCATCAAGGCCTACGACCTGGACATGATTTATATCTCCGGCCCCGGCCACGGTGGCCCGGCGGTGGTCGGCAACACCTACCTCGAAGGCACCTACAGCGAGGTCTACCCCGATATCAGCCGTGACGAAGCCGGGCTGAAGAAATTGTTCCGGCAATTCTCGTTTCCAGGCGGCATTCCCAGCCACGCCTCACCCGAGTGCCCGGGCTCGATCCACGAAGGCGGCGAACTCGGTTATTCGTTGAGCCATGCCTTCGGCGCCGTCTTCGACAACCCCGAGCTGATCGTGGCCTGCGTCGTCGGCGACGGTGAGGCCGAGACCGGCCCGCTGGCCACCGCCTGGCATTCGAACAAGTTTCTCGACCCGGCGACCGACGGTGCGGTGCTGCCGATCCTGCATCTCAACGGTTACAAAATTGCCAACCCGACCGTGTTCGCACGCATCACCCACGAGGAGCTGGAACAATTCCTGCGCGGTTGCGGCTGGGCGCCAATCTTCGTCGAAGGCCATGAGCCGGCAGCGATGCATGCGCTGATGGCCGCAGCGCTGGATCACACCGTACAGGAGATCCAGCGCATCCAGCGTCGGGCACGCCAGCACGGCCAGACTGAGCGCCCATGCTGGCCGATGATCGTGCTGAATTCGCCCAAGGGCTGGACCGGGCCGAAGGTGGTGGATGGCGAACCGTGCGAAGGTAACTTCCGTTCGCATCAGGTGCCGCTGCACCCGGCCGATCACCCTGAACACCTGTCGATGCTCGAAGACTGGCTGCGCAGCTACCGACCTGAAGAAGTATTCGACCAGCGCGGCCGCTTGCTCCCGGTGCTTGCCGCATTGGCGCCGAGCGGGCTGCGGCGCATGGGCGCGAATCCGCATGCCAACGGTGGCTTACTGCTGCGTGACCTGCATCTGCCCGACTTCCGCGAGTACGCCGCAGCAGTGCCGGCACCCGGTGTGCCGGGCATCGGCGATACGCGCGTGCTCGGGCCGTTCCTGCGCGACGTGGCGCGGCTCAATGACACTGAGCGCAACTTCCGTGTGTTCGGGCCGGACGAGACCGTCTCCAACGGACTGGCCGCGGTGTTCGAAACGACCAACCGGCAATGGGATGCCACCACGGCTCCGGGCGACCAGTGGCTGGCGCCTACGGGTCGGGTGATGGAGATGCTGAGCGAGCACCAGTGCGAGGGCTGGCTGGAGGGCTATCTGCTCACCGGCCGGCACGGCCTGTTCAATTGCTACGAGGCCTTCATCCACATCGTCGACTCGATGTTCAACCAGCACGCCAAGTGGCTGAAGGTGAGCGCCGAGCTGCAATGGCGACGCCCAATCGCCTCGTTGAACTATCTACTGGCGTCGCATGTCTGGCGCCAGGACCACAACGGTTTCACGCACCAGGATCCGGGCTTCATCGACCACGTCGTCAACAAGAAGGCCGAGGTGGTGCGGGTCTATCTGCCGCCCGATGCCAACTGCTTGTTGTCGGTGATGGACCACTGCCTGCGCAGCCGGCACTACGTCAACGTCGTGGTTGCCGGCAAGCATCCGGCGCCGCAGTGGTTGGCGATGGACGCGGCCGTAGCGCATTGCGCCGCAGGCATCGGCATCTGGGACTGGGCCGGTAACGTGTCCGCCGAAGACGTGTCCGCCGAAGACGAGTCCAAGGACAATCCGGACGTCGTCATGGCCTGCTGCGGTGACGTGCCAACGCTCGAAACACTTGCTGCGGTTTCGATCCTGCGCGAAGCACTGCCCGCCCTTCGCATCCGTGTGGTCAATGTCGTCGACTTGATGAGGCTGCAGCCGCAGAGCGAACACCCACATGGTTTGGGCGATGAGGCCTTCGACGCGCTGTTCACGCGCGACAAGCCCGTCATCTTCGCGTTTCATGGCTACCCCTGGCTGATCCATCGGCTGACCTATCGGCGCACCAACCACGACAACATCCATGTTCGCGGCTACAAAGAAGAAGGCACGATCACCACGCCCTTCGACATGACGGTATTGAACGACCTGGACCGCTTTCATCTGGTCATGGACACCATCGACCGTCTTCCGCAAACCGGCGCTGCAGGCGCTGCCTTGAAGAACACGCTCGCGGCCAAGCTCGTCGAACACAAACGCTACATCCGGGAGCACGGCCAGGATCTGCCCGAGATCCGCAACTGGCGATGGAATACTTCAGCGTAAGCCTGTTGATCGACACCGCGCGGGTTCTCAGCGGGAATTCCCTTGATTGGGCCGAGGTACACCGCACCACCCGAAGCCCTTGAGCTTGGCATCGGCCGTCGCGTATCCTGTTCGAGATGCATTCCCGTCTGCCCCATCTGTCCCGACTCCTGCGCGCCAGCGTTCTGGCGCTGCTGGTGCTTGGGCTGATGATCAAGCCGGTCCTGGCCCAGCTCAGCGAACTTCATGCCGCCGAGCACGCGATGGCGGTGGCGGCAGATGCGCATGGCGATGACCATGACCATAGTGCTGACGACACCGGCGACGGCGGTAGCCCTGAAGAGGATGACCACGCCACCGGTGCGCACGGCCTGATGCATCAAAGCGGTGGGTCCAGCACGCTGATCGGGCTGGTTCTGAGCATATCGGTGCCGATGGTCTATGCGCGGATGCCCGATCTGCCGATTCACGACGCCATCGGCGTCGCGTGCGCTCTACGTTCGAGCCCCTTCCGACCTCCGATCGCCTGATGCTTCGGCCGCACGACTGCGGCCCGATCCCTGTCGTCCGTCGATCCCTCGGAGGTTTCCGTGAAATTGCGTCATCTGTTGGTCCTGGCATTGGCCGGGGCCTGCGGCGTTGTCCCGTCGGGGCACGCCGCCGAACCCTTGCGTCTTGAGCAGGCCGTGGCGCGTGCGCTGGCCTCCAATCCCACCGTTGCGGCCGAGTCCGCGCAACTGCAAGCCATTCAGGCGCGCGCCCAGCGCGAAGGGCTGCCCACGCCCTATGAGCTCGGCGGCGACCTGGACAATATCGGCGGCACCGGTGCGCTCAGCGGCGTGCATGCAGCCGAAACCACCCTGCGGGTCAGTCGGGTGATCGAGCTGGGCGGCAAACGCGCGGCTCGCCAAGCCCTCGGCGGCGCTGAGATTGCCCAACAACAGCACCAAGCCGGTGCCATCCGGCTCGAGATCGCCAGTCGAACAACGATGCGATTCATCGAAGTCGTCGCGGACCAGCGGCGTCTGCACGATGCCGTCGAACGGGTCGCACTGGCCGAGCGCACCCGGCGCGAGGTCGCCACTTGGGTCGCGGCCGCCCGCAATCCCGAATCCGATCTGCGCGCTGCGGAAATCGCGGTCGCGGAGGCTGAACTCGAACGCGAACATGCCGAACACGAGCTGGCCAGCGCGAGAGTGACGCTGGCGGCATCGTGGGGCGCCCTGACCCCGGATTTCGAGCGCGTCGCCGGTGACCTGGACACCCTGCCGCCTGTGGAAGGGTTCGACGCGCTGGCGGCCCGGCTGCCGATGGGGCTCGAACAGCGCGCGGCCGCGCTGGAAGCCCAGACCATCGCCGCCCGGCGCCGCAGCGCCGAGGCCAGCGCCAAACCTGACCTCCACGTCAGTCTTGGCGTGCGCCGACTGGAAGGTCTGGACGACCAGGGGCTGGTGATGTCGGTTTCGATGCCGTTGGGCAGCCGGCCGCGCGCGGCGTTATCGATCAGCGAAGCCGATGCACAGCTGGCTGCGTTGCAGGCACGCCGCGATGCACAGCGCATCGAGCGGCACCAGGCGCTGTTCGAAAAATATCAGGAGCTCAACCACGCCCGCACCGAGTTCGAGATGCTGCGCACGCGAATGCTGCCCAAGGCCGAGCAGGCGCTGGCGTTCACACGTCGCGGCTTCGAGGCCGGCCGTTTCTCTTTCTATCAAGTGGCGCAGGCGCAAAGCACGCTGTTCTCGCTGCGCGAGCGATCCGTCGAAGCCGCCGCCCGTTATCACACCCTGCTGGTCGAGGTTGAACGCCTCACCGCCGTTGCCCCGGAATCCGCGCCATGACCCGCCTGCTCATCCTCATTGCCCTGACCACAGCCTTGGTCGCCTGTGGCGGCGACAAGACCACTTCCACCGAAGGCGAAGCCGGCCACACTCCCGCCACGGCCACCGGCGAATACGAACGTGGACCGCACCGCGGCCGCATGCTGCGCAATGGCAACTTCGCGCTGGAAGTGACCATCTTCGAGACTAATGTGCCGCCGCAATACCGGCTCTACGCTTATCGTGACGATCAGCCCATACCACCGGTCGAAGTCGATGCGACGGTCGAACTCAAACGCCTCGACGGCGAGATCAATCGCTTCACTTTCAAACCCGAAAACGACTATCTCACCGGCAGCGGCACCGTCACCGAGCCGCATTCCTTCGACGTGAAGGTCACGGCGACGCATGGCGGCAAGACGCACACGTGGTCATACGACTCCTACGAGGGCCGCACTACGATTCCGGCAACCGTGGCCAAGGACGCCGGCGTGGTCATCGAGAAGGCGGGTCCGGCGGTGATCCGCGACACGGTGCAGCTCATGGGCACGGTGGCGCTGGACCAGAACCGCCACGCGCAGATCAAGGCCCGTTTCCCGGGCATCGTGCGTGCCGTGCCGGTGCAGCAGGGCCAGCGCGTGCGGCGCGGGCAGACGCTGGTGGTGGTCGAAGGCAACGACAGCATGCGGACCTATCCGGTGACAGCGCCCTTCGACGGCGTGGTCCTGGCCCGCAGCACCAACGTCGGCGATGTCGCCAACGACAACACGCTGATCGAGATGGCCGACATGGGCGAGGTCTGGATCGAACTGCACGCCATCGGCACCGATGCGTCGAAATTGGCGGTGGGCCAAGAGATCCGCATCAAATCGGCGACCGGCGATGCCGAAGCGTTCGCAAAGATCGACACCCTGCTCCCGCTCGCCACGCGCGGCCAGAGCGTGGTCGCCCGGGCCAGCATTCCGAATACATCCGGGCAATGGCGTCCCGGCATGACGGTATCGGCAGATGTCACGGTCGCCTCACGCGAGGTCGCGCTGGCGGTGAAGGAATCCGGGCTGCAGCGTTTTCGTGATTTCACGGTGGTGTTCGCCCAGGTCGGCGACATCTTTGAAGTGCGCATGCTGGAGCTGGGTGATCGCGATGGTGAACGGGTCGAGGTGCTCGGCGGGTTGAAGCCAGGCACACCGTATGCGGCCGAACAGAGCTATCTGATCCGTGCGGACATCGAAAAGTCCGGCGCCAGCCACGACCACTGAGGACGCCACCATGCTCGAACGCATCATTCGCGCGTCCATCGCGCACCGATGGTTGGTGTTGTTGCTGGCGCTGGGGCTCTCCGCCCTCGGCTTCTGGAACTACAGCCGCCTGCCCATCGACGCTGTGCCGGACATCACCAACGTCCAGGTCCAGATCAACACCGAAGCACCCGGTTACTCCCCGCTCGAAGCCGAGCAACGGGTGACCTTTCCTGTGGAAACCGCGCTGGCGGGGTTGGCGCGACTGCAGTACACGCGCTCAATCTCGCGTTACGGCCTGTCGCAGGTCACGGTGGTCTTCGAGGACGGCACCGATATCTACTTCGCGCGCCAACAGGTCACCGAACGACTGCAGCAAGCCGCAGCGCAGTTGCCGGCGGGTATCGAGCCGACACTCGGACCGGTCGCGACCGGACTGGGCGAGATTTTCATGTACACGGTTGAGGCGGAGCCCGGCGCGAAAAATGCCGAGGGCGAAGCGTGGACGCCGACGGAACTGCGCACGCTGCAGGACTGGGTGGTGCGTCCGCAGTTGCGTCACCTGAAGGGTGTCACGGAGGTCAACACCGTCGGCGGTTACGTGCGGCAATTTCACATCACGCCCGATCCAGCCAAATTGCTCGCTTACGGCCTGACGATGCGCGACGTGCTCGATGCCGTGGCACGCAACAATGCGAATGTCGGCGCCGGCTACATCGAGCGTTCCGGCGAACAGTATCTGATCCGCGTGCCGGGCCAGGTCGCCGACGCGGATGGCCTGCGTGAGGTGGTGGTGGCCACGCGCGATGGGCTGCCGCTGCGCATCCGCGACGTGGCGACTGTCGGCGAAGGCAGCGAACTGCGCACCGGCGCCGCGACCAAGAACGGACAGGAAGTGGTCCTCGGTACCGTGTTCATGCTGGTCGGCGAGAACAGCCGGGCCGTGGCGCAGCGTTCGGCGGAAAAACTCAAGGCCATCGATACGACCCTGCCCGAAGGCGTACGCGCGCATGCTGTCTACGACCGCACCGAGCTGGTTGATCGCACCATTGAAACCGTGCGCAAGAACCTGCTCGAAGGCGCGCTGCTGGTTATCGTCGTGCTGTTCCTGCTGCTGGGCAATCTGCGCGCGGCGCTCATCACAGCAGCGGTGATCCCGCTGACGATGCTGCTGACCATCAGCGGCATGGTGCAGAACCGGGTATCGGCGAATTTGATGAGCTTGGGTGCGCTCGACTTCGGTCTGATCGTGGACGGCGCCGTCATCATCGTCGAGAACTGTCTGCGCAGATTCGGCGAACAACAGCATCGGCTCGGGCGCCTGCTGAGCCGCGACGAACGCTTCGAGCTGGCCGCCAGCGCGAGTACCGAGGTCATCAAGCCCAGCCTGTTCGGCCTGTTCATCATCGCAGCCGTGTATCTGCCGATCTTCGCGCTCTCGGGCGTGGAGGGAAAAATGTTCCATCCGATGGCGATTACCGTCGTGATCGCGCTGACCGGCGCGATGGCCCTGTCGCTGACGTTCGTGCCGGCCGCCGTGGCCCAGTTCGTGACTGGCAAAGTCTCGGAGCAAGAGACCAAACTGATGCGCGGCGTGAGCCGGTTCTACGCGCCACTGCTGCACCGCGCACTGACCATGCGCAAAGCGGTGGTCGCGGCCGCAGCGTTGCTGACCGTGCTAGCCGGGCTGTTGGCGACGCGCTTGGGCACCGAGTTCATCCCGATTCTGGATGAAGGCGACATCGCCTTGCACGCCTTGCGCATTCCCGGCACCAGTCTGACCCAAGCCGTTGGTATGCAGCGGCAGTTGGAAGCGCGGATCAAGCAGTTCCCCGAGGTGGATGAAGTCGTGGCCAAGCTGGGAACAGCTGAGGTCGCCACCGATCCGATGCCGCCCTCGGTCGCCGACACCTTCATCATGCTCAAGGACCGCAAGGACTGGCCGAACCCGCGCAAGCCCAAGGCCGAACTGATCCGCGAGATGGACACCGCGGTGCGCGCCATCCCCGGCAATAACTACGAGTTCACCCAGCCGGTGCAGATGCGCATGAACGAGCTGATCGCAGGCGTCCGTGCCGAAGTGGCGATCAAGCTCTACGGCGACGACCTCGACCAGCTTGCCGAAGTCGGCGGCAGCATCGAAAAAGTCGCCGCCTCTATCGACGGCGCTGCAGACGTGAAGCTGGAACAGGTCACCGGCCTGCCACTGATGACCATTACGCCCGACCGCGCCGCGCTGGCACGCTATGGCTTGGCGGTCGCCGACGTGCAGGACACGGTGTCGGTTGCCTTGGGCGGTGCGACTGCCGGACAGGTGTTCGAGGGTGATCGCAGGTTCGACATCGTGGTGCGTTTGCCCGAGGGACGCCGGCAGGACATCAAGGCCTTGGCTGCCCTGCCCATCGCCGTAAGAGCGTTGGCGTCAGAGGGCGAAAGCGACGTTTCCGCACCCCGTCATGTGCCGCTTGGCCAGGTCGCACAGATAGAAATCGCACCCGGCCCGAACCAGGTGAGCCGCGAGAACGGCAAGCGCAGAGTCGTCATCACCAGCAACGTGCGCGGACGCGATCTCGGCTCGTTCGTCAAGGAACTGCAGGCGCGGATCGGCGATGAGGTGGTACTTCCGGAAGGCTACTGGATCGAGTACGGCGGCACCTTCGAGCAGTTGATTTCGGCCAGCAAGCGCCTGTCGGTCGTGGTGCCAGTCGTGCTGGTGATGATCTTCGGCCTGCTGTTCATGGCCTTCGGCTCGGCCAAAGATGCCGCCATCGTGTTCAGCGGCGTACCGTTGGCGCTGACCGGCGGCGTGCTGGCGCTGTGGATGCGCGGCATTCCGCTGTCGATCTCCGCCGGTGTCGGTTTCATCGCGCTGTCGGGCGTGGCGGTGTTGAACGGGCTGGTGATGATCAGCTTCATCCGCAAGCTGCGCGAAGAAGGCGATCCGTTGCAGAGCGCGGTCGTCGACGGTGCGCTGACGCGCCTGCGCCCGGTGTTGATGACCGCGCTGGTGGCGAGCCTCGGCTTCCTGCCGATGGCCTTGAACGTGGGCACCGGTGCCGAAGTGCAGCGGCCGCTGGCCACGGTGGTCATCGGCGGCATCGTTTCATCGACCTTGCTGACCCTGTTGGTGTTGCCCGCGCTGTACCGGCTGCTGCATCGCGACGATGAAGACACCGCGACGCTGGCGTCATGAATATGGCTGCCGATTCGATCCCTCCGCCTACGGAGAAGACCTTGCATTCACGCATCCGATTCGAAACCACGACGATGCTGGTAGGGCCGGCGTTGATAGGGCCGGCGCTGATAGGGCTTGCGTTGATAGCGCTCGCGCTGATCTTGCTGCCCATCGCGGCCTTCGCCCACGGCGTCACCGGCAGCGATCAGACCTTTCTCGAGCAGGCCAGTGGCCGCAACCTGATCGTGTTCGCCTATCTCGGCGCCAAGCATATGGTCACCGGTTACGACCATCTGCTGTTCCTGTTCGGCGTGGTGTTCTTCCTGCACCGCATGCGCGAAGTGAGCCTCTACGTCACCCTGTTCGCGGTCGGCCACAGCATCACCCTGCTGGCGGGTGTGCTGGGCGGCTGGCACGTGAACGCCTATCTGATCGACGCCATCATTGGTTTATCCGTGGTCTACAAGGCGCTCGACAACCTCGGTGCGTTCAAGCGCTGGTTCGGCGTGCAGCCCGACACCAAGGCGGCAGTGCTGATCTTCGGCCTGTTCCACGGCATGGGCCTGGCGACCAAACTGCAGGATTTCGCGCTATCTGAGGACGGATTGGTGCCGAACATGATCGCCTTCAACGTGGGCGTCGAACTCGGCCAATTGCTGGCACTGGCCGGCATCCTGATCGTGATGGGGTTCTGGCGACGCAGCCCGAATTTCCACCGCCATGCCTTCGCCGCAAACACCGTGCTGATGATCGCCGGTTTCGTGCTGATCGGTTATCAGCTCACCGGCTATTTCGTTTCCTAATCAAGGCTCGCAGAGGTCTCCATGTTCATCACGACACCCCATTCGCATCCCTCCGTTCGACAACTGGTGAAGGCCACTCTGGGAGCGATCGTTGTCGCAGCGCTCATCCTGGTCACGACCGTGCTGCCGGCGGAGTACGGCATCGATCCGACCGGCATTGGCACCCGCCTGGGACTCGATGTGCTCGGAGCCACCGCCGAGGCGGCCGAGGCACCGGCGCCGCAGCCGCAAGCACCGCAACCGCAAGCACCGCAAACACCGCAAACATTGTCGCGTTCTCCCTCGACACCGGACATCACTGCGGCGAATGCCGCGCTCAGCGCCAAAGCAAACACTGCTTTCGGCGCGAACGCTGGTCAGAGCTTCGATGCGAAAGCGGTTTCATTGCGCAGTACGCCTTACCGGCGCGACACGCTGACCGTCACGCTGCCGCCCGGCAAAGGTGCCGAAGTTAAGGCGATGCTCAAATCCGGCGATGGCATGGTCTTCCACTGGACGGCCAGCGGCGATGTCGCGTTGGACATGCACGGCGAACGCATCGGCATCAAGAATGCGTGGACCAGCTACGCTGTCGAAAGCGCGCAGCGCGAAGCCGCCGGCACATTCGTCGCACCGTTCGACGGCAGCCACGGCTGGTATTGGCAGAACCGCGGCACCGAGCCTGTCACTGTCGAGATCGCGGTGTCGGGCTTCCAGGAAAAGCTCTACCGTCCATGATGGCTTCAGCCATGCTCACCCTCAGCCATTTCACCCGGCACTTCTGCCACCCACTCACGGAGATCCCCATGTTCAACCGTACCTCGTTCCATCTCGGCCTCGCGTTTTCGATCGCATTCCTCGCGGCTTCCGCAGCCGCACATGACCCGCGCCTCCACGAGCCCGAATATCAGGCGCCGCCGACCAAGCTCAAACCCACGACCTGCACGCAGCTCGCCGACACCCAACGTTATTCCAACGATCTGACCGACCCGGATATCAAGGCGCTGAAAGCGAAGTGCGATGCCGCTGCGAAGGCGGACAACGCACGGGCCAAGAAACCCAGGTAAGGCACGCATCGCGCCGGAGCGGCTCCGATGATTGAAATCCTCCGCCATCGCAACTTCCGTCGTCTCTTTCTCGCCCAGGTCGTGGCCTTGGTGGGAACGGGCCTGACGACGGTTGCTTTGGCGCTGCTGGCTTACGACATCGCCGGTGCGCAGGCAGGCGCGGTGCTCGGCACCGCGTTGGCGATCAAGATGGCCGTTTACGTGACGCTAGCGCCACTTGCGGGTGCCTTCGTCCCGCCGCATTTGCGCAAGGCAACGCTGATCGGCCTGGACATGATCCGCGCCGCCGCCGCCATGATGCTGCCATTCGTGACCGAAATCTGGCAGGTCTATGCGCTGATCGCGCTGCTGCAGTCGGCATCCGCGTGCTTCACACCGCTGTTCCAGTCGTTAATCCCACAAATTCTTGCCGACGAACGCGACTACACCCGTGCATTGTCGCTGTCTCGCTTGGCCTACGACCTGGAAAGTCTTTTGAGTCCTGCGCTGGCTGCCGCACTGCTGACGCTCATCAGTTTCCATGGATTGTTCGCCGGCACATCGATCGGCTTTTTCGTCTCTGCGCTATTCGTGCTGTCCACGGCATTTCCGGTGGTAGTGGCGGCTGCACGCAGCACCGATGGTGCGTATGCGCGCGCCTTCCGTGGTATGCGCATCTATCTGCATACACCGCGTCTGCGTGGGCTGTTGGCGCTCAACCTGTGTGCCGCCGCCGGTGGCGCGATGGTGTTCGTCAATACGGTGGTGATCGTGCGCAGTGTGCTGCATGGCGGCGAGCGCGAAGTCGCCTGGGCGTTGGCCGCGTTCGGTGCCGGCTCGATGGCGATGGCGTTGCTGCTGCCCAAGTTTTTGGATCGGCTGCCCGACCGCCGCGTGATGCTGACCTCGGCACTGGTCATGGCCAGCAGTCTCGTCGCCGCTAGCGTGCTGTGGCAAGCGAGTCACGGCCAGATCGGATGGAGCGTCTTGCTTCCCTTGTGGTCGGTGTTGGGGATGGCCTATGCCGGACTGGTTACGCCGGGCGGCCGACTCTTGCGCCGGTCCGCGCAATCGGAGGACCTGCCATTCCTGTTCGCCGCGCAATTCTCGCTGTCGCACGTTTGCTGGCTGCTTGCGTATCCACTGGCCGGATGGGTCGGCGCGCGCTTCGGACTAGGGGTGGCGTGGCTCTCGCTAAGCGCTGTGGCTTTCGTCGGGTTGCTGATTGCCTGGCGGACATGGCCCCGTCAAGATCCTGACGCAGTTGAGCATGCTCATCCAGGCCTGCCGGATCAGCACCCTCACCTGACAGAGCATCCGTCCAGCGAGAAGAGGCATGTCCACGAGTACCGGATCGATGACCTGCACGGACGTTGGCCCAGATGACCTTTGTGAACAGGCTTTGAGTCGTGCTTGTGAACTGATGCCGGACATCGCCGTCTATCTCACGTTGTTCGCGGTGGCCTTCGGTGCCGCGACGATCCTGCCCCTGCAATCCGAAGCGATGCTCGCCGGCCTGCTGCTGGCGGATTACACACCGGTGCTGCTGGTCGTCGTCGCTAGCGCAGGTAACGTCCTTGGCTCAGTCGTCAATTGGGCGATTGGGCGACAGATTGAGACCTTCAAGAATCGGCGCTGGTTTCCAGTAAACGACGTGCAACTCGGGCGTGCCCAGCACTGGTATCAACGCTACGGAAAATGGTCACTGCTATTGAGCTGGGTTCCAATCGTCGGCGATCCGCTCACGGTCATTGCCGGTGTGATGCGAGAACCGCTGCCGATCTTCGTCTTGTTCGTGACGGTCGCCAAAGTGGGACGTTACGTCGCGTTGGCGGCACTCGTCATCGGAGCCAAGTGAAATCCCCGGCGGCAGCAAGCCAAGCAGCACTACTACGTTTTGCGCATTCTCTCCAACCGCTGCACAACCACATCCCACTGGATATTCTCGAAGAACGCATGACTGCGTGCCATGACTGAATGACTAGACCACTGAACACCTGCTACTGCAGGTATTTCAGCAGCCTGTTAGGCGCACACGTTCACTCTATCGCCTCGAATCGGCAATTGCTGCGGCGCCCGAGTTCATACGCCTGTATGTCCGGTTCGTTACCACTTGGTCCGTCCAACCAGCAACGCTGCGTATCCCAATCGCGCGGGCGTGGTTGCAGGCGCCGGAACAGGCTTTGCACAGTCAGATGGCGGGGCTACCTATTCGCTTGGTCGGCGATACGCAGCTCGTCGCACTGCCCATTCCGAGGCCACCAGCGCGCCGATCGAGATCAGCACCGAGACCACGGCCAAGCGCGCGATCCCGCTTCCCCCGCCGGGCACCTGAGTCAACGTGTGCATGGCCAGTGCGATCGTCTGCGTCTCGCCCGGAATGTTGGAAACGAAGGTGATGGTGGCGCCGAACTCACCCAGTGCTTTGGCGAATGCGAGCGTCATGCCTGCGACGATGCCGGGTACGCTGAGCGGCAACGTCACTTGCCAGAACGCAGACCAAGGCCGCGCACCGAGGCTAGCGGCCATTTCGTCGATCTGTCGCGGGATCGCCTCGATCGACAGGCGGATCGAGCGCACGAATAACGGGAAGGCCATGATCGCCGCGGCGATCACCGCACCGGTCCAGCGGAAAGCGAAGGTGAATCCGAACCACTGATCGAGCCAGTAGCCGATCGCACCGTGCCGCCCAAGCAGCATCAGCAGCACGTAGCCGGTCAGCACCGGTGGCATCAGCAACGGTAAATGTATCAGCGCATCGAACAGGCTCTTGCCGTAGAACTGCTTGCGGGCCAGCACGTAGGCCGTGGCGATGGCGAACGGCATGGCGCACAGAACGGCGAGTAGCGAGACTCGCAGGCTCAGAGCGATGGCCGCCAGTTCGTCGGCTGTGAGCACGTCAGGGCTTGGCGAAGCCGGCTTTGCGGAACATCGCCTGTGCTTGGCGACCGCGCAGATATGCGAGGAAGCCTGCGGCCCGCACCGAATCCGCTGCTGCGACGCGTGCGATCGGATAGATGATCCGATCATGGCTGTCGTCCGGAAACCGCGCGATGACGCGGACGTTCGGCTCGGCTTGGGCGTCGGTCGCGTAGACGATACCCAAGGGGGCTTCGCCACGCGCGACGAACGCCATTGCCGCCCGCACGTTCTCGCTTTGGGCGAGGCGAGACGACAGAGCACCCCACAGCCTCAGCTTCGTCAGCGACTGTTTGGCATAACGGCCGGCCGGCACGCTGGCGGTCTGCGCGACCGCCAGCCGACCATCCCCCAGGGCCTTGAGAACACTGTCGGATTTAGCGAGATCGACCGTGCGAATGCGTGAGGTGGCTGGAGCGATGAGCACGAGGCGATTGCTGACCAGCTCGAAACGCGAGCGCGGATCGATCAGCTTGCGCGTCTGCAGGTAATCCATCCAGTCGCTGTCGGCCGAGATGAACACGTCGGCCGGCGCCCCCTGTTCGATCTGGTGCGCCAGCGCGGAACTGGCGGCGAAGGAGAGGACGACCTTCTGACCGGATCGACGGGTCCAATCGGCGGCGGCCGCATCCAGGCTTTCTTTCAGACTGGCGGCGGCGAACACCGTCAGCGGGGGCGGGTCTTTTGCCGTCGCCGGCAGAGCGAGAACAAGCAGCAAGCAGGCGAGGTGGCGCAGCAACGACATGGCTTCTCCCAAACGAAATGCGTGGAAATCAGTGTGCGGACGCAAGCGTCGCGATATCGATCAACTCGATGCGGATGAGGTTGCGTACCCATCGTGCGGGCTGCTTGTCGTTCGGCACGATGAAGCTGCCGAGGCGGCCATGTACAAGGCAGCAAGCAGCAGCGGGAAAAGACGCATGGGGTCGGCCAACGCGATAGGACAGGGCGCACTTTACACCGAGAGGGAAAAGTGGCGAATTTTTCGCCAAACCGGGCAACTGGCCGTATCGGCCGAGACCAAGGGGAAAACGCAAAACCCCTGCGGTTGCATGGGTCGTCGGTACCGCGGAGAGCGGTTTGCTTGGTCGACTTGGCGCGCCTGGAGGGGCGAAGGTCCGCGTTGACGCGGCATTGCCGCGTGCGGACCTGAGCGCCATCGCGCTTGGCGCGATGGCCGGGAATCCCGACCGGAAGATTCGATGAAAGGAAATGGCGCAGCCGGAGTACATGAAATCCAAATGCTCTTTCACGCCGAATAGCAGCGTAGTGCAATGCCACGCGCATCGAGAGTATGGAATTCAGCTGGCAAGGCCAATCCTTAGACATTCGTGCCCGCATACCGCCGGCAGCGCGCGCACCGCCAGCGGACTCCGTGTGACCTTCCGCCGGTCACGCTGCCGAGAGCGAACACTGGAATCCGCCGCGATGCGGCCATGCCCCGCAAGGCTGCGTTCGGCTCACTGCCGGGAATGGGTGCAAAGAATGCCGTTGAGAGCCCGCTGATCGCTGACCCGCGGCCTGCCGCCTTTGGGCGAAGGCTTGACCTCCGGCAGCAGGAGTTCGATGCGCTTCCAAAGCGCCATGCTGATCTCTTTGCGTCGTGCCATAGCGACACTTTGGCATCGTCGCATCTGGGGCCAAGAGGTTTTGTTAGCCGCTTTAACACATTACGCATGAATTCGTCGCTGTATTTCTTTCGCTTTGCCATGACGCTCCTCCTACCTCATGATGGGACTTCTCTGAAGTGTCTGTAAAATCGAGGTAGAACCCGTTCCGGATGTTCGCCCGATTCGCGCCGCACAATCCATCGCAGGAGTCAAGGGAAGTGGCAGCCATGAACAACACGAGCATCCTGTCCAGCGCCAATGACTGGCTGCAATCGATCGACGCGATGAAAGACGACCGCTGCGATCTCAACATTCTTCTGAAAGGCCCATGGCGCCACAGGATCGTCGTCCGCGACGACGGCCACGATTTCGGGCCGGCGCACGACATTCCGGCGGTCGTCGAGGGGGCGGCCTATGCCGAGCTGACGGCGTTCATCGCCCGGCATTCCGGCGTTTCCCTCCCCGCGATGGCGCTGATGTGCCTACATCGGGCGCTCGAAGCCTACGGCAACGGTGCGCAGACCGTGGTCGGTTGGGTGAAGGGTGATGGCGTCTCGGCGCGTCTGCAACCGTCGATCGTCGATCATCGCGTGCAATCCACTCTCTCCTGCCTCGGCGCCGTCCGCGACGTCGGGCGCGCACTTGCCCATGACGATGCGTTCATCGCCGCGAGCGCGCTGCTAGGACAGAGCCTGTTCGACGCGGTCCTGATCGAAACGACGGACGAACGCCCACCGATCGGAATGCCGCCACTACCGCTCGCGCTCCTCGTGCGCGACGATCCGGTCGGCCAGCGTCTGCAGTGTCGTTTGCATTACGCGCCGGAGCTGTTTGAAGTCGAGGTAATGAAAGGCGTACTCGATATCGTCATAGAGGCGCTGCACCAGATCGCCGCGCGTCCGGACTGCGCGATCGCCGATCTCGAATTGATCTCCGACGAGCAGAAGCGACAGTTGCAGCGC
This sequence comes from Lysobacteraceae bacterium, assembly GCA_031374725.1. Classification (GTDB taxonomy): domain Bacteria; phylum Pseudomonadota; class Gammaproteobacteria; order Xanthomonadales; family Xanthomonadaceae; genus Lysobacter_I. The sequence continues at coordinate 106,658 of JANMGT010000018.1, read as the reverse complement.
TGGAACGCCACCGACGGCGAGTTTCCGGAAGCCTTGCGCCTCGACGATTTGTTCGAGGCGGCGGTGCGCCGATCGCCCGATCGCTGTGCCGTCGTATGCGGCGATGCGCGCTTGAGCTACGACACGCTCAACCGCCGCTGTAAACGGCTCGCGCACCGGCTGCTGCAGGTGGGCGTGCAGCAGGGCGAGATCGTCGGTCTGTATCTGGACAAGAGCTACCGCATAGTCGTCTCCACCATCGGCCTTTGGAAAGCGGGCGCCGCATACCTTCCCTTCGACCCGAGCTATCCGGCCGACCGCATCCAGTTCATGATGCGCGACACCGGTTCGCATCGGATCATCACCCATCGCCATTACGCCGACCGACTTCGTGAGATGTTGGCGGACGTTTGCCCCGATCTGCAGATCGTCGATATCGATGAAGTGCTGGCGGAAGCAAGCGGCGAGGCGGAAGATCAGCATGTCGATCCCGATCTCGGTCTCGCCAGCCACCAGATCGCCTACGTCACGTATACCTCCGGAACCACTGGCGTTCCCAAGGGTGTTGCCAAGACCCACCGCAGCGTCGTCAACAGCATCACCGACCTGTCGGAGCGCTACGGGATGCGCGAAGCCGGCACCGAACATGTGGCACTGTTCGCGGCACTGGTGTTCGAGCCGTTCATGCGCCAGACCCTGATCGCGCTGATCAATTCGCAGACGCTGATCGTGGTGCCGGACGAGGTGCGACTGGATCCGATGCGATTACCTTGCTTCGTGGCTGAACACGGCATCAGTTATCTCAACGGCACCCTTTCGGTGCTGCAGCATTTCGACCTGCGCGAGTGTCCTTCGCTGAAGCGAATGCTGCTGGTGGGCGAAGAACTCACGCCCTCCGGCCTGAGGACGCTGCGCGAGAAGTTTCATGGCAGGATCATCAACGAATACGCCTTTACCGAAACAGCGTTCGTCACCGCCATCAAAGAGTATCCGCCCGGCGACGATCGGCGCATCGACCGCACTATCGGCCGACCGCTGCGAAACGTGAAGTGCTACGTGCTCAGCCAGGACTTGAAGCAAGTGCCGATTGGCGCCATCGGCGAGCTGTTTATCGGCGGTGTCGGCGTGGCCAGCGGTTACCTCAATCGTCCCGACCTCACCGCCGAACGTTTCCTGGACAATCCGTTCCGTACCGACGAGGAACGCGCCGCCAGTCGTAATGCGCGGATCTACAAGACCGGCGATCTGGCGCGATTCCTGCCCGATGGCCAGATCGAGTTCATGGGACGCAGCGACTTCCAACTCAAGCTCAACGGCGTTCGCGTCGAGCTGGGCGAAATCGAGGCGCGCGCGCTGGAGTACCCGGGCATGCGTCAATGCGTGGTGGTGACGCGGGGCCAGTCGGTCGAAACCGGAAACTGGCGTCTGGTCGGCTATTACGTCGCAGACCGCGATCGTCCGGTGCTCGAAGCCGACCTGTTGGCGCATCTCGAATCGCGGCTGATCCGCGTCATGATCCCGGCGCGCATGGTACGTCTCGACGCCTTCCCGGTGAACGTCAACGGCAAGGTCGACCGGCGCGCCCTGCCCGAGGTCGGTCTGCACGCGACGCCAGCCATGCAGGCAACTGCGCATGTCGACACCGGCGTAGAGGACGGCCTCGTCGGTGCTTTGAAAACCATATGGCGCGAACTGCTCGACCTGCGCGCGGCAGACATCGGCGAAGACGACGACTTCTTTCGCCTAGGCGGGCAGAGCATCACGTGTCTGCAGCTCAGCATGCGGATCTGGCAACGGTTCCACGTTTCAATCAGTGTGGAAGACGTCTACCGGCTTAAGACCTTCGGCCAACTCGTGCATTCGCTGATGCTCAAGGTTGCAGGCGAGGCCGACGCTGCTGCACCGGTGCAAGATACGGAGTCGTCCGCCCCCAACAAAGGTGCGCGGATGCTCGCCACCGGTCTGCAGCAGGGCATGCTCTATCAGTCGATGAAGAGCGCGGCGACCAACGACGCCTATGTCATGCAGTCGCTCCACCGCTACCACCGAGCCATCGATGCGGAGACGATGTATCAAGCGTGGACGCTCGCACAGCGCAAGTATCCGAGCCTGCGGCTGCGCTTCGAATGGCGCGACGAGGCGGTGCAATACCTCGACGACAGCGCGCAGCCGCTGTCTTGGCGCTACATCGACCTGAGCCACCTGGACGACACCCAGAGCGAAGCCCGTCTGACGGCGCTGCAGCGTGAGGATCGGTTGGAACCCTACCGGCTTGAAGAAGGCGGGCTGTTCCGCGTGTATCTGGTCAAGCGCGGGGCGGAGTCGTACTCACTGCTGTTCAGTTGCCACCACATCATCCTCGACGGCTGGAGCCTGCCGCTGTTGCACGACGCGGTGCACCGGTCCTACATCCAGTTGCAGCGCAATGAGCCGGTCGACATTCAGGAAGACACCGCCTACGTCGCGGCACAGCGCTATCTCGAAGCGCATCGTTACGCGCACCTCGACTACTGGAAATCGCAGTTCGAGCGCATCACTGAGGCAGGCGACTTTGCGGGTCTGATCAACGCCCGCAACCGCTACAGGGTCGATTTCGGCGACTACGACACGGTGCTCGAACATCGCACCAGGACGCTATCGATCAACGCGGACTGCATCGCAAGGATCAAGGAGTTGTGCGCCGGCAACCGGTTAACGCTGCATACTGTGCTGCAGTTCGCCTGGCACGAAGTACTGTTTGCCTTCGGCGGCAACGCGGTTACCTCGGTGGGCACGGTCATTTCCGGGCGCGGTCTGCCCATCGACGGCATTGAGAATTCGGTCGGCCTGTACATCAACACCTTGCCCTCGATCGTCGATCATTCCGAGCAAGCGTGCCGGACCATCGCCGAAGCGCTGGCGGACATCCAGGACGCCATCAACAGGATGAATAGCCGCAGCGCGGTCGAACTGTTCATGGTCCAGACTCAGGGCAGCAAGCGTCGACTGTTCGAAACCCTGCTGGTACTGGAGAACTATCCGCGCCTGCTTGGCGAGGACGAGGCCGTCCTCCACCACGAATACTTGCGCTTCGAGAAATCCTACGACTCCGACAAGGTCGACTATCCCATCGCCGTCGTCGCGCGCGAGAACGACGATCGGCTCGACATCAATCTCTGGTATGCCGGCGAGCTGTTCGACGAAGGCACGATCGACACGCTGCTGGCGATGCTCGACGCCTTGTTCCACCAGATGGCGGACGATTTCGACGCGCCGGTCGGTAGTCTCGATCTGGTCTGCAGCGACGACCTTCGCCGGTTCGAGACCTGGAACCGCACCGAGACCGTTTTCCCCGAGCAGCGTACGCTGCATGCCGGGTTTGAGATCGCGGCAGAAACGTGGCCGGACGCCATCGCGGTGGTCTCGGGCGAGCATCGCCTGACCTATCGCGAGCTGAACCTTCGAGCTAATCGGATGGCGCGCTTCCTCCATGCGCATGCGCAGCTCGGCGCTGATCGCTTCGTCGCACTGGTCGTCGACAAGAGCGAGTGGATGATCGCGGCGATCCTCGCCGTGTGGAAGGCTGGCGCCGCCTACGTGCCGATCGACCCGTCCTATCCGGACGACCGCGTGCGCTTCATCCTCGAGGACACTGGCGCCCAGTTGCTACTGACCGACAGCCCACACGTCGATCGGCTATGCCAACTCGCCGATGGCCTGGCCTGTCAAGTCTTCGGCGTGCAGGACGTGCCGTTGGCGCCGTACGCGGTCGACAACCCGGCCTCGCCGACCACGAGTACCGATCTGGCCTACGCCATCTACACCTCCGGCACGACTGGCCGCCCGAAGGCGGTGCTCATCGAACACCGCGGGGTCGTCAACCTGCACACCTCGCTGGAGCAGCTCTTTGCTCTACGCAGGGATCAGGGCGACGAAGCCGTCCTGTCGTTCTCGAACTACGTGTTCGACCACTTCGTCGAGCAGATGACCGACGCGCTGCTGTCGGGCCAGACGCTGGTGATGCTCGACGATGCGATGCGCAGCGACAAGGCGCGGCTCTACGCCTACATGAATCGCAACCGGGTCACCTACCTGTCGGGTACGCCGTCGGTGCTGTCGTTGTACGAGTACGGATCGATTCCCTCGCTGAAGCGGATCGACGCGATCGGCGAAGACTTCACCACGCCCGTCTTCGACAAAATTCGCTCGAGCTTCGATGGTCTGATCATTAACGGTTACGGGCCGACCGAAATCTCGATCACCAGTCATAAGCGCCTGTACCACCGGCACGAACCGCGTCTGGACAAGAGCATCGGCCATCCGGTGGCGAATACGACCTGCTACGTGCTCAATCCACGGATGCAGCGCGTGCCGGTCGGCGGCATCGGCGAGCTCTACATCGGCGGCATTGGTGTAGCGCGGGGTTACCTCAATCGTCCCGATCTGACCGCAGAGCGCTTCATCGCCAATCCATTCCAGAACGACGACGAGAAACGTCGGGGCCTCAACGCCCGCCTCTACAAGACCGGCGATCAGGTGCGCTGGCTGCCTAACGGCGAGCTGGAATACCTCGGCCGCAACGATATGCAGGTGAAGATTCGCGGCCAGCGAGTGGAACTCGGCGAGATCGAGGCGATCCTCGCCTCCTATCCTGGCGTCACGCGTGCCATCGTGCTCGCGCGCCAATACGCCGGTGCCGCGGCAGGCGGCGATGTGGCGCAGAAGTACCTAGTCGCCTTTTACCTCAGCGAGCGCGAGTTGCCGGAGACGGATATCCTGCACTGGCTGCGAGCACGGCTGCCGCAGGCGATCATGCCGGTGCGCGTCATCCGCATCCCCGAGATTCCGGTCACCGTTAGCGGCAAGCTCGACGTCAAGCGTCTGCCGGCGACCGAATTTGCGCTGGAAGGTCGGGTCGATCATATTGCGCCGAGCAGTCAGGCCGAACGCGATCTGTGCCGGATCTGGGCGAAGGTGATCGGCATCAGTCCCGACAGGATCGGCATCCGCGACGATTTCTTCGGCTCCGGCGGCGACAGCCTGCGCGCGATCCGGTTGGCGCAGTCGCTCACCGAGCATTTCGCTCAGCCGTTCAATATTGCCGCAGTGTTCGCCCATCCGAACATCGAAGCGCAGGCGAAGCATCTGAAGGACAGCGCCTCGTCCTCCGGCCTCATGGAGCGCTCGCCGGCAGGTCTCGCCGCTAGCGCCGGCGCCACACCTCCGGTCTCGCTGGCGCAGGAGCGCCTGCTGTTCATCGACGACTTCGTCGAAGGCACAGCCGCTTACAACGTGCCCTTCGCTTGCGTGCTCGACGCCACGCGCGGCGTGGAAGAGACTGCGACGAGTGTCGAAGCCGCATTGCGCGCCCTGCTGCGGCGCCATGCGGCGCTGCGCACCCTGTTGCATAGCGTGGGCGACGGCACCCGTGCGCAGAAGATCCTTAGCGAGGACGACGCCTTGCGCCGGTTCGACGTGCCCTGCACCGCAGTATCGGATCGTGCCGCCCTTGATCGGGCGCTCGTGGCGGAATTCGCCCACATCTTCCGCTTGGAGGATGCACTGCCGGTGCGTGTCCACCTTTTCACCGTGTCCGATATGCCGCAGCAAATTGTGCTCGGCCTGGTGTTCCACCATGCCTGTTTCGACGGCTGGTCGTGGCGGATTTTCCGGGAGGAACTGGATTTGCTGCTGGCGGGCACGTCGGTCGACGACCTGCCGCCGTTGAAGGCAACCTATGCGGACTTCGCAGTCTGGCAGCGCACGCAGCTCTCCAGCCAGCGTCTGGACGTGCTGCACACGTACTGGCAGCAGGCACTGAGCGGTTGGCAGCCGCTGAATCTTCCGCTCGACCATCCGCGTCCCGCGCAGTTCGACTACCTCGGCCGCGAGATCGTGCTCGAGATCGACAGCGCGGCTACGGACCAGCTCCGGGTGTTGGCACAGACCAGCCGTATCAGCTTCTTCAGTGTCATGCTGGCTGCGTACTACCTCACGCTGCAGGCTTACAGCGGACAGAGCGACCTGGTTGTCGGCACACCATCGGCGCAGCGCAGGCACAGCGACTTCGATGGCGTCGTCGGATTCTTCGCCAATCTGCTGGCGCTGCGCACCGCGATCGACAATAAAGGGCGATTGCAGGAATACCTGCGCGGGATCGGCCAGCTCGTGGTGCGGGCGCAGTTGCACGAAGACCTGCCTTTCGAACAGGTTGTCAAGGGTCTCGACGTGGAAGTGGATGCGAGCCGTCATCCGTTGTTCCAGGCCATCTTCAGCCTGCTCAACGAGGAATCGGTCGGCGCCGCCGCAGCTTCGCTTCTGCCGTACTCGCCCGACGACGACGGCCGCACAACTGCCAAATTCGACTTATCCGTGACCGTGTCCGAGATGGCAAACAGCCTTTCGGTGAACATCACCTATGCAGCGTCGCTGTTCGACCCCACCAGTATCGACGGTATTGCCGCGACCTATTGTCAGATCCTGCGCGAATTCTGCCGTCTCGCGCCACGGGCGGACTCTGCAGTGCTGTCGGAGATCCGCTATTTCGAGCCGCAGCCGCGGCCGCGTCCGGCGCCGACCGCGCATACGCCGCCGTGCGCTGAAACGCTGCACGCGACGTTCGCGCGGATGGCCACGGCGCACGCGGACGCGACCGCTGTGGTGCATGGCGACACGCGTCTGAGTTACGCCGCGCTCGATGCGCTCGCCAACCAGCTCGCGCACGCGCTGCGGCGCCACGCAGCACTGGCACCCGGCGACTTCGTCGCGCTGGCGATGGACAAGAGCGCGTGGACGATCGTCGCGATCATGGCCGTCTGGAAAGCCGGTGCCGCCTATGTACCGATCGATCCGGGCTATCCCGATGAGCGCGTCGCCTTCATGCTGGAAGACACGGGGGCGAAGCTCATGCTTGCCGACGAGACCTGCAGCGCACGCTTCCGCGCGCTGCTCGCGGACGTCGGCACGCCTGTGCTCGAAGTGCACGCGCTCCCGCTTGATGACGAACCACGTACGGCGCCGGTCGTTGCGGCGACCCGCGACGACATCGCCTACGCAATCTACACCTCGGGCACCAGCGGCCGGCCCAAGGCCGTGCTGGTGCGTCACGGCAACGTGCAGAGTTTCCGAGAGAGTCTCTCGGAACGCTATTTTGTCACCGGCGCGCAGCGCCAGGCGGTACTGTTCCTGTCCAGCTACGTGTTCGACTTCTCGATCGAGCAAGTGGCGCTGTCGATCTTGAGTGGCCACACACTGATCGTGCCGGAGGCATTTCTTCTCTTCGACGACACGTTCTACCAGCGCATGAACTGCGACGGGCTCAGCTACATCAGCGGCACCCCGACCCAACTGCAGTTGCTCGACCTGTCTCGGTTCGAACACCTTGGCGCGGTTCTGGTGGCGGGCGAAGCCTTCCGCGCCCACCACTTCGACAAGATTCGTCGGGAGTTCGCAGGCCCGCTTTATAACGCCTACGGCACCACCGAAACGACGGTGTACAACCTGGTGCGGTACTTCGCGCCGGGGGCCCCCTTCCGCAACGACCTCGGCGAGGCGCTGCCCAATACCGAACTGCACATCCTAGACGACGAGCTACGCGAGCTGCCATTAGGCGGCTTGGGCGAAATATGCATCGCCGGCGACAGCGTCAGCGCCGGTTACCTCAACCGCGACGAACTGACCCGGACACGTTTCGTGTCGAATCCCTTCCAGACCGAGGCCCAGCGCGGCGAGGCGCGCAGCGCTGCACTGTACCGGACCGGCGATATGGTGCGGCGTCGCCACAGCGGCGAACTGGAATTCTTGGGCAGAAACGACCACCAGGTGAAGGTCAACGGTGTGCGGATAGAGCCGAGCGAGATCGAGGCTGTCCTCATCGCGTTCCCGGGCGTCCAGCAATGCGCTGTAGTGGCGCGTCACGATGCGGGTCCGCTCAGTGGCAGTCGCCTGGCCTGCTACTATGTGGCGACGCCCGAGGTGCGCGAAAACGAGCTCATGAGACACTTGCAGTCGACGCTGACACCGACGATGGTGCCGTCGACGCTGACGCGGGTCAATGGCACCCTTCCGCTCACCGTCAATGGCAAGCTCGATGTCGATGCATTGGCGCGTTTGGACCGGATCGCGGACGACACCGACTACGTCGCCCCCGTCGACTGGCTCGAAGCCCGCCTGTGCCGTCTATGGAGCAGCGTACTGCAGGGCCGGCAAGTCGGTGTTCACGAGGACTTCTTCCAGATCGGCGGCGACAGCATCTCCGCGCTTCACTTGACCAGCCACATCCGCCGTATATTCGGCCAGAAGGTCAGTGTCAGACACGTGTTCGACTTCCCCACTGTGCGCGGGTTCTGCGAGCACATACTTAAAACCTTACCTGCCGCTGCGTCCGAGTATGCGCATACGCCGCCGATGGGCGACTGTCCGCTGCTGCCGATCCAAGAATGGTTCTTCGCCAAGCCTCTGCAGGACCCTGGACACTGGAATCAATACCTCACCATTCGCACGCCTGCGCTTGACATAGGACGTCTGCGTACCGCGCTGGATAAGTTAGCGCGCCATCACGACGCTTTCCGCCTCCGCTACCACATCAAGGGAAGCGATCCTGCCGCAGTGGTCCAGTACTACGCCGAGTGCGATGCCGACATTGCGATTCCGCTGCAAGTCGTCGACATCGAGTCGATGGCCGAGGGTGCGCTGGACGCGAAACTGCATGCTCTGCAGGGGCGCTTCGACCTCGCCCGTGGACCATTGTGTCGTGCCGCACTCGTTCGCGGCTTCGCCGATGACTCAGCGCGTGTCTGGCTGTCGTTGCACCATCTGATTGTCGATACCGTTAGCTGGGAGATCCTCTGTCGCGATCTAGAAGCTTTCTACCGAGGCAAGACGTTGGCGCCACCTTCGAGTGACATCGGCAGGTGGGCTGAGGCTTTGCAGGCCTATGTTCCTGGTGTCGAGGAGAGGCGTTTGTGGGAGGAGACGGCGCGCGAGGTCAACGCCGAGCGGGCGACGTCCACGTGGGTACGCTCCGGCACCGATCGACATCACGCATGTTTCGAGCTTGATCGCGAGCACACCGATGCCCTGATCGGTCGCCGTCGCCGGTCCACCGGCCTGCATACCGTTGACCTCATGCTGACCGCTCTCGGCCAGAGTCTGCACAAGCTTACCGGCCGCCCCAGGCATTTCGTCGTCATGGAAAGCCATGGGCGCGAAGCGCTGAAGGGTGCGCCCGACGTGCAAGATACGTTGGGCTGGTTCACCACACTGTATCCGCTTGCCGTCGTTGGTAACGATGACATCCGTGAGAGTCTGGCCGCGACTTGCGCTAACCGTCGACGCATTCCATTCAACGGTATCGGCTACGGCGCACTGCGGGGTGCATACGGCAGCGAACGAGCGCCACTGCCAGAAATCAGCTTTAACTATCTGGGCATGTTTGCGGACCCGCAGAGCTTGCTCGCGGAGGGTGCGACTGATGAAACGGCTTGCTGGCAGCTTGATCCTGCGCGTTGTGGGATCAGTCAATCCGATCGTGATGCGAATGCGATCGAAGGCCTGATCGATATCACCGCACGCTGCATCGGTGGCCGGATGGTGGTGGATGTCGAAAGCCGCCTGGACCCTGGGGCGAGTGAGCGCTTCACCAGACTTCTGCAGATGCGTCTCCAGGCGATCGCCACCTACATCGCAGAGGTCGGCCCGATCTTAGGCGTGCCGGGCAAGCGCTCCGATGCTATGTACCACACCGTCGATTTCGAGCCCTACTTCATGCTCAACGAGACGGCTAAAGGTCCGATACTGTTCGTGCTACCGCCTGGCGAAGGCGGTGCGGAAAGCTATATGAACAACCTTGCCAAGCAGTTACCAGGCTTACGGTTGGCGCTGTTCAACAACGTACATCTGCACACGCCGATGCAATCTTTCGAGGAGATCGCTCGGTACTATCTGAGCCACGTTCGCAAGATGCAGCCGCATGGCCCCTATCATTTCTTCGGTTGGAGCTTCGGCGGCGTGGTATCGATGGAGCTGGCACTGCAACTGCAGGCCGAAGGAGAACAGGTGTCTAACCTGTTGATGGTCGACTCCTTCTTCAACGCGAAGAAGGCTGCCGAAGACCTCGGTCTGGCTCGACCGGGTCACTCGCTGGATCCGATTAACCATCGCTATCGGCCGAACCCGCAGGCGTTAAAGGATCTGGCGGATGCCGCGGACAATATCGTGCTGTTCAAGGCCGTCACTCCCATCGACGATCATGAGAGCGACGATCAGCGCCAGATGTTCGAGTACTACGCCCGGGCGCCCTACAACAATCTCGACACGCTGCTACCGCCATCGAGCTTCGAGATCGACATCCTCGGCGACAACAGTCACTTTTCCTGGATTCATGACAAGACTACAGTCGAGCGGGTCTGCGCGAGGATCGCATCGTCACTCCAGGAAAGACTCACCGTCTAAGCATATGCAACGCTAAAACGCCATTCGACACACCGATTATTTTCCATCAATCAGGAGAGCTGAACATGAGCAAGCATGCCAGCGTGCCCGTCATCGATATTTCCGGTCTTTCCGGGAACGATGCGAGCAACAAAAAAGAAATCGCCGACCAGATCGATCGCGCCTGCAAGGGCTCGGGCTTCTTTTACGCCGCTAATCACGGTGTCGATCTGGCAGCACTACAGAAAACGACGACAGACTGGCATATGTCCATGACTGACGAAGAGAAATGGGACCTCGCGATCAAGGCCTATAACCCTGCTAATCCCAGAGTACGCAACGGCTACTACATGGCGATCAAGGGCAAGAAGGCCAACGAATCGTTTTGCTATCTCAATCCGGCCTTCAACAACGATCATCCGATGATCCGCGCAGGCCTGCCGTCCCACGAGGTCAACATTTGGCCCGATGCGGACAGGCATCCGGGCATGCAGCAGTATTACGAACGCTACTTCTCGGAAGTCTTCGACGTCTCCGCCCTGATATTGCGCGGCTTCGCGATCGCGCTCGGCCGCGACGAAACCTTCTTCGAGCCGCATTTCACCAAGGACGACACGCTTTCCGCAGTCTCCCTAATTCGTTATCCCTACCTGCGCGACTATCCGCCGTTGAAGACCGGGCCCGACGGCGAGAAACTGGGCTTTGAGCATCATCAGGACGTTTCGCTGATTACGGTTCTCTACCAGACCGCCGTGCCCAATCTCCAGGTCGCAACCGACGAGGGCTATCTCGATATCCCGGCGTCGGACCAGCATTTTCTGGTCAACTGCGGTACTTATATGGCGCACCTCACTAGCGGCTATTACCCGGCGCCAGTGCATCGGGTCAAGTATATCAACGCCGAGCGACTGTCGATTCCTTTCTTCGCGAACTTGTCTTACAAGAGCGAGATCACTCCTTTCGTTCCGCCGCAGTATGCGCACGCCAGCACCAACGCGCCGGTGTCCTACGGCGAATACTTGCAGCGCGGTCTGCTCGATCTGATCCGCGCCAACGGACAGACCTGATCCGCGCCGGTTTCGCCGTTGCCCATTAACCGGACGCAACACCTACAGATGAGGTGATAGGACTATGAACGATACGCATATGAACGTTTTCGAACTGGATGCACTCAGAGCGGGCGCCCGCCTCGACACTTTCCGCAAGACGCTGTTTGAACACGGCGTCTTCTATGTCCGCGAGGACGAGAGGCTCGTGCAGGAACATGCCAAGGCGAAGGCTGCGGTGATGGAGCTGTTCGAAAACAGCACTCCGGAGCAACGCAACGCGATGAAGAACCTCACGCCGAATATCCGCCGCGGCTTCTCCGATCTGGAAGCCGAAAGCACGGCCAAGATCACCAATGGCGGCGAATACACGGATTATTCGATGGCCTACTCCATCGGTCTATCCGGTAACCTGTATCCATCGGAGGCATTCGAGCGGATCTGGACAGCTTATTTCGACTGCTTCTATGCCATTACCCGCGATATCGCCCGTGAGGTGCTAGTGGCCTCCGACGCCGTGCTCGACGAGTCTGTCGAAGACTTCCTGCAGTGCGACCCGCTGCTGCGTTTTCGCTACTTCCCGGAAGTACCTGAAGACCGTTGCGCGGAGCAGGAGCCGCAACGTATGGCCCCGCATTATGATCTTTCCGTGATCACCACGATCCAGCAGACAGCATGCGCTAACGGCTTCGTCAGCCTGCAGTCCGAGGTGGAGAGTCGTTATGTCGATCTGCCACCGATCCCCGGATGTATGGTGGTGTTCTGTGGTGCAGTGGCGCCTTTAGTGTCGGCCGGCAGGATCAAAGCGCCGCGCCATCGAGTGGCCTCACCGTCGATCGATCGGCGCATCGGCAGCGCTCGCACATCCAGCGTGTTCTTCCTACGCCCAAAGCCGGAATTCCGGTTCTCGGTGCCGCTGGCCCGTTCTAGTGGACTGGACGTCGATTTCACAGGAGATACCGCCACGTTCGGCGAGTGGATCGGCAGCAATTACGTCAATCTTCGTACCGCTACAACCGACACCCATACCCCGGCACTGGCGTAACCGCCAGCTGACTCGCAGACACAGGGCAGACACAGATGAACGACCGCACCGTGCCGACTTTCGCACTGGACGTACTCAACCGCGGTGAGCGCATGGACGAACTTCGCCGCTGCGTGACCGAACAAGGCGCTTTCTATCTCGAAGTGGACGATGCGCTGCTCGCTGCGTACATGCGAGCGGGCAACGCTGCCATGCAATTCTTCACGACTGCCGACGACGAGGCGAAACGGGCGGTCATCAACCCCTCGCCAACGATGCGTCGAGGCTTCTCTCCGCTAGGGTCCGAAAGCACTGCTCGCAGCACCAATACCGGCGATTATTCGGACTACGCCATGGTCTATTCCATGGGAATCGCGGACAACATGTTTCCATCGGCCGAATTCGAGCAGATTTGGACGGAGTACTTCGACCTGCATTACCGGATCTCGCAGGAAACGGCGAAGGCCGTGCTCAAGAGCATGGACGTGCATCTGGTGGCCGATCTCGAAGCGCTGGTCGATTGCGATCCGGTACTGCGTTACCGCTATTACCCCGAGGTGCCTGAGGACCGCTGCGCCGAACAACAGCCTAATCGGATGGCACCGCATTACGACCTATCGATCGTTTCGGTGATCGTACAGACCCCCTCGCCGAATGGCTTGGTGAGCCTGCAGGTGGAGATCGACAACGCATTCGTCGGGCTCCCACCGCGACCGGGCTGCGGCGTGGTGATCTGCGGATCGGTCGCTCCGCTGCTGTCTGACGGTAAGATCAAGGCGCCACAGCACCGAGTTGTCTCACCGGATATGTCGCAACTCATCGGTAGCCAGCGCACCTCGAGCGTGCTGTTCCTGCGGCCTCGGTCGGAATTCACCTTCTCAGTACCACTCGCGAAGTCGCTGGGTATGGGCACCCATCTGTCTGGAGAGGTGGCGTCCTTTGGCGAATGGTGTGGGGACAGCTACTTGGAAATGCACGTCGCTACGAGCCCAGTCTAACGCGCGATTCGCAACCATCACCTGCAGTTCCTAGGAGCCTTCGCCCGCAATGTCCTCCGTCGACTGGGAGCATGTCCGCGAACGGATGTTGCTTCCGCCCTCTGTGATCTATCTCAATGCCGGCTCGTTCGGCCCGTTGCCACGCCCGGTCCACGACGCGGCTACCGGGCTGCGTCTGCAGCTCGCAAGCGATCCGGCAGACTTCATGCTGCGCCAGGTACCCGCGCTGCTCTGGCGGGCGCGTGAAGTACTGGCTGGCTTCGTCGGTGGCGCCGCCCACCGGCTGTTGTTCACCTCGAGTGTCAGCGCAGCGGTGAGTCTGATAGCGTCATCGCTGCGCTTGAAGGCGCCGGGCGAGATTCTGCTGAGCGATCAGGAATACCGCACCATGCGCTGGTGCTGGGAGCGTGCTGCGGAGCGCAGCGGGCTGTCGCTACGTATATTTTCGGTTCCGCGTATGCCCAAGGATCCCGAAGAGATCGTGGCTGCGGCCGTTGCCGCGATGGGTGCGAAGACGCGCCTGATCTTCTTCAGCCACATCGTCTCCGCGAGCGGACTGGTGTTGCCGGCGCGGAGGATCTGCGAGGAAGCGCAGCATCGCGGCATCGTCAGCGTCGTCGATGGCGCGCACGCGATTGGCTCCAGCACGCTGGATCTCGCTACGATCCCCTGCGATTTCTACGTGGGCAGTTGCCACAAATGGCTGCTCGCCCCGAGCGGTGCCAGCTTCATCCATCTCGGCCGCGAAGGCGAGGATCGCCTGCAGCCGAACATCGTCAGCTGGGGATACCCGGGCCTGCAGGCCGCAACGGATCCGGATGCGCGCGACTCCTACGGCAGCACGTCGCGTCTTCGTCGCCTGGAATGCGAAGGCACGCGCGACCTCTGCCCCTGGCTCGTTGTCCCGGACGCGATCGCGTTTCATCAATCGTTCGGAGCTGACGCTGCGGTCGCTCGGATGCGCACCCTCGCGGAATATGCCCGCGCGCTCTTCGCCGATCTCGAAGGTGTCGCGCCTGCAACGCCAGCCGATGACGCGCTCTGCAGTGCGTTGACCGCCTTCACGCTACCGCCATCCTTGCATCGAATCGATCTGTCGCGGTTGCTGCGCGAGCGGTTCCGTATCGAAGCGGCTATCGTCGATCAACTCGAACAACCCCTGTTGCGGTTGTCGCCGCATGTCTACAACACGGAAGCGGACATTGATGCAGTGGTTGATGGATTGTCCGAACTATTCGCCGATACCACGTTAAGCAGCGCTGTCGCATGAACGCGGTATACGACGCCTCGAAACGCTTTCGTTTTAGCCCACTTTCTGCGCGACCGACCGTGGCGCGCGAACGACATTCCAAGGACGCACCGTATGCCTTCAGTCACCGCCCCCCTCTATTACAGCGCGCCACTGGTCGAGAATGGCAAGGAAGACGATTGGGTGATCGATGCAGTCACCTCGCCTCCCGAGATCATAATGAATTTCCGTAGAGTTGCGGTCGAGACCCCCATCGTCGATCTTCGTACTGCCGACGACTTTGATCCGAGGCTCGACATTGCAGGATTCGAAAAGCACACGGTGCATACGCAAGTCGATGCCGTGGCCCTAATGGAGCGATCATCTTCGGCGCTAGAGACATACCAGCGCGAAATTGAAGAATTGTTGCGCTCGATAACCAACGCCGATGCGGTCACCTTCTTCGATGCCACTTTCAGGCGTGAAGACGGTAGCGCTCCGCGCAGCGGCGATTACCAGTCGGCCCATCAGCGTGTGCATGTCGACCAGAATCCGCGAAGCGCCCGCGCCCGCGCAGCTCTCCATGCCAATGCGGATGCGGCGCGCTACCGGCGGTTCCAGATCATCAATATCTGGCGCCCGCTGCTAGCACCCGTACGTAATTACCCGCTCGCCTTTTGTGATTGCGAATCGATCGATCTCGCTGCGGAGCTCGTACCCACGCGCCTCGATTTCCCCGCGTGGCTGACGGATCGCGAAAACTATTCACTTAAATACAGTTCGTCCCACCGCTGGTACTTCTGGAGCGGTCTGGCTCCGGACGAAGCCGTGGTCTTCAAGTGCTACGACAGCGCATCGCGCGCGCTGGCGCTAGCCAGCGGAGACGATGCGCGCGAGGATCTGTTGGAGGTATCCGGGCTTTGCCCTCACACAGCGTTCTTTGACGAGAACGGACCGCGCGAAGGCCGTCTGCGGACGTCGGTGGAGTTGCGTGCTTTACTCTTTTACGCCTGAACGACGGAAGACGCCGCGTTCGAGTTGCGGACAAGCGTTAGCGTAGAGCATGTCCATCTCAAGTACACCATCGAACGATGCGAGGTACTCGGCGAGTAGCTTCGGGCTATAACGGTCCCAGAACTGGATCATGTCCTCAATAACGAAATAGTCGCCCGGTTTGAGCAAGCGAGCCGCCGCCCAAGACATGACGTTGAAAGTGTTCCAGTGCGCATCGTCGATCAGCAGCACCGGCTGGTCGGTATGCGCAAGCAGCGGTTCCAGCGTCGATAGATCGTTGCAATCGCCTTCGATCAGCGTGATGTTGTCCATATCGGAGGCTGGGATGCGATTGCGGGTAAGGTTCTTGTCGAACCCGATCACTTTACAGTCGATGCCCATGAGCTTGGTCAGATCGCGGAACCACACCAGCGACGCGCCACTATAGATGCCCAGTTCGATGATCGTCCGCGGACGTAGTTCCCACAGCAGATTGTGATAAGCCGACTGCGTCGGAGGGTCCTTCAGCAGGCGCATCCCCTTCCACTGACAATTGAGGAAGTCGTTGAAACCCAGATCACGAGGCGCTTCCGCCCAGCGGCTGAGCGGCCACGTGCGGGGCCTGTCGACGAGCTGAGGAAGCCTGTAGATGGGATCTTCGCCAAGACCGCGAAACGCATTCAGATCTAGATAGTCCTTGCGGAAATTTTCGTCCATTACTCGGTCTCTTGGAAGTTTCGCCATTGTAGAATATTTCGCCGTCGTCGCAGACCAGATGTAGGCGCAATCTGGCGTTTCCCGACAGCGGCGGCAGGAGGCTGGAGATGTCGGTCATGTACAGCTTGCGCCCATGGCGGCCGCACATCGTTTCGCGTGGTATAGTCAGTACGCGCCGGCTGAAGCGTACGGTGACCGCTTTCACATTGCCCTGCAACGGCCGGATTGCCCAGCAACGGCCGGGGGTATCCGGAACAGCCGTGATTGCCGCAGATGTAACAACTTCCCAATCGTGTCCGTCGGTCTCGACGCTTGCGACGCTGAGACATCACGACGTGCCTGCAACAGACATCGAGCCTGGAATGGATTGCCCGCAGTGAAAATGCTTTTACCCCTGTATTTCCTGCTCTTTACTGCCCTCGCATCCGCAAAAGACGCGCCCGATCCGCACAAAGCTGCGGAGATCGAACTCAAGAACACCGTCCAGAGCTTCATGCGCCAACACCACGTGCCCGGCATCGCGATCGCGATAACGGTCAAAGGCGCCGATCACTACTACACCTTCGGCGTCGGATCGAAGAAGTCCCGGGCGAAGGTGACTCCAGACACGCTGTTCGAAATAGGCTCGATCAGCAAAACATTCACAGCGACCCTGGCCACGTACGCGCAAGTCAACAGGCATCTGTCTCTGACGGACACGCCCGGCCGCTACCTGCCCGAACTCAAGGGTCACGATCTCGACAAGGCGACGCTGATCAACCTCGGCACCCACACCGCCGGCGGATTTCCGTTGCAAGTGCCTGCCGCGATTGGCAGCGAGCGCCAGCTGATGACGTATTTGCAGCAATGGAAGCCGCAATACCCCATCGGGGCACGACGCACCTACGCCAATCCCAATATCGGCGTACTCGGCATGGCGACGGCGAGGGCCATGCGCATGCCGTTCCACAAGGCGATGGAAGGCGTGCTGTTGCCCAGGCTGGGTCTATCGCATACCTACCTCGTCGTTCCGCCTGCGAAAATGCCGCTCTACGCGCAGGGTTACGACGCCAAGAACGTTCCCGTACGGATGACGCCCGGCATGTTGTGGGAACCGACCTACGGCATCAAGACCAGCGCCAGGGATCTACTGCGCTATGTCGAGATCAATCTCGATTTGGTCCGCGTGCAACCAAGTCTCGCGCGCGCCATCGACGACACCCATATCGGTTACTACAGACTCGGCGAGATGACCCAGAATCTGGTCTGGGAACAACTGCCCTATCCCGTTAGCTTGGATAGCCTGCTGGCGAGCAACTCGGCTAAGGTCGTTTTCGAGAGTAATGCCGTTCGGGCGCTGACACCGCCGCTACCGCAGCAGCGTAACGTATTGGTCTACAAGACCGGCGCAACCAGGGGATTCGGTGCCTATGTGGCCTTCAATCCATCGAATGGTATCGGCATGGTGGTGCTGCTCAATCGCAGCGTGCCGATGGAAACCCGGCTGCAGCTTGCACACAGCGTCCTGAACACGGCGGCCCGCCTTTCGCGATAAACCCAACAGCGGCCGACACAGGCGCGGCCCTTCTCCACGAGAGCCCTATGATCCAGATGTCGCAGATCACAAAGATCTACCGGACCAAGATGGTCGAAACCCATGCGCTACGCGCGTTTGACTTGAATGTGGCGGAGGGTGAGTTCGTGGCGATCACCGGACCATCCGGTTCGGGAAAGAGCACCTTCCTCAACATCGCCGGACTGCTGGAGGAATTCACCAGCGGCGAGTACCGACTGGACGGGCAGGATTTGCGTGGGCTTTCGGACAAAGCGCGCTCGCGACTGCGCAACGAGAAAATCGGGTTCATCTTCCAGAGTTTCAATCTGATTCCCGATCTGAATGTCTACAACAACGTCGAAACGCCTTTGCTCTATCGCGGAATGGCTGCAGCCGAACGTCGAGAGCGCATCGAGACGGCCCTTAAAGATGTCGGCCTGAGTTCGCGCATGAAGCATTACCCAGCCGAACTGTCCGGCGGCCAACAGCAGCGTGTGGCCATAGCCCGCGCGCTTGCCGGCAGCCCGCGCCTGCTGCTGGCGGACGAGCCCACAGGCAATCTCGATTCGCAGATGGCGCTTGGCATCATGGAACTGATGGAGAAGATCAATGCCGCCGGTACCACGATCGTGGTGGTGACGCACTCACCCGAGCTCGCAGAGCGCGCACATCGCAACGTTCACATCACAGACGGCATCGCTATTGATATCGGTCAAGCATCGCGTCTTGCCCGAACGCTCGATTGATGGCAGAAAACGGCATCAGCCAATGAAGCCAGCGCGGACAGTGATCGGGGATGGGACATGCTCGTTTGGTCGTTGTGCCCGGCACCACGCCCAAACGTTGGCAAATGCGCGATGCTGGTGTAAGCGCCTGTTCGATATCTCCGCATGCGCCGCGTTGCGTCGCAGCGGCTCGCTAGGATTCGAGCGTCGCGCAGCGCCAGGCGGGCGGTCTGGTCATGGCGTTTTCTGATTATCCCTGTGACTCAGCCGTGAAAATTGCTCGAATCGGCTCCGGGCAATGCTTGCGGTGCACCAGGGCGACGGCTCGCCGCGACAACATCTCCTTGAGACGATACCTGGAGGCGATACCTGCGATTGGAGCGTTAGGCGGCTTCGGCAAGATATCGTCGTGTGTACGTTGTCTGAGGCATGGCGTGATACACCCCTCTCATGGCGCGTTTGAGGTTGCTCAACAGCACATTGACCCATCGCGCCTACGGCACTTCCGTCGAGGCGCGGCCTCCGCCGGCCTAATGTGGGTGTGACCGGCGCCTTGGATTCGCCGGAAGCAGGCCAAGCCATCTCTGTAGACCGTGCATCCGGGCGCCAATCGACGGGTAGCCCAGTGCTTCAGCGAGGCGTTGTCGAAGCTGCGCATCGGCTCGACGACCCCCATACTCGGCGCGGAGAAGTCCGCGTTGGTCTGTACCGCCACCAGGAGCGCCTGTTTGTTCTCTTATCTGCGCCCGCGTTTGCGACCCTTGCGCTCGCCGCCCAGATAGGTGTCGTCGATTTAAACCAAGCCACTGAGTTGTCTGGAATTTTCCCGTTCGGTCATCGCCTGGTGAGGTGCCGACAGGGTGGGTGCTGTGGGACGCGCTTTTTGCGCGATGACCAGACGTTGCGGCCGTAGCGGTTGCCAGGGGGGCGCTGGCGACTCACCGGCGACCGATCAGCGCGGGGCCTCGAAGATGAGGCGCTCCTCCGCTCCGCGCGCGGAGTTGATGACGCCGTCGTACTTCTTGTCATAAGCCGGCATCATCCGGATCCACGAGCCGCCGTAATGCGGACCAAACTGGAAGATGCCCCAGACCTGACTGTACACCTCGCGCGCATTGACCGCGTGACCGTAGAACTTCTTCGATTCGCAATACGCCTGCGCGATCCACGTTTCCGGCTGGCGCAGGTTGGCGATGACCTCTCGCCATTGCGCGTCGTCGGTGAAACGCCCAACGTGCACGTCGATGCCCTGCATGCCATGGCATTGCTTGACCACGTAGGCATCCTTGTTCGCGAGCACCTCGTCGCGGATCGCCTGCGAAAACAACGGGCCACCGAGGACGAAGGTATTGGGGACATAGCGGTTCACCAGCGCCGCCTCCTGCTCGGTCAGTAGCCCGTTGCGTGCGGCGTGATGCAGCAGCGCCATATGGCGCTTGTCCGAGAACAGGTGGGGCGCCGGAAAATCCGGACAGGCGACCTTCCCGCCGAAGATGGCGCGCAGCAGATCCAGCGGCGGTCCCTGATCGTTGTGCAGATCGCTGAAGGTCAGCAGATGCACACGGCGACCGCGATGGAACACGCCATCGCGGGCCAGATACAGCTCATCGAACGACGAAAAGAACTCGATCCGGCAATCGGCCTTGGACTCCTTCACCGCGATATCGATGTATCGCTGCAGCGGCTCTCCGAAGCTCGACAACTGGTAAGTCTTGCCGATCCTGACCAGAATGAGCTTGCTGCCGCGCTCGATCTTCGCGGCAGATTCGACCAGGAATCTGAAAAAGATGGCCGGCGTGTTGCGGCAGGCGACCGCGTTGCGGTCGAAGAACTCGCGGTAGGCATCGTGCCGACGGAAGGTGTCGTCTATCCACGGCATTTCCCAGCCGCCGATATCGGTGCCGACGTTCAGTTCGAGCAGCTTGAATCCGTCGTCAGTGAGGATGGCGTCCGAACGGAAGCAGAAGTTGGACAAATCGGCGCCATCGAAAAGTAACGTGCAGCACGCCGGATTCATACCCATCGCGGACGCCATCTGCATCGGGTCGCCGCCGAAGATCGCCCGCAGCGATTTGCAGATCAGAGGCAGGATGCTCGCGTTCATCTCCTTCATGTCGTCTACCACTTCTGGCGACACGAAAAAGGGCCAGGAGTTGATCGTGTGCTTGTAGCTGCGGACGAGCTCGGTCGTCGCCATCTCCCGGAAAGGGAATTCACCGAGCAGTCCGTTGGCCTGAAGGTAGCTGTAGAACTCGCCGTTCAGCGGAGAGACGTCGTTGCCGTTCTTCTCGATGGTGTCGGTCATGACTCGCGATCCGTGGTGTTCAGGGCCTGTTGCTCGGCGGTGGTTCGTCCGGCGGCAGGCGGAGAGGGCGCGGCCGAACCGGCCGCGTTCTTGAGCGATTCGGGCGGGCGCCCGATATCGACGATTTCGCGCACCAGGCCCTGTTCCATGTAGATCAGGCGGTCGGCCTCGTCGAAGAAACGGTCGTCGTGACTGATGACGACCACGGCTTTCCCGCGGGCCTTGAGCGCGTGGATGATGTGCCGGTAGAACACGTCCTTGAACGAAGGGTCCTGGTCCGCCGCCCACTCGTCGAACAGATACAGATCCTTGTCTTCCAGCAGCGCCGCCAGCAGCGCCAGTCGCTTGCGCTGGCCGTCCGACAGCGCCGTCGTCGAGAACCTCCGTTCCTCGATCGCGACCTTGTCGTCGAGCCGGAGCAAAGTCATGTATTCCTGGATGCGCTCCGTTTCCTCCGGCGTCCGGTCGCAAAGCAGGCGATCGAACAGATGGTAATCGGAGTAGATTGCGCAGATCCGCTGACGGTAGGCGGAGAAGCTTTCCTCGGTCAGACGATGTTCCCCGAACAGGATGTCGCCTTCGCAAGCCGCATAGTGCAGGGTCAGCAGCTTGCTCAGGGTCGATTTTCCGGAGCCGTTGCCGCCGACGATGAAGGTCACTTGGCCGCGACGGATGTCCAGATCGATCGGGCCGACGCTGAAGCCGGCTTCGTCCGCGGTGCCGTGGTGCTGATAACGAAGGCCCCGAACGTGCAGTTCGCTCCACGCCGGAACCTCGTCGCCGCGCGCCGGCGGATACGATTCGGCCGGGATGCTGCTCATGATGCTGTTGACCTTGTTGAGCGAGATTCTGGCCATGACCAGCGAGGGCACCGCGTTGATGACCAGCGCGATCGGCGTGGTGATGTACAGCATCGCCATAACCACGCCGGTGAGTTCAGCCGTGCTGATGGCATGATAGTTGATGAAGACGTAGACGATCATGCCGATCGCGAAGAAGCTGATCATGTCGCCGTAATTTTCGGCGAGATGGACCACGGTGTTTCCGGTCTTGTCGGCGTCGAGGACCGCATGCTCGTGGTCCAGCAGAACATCCGCGAAATAGCGTTCGCGTTTGTGTGCGTCGAGCTTCAGCTCCTTGGCGCCGGCGATCAGCCCCTGAATCGCTTCTTGCAGCATGTCGACGCGCTGTCGGGATTGCCGGAAGTATTTGTTGGAAATGAATATCGGAATCTGGTATGTGACGACGCCGAATGCGATGGCCTGAAGCAGAAACACGAAGACGTCGCTGTTCAGGTAGGCCACGAAGCCGAGCATGCCGACGATGGTGACCGCGCAGATCACAAGGTCGGGTATCGCCCGAGCGCCGAATACGATTCGGTTGACGTCGGTCGTGATGGTCGCGATCAGCTTCGCCGATCCGATCCGTTCCAGGTCCGCGATCGGCGCGCGCGCGATTTGTCCGTAGATCGTCTTGCGCAGAGCGGTGGTCACGTCCATCGCGACCCGCACCAGGACGACCTGGGAAATCGAACGGGTGATCAGAACGAACAGGCAGGTCGCGAAGAAGGCGAGCGCGAGCTTGTGCTGGTGGATCTCGAAACCGAGGAACAGCGCGGTGTCGCCGCGATTGCCGGCATCGGCGGAATCGCCGATGCCGGTCATGACCAGCGGGATCAGTAGCGAGTAGGAGACGCCTGCCAGCGCGCCGAGCACGATCGAGAGAAAGATGCGGTTCGGCGCTTGCCGGATGAAAAGGTCGAACAGTTTCACGGTCGGCCTTCCGGGGGAGGCGTGGGCGGGATCAGGGTCAGCACGGATTCGGCGGTTCCCTGCTCGGGTTTGCGCAGCAGGGCGAACTCCACCCGATTGAACGGTTCGATCATGTCGTCGAAGTGGGTGCTGGCCGGATTGCCGGACTGGCCGGTCGAGTTCATGTAATGGTGCGACCCGTTGCCCGGGGCCAGCGAAATCACCTGGCGGAACACCGCGCCGAAAGTCTGCTCGAAGCCTTCCATCGGCTTGTATCTGCCGGCCGCCACGTTCACCGAATTCTCCGATCCCGCGCTGGCGATCCGGCGGCCGAAGATGCGGTCGAGCAGGTTGACGTCGCTGAAGGGCAGATGCCGGAATGTCGCCTGCTGCATCGCATCCGACCTCCCGTAGTCGCCCCACTTCGCCAGTTCTCTCAGCGCGTCCGTCAGGGCCGCCTGCACGAGTGCACCACAGCGTGAGTCGGCGCGCGCGTTCTTTTCTTGCGGGCCGTCGCACCAGCCGCGATCGCCGCTCGTGAGCATCCGCTTGATCTGCAGCGGAGTGATGCCGTCGACGTAAGCGCGCAGCACTTCGATCTGCGCGCCGTCGTCGCCGTAGCGCTCCAAACGATCGAGCAACATGCGCCGTTTGAGGTTTTTCACCCACAGGTTGAAGAGCACCGTTTCCCGGCCCAGCGACATCGTGCCGTCCCAGTTCCGCAGCTGGCGCACCGACGGATCGGACTCGAATCGCGCGGGCAGCAGCTCCAGCAGATGCCGCTTGAGTGCTTCGGCTTCCAGATCCTTGACGTCGCCTTGCATCCGTTGCATGTCTTTCACGCCGATCCTGCCTTGGCGTCCGATCGCGGTCTCGATCATCGCGGTGATCCGCTCGGCCCGCGCCGGTGGCGCCCAATCGCGCGAGATGAAGTGCGGATAGTCCGGGCCCACGATCCTATTGTTGGCGCTGACCAGGAAGCCGTCCGGGGGATTGAACGCGCGCGGCATCTCGGCGAAGGGGATATATCCTTCCCAAGCGTAGCGCGGATCGACTGCGGGGACCGGCAGCATCCCTTCGCCCGTGCGACGCATCGGGATGCGGCCCGCCGCCACGTACCCGATGTTGTTGGCGCTATCCGCATACACCATATTCATGGTCGGAGTGACGATAGCGCCGAGGGCGAGGTTGAATTCGCGCCAGTTTTTGGCATAGGACAGACGGAAGACGCCCTCGTAGGACGTGTCGCCTGGATCCAGCCCGGGCCAGCGCAGACTGACCGGGTGTTCCACCGTGCGCAGCGCGTCGCTGACCACCGGCCCGAACCTGGAGCGACGGATCTGGATGCGTACCGGAGCCAGCGGCTTGCGCAGCGCCGAAGGGAAGTCGTTTCTGACCCGGATTTCCTCCTGACGCACGTCCAGCGCCTGCCAATCGCCGTCGGCCCTATAGTGGTTCGGCCGATCCGGGTCCGTCTCCAGGATGTACAGGTCTTGGGTGTCGGCCATCATGTTGGTACCGCCCCAGGCGATATGACCGTTCCGGCCGAAGACGATGTTGGGCAGGCCGACCACCGACATCCCGGACGCGGAATACCCCGGCGCGGACAGATGCGCGACGTACCACAGCGACGGCATCTTCAGGCCCATGTGCGGATCGTTGGCCAGCAGCGGGCCGCCGTGGGCGGTATGCCTGCCGGATACGACCCAGGCGTTGCTGCCGACGTACTTGCCGCCGACCGCCAGTTCGTCCGTCAGCGTCATCGCGATGCGAGCGATATCGCCCATCACCTGAAACGATTCCACCGTGACCGGCGCATCGGCGGGATATTCGCGCTCGAGCAGGGTCCACTGCGACTGCGGCAGATACTTCCGGGCGACGTAGCGACTGGCTTCCATACCCATGCCGTTGGACTGGCCCAGGCTGAACACCTTGAACCAAGCAAGCGAATCGATCGGCCGCCATGGCTGCGGCTCGACGCCAAGCAGCGGGAACTCCGGCGGCAACGGGCGCTTCTCGCCCAGGTATGCGTTGATGCCGTCGGCGTAGGCCTGCAGCGAGGCGCGAGCCTCGTCGCTCAAGGCCGGCCATGCGTTTCGCGCAGCGCCATAGAGGTCCAGCGTGCGCATCCAGATGTCTTCCTGCAATGCCTTCCGGCCCAGCACTTCGCTCAGCCGTCCCTGTGCCAGACGCCGCGAGATTTCCAGTTGCCACAGGCGGTCCTGCGCATGCAGATAGCCCATCGCGAAATAAGCGTCCATGTCGCTGGCCGCATCGACGTAAGGCACGCCATTGTCGTCGCGCAGAATGCTGATTTTGCGCTCAAGCCCCGGGGTAGGGATTTGGCCTGAGGTCTGTGGCAAGCTCGCACGCAGTTGGGCAAGGCCGAACCAGCACGTAACGGCCAGCGGCAGACCGATGAACAGCGCGAATCGCAGAAGCAGCGGGTGTTTACGCTTGCGGTTCATCATGACGCTCCTGATGCGCGATGCTTTCGGACCAATCGTCGGCGCCGGCTTCGCGAAGCCGGCGTTTCGGCGCATCCGGCCGGGCGGCGATCGTCGGCCCGGCACGCGGCAACGATCGTGCGCTCGCGCAGTGGTGTCGTTCGCCAAGGCATGGCGTATGGGTCGGCCCACGCCCATGCGGCGCAGATGTGTCGTCGCAGCCGCTTTGTGCGGGTTTTTGCGCGGGTTTGATCAGGGGCTACGCGATCGCGATGTCTCACACGACTCTGTGCAAGGCATGTGTTTCGGACGCAAGAACTGTACGGCGGCGGGGAGGACTTCACTGGCTTCTGCTGGATCGCTGGCATCGCTCGCGAAGGACGATCGCCGATCGGAGTGTCCGTGAAAGAGGGGCGCGATCGCTGGCGCCCTGTTAGTGTTCGCGTCGTGCCGCAGCCCTGCATCGCGTCCCGGCGAAGCGCACCGGGCTCGCTGCTCGACCCGTAGGTTTATTCGGGGGTTTATTCGGGGGTTTATTCGGGCGTTCGCGTGTTTCCTGCGGGCATGGCGCCGATCCCCCCGGTTTCATGCCGTATCGTCGTAGGCCCACAACGGCATCATTCCGATGACCAAGCGGGCCCGACGTATCATCTCCGGATGTATCAGTAAAGCATTCAACCACTCTCCTGAGTTTGCTGACGTTGTGTCACCGCCATGGATCGCTGGCGTTGTCCTGGCCCCGCGTCGAGCATACTCCGATCCGTTGACCCCTCGCGTCGTCGAAATGCTGTCATCCGGTACGGGATGACGGCAGATGAACCGCGCAAGAAACCTGCTTGTTGCAGTGGTCGGAATCGATCTCGTAACGCTGATCGCCCCGGCAACCAGCAAGGTCGGGCTATGCTGCCACAAACGATTCAGACGCTTCAAGCCGAAGATGAAGATCGATGATCGATGATCGATGCTTCGTTCTCGCCAGCGGCGGATCCGAGCCCACACGCTATCGTCGGAGACACCGCGGCGAAATAGAGCGTTGCCATCCGCGATTTGCCGGGAAACGCGTCGAAGACGATTGCGGTCCGTACCGGTCGCAGCGCTTGCCACCGCCGACTCGGACCACAATGGCCGTCCTCGTCATGTTTTCTTCACAACTCCGTGGATCGCCGGGACGATCGCTCGCTGAAAGAAGGCAAGCGGTTCAACGCCAACTGCGGTCATTTCTACGGCGCAATGCGGTGTTCTGGGTCACTATCGATTGTGCCGCATCGATTGTGCCGCCATCCGTCCGCCTCGCCGACCACGGCAAGGTCAGGTGACTGTCGAGTAGTCATCCTGCCGTGCCGACCCGGACATCGCGTCCGGGAGCGTGTCATCTCGGTGTACGAGCCCAGCGATGTGCGACGAGGATAAACTTGCGACGAGGATAAACTTAGCTGTCCGGATTGCGCGAAAGTTCGGGCCTCTCGGGCATGCGGATCGGGGGTTCATGTTGCAAGCGCCTCTGCGGCGGCTTAATCTGCCGGGCTTACAGGCATCTCCTCAGTGTCTGCACTTTCGGGAATCTCTGTACAGATCCCCTCATGCGGCAGGACAGCCTAACCCCCGACAGGACGACCAAGATGCGGCTGAGCTTTGGAGACTGCGAATCCGCCGAAGCGCGCACGCGAACACGACGCGCAATGGCATGGGGGCAGAAGCCGCGTACGCTGGCCCTGCACGCGATGGACGACAGGCGCAAACGCGGGTCGCCCGGTGAACACCCGTGCCAGACGAACCCGCGGACAGAAGTGCTTCCTGCATCCCGGCATGCCGGACGTACGCCACGGCGCGTGAATCTTCGCTGTCGCGCAATCGAGAAGAACCCGGCGTATGCGCCGACGTCGTTCGCGCTCCCGCATCGATCGATTTCTCGCGGGCGCTTGATCCCGGCTGCGAAAGCGCTTCGTCCACGACGCGTAGCGACGAAACGGGAAACCGTCAGGATTCCGGGCATTTTTCCCAGATGCCGAATAAGGACCTGCTCCACCGAGGCGTACTGCGGTGGTCAGGCCCGGTCGATCAGGGTTTTCTCAAGTGCAGCATAGAGATGGCGATGAAGTTGCAGAAGCAAGATGGAGGGATTCCAGTCGGCAAGCGGCTTCCGCTGACTTCCGCGCAATCGGGCATTTTCCATCATCAGTGTCGCAACGAAGGGAACCCCTTCTACAACGTCGGCGGCTACATACGGCTTGAAAACTGCGACATCGACCGACTCAGACGCGCGCACGCCAGACTCGTCGAAACGTTCGAGGTGTTCAGGATCAGGGTCGCCGTCGATGAGGCCGGCGTGTATCAAACGTACGCCCCCGCGGCGAACGCCGAGCTTGCGCTCGTCGATCTTTCGGCGCGGCCTGATCCGCAGGCTACGGCAGATGCTTGGCTCGACGAGCTGTTTTCGACCTGTTTGCCGATCGAGAACGGCGAACTCCATCGTGCGGCCCTGCTCAAGCTCTCGGACGATCTGCACTATTACGTCGGCATGGGCCATCACATCGCCCTGGACGGGATCGGCTTCTTGAACTGGGGCTCGGCGCTGGCGCGTTTCTACGCGGAGCCCTCGGGAGACTGGTTACCGCGTTATCCCGAGGTTTCCTATGCCGAGCTGGTGGAGCGAGACCGCACGTATCGCGACGGCGACAGATACGGCAAAGACCTGCGTTATTGGACGCAGAAGGCGCAAGATTTCAACGACGGCCTGTTCTCAGGCGCGCACGACGATGCGTTGCCGGGGACGCGCGACCGCAGCGCGCGCGAATCGCTGCTGCTGACGCCGCATCTGCATGCGAAGCTTGAGGCGCAGAGCGCTGCTCTCGGCGTCGACCGGCATCAGCTCGTGCTGGCCGTCCTGTCGATCTATTTCAGCCAAAGTTACCGTTCCGACTCGGTGGTGGTCGGGATACCGCTGCATGGGCGGCAAAGCGAGGCCGAACGCAACAAGATCGGTCTGCTGACCCAGATGCTGCCGCTGCTGGTGCAAGTGGATCCGGCTGCGCCCGCGGCCGGGACGCTCGCGGCCATTCGCCATGCTCAGCGGGAGTTAATGCGTCATCGCCGCGTCCCGGTGATGGACGTCGCCAACCACCCGCTCAATCGCCGGCCGAAGGACAGTTTGTTCGATTTCGCCTTCAGCTATCTGCCCGTCGGCGAGCACCCGGATTTCGGCGGAATTCCGGGCCGATTGGTCTACTGTTCGCATGGTCACGAACAGATCCCGCTTCTCGTCACCTACTGGGATGCCCAGGGAGACGAGGGCAGCGCGCTGTTCTTCGACTACAACCTCGGCTATTTCTCCGCTGCCGACATCGCTGCGGCGATCCGGCGGTTCCTGCACCTGATCGATCAACTGGCCGAGGATGCAGACCGCCCGGTATCAAAACTGGATTGCGTCACCCCGGAAGAACGGCAGCATCTGCTGGCCATTGCCGAAGGCGACGACGGCAGGTCTGTCGCGACTTTCGATATAGCCGCGCAGCTCGCCTCGCAGTTTGCCGCGCACCCGGACCAAGTGGCGATGGAAGGCGATTTCGGCGTTATCCGCTACGCGGATCTTGGCCGCCGCGTCGATGCCGTCGCGGCATCGCTTCGTGACGCCCACGGGATCGTCAAGGGCGATCGGGTGGCCGTCCTGCTGCCGCATTCGCCCGAGCTCATCGTCGCGCTGCTGGCGCTGATCCAGCTCGGAGCCGTGTACGTTCCCATCGACCCGCAAAGCCCGGCATTGCGTACGCGCCACATCCTAGCCGACAGCGGATCGCGGCTGGTCCTCACCGGACACGGCCGCGAGCCTACACCGGAAGAGTCGGCATCAGTGGCCGACTGGGCGAATCTCGAAAGTCTCCAGTCGACCGCGAACGAAGCCACCTGCCCGCAGGCGCCGCCCTTCGATGCTGACGACCCGCTTTACGTTCTCTATACCTCCGGATCGACCGGTGTCCCCAAAGGCGTGCTGATCACACGCGGTGCGGCCGAGAACCTGCTTGGCGGCTTCGTCCGTCAGGTGCAGCCGAGCACGGGGGCGCGCTGGCTGTTCATGTCCAGCGTGGCGTTCGATATTTCGATCGTCGAATGGCTCTGCTGTCTGGCGCTTGGCAACGCCTGCGTCCTGCCTTCGTCTGAGCAATTGGCCGATCCGTTCGCGTTGGCCGCGTTGGCCGATGCGATGGCCCCAAGCTTCGTGCAGGCCACGCCATCGCGTCTGAAACAGCTTTGTAGCGCCGGTTGGCGCCCGCGTGCGGGACAATGCGTCGTCAGCGCAGGCGAACCGCTACCTGCTGAATTGGCAGAGCATCTGCTGGCCTGCGGCGTGGTGTTGTGGAACGGCTACGGCCCGACGGAGGCAACCGTGTACTCGCTGGTCAAGCGCGTGCGCGTCGACGAGCACTCCCGGTTGCGCACGGCTATCGGCGGGCAATTGCCGGGTTATCGCCATTACGTGCTCAACAAGCAAGGTGGCTTGGTGCCGCCGGGCCTGCCGGGCGAGCTAGCCATCGCTGGCGTCGGCCTGGCGGTCGGCTACGTCAACCTGCTGGAACAGACTCGGCGGCAGTTCGTTCCCGGCGGCACGTTGCCGGAAGCGCGGCTTTATCTCACCGGCGATGTGGTGCGCCGGCTCGACGATCGCAACTTCGAGTATCTGGGCCGCAGTGACGATCAGATCAAGCTGCGCGGCTATCGCATCGAGCTCGACGAGATCCGGGCGGCGATCCTGCGGTCGAACGACGTGCGCGACGCGGCCATCGTGCATCGCAAGGCCGAGCACGACCGGCCTGCCCGATTGATCGCATACGTGTGTCTGGATTCGGGCGGCGATGAAGCGCTGGCGCGGTTGCGCGGCGAGGTCGCGCGTTCGTTGCCGGACTACATGCTGCCCTCGGCTTTCGTCGTTCTGGACGCGTTGCCGGTCAATACCAACGGCAAGCTCGACAAGTCGCGGTTGCCGGCTCCGGAAGACGGTCAGTTCGAAGAACCGCTGCCGCTCGAATCCGCGCGCGAACGGCAGGTCGCCGCGATCTGGTCGGAGATGCTCGGCCTACCTGCCTCAGCTCTCTGCATGCGCAGCGATTTCTTCGCTCTGGGCGGCGATTCCGTGCTTGCGGTACGCATGGCGGGGCGGCTTCGTACGGCGACAGCGCGCAAGGTCGATGTCGGCGATCTTTTTCGCTACCCGCGGCTGGCCGAGTTTGCGGCGCGGATCGACGCACTGCCGCCATGGTCGGAGACGGCGAGCATTCCGGTGCTGTCGAGCGAACCCGACGCGACTGCGGTTCGCGACCGCTCGCCGCGCGAAACCGGCAGTCATCAAAGCGGCAGTCATCCGCTGTCGTACGAACAACAACGGATCTGGTTCATCGATCAGATGGAGCAGGGCAGCCGCCACTACAACATGCCGGTCGCGCTGCAGCTCAAGGGTCGGATCGTTCCGGAGTTCATCGAAACGGCATTCCGCCGGATCGTCGCCCGCCACGAGAGCCTGCGGACAGTGTTTGCCGTTGACGCTTCCGATCATCCGGTGCAGATCGTCGGTGATGCGGCGACATTGCGCCTTGTGTCGCTGCAACTGGCCGGCGACGATCGCGATGAAGCGGTGCGCCGCCTGCGCGACGAGGAACAGAATACGCCATTCGATCTCAAGCGCGATCTCATGCTGCGGGTCAGGTTACTGCTGGTGACGGACGACGAGGCGGTGCTGTTCCTGACCCTGCACCATATCGCCGCAGATGGTTGGTCGGTGGACCAGTTGATCGAGGAATTCGGCGACATCTACGCCGGCCTGCTCGAAGGCGAAGCGCGCGAACTGCCGCCGCTAACGTTGCAGTACAAGGACCACGCTGCCAAGCAGCGCGAATGGGCCGAAACCGGCGGTGCGAGCGATGGCGTGGCGTTCTGGCGGCGGCGACTCGATGGTGCGCCGCAATGCCATTCCCTGCCGCTGGACTTCGCCCGGGGCGCGGCGCCATCGCTACGCGGCCGCAGCTTGACGACGCGGATCCCGGCCGAACTGGCCGGCCGGCTCAAGGCCCTCGGCCGCGCGCAAGGCGCAACGCTTTTCGTCGTGCTGCAAACCACGTTTTCGCTGATGGTCGCGCGCTGGAGCGAGCATCGCGACGTGCTGATCGGCACCCCGGCGGCGAACCGACATTGCCCGGAAACGATGGCGTTGATCGGCTTCTTCGTCAACACGCTGGTGCTGCGGACCGATTGTCGCGAGAACCTGCGTTTCAGCGAGCTGTTGCGACGCAGCCGCAGCGACTTCATCGATGCGTTCGAGCATCAGCGGATTCCTTTCGACTTCCTCGTCGACGAGTTGACCCTGGTGCGCAACCCTGCGCATCCGCCGCTGGTGCAGATACTGTTCTCGCTGCAGGACGACACGTCCCGCAGGCTGTCCAGGCTCAAGCTGCCGGGACTCGAATTCCGTCTGCTCGACGAAGGCGTCGAGCGGCCGGCGAAGTTCGATCTCGAACTGATGATCTCCGAGTGCGACGACGGGTTGGTCTGCCAGTGGCTGTTCGACAGCGCGCTGTTCGCCGAAGACACCATCCGGCGCATGTCCGATTCGTTCTTGCGACTGCTGCAGGCGGTGTCCATCGATGCGAACGATCGGATCCACGAGATCGATATCGTCGGCGGAGCCGAGCGCGAGACACTGATCGCGCCGCCGCGCGCACTGCCGCCCGGTGTTGCCGAAGGCGGCCTGATCTGCGAACGATTCGAGCGCGCGGCGCAGCGTCGCGGCGATGCGGTGGCAGTGATCCACGGCGATCGACAACTGGGGTATGACGAGCTGCTTGACAGCTCGACGCGCCTGGCCGACTGGCTGATCGCCAACGGCTACGGCAACGGCCGACCGGTGGCGATCTACATGAAGCGCGGGATCGAGCTAGTCGTGGCGATCATGGCCGTGATGAAGTCCGGCTCACCGTATCTGCCCGTCGATCAGAGCTATCCGGCGCAACGTGTCGACTACATCCTGCGGGATTCGGGCGCTGCGCTGCTGCTGTGCGATCGCCAATCCCTGGATCGCCTCGGCGGGCAGGTATCCGGGCTGGCGGTCCGCCGGATGGACGACGTCGGGTTCTTCGACGACGACGGCAATCATTCCGATACCGCCACGGTCTCGGGCAGAAGCGACGGCCCGAGCAGCAAGAGCCACGCCTACGTCGTCTATACCTCCGGCTCCACCGGACAGCCCAAGGGCGTGATGGTGCGTCAGGAGAGTTTTCTCAACCTGGTGCTGTGGTATCTGCACGATTACGGCTTCACCCCCGATGATCGTTGCCTGCTGATCGGGTCGATCGGTTTCGACATGACCCAGAAGAACCTGTTCGCTCCGCTGCTGGCGGGCGGGACGCTGGTGATCCCCGACGAATACTTCGATCCGGACGCCATCGCGACGCTGATCGCCGAGCAGCGGGTGACGGTGATCAATTGCGTGCCGAGCGCGGCCTATCAACTGATCGAATCGCGCACGCGCTGGCCCGCGCTGTCGTCGTTGCGTCTGTTGGCGCTGGGCGGCGAAGCGATCCGGCTGAACCAGCTGCGACCCTGGCTCCGTAGCGAGCACTGCCGGGCCAGGCTGCTCAACATGTACGGACCGAGCGAGTGCACCGACATCGCGATCGCCGCCGATTACGGCAAGGACGAGGCGGCTGCCTATGCGTACACGCTCCCGATCGGGCGGCCGATCTACAACTGCTCGGCCTATGTGCTGAACGAGCGGATGAAACTGCAGCCGCGCGGCGTGACCGGCGAACTGTTCCTCGGCGGTCTGGGTGTCAGCGACGGTTACGTCAATCTGGGCGAGCTGACCCGAAGGAGTTTTCTCGACGACGCGCTCCCGGGCGCCGGTCGCATCTACCGCACGGGCGATCTGGCCCGGATCGGCGTCGATGGAGTCTTCCACTACATCGGGCGCGCGGATCATCAGGTGAAGATCCGCGGTTATCGGGTCGAGACCGCAGAAATCGATGCGATCATCGCGGGGTGTCAGAACGTGCAGCAGGCGACGACGCTGGAGCGCGAGGACGCGAACGGCGAGAACTCGCTGGTGTCTTTCGTGGTGCTGGAGGGCGACGACGCGGGAGCGGATGTCGTCGACGACGTCTTCACGCGGGTTAGGAAAACCCTGATCGACAGTCTACCCGGATACATGATTCCGGCCAGATTCGTGCGGCTCGATGCCATGCCGCTGACTCCGAACGGCAAGGTCGACAGGCGCGAGTTGCACAATCGCGCGCTGACCGCCGCCGCGTGGCGTTACGCGCGGCAGTTGCGCGAACCGGCCAACGAGACTCAAGCGCAACTGCTGGAGTTGTGGCGCGGGCTGCTGGGCGTGGAGGAGATCGGGATCGACGACAACTTCTTCGAGCTGGGCGGGCACTCGCTGCTCGCGACCCGGCTAACCAGCAGGGTCCAGAAGGTCTTCGGACTCGATGAAGCCTCGCTGAGCATCAAAGAATTCTTCCATCATCCGACCATCGAAGCGACGGCACGTCTGATCGATGCGAAGCGTCGCTACGGCAGGCTGATCGCCAAGGAAAGAGCCATGCTCGAATCAAGTACCGGAATCGAAGAAGGGAGCTTCTGATGTCGCCGGAAACGATCATCGAGAAAGCGCTGGCCATGGATGTCGTCCTGTTCCTCAAGGACGGCGGACTGTCCTACCGCGCACCGGCCGGTAGCGGTGTACCCCAGTCGCTGCGCGAGGACATCGTCGCTAACAAGGCTGCCATCGTCGAGTATCTGCGCTACCTGGAAATCCAGGCCGGCGCGACGCAGAAGCTGCCGCCGATCATGCGACACGAGTCCGGACGGGAAGCGCCGCTGTCCTATGGTCAGCAGCAGCTCATGCTGGTCGACCGCCTCGGCGGCGGAAGCCGGCAGTTCAACATCCAGGGGGTCTTCCGCGCCGAAGGCGCGCTCGACATTCGGGCGCTGCAATCGGCGATCCGCCGGATCGTCGAACGCCACGATGTGCTGCGCACGCATTTGATCGAGCGCGACGGCAATTTCGCGCAGGTCGTCGCCGACACATGCGACGTGCCCTTCGTCGTCGCGGATATTTCGCAACGTCCCGCGGCCGAGCGCCAGCAGCATCTGGCGCAGCTGATCGGGGCTGACGCCGAAGCCCCGTTCGACCTCGAACGGGGTCCGATGCTGCGCATGCAGGTGGTCAGGCTGTCCGAGCGCGAGCACGCGATCCTGCTGTGCATGCACCATATCGCCTCCGATGGCTGGTCGCTTGGCGTATTCGTGAAGGAGCTCAAGCGCTTCTACGCGCAGGCGCTGACGGGCGAGGACGATGCAACGCCGGCGCTGACGATCCAGTACGCCGACTACGCCTGTTGGCAACGCGAGTTGTTGGGCGGGCCGTTCATGAACGCGGCGGTCGAATTCTGGAAGGACTATCTCGATGGCATCCCGGATTGCCATGCCCTGCCGCTGGACCATGCGCGTCCGGCCCAGCCGGATGTCGCCGCGATCCGCGTCGACCGGCAGCTGGATCGCGCGCAGCTCGCGCGTCTGAAGAGCGTGTGCAGCACTCACGGCGCGACCCTGTTCATGCTGCTGCAGACCGCCTTCTCGCTGTTGCTGCATCGCTTCAGTCAGGCGCGCGACATCGTCGTCGGCACACCGATGTCCGGGCGCATCGACGCTGCGCTTGAGCCGCTGATGGGTCTGTTCGTCAACACCGTGGTGCTGCGAAACCGCTTCGACCCCGAAAAGACCTTTTCGCAGCACCTGCAGACCAACAAGGAGCACAATCTCTCCGCCCATGAGTACCAGTATCTGCCGTTCGAGCTGCTGGTCGAGGCTCTCAACCCGCCGCGTAGCGGCGCTTACAATCCGATTTTCCAGATCTGGTTCGTGCTGCAGAACAACGAGCGAATCGCAGTCGAATTGCCTGGTTGCGTGATCCGTCCCGACGACGATGCCCAGGTCGATAGCGCCAAGTACGAGCTCAACCTGTATGCCAGCGAAGAGGACGATGGGCTGACCCTTGGCTGGGTCGCCCGCAAGGCGTTGTTCAAGTCGGAGACTGTCGATTATCTCGCTCGCCAGTTCGAATGCCTGCTCAATGCGGTCGCGAACGATCCGGATCGTAGGATCGGCGATTATCCCGTGCTCGGCAGCGCCGAAGCGTCGGTCGTGCTCGACCGAGCCGGGGCGGTGGTCGATACCACTCCGGTGCTCGAACGTTTCCGGCGACAGGTGATGGCGCGTCCGGACGCGGTGGCGATCCGCTCGGAGGGTCGTGACGTCAGTTACCGCGAGCTCGATGAGTTGAGCGATCGTTACGCCGTCGTACTGGCCGCGAGCGAACAGACGCGCATCGGATTGTGCATGAATCACGGCATCGACATGGTGCTGGCGATCTGGGCCTGCATCAAGGCGGGAAAGACGTATGTGCCGCTAAACCCGGAGTATCCGCTGGAGCGGTTGCGTTACATCGTCGCAGACGCTCAGATCGGCTGGGTGGTCAAGAACGCGCGGACCGAAGCGGTGGTGGCCGAGCTGGGCGTGGGCAGACTGATCGACGCCGACAGCGGCCAAGGAATGGGCGGCAACGAGGCTCCGGCGCTTGTCGGAGTCGCGCCGTCGGAATTCGCCTATGTGCTGTATACCTCCGGTTCGACCGGTAGGCCCAAGGGCGTTCTGCAGCGCCACCGGCATGTCGCCTACTATGTCGATTGCTATATATCGCGGCTGCGAATCGGGCCAGACGACGTAGTGTTGCAGATCGCCTCCTTCAGTCACGACGCTGCCGTGCTGGACATGTTCGCCGCTCTTACCAGCGGCGCCTGCCTGCATCTGATGGATATCAAGAACAGCCCACCCGCCGACGTGCTCGACGCGATCGACGACGGCGTCACGATCTATCATTCCTCGGCCAGCGTCTTCAAGTTCCTGTTCGCACACGCGCAGATGCGCGCGTTCCCCGCGCTGCGCGCGGCGGTGTTCGGCGGCGAGGCGCCGGACGCCGCAACGCTGCGTCTGGCGACTCAATGCCTGCCTGCGGACTGCGAGGTCGCGAATCTGTACGGCAGCAGCGAAGCCACTCTGGTCTCGCTGCACGCGCGCCGGGTGCGCGAAGGGCTCGCGGCCTGTCGCTACATCGCCGAGGTCATGCCGGGAACCCGCCTGCGCATCGCCCGCCCCGACGGCACCGATGCCGATATCTACGAGGCCGGCGAACTCCTGGTGGAGAGCGCCGCCCTTGCAGAAGGCTACCTCAATCTGCCCGAATTGACCGAAGCGCGCTTCGCAGCAAGCAAAGACGGTCTCCGCGCGTACCGCACCGGCGACCTGGGCTGTCTCCTGCCCGACGGCACGGTCCGTTTTCTCGGTCGCCGCGACAACCAGTTCAAGTTGAACGGTCAACGGATCGAACCCGAGGAGATCGAGGCGATGCTGCTGGGCTGCCCCGGCGTTCGATCCTGCCTGGTGGCACCGCAGTCCGATGCCGCCAGCGGCGACACCTTCATCGCCGCGTTCGTGACCACCGACACCGCTGCGGACGCCTGGCCGGAATTGGAGCGGGCGATCCGCCGACGGCTGTCCGCGAGTCTTCCGCTCTACATGGTGCCGGCGGTGATGTCGCCCGTGCAGTCGCTTCATTACACCGCAAGCGGCAAGCTCGACCGGAAAACGCTTCCCCAACCGCTGATCCGGCACGACGGAGAAATCCTGGCGCCCCGCACGCGGACCGAACAGGAACTTCTGTCGATCTGGCAGCGCGTACTGCGGCGCCCCGAGGTCGACATGCGCCAGAACTTCTTCGCCGTCGGCGGCCACTCGTTGCTGGCGACGCGGCTGGTGCTGGAGATCAACCAGACGTTCGGCTGCCAGTTGTTGCTGGCAGATGTTTTCCTGCATCAGACCATCGCCGAGCAGGCGCGGCTGATCGACGACGCTTCCTGTCCGGCGATGGCAGGACGGACCGGCATCGTGCCGCTGGGGTTCGAGTTTTACCCGCTGTCGCATACGCAGCGTCGTCTGCACTTCCTGACCCAGCTCGAAGACGGCAGCGCGCATTACAACCTGTGCGTGGGGCTGAGGCTGTCGGGCGAGCTGGATCGGGACGCACTGCAGGCGGCATTGAGCACACTGATGGAACGTCACGCGATCCTGCGCACCACTTACGTCGCGAACGGTGAAAGGATCGAACAGAGGGTGAACCCGGCGACGCCGCTGGCGCTTGAGCTGATCGATCTGGTCGGTCTGGCGACCGAAGCGCAGGAAGAAGCGCTGCAGTCGCTGCTCGCGCAGGAAACGCTTCGTCGGTTCGATTTCGCCTCCGAACGCGTGATGGCGATGCGGCTCGTGGTGCTGGGCCCGGCGCATCACGCCGCGTTGCTGACCATCCATCACCTCGCTGCGGACGGCACGTCGATGACGATCCTGACCCGCGAGTTCATGGCCCTGTACGACGGCTTCCGTCGCGGCCTACCGGATCCCTTGCCGCCATTGCCGTTCCAGTACGGCGATTTCGCGGCATGGCAGCAGGATGCGCTGGGGCAAGCCGCCTTGTCCGAACAGCTCGGCTATTGGCGTGAGGCGCTCGCCGGCGTGCCGACCGTGCACCAGTTGCCTTTGGACAAACCGCGCCCGCCGCAGCCCGATCACATCGGAGAGGTGTACCGACAGGTCATCGAAGGCGAGCTTCTGGCCGACCTGACGACCCTGGCACAGCGCCAGGGCTGCACAATGTTCCTTGTGGTCAAGGCGCTGTTCTCGGTGCTGCTGGCCAAATACGGCGGCAGTCGCGACGTGGTGATCGGCGTGCCCGCCGAAGGTCGCAACCAGCCGGGCACCTCGGCGCTGATCGGGTTTTTCGCCAATACGCTGGTGTTCCGCCGTGAGCTAGACGTTGCGGCGGATTTCGCCTCGCTGCTGGAAGCGGACAAGTTCCAGGCTGCGACGGTGTTCCGTTATCAGGACGTGCCGTTCGAGTTGCTGGTCGAGACGCTGCAGGTCGAGCGAAACCTCAGCCACCACCCGTTGATCCAGGTATTTCTCGCATTCCAGAACTACGAAAGGGAGGAGCTGGCGCTGGAGGGGCTGCGGGTCGAGCCGCTGTTGGCGCGCACGCACAGCATCCGCTTCGATCTGGAGCTGATGGTCCGATCGCTGGGAGACGCGCTCGAATTGCAGTGGAATTACGCGACGTCGCTGTTCGAACGGGCGACCGTGATGCGGCTTGCCGACGGTTTTCGCGCATTGGCGCAAGCCGTGGTGGCCGACTGTCGCCTCCCGCTGTCCGCGCTGAGCGTGATGGGGGAGGACGATCGCAGACGCATCGCGGCCTGGAATGCGACGCGCCGGGACTACGATCGCACGCCGCTGCCTGCGCTGATTGCCGCGCAGGCGTCGCGCACACCGGATGCGATCGCGGTGGTCGACGGCGAGCGCCAACTCGATTATCGGACTCTGCTGTCGCGCGCCGACGCGCTGGCGCGAGTGCTGCGTGCGGAGGGTGTCGGCGTGGGCAGTCTGGTAGGTGCGTATCTGCCCCGCACCGTGGATATGGTGGTCGGTCTGCTCGGCATCCATCGCGCCGGTGCCGCCTACGTGCCCTTGGATCCGAGTTACCCGTCGGCGCGGTTGGCCTACATGGCTGAGGACTGTCGCTTGCGTTGGGTGGTGACCGATGACCGCCTGCGTGCCGAGGCGGCGGCGCTGTCGGAAACGATCGAACCGATTTCGCTGGATGACGTCGCGGAAAGCCAGGGCACGGAGCCGGACATCGCTGTGGCCGGCGAAGATCTCGCATACGTGATTTACACCTCAGGGTCGACCGGTCGACCGAAAGGAGTGATGGTCGAGCATCGTCAGCTGAGCAATTTCCGCGCTGCGATGCAGGAGTGCCTGGCGCTCGATGGCGGCGTCTGGCTGGCGGTCACCGCTTATTCGTTCGATATCTCGATCCTGGAATTGTTGTGCCCGCTAGCGCAGGGATTCACTGTGGTGATCGGCGATCATCAACGCCAGGCCGAGCCGGGCGGCTCGTTCGCGGAATTGATCGCGCGCAATCGCGTCACCCATCTGCAGTGCACACCGTCGCTGTTGCGTTTGTATATGGAGCTGCCGGAATTCTGCGATGCGCTGGCGGCGCTGGATGTGCTGATGGTCGGCGGCGAAGCCTGTCCGGCGCCACTGGTCGAGCGCCTTGAGCGGCACACGAAGGCACGCCTGATGAACCTGTACGGGCCGACGGAGACGACGATCTGGTCGTCCTGCGCGCAACTGAGCGGTGATCGCGCGGTGACCATCGGCCGTCCGATCGGCAACACTCGATTCCATGTCGTCGACGAGACTCTGCAGGAAGTGCCGGTAGGCGTGCCGGGCGAGTTGTTGATCGGCGGAGCGGGCGTCGGCCATGGCTATCTGAGGCGCGACGAATTGACAGATGAGAGATTCGTCCGTCTGGCGAACGGCGATCGTGTTTATCGCACCGGCGATCTGGTGCGATGGCTCGGTCACGGCGAGCTGCTGCACATCGGCCGCAGCGACACCCAGGTGAAGCTCCGCGGCCACCGCGTGGAGTTGGGCGAAATCGAGGCGCGACTGCGCGCGCTGGAGCACGTGCGCGAAGCGGCCGTCACGCTATATGTGCCTGCCGGAGGCGAGCCGATGCTGGCCGCTTACATGGTGCCCGAACCCGAGATCGACGACGAGGCGGAATGGGTGCTGGGATGCAAACGCAGGCTAGCGCGTGAGCTGACCGGATACATGATGCCGTCGGCGTTCGTGGTTCTGGAGCGTCTACCGATGACCCCCAACGGCAAGGTCGATCGCGCATCGCTGCCGCCGCCGAATCCCGATGCCGGATATCGCGAACCGGAGACGGACGTCGAGCGTTTCCTCGCGGCGTTGTGGCAGGAGTTGCTGGAGCGCAGCGAGCAGGTGGGCGCACAAGACAACTTCTTCCGCCTCGGCGGACATTCCCTGCTGGCCACGCGCATGATCCTCGCGATCGATCGCAAGTGGCCGGGAGTCGTGCGGCTCAAGGACATCTTCGAGCGGCAAAGTCTCTCGGAGCTGGCTTCGCATATAGAAGCCGCGCGAGTATTGATATCCCCCACGGAAACCGACGTCACCAAGGGCAGCGCCATCTACGAAGAGGTCGAGTGGTAATGATGGAAACTGCGAAGAAATTGCTGTCCCTGCTCGAATCCATGAATATCGAGATGTTTCTGGATCAAGGCAGGCTCAAGACCAAGGCCGCGCCCGGTGCGATCAGCGGAGAAATCGCCGCGCAGATCAGGACCAATCGCGACGACCTCATCGCCTTGCTTTCGGCGGCCGGGTCCGCTTCGGGCGACGCGGCAGACGGCGATGCCGGCACCATGATCACTTCCAGCCAGCGCCGGCTTTGGTTGAGCCACAAACTCTCCGATAACAAAGCGCTGTACAACCTTCCGCTGGCGGTGAAGTTGAAGGGCGTGCTCGACGAGGAAGCGCTGCTTCGGGCATTGCGTACCATGGTCGAACGACATCAGCCACTGCGCACTCGATTCGTCGAGCAGGACGGTGAAGTCGTCGGATGCCTGCGCGAGACGGAACTGGATCTGGTTCGGCACCGGCTGGATGTGGCTGCCGATGACGTCGAAGCATTGCGCCGCCGGATGGTCGAGCTGGCTGCACGTCCGTTCGACCTGTCCGAGGACTCCCTGTTCCGCGCTGACCTCGTACAGTTCGGCGATGACGCGTACGTACTGCTGCTTTGCATGCATCACATCATCACCGACGGTTGGTCGTGCGTCGTCCTGATCAGGGAGCTGGAGGCTCTCTACAACGCCGGCGGCGCCAAGACCGCGCTGCCCGAATTGCCGGTCCAATTCTCGGACCATGCGCGCAGATTGGCGTCGCCCGAACAGCAGCGGATCGAAGCGACGCATCTGGCGTACTGGCGCGAACAACTGCACGACCTGCCGCCTGCGCACGCATTGCCACTGGACCACCCGCGCCCGCGGGTGCAGTCCTATGAAGGTGCCGAAGCGCATCATGTCCTCGACGACACGCTGACCGCAGCGGTGCGCGATTTTGCAGTGCAGCAGGGAACGAGCGTGTATTGCGTACTGCAGACGGCGCTGACCTTGACGCTGTCTCGTTGGAGCAACGAGAAGGAGATCCTCATCGGAACCTCCAGCTCCGGTCGCGATCGTCCGGAGCTTGAAAGGCTGGTCGGGTTCTTCGTCAATCCGCTGATCCTGCGCAATCGGATTTCTGACGACGCCACCGTGGCCGAGCATCTGGCCCGTTCGCACCATTTGCTCATGGACGTTTTCGAGCATCA
The DNA here is from genome assembly GCA_031374725.1 of Lysobacteraceae bacterium. Taxonomy (GTDB): domain Bacteria; phylum Pseudomonadota; class Gammaproteobacteria; order Xanthomonadales; family Xanthomonadaceae; genus Lysobacter_I. The sequence continues at coordinate 65,162 of JANMGT010000018.1, read as the reverse complement.
GCAGGTCGCGTTCGAGCGGATCGTCGGCGAGCTGCAGTTGGCGCGTTCGGCGAGCCATGCGCCGATCTTCCAGATCATGTTCGAGTACCAGAGCGCCGGTGCCACACGCTTGGCGTTGAATGGACTCGATTGCCAGTTGATGCTGCTCGGCAATCTCGGAGCGAAGTACGACATCGAGATCACCGCGACCGAGCAGTCGACGCATCTGCTGCTGCGCTGGGTGTATGCGGTCAAACTGTTCGACCAGGACACGATCAGGCGTCTGCAACGGTCCTTCGAAGCGCTGCTGACGGCGTTCGTCGCTTCGCCAGACGCGAACATCGGCACGCTGCCGTTCCTGCCGGCGGACGAAGCCGAATTCGTCGCCCGCGCCTCACTCGGGCCGCGCGTCGATCTGGCGGCGGAGACGTTCCCGGAACGGTTCGCTGCGGTCGCCCGCCGCCTGCCGGATGAGGTCGCCGTGGAGTTCCAAGGCAAGACCCATACTTACGCGGCAATCGAGTCGCGGGCGAACAAGCTCGCCCGCCACTTGCGCAGTCAGGGCCTGCGCGCCGGTGCGCGCGCTGCCGTCCATCTGGCCCCGGGCCCCGAGCTGGTGGTCGCGATTCTGGGCGTGCTCAAGGCCGGCGGCGCCTATGTGCCGATCGATCCGACATACCCTCGGGACCGCATCGCGCACATTCTCGACGACGCCGACGCCGGTATCGTGCTTTGCGGTCAGGACGCCATGGCTGACGGATTCTTCGCCGACCGCAAGCTCGTGACGGTTGGCCCCGATTTCGACGGTGAGCTGCCCGCAAGCCGATCCGAAGAAGCGCCGGACTGGGATGCGGGCGAGGAGCCGCAGGTGGCCTACGTTCTATACACCTCCGGCTCCACCGGCAAGCCGAAGGGCGCGATCATCGGCCATGCTGCGCTCAACAATTACCTCGACCATGCGACGACCTATTTCCGCGAGGATGTGCGCGGTGCCGTGGTCGGCACCTCGATTGGATTCGACGCGACCATTACATCGCTACTGACGCCGCTGCTGCTCGGCAAGCGCGTCTTGCTGCTTGAGAGCGGCCTGGACGCCGTGCTCGCGGGCCTGAAGCGCTACCTGCTCGAAGACGCTCACCTCTGGCTGTTCAAGATCACGCCGGCGCATCTGTCCGCGCTCGCTCATGAGTGCGCCAGGATGACACGTTCGCTGGCACGTCACGTGCTCGTCATCGGCGGCGAGCAGCTCGACCATGCGGTCATCGACCAGTGGCGTTCGCGCTGGTTGCCTGAGGCGTGTTATGTCAACGAGTACGGTCCGACCGAAGCCACCGTGGGTTGCTCGGTGTTCGTCATTGATGCGGGCAGCGACCGGATTCCCGCCGCCGGTCCTGTGCCGATAGGCAAACCGATCGCCAATACCGGCCTGTACGTGCTCAACGAAGGCCGGCTGGCGCCGGTCGGCGTGGTCGGCGAACTTCATATCGCCGGTGCGGGGTTGGCCGACGGTTATCTGAATCTGCCCGAGGCCAGCGCCAAGCGCTTCGTGCGTCTGCCCCAGATCGATCCCGGTCAACGTTTCTACCGGACCGGCGATCTGGTGCGGCTTCGCAGCGACGGCGATTTCGAATTCGTCGAACGCTGCGACGATCAGGTCAAGGTCCGTGGCTATCGCGTTGAAATCGGCGAGATCGAGTCGGCGCTGCGCGCGATCGCCGGCGTTCGGGAAATTGCGGTGCTGGTGCAGCAGGGCGGTGCACAGCGCATGTTGGTGGCGTACGTGCAGCCGGTGGAGAACGTCGTCGACGCCGGGGCGTTCCAGCGGCTGATCCGGCAGCAACTGGCAAAATCGCTGCCCGAATACATGGTCCCGTCGGCGTTCGAGCTGATCGACGAGCTGCCGTTGACCGTCAACGGCAAGGTCGACAAGGCGGCGCTGCCGAAGATCGATCCGGCCGCATCCGCGGGCCTGAATTATGTCCCGCCGCAGTCGGAATTCGAGCGCGCATTGTGCGCGCTCTGGCAGAAAGTCATCGGTCTGGATCGGGTCGGCATCCACGACAATTTCCTCGAGATCGGCGGCAACTCGCTGATGTTCGTGAGAATGCGCGCGGAGATCGAAGCCAGGTTCGGCTGCAAGCTCGAAATCGTTTCGTTCTTCGAACATCCAACCATCGCCGAGATGGCGAGGCACATGCAGCAGGTCAGCAGCGGTGCGAGCCCGCTGCAGAGCGGGAACGCAGACGCTGCGACGGCTTCGAGGTCCGCGCCCGTGGAGCCACGGGCGCCGATCGCGGTGATCGCGATGGCCGGACGTTTCCCGGATGCCGACAGCCCGGAGGCGCTCTGGAACAATCTGTGCAAGGGCCATGAAGCGTTACACACCTTCACCGAAGCCGAATTGATCGACAACGGCTTCAGCCTTGCCGAGGTGGCCGATCCGGCCTTCGTCCGCTCAGCGGCGCTGCTGAAGGATGTCGACCTCTTCGATGCGGAACTGTTCCGAATGACGCCGCGCGAGGCGGAAATCCTCGACCCGCAGCAACGTTTGCTGCTGGAGTGTTCGCTACAGGCGCTGGAAAGCGCCGGCTACGGCGACATTGCCAAGCCGCGCCATTGCGGTGTGTTCTTCGGCTGCGGCGAAAGCGTCTACATGGCCAGCCACCTCATGCAGAACGAAACGCTGATGCGCGATCTGGGGCTCAATGTCCTCTACGCCAATAGCAACCATTACCTGTCGACGCGCATCGCCTACAAACTCAATCTGACAGGGCCTGCGGTGAGCATCGCAACGGCCTGCTCGACATCGCTGGTGGCGATCCATCAGGCCGTGATCAGCCTGCGCCAAGGCGAATGCGACATGGCGCTGGCCGGTGGCGTGCGCATCTACCAGTACGGCCCCAGCGGCTATCAGTATCGCGAGGGCGGCATCGTTTCGCCGGACGGCCACTGCCGCGCTTTCGATGCCGATGCCCGCGGCACTCGAGGCGGCAACGGTGTCGGCGTGGTTGCGCTCAAGCGTCTGGACGATGCTTTGCGCGACGGCGACAACGTGCTTGCGGTCATCAGGGGCACGGCGATCAACAACGATGGTTCGCAGAAAGTCGGCTACACAGCGCCCAGTGTGGCCGGGCAAGTCGGCGTGATCGAAGCGGCGCTGCACGATGCCGGTCTCGGTCCGCAGCAGATCCATTACGTGGAGACCCATGGGACCGGCACGCCGCTGGGCGATCCCATCGAGTTCCGGGCGTTGCACAAGGTTTTCCGCGCAAACGCGACGCAATCCTGTGCGCTGGGCACCTTGAAGCCCAACATAGGACACCTTGATGCGGCCGCAGGTGTGGCCGGCGTGATCAAGGCCGTGGCGGCGCTCAGCCACGGGCAGCTGCCGCCGAGCATCAATTATGTGAACGCCAACCCGCAGATCGACCTCACGAACGGTCCGTTCTACGTGAATACCCGGCTCCAGAGCTGGCACACGAATGGCGACAAGCGTCGCGCCGGTGTGAGCTCGTTCGGGATCGGCGGAACCAATGCGCACGTGATCCTCGAAGAAGCGCCAAGTATGGCGAGCGAACCCTCTTCCCGGCCTTTCCATCTGTTGTTGGTCTCGGCCTGCAGCGCTGGAGCCCTGCAGGCAGCGAGCATGCGGCTGGCGACGTATCTCGACAGCGATGACGCGGCCTCACTGGCGGACGTGGCCTACACGCTGCAGACCGGACGAACCGCCCACGCGTTCCGCCGCAGCGTCGTATGCGCGGACGCCGCCGAAGCGGTCGCGGCCTTGACCTCGCCGACCCATGAGGCGAAGAAGACGACCGATCACAGTCCGTCGCTGATCTGGATGTTCCCGGGTCAGGGCAGTCAGCGCGTCAACATGGCGCTAGACCTGTACGCGAGTGAACCGGTATTCCGCGAAACGCTCGACGCCTGCGCAGAAGGGTTGATCGATGCGCTTGGCCTGGACATTCGCGAGCTGCTTTATCCCTCGCAGGAGCCGGAGGCCGCGGCGCAAGACCCGTTGACGCAGACGCGACTGGCGCAGCCGACCCTGTTCGCCGTCGAGTACAGCTTGGCCAAGCTCTTGCAGTCCTATGGCCTGCAGCCCGAGGCGATGATCGGTCATAGCCTGGGCGAATACGTGGCGGCGTGCCTGGCCGGGGTGTTCTCGCTGGAAGATGGATTGAAGCTGGTCGCGGAGCGCGGCCGGTTGATGCAGTCCATGCCGGAAGGCCGGATGTTGTCCGTACCTGAGGACGAACAGCGGTTGCGGGAGAGGCTGTCGGGCAGCTCCCTGGACATCGCCGCGATCAACGACAAGGACAGATGCGTGGTCGCCGGCTCGTTCGAGGCGATCGAGGCGCTGCGGCAACAGTTGGCTGTCGAGGGCATCGACAGCCGCGAACTGGAAACCTCGCACGCTTTCCATTCCGTCATGATGGAGCCGATGCTCGATGCATGGCGCAGCGTCCTGAAGACGGTCGTGCTGCATCCTCCGACCATACCTTGTGTATCGAATCTCAGCGGCGGTTTTCTTTCCGCCGATCAGGCCATCGACATCGAATACTGGATCAAGCACCTGCGCTCGACCGTCCGCTTCGCTGATGGCCTGGATGGGTTGATGTCACCGCCGGCCGCATCCACGCAGGCGCGGCTGTTCCTCGAAGTGGGACCCGGGCAGGTGCTGAGCGGTCTCGCCAGACGTCGTTCGCACGGAACTTCGCACGCCGTCGTGCCTGTGCTGGGCCGCTCCCTCGCGGCGGGCGAGGATGCTCGAGCGCTGCATCAATGCCTCGGTCAGCTATGGCAGGCTGGCGTATCAATCGAGTGGTCCGGTTATCATGCGGCCGCGCGCCGGCGGCGCGTACCGCTGCCGACCTATCCGTTCGAGCGTCGCCGTTTCTGGGTGAACGCCGCACCGCGCGGAGCCTATGGGGCGGCTGCGGCCGGTGCCCGCTCGCCCGATCATCAGGACTGGTTCTATGTGCCTCTGTGGCGTCCGCGTGGCGCGGTGTCGGGTGCGGACATCGCTTCGCCGGAACCGCTCACTTGGCTGCTCATGAGCGATGAAGGAGGGGTCGGTCGGTCGCTGGCGGACGCGCTGCGTCGAGCCGACCAAAAGGTGATCGTGGTGCGCCGGGGCGATGCTTTCGAACGCATCGGCCAGGACGAGTACGTGCTCGTCGCCGACGACGAGCGGCAGTATGGCCAGCTGGTTAATGCCATTGAAGGCGAAGGCGCACGCATCGACCGATTGGCCCACTTGTGGTCGCTTGATCCGGTGCCTGTCGTGGGCGACGCAGGAGGCGCCCCGACCGTCTACGACCTGTTCGAAGCGCATCAAGTCGCCAGCTATTTCAGCCTCATGTTCGCCATCAAGGTGTTGATGGCGCGCGTCTCCGGTCAGGATCCGGTCGTTCATGCGGTGACCCGCGACGCCTTCCGCGTTAACGGCAGCGAAGTCCTCGCCCCGGAGTGCGCCACCGTGGTCGGTCTGTGCAGGGTGGCGCCGCAGGAGTACCCGAATCTCCGCTGTCAACATATCGATTTCAGCCAATCCGATCGGGAAGGTCGAGACCACGAATTTCAGACTTCGGCCGGCAAACTCCTCTTCGGCGAACTCATGGCCGGCCGCTCTGACAAGGTCGTCGCGTTCCGTCGTTCGACGCGGTGGACGCAAACCTACGAAAAGCAGAAGGTGTCGAGCGACGGCGCGATATCGCGCATCAAACGGGCAGGCGTTTACGTCATTACCGGCGGCCTCGGCAAAGTAGGCTATGCGATCGCCGACCATCTCGCCGGGGTATCGGCGAAACTGGTCATCGTCGTGCGCGACGATTTGCCGCCTCGTCCACTGTGGAGCCACTGGGTCGCGGAGCGCAGCCCAAGCGATCCTGTGGTTCCGAAACTGAGCAAACTGCTGGCGCTGGAGTACAAGGGCGCACAACTGCTGGTATGCAAGGCGGACGTGGCCGACGAAGCGCAGATGCTCGATGTCTTCGAACGGGCTGAAGTGCGTTTCGGGAAAGTCGATGGCGTGATCCATTGCGCGGGTCAGCCGCGGCAATCGATCGTTCCGCTGGAACAGACCACCATCGACAGCAGCCGCGTGCAGTTCCTGCCCAAGGTCAAGGGTGCGATCGTGCTGCAGCGCGTTCTGAGGCATCGCAACGTCGACTTCTGCGTCCTCATGTCGTCCTTGTCGGCCGTGCTCGGCGGGCGCGGTTTAGCAGCATATGCCGCCGCCAACGCCTACATGGATGCGTTTGCCGCAGCACGTCATGCCCAAGGCGACGAGGCATGGCTGAGCATCAACTGGGACAGCTGGAACCTGTCCGGAGCTGCCGGTGCGAGCAGCGAATACGCCGTGTCCGGCCCGGAAGGCGCGCAGGCGATGGCGTACGCACTGTCCTGGTCGGATGTGCCGCAACTGGTCCACTCGACCGGCGATTTGAAGGCGCGAATGGAGATGTGGGTAGAAAACTTGCCGCAGGAGTCAACCAATGCACAGTTGTACGCCCGAGCCGCCGCAGCGGCCACGGTCGCACCGAGCAATATCATCGAATCGCAACTGGTCGAGATATGGCAGCAATTGCTGGGCATACAGGACATCGGCGTGCGCGATCCGTTCTTCGAAGCGGGCGGGGACTCCCTGCTCGCGACGATCATGGTTGGACGGATCAACCAGACTTTCGACGTAAGCCTGCCCATCCGCATCATTTTCGAAGAAGAAACCATCGAACGCATCGCGCTGAAGATCGACGAAATCACCAAGCGCCCGCCGCAGGGCAAACCGCTGGCGCTCAAGCGCACCGGCGACCGCGCCCCCCTGTTCTGCTTGCATCCCGGCAGCGGCTTTGGTCGTCCCTACCTTGCCATCCTCCGACATCTTCCCGCAGACCTGCCGGTTTACGCTCTCGAAGCGCGCGGCTTGAACGACGGCGACGTGTTGCCGCAGACCCTCGGCGACATGTGCGCCGACTACATCGATCAGATCCAGATCATCCAACCCCATGGGCCGTATCATCTTCTGGGATGGTCCTTCGGCGCGATCGTCGCTCACGCAATGGCGGCAGAAATGGAGAAGCGTGGCATGTCGGTGGCACGGCTGATCATGATCGACCCCGCGCCGATGAACGACGAGCCTTGGCCAGAGTCCGCCATCGAGGAGCATCGGCAGGACCTCGAAATGCGACTTTCCGGTTACAAGGATTATCAGAATGCTTCGGACGACCTGAAGAAGACCATGATCGCGCGGATGAGCGCCATCCAGATGAACAACACGCGCTTGTCCTATTATCGCGACCCGTCGATCTGCCACGGCGATGCGCTGATCATCAATGCGAACGATTCCGAGCAGTACGAAGGGGGCGAGCTGTTCGAGCGCTACATTCACGGAAACGTGATTCATGTGAATGTCCCCTATCACCACAACATCCTCATGACCACCGAGGCTCTTGCGTTCTACGGACCGCACATGTGCAGGTTCCTCGACGCGGACGATCTGCGGGACTATGAGCAGTTCGAGCTCGAGGTGCAGGCATGAGCACATCAGCGGGAACGGACCGTGTCCTCGAACGCAGCGTTGATCTGATTACTTACTGATAAGGGAATTGAGATGTTTGGCTACTACATGCAGCTTGGATTGCGCAGCCTGAGGCGAAACGCCGGGCTGACTGCGCTGATGATCATGTCGATCGCTATCGGGGTCGCTACTTCGATGACCACTTATTCGGTGTTCCGCGCGACTGCGGGCGATCCGCTTCCGCATAAGTCGTCTCGGCTGTTCGTGCCGCAGATCGACAACTGGGGACCCGAGCAGACCGCCGAACTGGACGGAGAGCCGCCACGCGCGATGAGCTATATCGACACGATCGCATTGATGCGCGATCGACGCGCGGAGCGGCAGACCGCGCTCTATCCGATTACGGCGTTGATCTTGCCGTCCGAGCCGTCGGTTATGCCGTTCAGGGTGAACAGCTACGCGGCGTATACGGACACATTCGCGATGTTCGACGTACCGTTCCTCTTCGGTGGCGGTTGGTCAAAAGCCGAGGACGAATCCCGCGCGGCGGTAGCGGTCATCGGAAAGTCCCTGAACGACACCATGTTCGATGGCGCCAACAGTGTCGGCAAGGAAATTGACGTTGACGGCAGAAACTATCGGATCATGGGCGTCATGGGCGATTGGAACCCTCAGCCGGTGTTCTTCGACGCGTTGAACACCGGCGGATTCGACGAGCCGGTGCAGTTGTTTGTTCCGTTCACACACGCGATCGAGCAGCAGTTGCCCTCCATCGGCAACCAGAGCTGCTACAAGACGCCGGACGCGGGCTGGGATACCTGGTTGCAGTCCGAATGCGCCTGGATCGCGTACTGGGTGGAGTTGCCGAACCCGGCGAGTGTGGAGACGTATCGAAACTATCTGCACAGTTATTCGGCGCAGCAGCAGAAAGCCGGACGTTTCAACTGGCCGCCCAACGTGCGTCTCCGTGACATGATGGCCTGGTTGGACTATCTGAAGGTCGTACCTCCCGAATCCAAAATATCGCTGTTGCTCGGACTGGGTTTCCTGCTGATCTGCCTGGTGAATACCATAGGCTTGCTGCTGGCAAAGTTCATGCGTCGGGCTTCCGAGATAGGAGTGCGACGGGCGCTCGGTGCCTCTCGCAGCGCCATTTACCAACAGTTCCTGGTCGAGGCCGGTACTGTCGGCCTCGCGGGCGGCCTGCTCGGTTTGCCGCTCACCGGTCTGGGCATGTTGTACGCCGATCTGGTGTTCGAACCTGAGATCGCCCGTTTGGCCGAGCTGGACGTTTCGCTCGCGATTTTGACCATGGTTGTGGCGGTCGTCGCCACCATCCTGGCGGCGCTCTATCCGATCTGGCGGGCGGCGCAGGTACAGCCGGCCTGGCAATTGAAAACGAGCTGAGATGACAATCATGAGACAAGTACCCACCATTCTCGCCGCGCTCAAGAGACACAAAGCCGGCGCCATCCTGATCGGCCTACAGATCGCGCTCACTCTGGCGGTCACCTGCAATGCAGTGTCGATTATCCAAGATCGCATCGCCCGCATGGACCGTCCGACCGGTCTGATCGAAAGCGATCTTTTGATCATCCGCAGCGACCGTTTCGGCGCGGATCCCGAAGAACTGCGGCCGTTGATCGACGCCGATCTTCAGACCTTGCGCGGATTGCCCGGCGTCGAAAGCGCGATGGAGAGCAATTCCTTCCCGCTGGGAGGAAGCAGTTGGCCCGAAGGCATCCGTCTCGATCCGGCAGCCGTGGATCGCATCGCCCGCAGCGAACTTCACTTCGTCGATCGGTATGCGCTCGAAACCTTCGGGGTGAGGCTTATCGCCGGGCGGAACTTCAGGGAGGACGAGATCGTCACCACCGACATGGACAATGTCAGCTGGCCCGCGCAGGCGATCATCACCAAGTCGCTCGCCGACAAGGTCTACCCGGACGGATCCGCTCTGGGCAAACCGTTCTATATCGGCAATAACAGCCCCTCGCCGACTACGATCATCGGTATCGTCGATCATCTCCAGGCGTCCTGGTCCAGGGCCGACAGTTACGGCTACATGGATTACGTGTTGTTGCTGCCGATGCGGCTCACGCGCAGCGACACGACCTACCTGATCCGGACAAAGCCCGGCCAGCTCGAAACCGTCAGCGCGTCCGCGCGCGCTGCGCTGGTCAAACTCGATCGCAGGCGGGATTTTCAGGAGGTCGAGGCCTACCAGTCGTTGCGCGAGCAGGTCTACAAGAGCGATCGCGGCATCGCCATCCTGATGGGCGCCATTTCCCTGATGCTGCTGGCGATCACGGCGGCGGGCATCTTCGGATTGACCAGTTTCTGGGTCGGTCAGCGGCGCAGGCAGATCGGCGTGCGCCGTGCACTGGGTGCGACCCAGGGCGATATCGTCAGCTATTTCCTGACCGAAAACCTGTTGATCGCGATCGGCGGCGTCCTCCTCGGTTCAGTGCTGGCGATTGGCCTGAACATGTGGCTGATGACGTCTTTCGAACTGATGAGGATGTCCCCGACATTTATCCTGGCCGGTGTGGCCACGCTGCTCGCGCTTGGCCAGATCGCAGTGCTGGGCCCTGCATTGCGCGCCTCTCGCGTGTCTCCGGTGGAGGCTATCCGCTCGGTCTGAGCAGATGTTGTTGAGAACGCTCTAAAACTGACCCACTGGGGCCGTAGCGGGTCAGTTTTCGGTCGGCGCCTACACTGGACACGTTCTGTCTCCAACCCAAACCTCGACCCGATATCGACGATCCGACATCGACGATCCGACATCGACGATCCCCTTCGCCGACAAAGCGCACCGCAGACCCACTCTCGCTTTACGATTCTTTAACTTGACGGCGGGATTTTATGAGCATCGGTCAAAGGTTTTCTACTGGATCGACGGTGGATCGTTCTCGACATCTTCCGGCCAATCCGTTTTTCGGATCGTCTTCGCGATGCTCTCCCATTCGCGCAGCAACGTGCCATGATCGCAATCGAGGCGGGAAACGCATATTTTCCTGGGGTCGCGCACGATGTTCTGGACATTATTGTAGGGCAGCCGCGAAACGTGATCGCTCAGTACTGCGGCATTCGGGTTGATATCGAGATTGAGGTATGGCTCCGTCGTCTTGAATAGCAGAACTTTCGTGTGCCGCAACTCGCGTCCGATGGGGGTGACCGAGAGCATCTTCTCTGTGTGAATCATGTTCAAGATCTTTTCGACGTAATCGTTGTTTTCGTAAGTGCTGCTTTCCAGGCGCCTCGCTTCAAGTCCTTTGCGAAACGCATCTGTGTTGATGTCAATGCCGCATCTGATCTTTTGAAGCGCTTCGTCTCCGTCGTTGAGAATAGCGTCCAGGCTGATGACTCGGATATTGGTAACGCCTTCAGATTCCAGGATGGCGGCGATCGCAAAAGCGATTTGCCCGCCAAGGGACCAGCCGGTCATGGCGTACTCCGCGTCGTCCCGAACATGCATTTCCCGCCTGACTGATTTCATTAAGGACAGATAGATTTCCGCCAAGGCATGGATATCGGATACCTGCTCGTCGTGGTGCAGGTTTCGGTTGTCGATGCCGTAGCATTTGTATTGATCGACGAGCAGCTCAGCCAAGCCGAAATACACCTCGCATCCGCCCGTGGCCGGGTGGATCATGAACAGCAGTCGATTCGACAGCGAATCGTTCATCGACTTGACGATCGAATGCCTCTCGTCGCCCTGCTTGCCGATGTACTCGGACAGTTTTCTGGCCGTTCTGTATTTGAATACATCGATGACCTTGATCTTGGATGTCGGGAATTCGTTGTTGATCCTTCCGATCAGCCTGACTGCGGAAATAGAATCGCCGCCCCGTCTGAAGAAGTCCGCATGAATCGAAATATCTGCGGCACCGACCGACAGCACCGAGGAAAATAGCTGTACCAGCTTTTTTTCGATCCCGCTTCCCGGAGGCTCATGTTCGTGCTCCGTGTCGACGAACGTCCGGGACGGTAATCCCTCGCGGTCGATCTTCCCGTTGCTCGTGAGAGGTAATTCGGCCAAATGAACGAACATGCCCGGAATCATGTAATCCGGCAGCCGAGCGCTCAGGTGGGCGATTAACGCCGCCTCGTCCAGCATCCGATCGGAGACATAATAGGCAGCGAGGTATTTGTTCCTGCTTCCCGGATGGCTTCGCGCCAGTACCACCGATTGCCTGATGCCGGGATACGACGTCAGATGCACTTCGATGTCGCCAAGCTCCACTCTGTATCCACGAATCTTGATCTGGGAATCGTGTCTGCCCCCGAATTCGATATGACCATCGCGCATCGTTCTTCCGCAGTCGCCGGTGCGGTAGAGTCTCCCAAGTGTCTCGTGCTCGAAAAAACGCGAATCCGTCTTCTTTTCGTCGTTCCAGTAGTTCAGTGCGACGCCGGACCCGCCGATGCATATTTCCCCCATTGTTCCGGTCGGAAGGATGACGTCGTTGGTATCCAGGATGTACATGCTCTGATTCGGCATCGCGCGGCCATAGGGAATGCTGGTCCATTCCTGATCGACCTGTTGAATCGGATACCACACCGACCAGATGCTGCCTTCCGTCGCGCCGCCGAGGCTCACGATGTCCAGGGTCTCAGCTGGGCAGCATCGCCTGACGTCCGCCGGCAGGCCAACGGGTATCCAATCGCCGCTGAGCAGCATCAATCGCAACGAGTCCAGTTCGCCTGCCCGCAAAGACGTCGTATTCACCAAGAGATCCGCGAGTTGTGGCACGGAATTCCAGAGGGTGACCCCACATCGTCGGATGAGCGAAGCCAAGTATTCGCAGTTCCGGATTTCCGATTGCAGCGGGAAGACGACGGTCCCGCCGACGATGAGCGGTCCGAACAGATCGTAGACAGACAGATCGAAGCTCAGATCGGACAGGGCAAGAATCCGATCGGAGGCGCCGACGGAAAACCGCTCGTTGACTGCGTGGATGGTATTCAGCGCGCCGGAATGACTGATCGTGACGCCCTTCGGTGTTCCGGTCGAGCCGGACGTGAATATCACGTACGCGATGTCTCCCCCGGAGACCGCCGGGAAGACCGCAGCTGCGCGCGCTGGCGATGACTTCGATGCCTCCAGGGTGCTTTCCAGTTCGACGATGTCGAATCGTGCATAGCAGTCAGGGTCGGACTGGATGAGCGATCGCTGTTGGCCGGATACGAGCAGCGTCCGAACGCCGCCACAATCCAGCACGTCTGCGATTCTCGCCGCAGGCCAATCGACGTTCAGCGGCAGATAACCATGTCCGGATCGCATCACGGCGAGCGTTGAAACGGCGTGGTCGTAGCCCTTCTCGCTCAGGATTCCGATCAAGGCGCCTTCGCTTTCGATCAGGCGACTGGCCAATCGATCGGCATCGAACCGCAAATCGGCGTAGGTATATTCTCTGTTCCTGTGGTCGATGACTGCGATCGCCTCCGGAGTGCGTCGCGCCTGTCGATCAAACAAGACATGGATGGGCGTGTCGGTTTCGTATTCCCTCTTGTCGGGGTTCATGAGATCGAAAACGACGGCATGTGCAGAAATATTGAGCACACAGTACTTCTTGAGATCAATCCTGTCTCCGCGATCGACCGCATCCGATATTAGTTCGCGAAACGATGCGATGAAGTCTCCCGCGAAATTTTCGTCGAACAACGTCGCCATGCAGTCGAGCCTGAATCGGATGCCTTCGACATCATGACTGTCGTACAGCAGAGCGAGATTGTAGATCGCGCTTCTCCTCGGTACGTCGACGGTCTCCGTTTCCAGGCCGTCCAGCCCGAGTGCATTTCTGGCGCGCAGGTTGGTCGATGCGAACCCGACATTAAGGCAGTTGTCGATCTCCGCATCGTTGTCTTTTGCCTGGTCTCGTACCATTTGTGCGAAGGAATAATGCTGATGCACCTTCGCCGATGATCTTTGGGCTTTCAGGGCTTCTATCCATTCGTCGAGTCCGTCGTATTGATCGGCTTCCATTTTCATGGGGATGTTGTTGACGAAGCTCCCGCCAGCGCGCGAGAACTCGGGCGGGCGAACATTGACCGGATAATGGATGAGGAATCGCTGCTGGTTGCAGTACTTGGACAGAACGAGCGCATACATCGCAGCGAGGCAGACGAACAAAGTGGTGCCACGCGCTTCCGCGTATGCCCTAAGCCGCTCCGTCTGATCGCTCGATAGGCCGAAGAACACGCTCTTCCCCGTCCTATCTTCCAGACGGTTGCCGATGGACCTCGGGTCCGCATGGGATTTGAAAGGCAGCCTCACATGAAGAGGCGTGTCCCCGATGAGATCCAACCAGAACTTTCTTGCCTCGCCGGTGAGTTGCGTGGTCAGGATGCGGTGTTCCGCGTCCACGGCTGCCCTGAAAAGAAGGTTGGCATCGGCGATGTCGCTGCGGTTTCCTGTGGTGAAAGAATTGTAATTTCCGGCGACGCTCTCGCCGATGATTTTCAGCATCTCGCCGTCGCAGATGATGTGGTGCGCGACGTGTGCGAAATAGAATTCGTCCTTGGCTCCGGAGGAAATGAGGTGAAGCCTCAGCAACGGTTGCCGCACCAGATCGAATGGGGACCGGAGCGCTTCCTCCAGATGCTGCACGGCTGCCTCATCCGATCCTGCCGCGACGTAGCGGTAAAAATCGTCGATGCCATAGTCCGACCAATAGCATTCGCCGCCGTCCTTACTGTATCTGGCGTGTACTTCTTCGTGCCGTTGTACGAACAGTTCGCACGCGCGCTTGAATCTGTCCGCGTCCAGGCCTCCCCTGATCCGATACACCCCGAAGACGTTGTACGCATCTTGTTCCGGACGCATGGCCCATTCGATGAAAAAGCGCTTCTGATATTCCGATATCGGTAATGCTTTCATGTCGTTTTGCCCATGTATCAATTGTTTTGATGCCTGCTTTTCGCGAGATTACACGCGGCTTGTTACAAGGCTGTCGGACGGAATTTGCAGGACGCAAACCGCGTAACCGTCTCCGCCGTCCTGGATCATGGTGGCGTGGTATCGACGGAATCGCGTTCGACTGTTGCCGCATTGTCCGTGGATGAACGGCAGAATCGAGCGCGTCTGGTCCACGTTCAAGCAGGTGCTGCGGATATGTTGGATTCCAGATGAGGTCGAATTGCAGGCCACGCTGAACATGCTGCGCGACGTCTACGGCCAGCGGCGAGCGCATCAATCGCTCAGCGGTCACACGCCCGACCAGGCGTGGCGGATTCTGATCGAGCGGAAGCGAAAAACCAAAGTCACGCGTTCAAGCGCGACGGCGATAGCCGGCTGCGACAAAGTGGCGGAAATGATCGGACAGGTACCGTCCGCTATCACTCTGGGATTCATGGCCAAATATGGCGAAAAGAGCGCCATTTCCGGATTGCCTCGGCGGCGACTCGATGATCGGAGGGTCGTCAAAGAACGGGTTTGCGGGGGTGAAATTTGGATGTTTACAGCTGCCGCAAGGTTCGGGAGCGGCCTTGCGGACACGGACAACACACCAAACCAGGCGATGGGCCATGAAGGAGAAGTCCAAGGGCAAAACGCGAAACCCCTGTGGTTGCAGGGGTCGTGGATACCGCAGAGAGCGGTTGTCTTGGTCGATTTGGCGCGCCTGGAGGGGCGAAGGTCCGCGTTGACGCGGCACTGCCGCGTGCGGACCTGAGCGCCATCGCGCTTGCCGGGAATCCCGACCCGGGAAACATCCGAAGCGAATATTGCGCGCCTGGAGGGATTCGAACCCCCGACCAACGGCTTCGGAAGCCGCTACTCTATCCGGCTGAGCTACAGGCGCGAGGTGGGCATTGTCCCCGATTCGGGTCCGTGGCGCGAGCCTTCCGCATTCGACCGAACCGTGATGAGCGACATACCCTCAGTTGCTGGCGATGTTCCTCTCTGGCGCGAACGCCTCGGGCAGTATTGGACACTGGTCCGCGGCGATCGGCCGATCGGCTGGCTATTGCTGCTGTGGCCGACCTGGTGGGGGTTGTGGCTCGCCGCCGGGGGCGTGCCGCCGTGGTGGGTCTTGGTCGTGTTCTCGCTCGGTGTCTGGCTAACCCGCTCGGCTGGTTGTGTGATCAACGATTACGCCGACCGCTGGCTCGATCCGCAGGTCGAGCGCACCCAAGGCCGGCCGCTGGCGACCGGCGCGGTGCGCGGGCGCGAGGCGCTGCTGGTGTTTGCCTTATTGATGGTGGCGGCGTTCGGCTTGGTATGGACGCTCAATCGCATGACCGTGTGGATGAGCGTCATCGGCGTCGTGTTGGCGGCCAGTTACCCGTATCTCAAGCGCTACACCTATCTGCCGCAGGTGTATCTGGGGCTGGCGTTCGGCTGGGGCATCCCGATGGCGTTCGCGGCGATTCGTGGCGAAGTGCCGGCGATCGCCTGGGTGCTGTACCTGACCACTATTGTTTGGACCACCGGCTACGACACCTGGTACGCGATGGTGGACCGCGACGACGACCTGCGCGCGGGCTCGAAATCCACCGCGATCTTGTTCGGCGATCTGGATTTGGTCGCGCTCGGCGTGCTGTATGCGCTGTTTTTCCTGGGCTTGGGTTTGATTGGTCGGCGCGAGGAGCTCGGTGCGGCGTATTGGGTTGGGGTCGGAGTGGCGCTGGCGCTGGTGATGTATCAGTTCTTCATCGGTCGGACGCGCGCGCGCGATGCGTGCTTCAAGGCGTTTTTGAACAATCACTGGGTCGGTATGGCGGTGTTTATCGGCCTCGCCGTTGCGCTGTGGATGAGGGGCTAGGAGCCTGTTCACGCGCCAAGCGCCTGTTCAACGTCTCCGCTGCGGCGCAATGCGGAGTATGCGCAGATCGTGAACAGGCTCTTAAAGCGTCTTCGCCCGATGGAGGCTGATCATCCAAATGTTACTGAAGCATCAAAAGGCTGGGTCCCGGCGTACGCCGGGATGACGGCGTAAAGAACATCGGGAAGTAAAGAACATCGAGCAGTAAAGAACATCGAGCAGCAAAGAACATCGAGCAGCAAAGAACATCGGACAGTAAAGAACATTGGGCAGTAAAGAATATCGGGTGTTCATATTTATAGAACGACAAAACACGCTAGCCGGCGCTACCTAATCGCGGATCCATCCATCCGCGCATCGCGTCTACCAGCGCATTGATCGCGACGATCAGCGCGCCGACCACCAGCACCACGCCGAGCACCAAGGTGTAGTCGCGATTGAGTGCGCCCTGCACGAAGTAACGGCCCATGCCGGGAATGCCGAACACCTGTTCCACCACCGCCGAGCCGGTAACGATATTGATCAGCGCCGGCGATAGCCACGCGACGATCGGTAGCAGCGCGGGCTTCAGCGCGTGCGCGAACAACAATCGCGTCTCCGACAGCCCGCGCGCGCGCGCGGCGGCGAGGTATTCGGCATTCAGCGTCTCCAACATCGATGCGCGGGTTAGCCGTGCGCAATACGCAAGGTTCGGCAGCGCCAGTGCGATCACCGGCAGCACGATGTTCGAGGCATCGCCCCAACCGCCGGCCGGCAGCCAGTGCAAGGTCACGGCGAACAACAGCACCAACAGCGGCGCGACTACGAATTTCGGCACCGCCAAACCCAGGCCCGCGAACAGCATCAGCCCGCGATCCAACCATGAGCCCGCGCGCAGCGCCGCCCACACGCCGACCGGAACGCCGAGCGCCAACGCAAGCAGCAGCGCAAGACCGCCGTTGAGCAGCGACACCGGCAGCGCCTGCGCAATCAATTGATTGACGGTGTAGTCGGGATATTGAAACGATGGGCCGAGATCGCCGCGCGCCACATCGCCCAACCATGCGGCGTATTGCGCGATCAGCGGACGATCCAACCGATACTTCGCGTCCAGTGCGGCCTGCACTTCGGGGGGCGCCGATTTTTCGGTGTCGAACGGCCCGCCCGGCGCAGCGCGCAGCAGCGTGAAACACAGCGTCGCCAGCAGCAACAGCGTGAACAGCGCTTCGGCCAAGCGCGAGGCGATGCGCGACGTCAGCGCCGCGAACACGGTCCGGCGGCTTCGCATCATGCCTGCTTGCATCAGACCTGCACCTCGAACAAGCGTCCGACAACTGCCGCAGCGCCCATCGCGATCGCACCCCAGAAACCGACGCGCAAGGCGCCGCGCAACATCGGCGCACCGCCTACCCAAGCAGCGAGCGCGCCTGACACCAGCAATGACAGCAAGGTGACGGCGATAACGGCCGGCTGCAGCGCTTCTTTCGGCGCCGTTATCACCGCGAGAATCGGCAGTACCGCGCCGACCGTGAATGCCGCGGCCGAGGCCAGCGCCGCCTGCAGCGGCCGCGCGCGCAGCGATTCGGTGATGCCCAATTCATCGCGCTTGTGCGCGCCGAGCGCATCGTGCGCGCTCAACTGCTGCGCGACCTGCTGCGCAAGATCGGCGCTCAAGCCGCGTTTGAGATAGACCTCGGTCAACTCGCGCAGTTCGTGTTCGGGTTCTTCGGCGAGCTCGCGGGTTTCTTTCGCGATATCCGCGCGCTCGGTGTCGGCCTGAGACTGCACCGAGACGTACTCGCCGGCGGCCATCGACATCGCCCCGGCGACGATACCGGCGATGCCGGTCGTCAGTACCGTGCCCGCCGCTGCGCCCGACGCCGCGATACCGACCACCAAGCCGCCGATGGAGATGATGCCGTCGTTCGCGCCGAGCACGGCTGCGCGCAGCCAGCCGACGCGATCGGTGCGATGGGTTTCCAGATGCCAGCGCCGCATGGGTTGACTCCTAATCGGTGTGGACGTGAAGATGATGCGCCGAATGCCTACGCTTATGGTTGCAACCGCGCAGGTGGCGATGAAGCGTCGCGCAGCAACAACCAGCGCGATGGGTGACGATCGAGCGGGTTGGGCTCGAAACCGACGACCGCATCGGCCACCAGATGTTTCGAGGTGTAGAAATACAGTGGAATCGCCGCATGCGCGTTCAACAGCCGGGTTTCGGCGACGCGCAGCCACGCATTGCGCGCGGCTTCGCTGCGCGCCGCGTCGGCCTTGACGAAGGCCTCGCGATAGCGCGGGTCGTCGTAACCCATCCAGTTCAGCGCGCCGTCGTCGGCGAAGGCGGCGAGAAAGTTGCGCGCATCGGCAACATCGCCGATCCAGCCGCCGCGAAACACCTGGGTGACGACGCGCTGCTTGCGGTTCTGCACGAATACTTTCCATTCCTCGTTACGCAAACGCACGCGCACGCCCAGCGTATCGCGCCACATCGCCGCCACCGCCAGCGCCATGCGCCGATGCGGGGTGGAGGTGTTGTAGCGCAGTTCGATCGTGAGCGGATTGGCATCGGAATACCCTGCCGCGCGATACAGCCGCCGCGCCCGCGCCTCGCGCTGCGCTTGGCTCCAGCTCGCCCAATGCAATCGTGCGGGCGTATAACCCGGCAAGCCCGACGGCACGATGCCGTAGGCCGGCGCTTCGCCGAAACCGGTGATGTAGCGCGTGAGTTTGTCGCGATCCACCGCCAGCGATAGCGCTTCGCGCAACATCGCCGCAGTCGCCGGACACGATGCCGAAGTGGTCGAGCGCATGGATGCGCGAGCGCGTGCGGTCGCGTCAGCAGGCGCACGTCGATCATCGGCAAAAGCCGCGCCTTTTGCCGATGAAGCGGGCGTCGGGCAGGAGCCCGATCGCCCGCTCAGGCCGCCGAACGGCGGCCGCTGCAGATTCAGTCCAAGCCAAAACGCCCCGATATACGGAGATATTCGCAGTTGCGCGCCGAAGCGTTCGCGCAGCTTCGGCAGCGACTGCGGCGGCACGGTTTCGGTGATGTGCAAATCGCCAGCGACGAAGCGCTGCAGCTCGGCCGCCGCGTCTTCGGTGACGTGATAGCGCACGCGCGCAATCGCGACGGCCGACGCCGCGTGGAAATTTGCATTCTTTTCAAGGGTCAGATTCGCCTGCGGCGTCCATGCGCGCAATCGATACGCGCCATTGCTGCGCAGTGTGCCGGGACGCGTGTGCTGCGCACCGTAGCGCGCGACTTCAGGCAACGACACCGGATACGCGATCGGCAGGGTCAACAGCGCCGGCAAAAACACCTGTCGCGTGGTGCGGAAGCGCACGCTGCGTGAAGCGGGGCTATCCACACCCAGCGTCGTTGCTGGTCGCCGCCCGGCCTGCACCTCGGTGGCGTTGACCACGGCGTCGAACTGTTCGGCGAACGGCGCGGCGGTTTCGGGACTGAACGCGCGGCGGAAACTCGCGACGATCTGTGCGGCATCGAGCGGTGCGCCGTCGCTCCAGCGCAACCCCGGGCGCAGATGGAAGATCCACTCGCGGCCGTCGGCGGAGACTTCCCAGCGTTCGGCCATGCCTGGAATCAATCGACCGACCGCGTCCTCCGTCACCAAACCTTCGTACAGATCGCGCAGGATGTTGCCGCAGGCGACGTCCTGACAGCGATGGGCATCCAGCGTCGCTGGCTCCGGGCCATTGCCGCGTTCGAGCTGTGCGGCAGGCTGTGCGATCGCCTCGGCAAGGGCGCCGATGGAACACAGAGACAGCAGAAGGACAACGATGCGCTGGATCATCGGCCGTATAGTGCCCGACTTGCGCGGTCGCGGCATCGGCCCCATCTGCTACCGACGACAAACGCATCAGCGGTCCGAATGTCTACGACGACACCGATCCGCAATGCCACATCCTCTTGTCGCCACAGTCTTTGGCGACGCCCGTGCTCATTCGCTTTCCCGTTTCCACTTCCCGTTTTCCCTTCCCGTTCCCCCCCGGAGTCCGCATGTCCAGCCCCAGCCACATCGCCGATACGCCGATCTCGCATCGGTACGAGCTGGTGGACTACATCGCCTCGGGGGAAAAGCCCAAAGCCGATTGGCGCATCGGCACCGAACACGAGAAATTCGGCTTCCGTCTCGATGATCTACGCCCGCCCAGCTTCGACGGCGACCGCGGCATCGAGGCGCTGCTCACCGGCTTGACCCGTTTCGGTTGGGAGCCAGTGCAGGAATCGGTCGATGATCAGCCGCTGCGCACGATCGCCTTACTGCGCGACTCCGCGTCGGTCACGCTCGAGCCTGCCGGCCAATTGGAACTCTCCGGCGCACCCCTGGAAAACATCCACCAGACCTGCGCCGAAGTGGGCAGCCATCTCAACGATGTGAAGACCGTCGCCGATGAATTGGGCCTCGGCTTCCTCGGCATGGGTTTTCAACCGAAATGGCGCCGCGACGAAATGCCGTGGATGCCCAAAGGCCGCTATCGCATCATGGGCAGCTACATGCCGAAGGTCGGCACGCTCGGCTTGGACATGATGGCCCGCACCTGCACGGTGCAAGTCAATCTGGACTTCAGCAGCGAAGCGGACATGGTGAAGAAATTCCGCGTGTCGCTGGCGCTGCAGCCGATCGCCACCGCGCTGTTCGCCGATTCGCCGTTCACCGAAGGCAAGCCCAACGGGTATCTGAGTTATCGGTCGCATATTTGGACCGATACCGATCGCGACCGCACCGGCATGCTCGACTTCGTGTTCGAGGACGGCTTCGGTTACGAACGCTACGTCGATTATCTGCTCGATGTACCGATGTATTTCTCGTATCGCGACGATATATATCACGACGCCAGCGGCCAGAGTTTTCGCGATTTTCTGCGCGGCGAACTGCCGGTGCTGCCCGGGGCGCTGCCGACGCTGCGCGATTGGTCCGATCACATGACCACCGCCTTCCCCGAAGTGCGGATGAAGAAATTCCTCGAAATGCGCGGCGCCGACGGCGGCCCCTGGGGACGCTTGTGCGCACTGCCGGCGTTCTGGGTCGGTCTGTTGTACGACCAGACCGCACTCGATGCGGCCTGGGACTTGGTCAAAGATTTCACCATGGACGAGCGCAATGCACTACGCGACCAGGTGCCGAAGCTCGCCCTGCATGTGCCCTTCCGCAACGGCACGCTCTGCGATATCGCCCGCGAAGCGGTGAAGATTTCCGCCGCCGGCCTGCAGCGTCGCGCCGTGCTCAATCCAAAAGGCGTGGATGAGAGCCGGTTCCTCGACCCGCTGATCGACGTGGTGGAATCGGGCCAAACAGCCGCCGAACGCAAACTCGAACTGTTCCACGGCGCGTGGCAAGGCGATATCGATCGCGTGTTCCGCGAGTTTGCGTACTGATCGCGAATCGTTGATCGACAATCGGTCGATCGACAATCGGTCGATCAACAATCGATAGAGCGGCGCTCCGAGCCGCAGAAGATCTAAGCATCGCCGGCGGAGCGGGTCCGCGCCGCCGCCTTGCGCCTGTGGGAGGCCCGGAAGGGCCGATATGCAGCGTGGCGATTGTCATCGGCCCTTCCGGGCCTCCCACAAGCGGCCGTTCCGGGCTTCCCACACGTGCATCGCGAATGCGCATGCCGCTTGCTGGAAACGTGCCGCTGTTTACGAATACATCGCCATCGCCCACCGGCCTTGTGTACTCTCGAAGGCATCGACCCTTCCGCGTGACCCCACCATGCGACTGCGCGAAACCCTTGAATTCGCTGAGCGCGACGCTCTGCTGCGCGACGATGTGCGCCGTCTTGGCCGCATGGTCGGCGAGATGCTGTCCGAACAGGTTTCCGCCGCGCTGCTCGACCAAGTCGAATCGGTGCGCCGCGCCGCAATCGAACGCCGCGAGCAGGACCAATCGATCGACGAACTGGCCGCGCGCTTGGCTGCGGTGCCGCCGGCCGACGCCGAGGCCTTGGTCCGCGCCTTCGCCACCTACTTCGGCGCGGTGAACATCGCCGAGCGCGTCCACCGCATTCGCCGCCGCCGCGATTATCAGCGCAGCAGCACAGTACCGCAGCCGGGTGGCTTGACTGCGGTACTGCGCGATCTGCGTGCTTCGGGCGTGACTCTCGATGAACTGGTGGCGCTGCTGCCGCAATTGCGCATCGAACCGGTGTTCACCGCGCACCCCACCGAGGCGATACGCCGCGCGCTGTTGCTGAAAGAACACACCATCGTCGAGCGCCTGGTCGTGGATATCGACCGCCAGCGCACGCCGGCCGAACGCGGCGCCGACACCGCGCGCATTCGCCAAGCGCTCACCACCACCTGGCAAACCGCAGAAACCCCGCCGCAGCAGCCCACCGTGGCCGATGAAGTGGAGCACCTCGGTTTTTATCTCAGCCACGTGCTGTTCCGCGCGATGCCGGTGTTCTACGAAGCCTTCGCCGATGCGCTGGCCGATGCGTATGGCGACGTGCCGGGAAGCGATCGCGTCGTCCTGCCGCCGATCCTGCGCTTCGGCACCTGGGTCGGCGGCGATATGGACGGCAACCCGAATGTGGGTGCCGACACCATTCGCGCGGCGCTGCATGCGCAGCGCGCGCAAGTGCTGCGCAATTACCGCAGCGATCTGCATGCGCTCGGCGACATTCTGACGCAGAGCCGCGCACGAGCGGAATTCGATGCGTCGATCGAAACGCGCATCGCCGCGTATTCGGCACTGCTGCCGCGTGCCGCTGCCGCGCTCAATCCGCGCCTGTCCGATATGCCGTATCGGCAATTGCTGGATCTGATGCGCGCACGCCTTGCAGCGACCGAAGCGAACGACACCGGCGCCGACGACGCGACCGCCTATCCCGACGCAGACGCATTCATCGCCGACCTCAACACCATCGACGCGAGTCTGGCCCATCATCGCGGCGATCACGCCGGTCGTTTCGCGCTGCAGCGCGTGCTGTGGCGGGTCAAAACCTTCGGTTTTCATCTGGCGACGCTCGACCTGCGTCAGGACTCCGGCACGCACGAAGAGGCGATCGCCGCGCTTTGCGACGACCCGGCATGGGCCACGCATGACGTGGCGACCCGCGTTGGACGTTTGCATGCGCTGATCGAAGGCCGCATCGCCGTGCGCGCGGACGCGGCGCAGGCGCAGGGCACGCTCGCGGTGCTGCGCACCGTACAGACAATGCGCAAGAACTTCGGCGAGCGCGCGTTCGGGCCGTACATCATCAGCATGAGCCGCAGCGCCGCCGATGCGCTGGCGGTGCTGGCGCTCGCGCGCGTCGCCGGCTGCGTCGAAGGCATCTGCTTAGACGCTGGTTGCTTAGACGCTGGCGACCATGGCGAAGACGCGGTGCCACTCGACATCGCACCGCTGTTCGAGACCATCGACGATCTGCGCGCCGCACCAATCATCATGCGCGCGCTGTTCGACGACCCGGTGTATCGCGATCACTTGCGGGCGCGCGGCGGTCGGCAAATCGTGATGTTGGGTTATTCCGACAGCGCGAAAGACGGCGGTATTCTCGCGTCGCGCTGGTCGCTGCAGCGCACGCAGGTTGAGTTGCTGGAACTGTCGCAGCAGTCGGGCGTGAAGATCGTGTTCTTCCACGGCCGCGGCGGCTCGGTCAGCCGCGGCGGCGGCAAAACCGAACGCGCGATCATCGCCGCACCGCGCGGCACCGTCGACGGCTGTTTGCGCGTGACCGAACAGGGCGAAGTGATCCATCGAAAATACGGCATTCGTTCGCTCGCATTGCGCAATTTGGAACAAACCACCGGCGCGGTGCTGCGCGCGACCCTGCGCCCGCGCGCGCAGGAGCCGCGCGAAGCGCGCTGGCGCGACATGGCGACTGCGCTGTCCGCAGTGTCACGCGAAAAATACCGCGCATTGGTGCACGAAACGCCTGAATTTCCAGCGTATTTCCGCGCGGCGACACCTATAGACGTGATCGAACGCCTGCGCCTGGGTTCGCGCCCGTCGAAACGCCGCGAAGGCGGCATCGAAGCCCTGCGCGCGATTCCGTGGGTGTTCGCATGGTCGCAAAACCGCTCCGGCCTGACCGGTTGGTACGGCGTCGGCACCGCACTTGCCCACGGCACGCAGACTTACGGCCACGTCGCGATGGCGGACATGGCCCGCGACTGGCCGTTCTTCGCCGCGATGTTGGACGACATCGAGATGCTGATGGCGAAATCCGACACCGCGATCTTCGACTGCTATTCGCAGCTCGCCGGCAACGCACTGCACGCGCAATTCTTCGCCGACATCGCCGAAGAATTCGCGCGCACCGCCGATACCATCCTCGCCCTGCGCGGCCGCAGCGCTTTGCTCGAACACGACTACCGCCTGCGCCTCTCGATCCGCCTGCGCAACCCGTACGTAGACCCGATCAGCCTGCTGCAAGTGGAACTGCTGCGCCGCTGGCGCGACACCAATCGCGAAGACGAGGCCTTGTTCGCAGCGTTGGTGAGCACCGTCAACGGCATCGCCGCCGGAATTCAAAACACGGGGTGAGCGCATGCGCTTTGCAGCCGCGCTATCGGCGGCTGCAGCATGTGCGAACGCCACGCCATGGATGACGTGGCCGGGGTATCCGAAGCTTGGGCCGCATCGCCAGGGATGGCATCGCGCTTTTCAACACCATACAGATGCATGCGACACGCCGCGTAGGGTGGGGTGGGGTGAGCGCGGCGAAGCCCACCATTCGGATGCATCAAACAGCGCAGACGACGACCGAAGCCACTGTCTTGGACTTCGAGCAGCGTGGTGATTTGACGAAAAGGTGGGCATCGCTGCGCTCACCCCACCCTACAACCGCTGTTTCGAAATGCGGGTAACATTCGCGCATCCATTCAACGCCGAAATATCCCCATGAAATCCCGCGCCGCCGTCGCTTTCGCCCCCGGTCAACCGCTGCAGATCGTCGAGATCGATGTCGCGCCGCCGCGCAAGGGCGAGGTGCTGGTGCGCATCACCCACACCGGTGTGTGCCACACCGATGCCTTCACGCAAAGCGGCGACGACCCCGAAGGCCTGTTTCCCTGCGTATTGGGTCACGAGGGCGCGGGCATCGTTGTCGAAGTGGGCGAAGGCGTGACCAGCGTACAACCGGGCGATCATGTGATTCCGCTGTACACCGCCGAATGCGGCGAGTGTTTGTTTTGTAAGAGTGGAAAAACCAATTTATGCGTGTCTGTGCGCGCGACTCAGGGCAAGGGCGTGATGCCCGACGGCACGTCGCGCTTTTCGTACAACGGCGAGCCGGTGTATCACTATATGGGCTGTTCGACCTTCAGCGAATTTACAGTTGTCGCCGAGGTGTCGTTAGCGAAGATCAACCCCGAAGCGAACCACGAGCAGGTCTGCCTGCTCGGCTGCGGCGTGACCACCGGGATCGGCGCTGTGCATAACACCGCGAAAGTGCAGGCGGGCGACAGCGTCGCGGTGTTCGGTTTGGGCGGCATTGGCCTCGCGGTGATTCAAGGCGCGCGTCAGGCCAAAGCGGGACGCATCATCGCAATCGACACGAATCCCGGTAAATTTGAATTAGCGATGCAGATGGGCGCGACCGAGTGCGTGAATCCTAAAGATCATGAGAAGCCTATTCAGCAGGTGATCGTGGGGATGACCGGCTGGGGTGTTGACCATAGTTTCGAGTGCATCGGTAACGTCAAGGTGATGCGTGCAGCGCTGGAATGCGCGCATCGCGGCTGGGGGCAATCGGTGATCATCGGTGTTGCCGGCGCGGGCCAGGAAATCAGCACGCGTCCGTTTCAACTCGTCACCGGCCGCAAATGGATGGGCACCGCGTTCGGCGGTGTGAAAGGCCGCTCGCAATTGCCGGGCATGGTGGAAGACGCGATGAACGGCGAGATCGAACTGGCGCCGTTCGTTACCCACACCATGGGCTTGGACGAAATCAATCATGCCTTCGATTTGATGCATGAAGGCAAGTCGATTCGTTCGGTGATTCATTATTGATTGAGTCGGGTCGATACATCGAACACGATTCGCATTCGTCCTGCGGTGGCGACGCGAGTCGCGACGAGAACGTCATTCGTCGCGGCGCGCGCCGCTCCCACAAGGCGCCGCTCCCACAAGGCTTTGCAATTTCAACAACATCAGAGATCGCAACCCACATGCAACGCATCGAACACCGCGCCTGCTTCGGCGGCTGGCAAGACGTTTACGAACACCGCGCCGACACGCTGAGCTGCACGATGCGGTTCGCGGTGTATCTGCCGCCGCACGCCGAAACGCGCGCATGTCCAGTGTTGTACTGGCTCTCGGGCTTGACCTGTACCGAGCAGAATTTCATCACTAAATCCGGCGCGCAGCGCTATGCAGCGGAACATGGCTGGATTCTGGT
Organism: Lysobacteraceae bacterium; assembly: GCA_031374725.1. Classification (GTDB taxonomy): domain Bacteria; phylum Pseudomonadota; class Gammaproteobacteria; order Xanthomonadales; family Xanthomonadaceae; genus Lysobacter_I. The sequence goes on along the minus strand of JANMGT010000018.1, from coordinate 38,540 downwards.
CGCGCCCGACACCAGCCCGCGCGGCGATGAGGTGGCCGATGCCGATGGCTACGACCTTGGCAAAGGCGCGGGCTTTTATCTCAACGCCACGCAAGCGCCGTGGGCGACGCATTACCGCATGCATGATTACGTGGTACACGAATTGCCGGCCGTGATCGAAACGCAGTTCGCAGCGAGCGATGCGCGCGGCATCAGCGGGCATTCGATGGGCGGCCATGGCGCTTTGGTCTGTGCGTTGCGCAATCCCGGGCGCTATCGCAGCGTTTCGGCGTTCTCGCCGATCGTGGCGCCGAGCGAGGTGCCGTGGGGACAGAAAGCGTTGGCTGCGTATTTGGGCGACGATCGCAACGACTGGAAGGCCTGGGATGCGTGCGCGCTGATCGCCGATGCGCGCGAGCGTTTACCGCTGCTGGTCGATCAAGGCGAAGCCGACGAGTTTCTGATCACACAATTGCAGCCGGAGCGATTGCGCGTGGTGTGCGACGCTGCGGCACATTCGCTCCAACTGCGTCTTCGACCGGGTTACGACCACAGCTATTACTTCATCGCGAGCTTCATCGGCGAGCATGTCGCGCACCATGCGGCGGCGTTGAACGCCTGATCTGCGACGGTTCCACTAGGGGCGCACTAAACACGTTCGTCCCCGGATCAGGTCCGGGCAGGCTGTGGAGGTGTTCAGTGGTCGCGCATTCGGTAGATGCCTGAATTCGCTGACACCGCCACAAAGCGAACGATTCAGCCGACCAATGCCCGCAACTGCGCCTTCAATGCGCGGCCTTCTTCGCGGAAATACGCGCGATGCTGTTTCCACACCGGGCAGCGCGCTTCGACTTCACGCCAGAACCGCGGCGAATGGTCGTGATGAATCAAATGGCACAGCTCGTGTACCAACACGTACTCGAACGCCGCGGGCGCGCCGAGCACCAGCGACAAATCCAGCGCGACGGTGGCATCCGGCGACAGCGAGCCCCACTGCGAACTCATGCGCTTGAACTGCACCCGTCGCGGCGCGCGCGGCAGACCGGACAGATACTGCGGCAGCCAGCGGCCGACATCGGCGCGCGCTTGGGCTTCGTAAAAATCGCGCAGGGCACGACGTAGCGCGGTATCGGAACCGCTCGCCGGCCACGTGCAGATCACGCCCGCATCGTCGCGGCGCAGGCGCACGAAGCGGCCCTGCTCCCAGCGCAGCGGCAGCGCCTCTCCGCGCAGCGGCAACGTCATGCTGATGCCCGGCGCCAGCGGCGCGGCGTCGAACACGTTCAGCGTATCAAGCTGGGCCGATAACCAATCGCGATGGGTCTGCAGAAAGCGATCGCCTGTAACGAGACTGGCGCGCATCGGCAAGGTCAACCGCGCCCCGCGCTCGCTGACCGACAGTTTGATCCGCTTCGCGCGCGGATCGCGCACACGCAGCACTTCAATGCTGCGGCCATCGTCCAGCATCACCTCAATGCGCTCGCGGGCTTGCGCGGGTGCTGCGGCAACGGTGGTGGGGCGTTGTAGGAAACGGAGCGGCATGGGCGGCACGTTACCGGGTGCGGGTTTCAGCCGCAATCCAGAGCGCTATGCAAGCGATGCGGCGCCATGTGGGAGCGACGCCAGTCGCGACAGGCATTCGCCGCACATTCAGTCGCAACTCGCGTCGCTCCCACAGGCAATCACCCCGCTGCCCACGCGCTGGATACAGCAGGCTGTCTTTCCCCTTTCCCGCACGCGGGAGGCGGTGGCGCGCAGCGCCGGGTGAGGGCGGCCCCACCAACGCATCACTCCGCCTTCGACAGCTTCAACACCGGTTCCAACGTCAAAAACAACCGCCGCACTTCGGCGCTGAACAAGGCGAAGCGCGCGTTGAGTTCCGCGCGCATGTCTTCACGCTCGGTCGATTCCAACTGATCCACCGCGCCGTCGAGAAATTTGAGCTTACGGATCACCAGATCCTCGCCCAACACGAAGCTGACGTGGTCGTCCAACATCAGCGCCAGTCGCGTCACCTGCTTGCCGGCTTCCAGATGTTTGGCGATCTCATCGCACTGCAGATCCTGGCGCTGGCATTTCACGATCGCGCCCTGATCGGTCGGGTCGCGCAGTTCGCATTCCTCGCCTAGCGACAGCCCATCGGGCAGTGTGTCGCCCGCGATCCAGCCGGTCAGCACCGAGCGCGGTGCCACTTCGGCGTTCAGCGGCAGCGCGGGAAAACTGCCGAGCGCATGGCGCACGTCAGAGACCACCGCTTCGGCGCTCTTGCGCGAAGAACTGTCGATCGCGATGAAACCGTGTTCACCGTCGATGAAGGCATCGGTGCGGCCCGGACGCACGAAGGCGCGCGGTAGCAGCTCATGCACCAAGTCTTCTTTCAAGCGCTTGCGCGCGCGGCCGCCGAGTTTGCGGCCTTCTTTTTCTTCGATGTCCGCGAGTTTTTTCTGCAGCAAATCGTTGACCACGGCGCCGGGCAGGATCTTGTCCTCGCTGCCGGCGGCCAACCAAATCGCTTGACCGATGCGATGGGACAGCGCCTCGCCGTCGCCGGCGTCTGAACGACCGAACGGTGAGATGAAGCCGCGCGACGACAATTCGAGCGGGCCGACCGGTTTGAGCGCGCATTCGACCAGGCCGCTATCGAGATCGTCGAACTTCAGCGATGCGGGGAAGCGAAACAGTGTGAGATTTCTGAAGAACATCGAAAGTCCGTGAAAAGTGAGATGTCATCCCGAGGCCGAGGGCCGAGGGACATGGTGTTGAATGACGTGCGAGTGCCGAGTGTTATCTGCGGAAGCAGGTCCCTCGGCCTACGGCCTCGGGATGACTGCTTTACGCGAGCGTTACGACGCTGCGTCGGCGAAGACGTCGCTCTCCATGCCCGACGCTTTACCCTCGCTGCCCAACCACGCATGCGCATCGGGCAGCGCGCCATCGCTGTGCTTGCCCAGTGCGAGAAAATCGAACAATTTCGGGTCGCTCAACTGCGACGGGCGGATATCGCCCAGCGCGCGCGCGATGTGTTCGACGCGCCCGGGCGTGTCGCGTTCCCAGGCATCTATCATCTTCTTCACCTGCTTGCGCTGCAGATTCTCCTGCGAGCCGCAGAGGTTACAGGGAATGATCGGGAATTGTTTCGCTTTTGCATATGCGCTGATGTCGTCTTCGCGCACGTAGGCCAGCGGGCGGATCACCACGTGCTTGCCGTCGTCGCTGAGCAATTTCGGCGGCATGCCGCTGAGCTTTGAGTGGAAGAACAGATTTAGGAAGAACGTCGCCACCAAATCGTCGCGATGATGCCCCAGCGCAATCTTGGTGAAGCCCTGCTGCTCGGCGTAGCTGTACAGGGCGCCGCGCCGCAGCCGCGAACACAGCGAACACATGGTCTTGCCCTCGGGCACCACGCGGGTGACCACCGAGTAGGTGTCCTGTTCGATGATGTGGTGATCCACGCCGATCGACGCGAGGTAGTCCGGCAGTACCCGCTCGGGGAAGTCCGGCTGCTTCTGGTCCAGATTCACCGCCGTGATCGAAAACCGCACCGGCGCCTTCTTTTGCAACTGCAGCAGGATGTCCAGCAGGGTGTAGCTGTCCTTGCCGCCGGACAGGCAGACCATCACCTTGTCGCCGTTCTCGATCATGCCGAAATCGGCGATGGCGCGGCCCACCTGATGGCGCAGGCGCTTGGCCAGCCGGTGGGCCTCATGCGCCGCGCGCCGCGACGCCGGCGGCAGGGGTTCGGAGAGGGTCAGGACAGTGCTCATAGGCCGCGTAGTTTATCCGCTCCGGCGGCCGTGACGCTGCTGCATTGGCACGTTAAGCTGCCCAGATGACCGACACGACCGACCCCACCGAGCTCGCCCGCATCGCCCACCGCCTCGCCGAGCTGCGGATGGAGCACCGCGACCTCGACCTCGCCATCGACCGCCTGCACGAGAACATCAGCGCCGACGAACTGGCGATCAAACGCTTGAAGAAACGCAAGCTGCAGCTGAAAGACACCATCATTCGCTTGGAATCGGCGCTGATTCCGGATGAACCGGCGTAGGGTGGGCCTTGGCCCACCACTTTGATCGTTTCAACCTAATCGCTGATCGTAGAACGGCTGCTTTTCAAAAAGAATACCTCCCCGACACGATTGTCCAGGTCGAAGCATAGGGAATACGGGTCACTCGATTTTACGGACAGCCCGTAGGTTGGGGTGAGCGCAGCGAAGCCCAACATAGAGACAAAACGATGAGACACTGCGACCGCGCGACGGTGTTGCACGTCACGGTCGCTTCGGTCGTTCGTGTCGCAAGTGAACTCTCAGGGTGTTGGGCTTCGCTGCGCTCACCCCAACCTACGAAAGCGGCAACCCGCAAGGCGGATCGCGTAGGGCGGGTCTTGCATCCGCCGATCGAATGAAACAACGACTTCGCATCAAATTGTGCGTGATGTTTCGTCGTGCTTTGCGATCGCAAGTCGTCGTTTGACATATGGCGGGTGCAAGACCCGCCCTACGCATGGCGCTGTACTCGATGCGATACGTTTTCGTCTCGGCTAACGGCACTCACACAGAAAAATGGTGGCCCGTCTTAAAACATCCGCGCCGCGAGCAGCGCACGCGTATGCGGGTGCTGCGGATGCGCGAGCACGTCTGCGGTCGCGCCAATCTCCACGATCTTGCCAGTGTCCAGCACCGCGATGCGCTCGGCGACAACGGCCGCAGCGGCGATGTCGTGGGTGACGAACAGTAGCGCTAAGCCGCGCTCGCGTTTCAGGTCGGCGAGCAAGTGCAAGATACCGGCGCGATGATGCGCGTCGAGCGCGGACACCGCTTCGTCGCAGACCAACAGATCGGGATCGCAGGCGAGCGCGCGGGCGATCGCGATGCGCTGGCGCTGGCCGCCGGAGGCTTGGTGCGGATAGCGCTCGGCCAGCGCGGGATCGAGCCCCACCGACAGCAACAGCGCGCGCGCTTTGTCGACGCGCACTGCGCGATCGCCGAGGCTGTGGATGCGCAGCGGCTCGCCGACGATATCGCCGATGCGCATGCGCGGATCGAGCGAGGCGTAGGGATCTTGGAACACCACGCCGATGCGTTTGCGCATCGCGCGCAGTGCGGCGCCGGACAGTGCGGTGAGTTCGATCTCGTCCAACCACACGCGCCCTTGCGCGCCGCGCAGCAAACGCAGCACCGCGCGACCGAGCGTGCTCTTGCCGCTGCCGCTTTCGCCGAGCAAGGCGAGACCTTCGCCGCGATGCAAGGTGAGTGCGACATCATCGAGCGCCGGTTTCGGCGCGCGCGGGTAGTGCATGTGCAGCGATTCGGCGCGCAGCAAAGGCGGCCCCTCACCCGCCCTATCGGGCACCCACTCCCCGCGTTGCGGGGAGAGGGAAGAGCGAGCAGAGCCAGCGAGGGTGAGGGGCGACGGCAACCGATCAGCTTCGAGCAATTCGCGGGTGTAGTTGTGCGTCGGTGCGTCGAACACCGTGCGCGTCGCGCCGCGTTCGACTACCGCGCCGCGACGCAGCACCAGTACGTCGTCGGCATAGGCACCGACCAGCGGCAAATCGTGGCTGATCAGCATCAGACCCAGTCCGTCTTCGCGGCGCAGCGCGTCGAGCAGATCCAGCACTTCGCGCGCGATCCGCGCATCGAGCGCGGACGTGGGTTCGTCGGCAATGATGTAACGCGGCTTGCAGGCCAAGGCCAGCGCGATCGCGATGCGCTGCCGCTGCCCGCCGGAAAACTCGTGCGGATATCGCGTCAAGGCCGCGTCGGGATCGGGCAGATGCACGCGTTCAAGCAGGGCGCGCGCTTGCATCGGTGGTTGCCTGTGCGCGCGCAGGGTTTCGAGCAACTGCGCGCCGACACGTCGCAGCGGATGCAGCGAGACCAGCGGATCCTGCGGCACCCACGCCAGCGTGCGCCCGCGCAGCGCGGCGTGCGCGTTCGATGCGCGCGCATCGAGCATGATGTCGCGATATTCGATGTGTGCATGCGTATCGCTACCACGACGCTCGCTGCCGTCAACCGCGCGCTCATCGTGCATCGCAAGCGTGCCGCTGGCGCGCAAACCCGCCGGCAGTAAACCCAGCAGCGATAGCGCGGTCAGACTCTTGCCGCTGCCGCTTTCGCCGACCACGCCCAGACATTGCCCGGGATGTAGATCGAGATCGAGTGGGCCGAGCAACTTGCGCGCGCCGGCATGTACTTCGAGATGGCGCAGTTGCAGGCTCATGACGGCATGCTCATAACGGCAGGCTCATAACGGCATGCCCATTGACCGCATGCCCATCGAAAGCATGGCTATCGAAAGCATGCTCATCGAAAGCATGCTCATGCGGCCGCCGACTCGCTCAGGGTCGCGCGCTGCGTGTCGCCGCGCACGTCGAGCCAATCGCGCAGGGCATCGCCGAGGAATTGAAACGCGGCCAGCGTGGCCACCAAGAATCCTGCCGGAAACAGCAGCACCCACGGCGCGCTATCGAGTTCCTGCACGCCTTCGGCCAGCAAACTGCCCCAACTCGCCGAGGGCTCGTCCACGCTCAGGCCGAGAAAACCGAGAAAACTTTCGACCAAGATCGCCTGCGGCAGAATCAAACCCAGATACACCACCGCCAGCGGCAACAGATTCGGCAGCGCATGCCAGCGCAAACGCTGGCCGAACGTCGCGCCGGCCGCCAGCGCCGCCAGCATGTACGGCATCTCGCGCAGCCGCGCGGCTTCGGCGCGCATCACCCGTGCCAAATCGATCCACACGTAGCCGGCGATCGCGCACAGCAGCAGCGCGAGCGAACGCTCGAACAGAGTCAGCAGCAAAATCACCACCAGCAGAAAGGGCAAGGCACTAAAGAGATCGAACACCCGCAGCATCGCTCTTTCGACCCAGCCGCCGGCCAAGCCTGCACCCGCGCCCAAGCCAAGACCGATGCCGAGCGCGACCAGACTCGCCAACAACCCGATGGTGAGCGACAGCCGGCCACCGGCGAGCGTGCGCGCGAACACATCGCGGCCAATCGCATCGGTGCCGAACCAATGCCCGGCCACGCCCGGCGCGACCGACAGCGCCTCCCAATCCGGACGATGCGGATCGAACGCGGTCAGCAGCGGCCCAAGCCAGCACAGCAGCGCCAGCGCGCCGAGGAACAGCAGGCAGGCGCGGGCGAGCGGGGGAAGTGGCGCTCGGCGACTCGACACAAAGCAGCCCGGGTATCTAGGGAGAATCCGCTACTTGTATCACAAGCTTTTTTCCAAGCGCATTGAGCGCTTCGGCGATCGTGTCGATTTTCGTGGAATGATGCAGATCGACAATCCGAGTTACCGCTTGCGGCGATGCATTCAATTTTCTTGCCAAAGCGGCAGGAGTGACCCTATCTCTTAGCATCACATTTAAGAGAAGAATTTTTGCCGAGAGGCTTGCGGGCAAGTCAATCAGCTCCTCTCCTTTCTTCGGTTTAGAAGGCGGTGGAACTTCTCTACGATCTTCAAAATAGAAGTCCATCGCTGTAGTAAGCGCCTTAGCCGCCATTTCAATGGCCGCTTTGCGAGTCTTGCCTTCTGTCAAGGCTTCTGGAATGTCTCTGAAAGAAACAACATAGCCTAAGGCTGTTTTTTCAAGACGTGCTGGATATGCAAGCATATTGAACTCTCTGAAATATCAGATGAGCACAGGCGGAAATCAGGCGCATCCATTTTCATAAGGGATGCCTGTGGTGAGGGAAAGCATTACTTAATCCCGAGTTGTCTCTTGATTAGCTTTGCCAACTGCTCTGAAATCTCTTTGTGTCTAGGAATTGTGGTCTGTTTCCCATTCAAATAGACCTTCGTGTGTTTACTGCCTTGCTCAAACCTCGCGCCAAGCTCTCTCAACTGGCGCTTGAACTGTTCTGTATTCATGACTGTGACACGACCTCGCCGATAATCTATTTTTCACGATGTCACCCTCTAAGTTTGGCCATTCTAGAGTCAATAATACACAAAAAAGCGTACCTGTAAACATTTTTGCTTAATAACTTTGTCGCCGAATTTTAACCCATCGATTATGGTGTCCACCGTGCTATCTGCCTTTACGACTATCTCGTCGTATCATTCGGCCATGCCAACCTTCCCCAACACCCGTTTACGCCGTATGCGCCGCAGCGAGTTCTCGCGCAGACTCATGCGCGAACACGTGCTGACCGCAAACGATCTGATCTACCCGGTCTTCGTCCACGAATTGGCCGGCCGCGCGCCGATCGCCTCGATGCCCGGCATCGAACGCCTCTCGATCGACGAACTGCTTAAAGTCGCCGAAGACGCCAGCGAACTGCGAGTGCCGGCGCTGGCGCTGTTCGCAGTCACCGCACCCGAGGCCAAATCGCTCGACGGCGTGGCCGCCTGGGACGACGAGGGCCTGATGCAGCGCGCGGTGCGTGCGCTGAAGCAGCGCTTCCCGGAATTGGGCGTGATCACCGATGTGGCGCTCGACCCCTACACCTCGCACGGCCAGGACGGCTTGATCGACGACAGCGGCTATGTGGTCAACGACGACACCGTCGATGCGCTGGTGCAGCAAGCACTGTCGCATGCGCGCGCTGGCGCCGATGTGGTCGCGCCCAGCGACATGATGGACGGCCGCGTGGGCGCGATCCGCGCCGCGCTGGAAAGCGAGGGATACATCCACACCCGCATCCTCAGCTACGCCGCGAAATACGCCAGCAGCTATTACGGCCCGTTCCGCGACGCGGTGGGCTCGGCCGGCGCGCTGGGCAAAGGCAATAAATGCAGCTATCAAATGGACCCAGCCAATGCCGACGAAGCCCTGCGCGAAGTCGCGCTGGACTTGGACGAAGGCGCAGACATGATTATGGTCAAACCCGGCTTGCCGTATCTCGATATCGTGCGCCGAGTGAAAGACGCGTTCGGCGCGCCGACCTTCGTGTATCAAGTCAGCGGCGAGTACGCGATGCTCAAAGCGGCGGCGCACAACGGTTGGCTCGATGAACGCGCCTGCGCCCTGGAAGCCTTGGTCGCATTCAAACGCGCCGGTGCCGACGGCGTGTTGACGTATTTCGCACTGGATGCGGCGCGCTGGCTGCGCGACGCGCACTGAGACCGATCATGACGCCAGCGTTCACCGTTCGCCAAGCGAGCCTCGAAGATGCCGCAGACATCGCGCGGCTGTCGTTGCAGCTCGATCCGGCGTTGGAACCGACGGCGATCGCAAAACGCTTCTCGCGCCTGCTGGCGCGATCGACGCATGCGTTCTTCGTTCTCGTCGGCGACGACAGCACCGACGGCACCGACACTATCGTCGGCTTTGTCGCCGCCGAGCACCGCAGCCTGCTGCAGTCCGGCGACCGCATCGAACTGACCGCGCTTGTGGTCGATCACGCGCATCGGCGCCGCGGCGCCGGCTTGGCCTTGGTCTCAGCCGCCGAGGCCTGGGCGGCGCGGCGCGCAGTCGCAGAGGTGGTGGTACGCTCCAGTCTCGCGCGCGAGGCATCGCATGTGTTCTATCAGCGCATCGGCTACGCCCATCACAAGACCCAGCACGTGTACACGCGGAGTCTCATGCCATGAAACGCTACGCCGTCTTCGGACACCCGGTTCTGCACTCGCTTTCGCCGCAGATCCATCGCGCTTTCGCGCAGCAGACCGGCATCGCGATGGACTACACCGCGATCGAATGCGCCCCAGGCGATTTCGACGGCACCCTCTCTGCGTTCGCGCGCAGCGGCGGTGACGGCGCCAACGTTACCTTGCCGCACAAACAGCGCGCAGCGGAGCTGTGTACGCTGCTGAGCAACCGGGCGAAACGCGCCGGCGCGGTGAATACGCTGATCAAACACGGCAACGGCTGGTTGGGCGACAACACCGACGGCATCGGCTTGATTCGCGACCTCACCGAACGCCACAGCATGGACCTGCGCGAGCGGCGCACGCTGATGCTCGGGGCCGGCGGCGCGGCGCGCGGCGTCGCCCCCGCGCTGCTCGATGCCGGCATCGGCGAGCTGTTCATCGTCAACCGCGATCCGCTCAAAGCCGATGCGCTGGCCGATCAGCTCGGCCAACCCGGTCGCGTACACACCCGCTACATGGCCGATCTTGAGCAAATTGGCGAATTCGACTTGATCGTCAACGCCACCTCAGCCGCCCGTCACGGCGCGCTACCGACACTGCCGATGTCGCTATTCGCCCCGCGCAGCGCGGCGGTCGATTTAAGCTACGGCGAAGCCGCAGTGCCGTTCATCGCCTGGGCGCGCGCGCTGGGCGTGCGCGATATCGTCGATGGTTTGGGCATGCTGGTGGAACAAGCGGCCGAAAGTTTCTTTCTTTGGCACGGGCAGCGCCCCGACACCGACCCGGTGTACGCACAATTGAACGCGCGCAGCGCAGTGCTGATGACCGCAGATTGAGCTGCACGACGTGTGCGACTGCAGGCGCGACGACAGTCGCATCACCAGTCGCGACACACCGACACCACGCGCGCCCATGGCGTCCTGGGCTGCTCGCCGATCGCTGCCGATCGCGATAAGCAGTTTGCAAGACAGTCAGTCGCGATGGACCGCGCGGATGCAACAGCATCTGCGTGACGACGGTTGCAACGGATGCGCTTATTTGGCCTGCGGCGGCGCCGCCAATTCCTTGCTATCGAGCGAACCGTCGCGATTGCGATCCTGGCGTTTGAAGGTCTCGGCAAGCCGCGCACGATGCGCGTCGCGGGTGAGCGCTGCACCGCGGCCTCCAGGTTGTTCCTCCGGCGCGAGCGTACCGTCGCGATTGCGATCCATGCCGTCGAAGGCGTAGCTCAACCAATTCTGGTATTCCAGCAGCGAGACCTTGCCGTTGCTGTCGGCATCCATGCGGGTCAGGTAATCGCCGCTAGCTTTCACCGGCGGTGGCGCTGGTGCGGGAGACGTATCAGGCGTTCGCCAGCGCTGAGCCTGCGCGGCCGAAGCCGCGGCAGTGGTCATGGCAATCGTCATGGCACTCACGAAGATGATCAGACTGGCGCGCATCTTGCGCAGAGTGCGTCGTTCGCTACCGTCGCGCAAGCGCCAAGCCGCTGCAATGGTGCCGGGATCGGCATCTGCCGTGAGCGGACCATTGATCCACGTCGGCCGCTGGCGCCGCATCCACTTCACTGCCGTTTGTTTCAGCCGCGCACGGGCTGCAGCGTATAGCCCTTCATCCGCTGCGAGAACTCATGCAGCGCTTGAATGCCGCTGGCTTCGGCTTCGCGGCACCACGCCTGTAGTTGATGCAGGGTGTCGTTCGCGTTCTGACTGCGGCTTTCGAGCACGGCGGCCAGACGCGCGCGGTATTCGATCAAGGTCAGGATGCGCGGACGCTGCGCGACCCACTGCTGCAGTTGTTCGCGGGCCTCGGGTTTCAGCCAGCGGCCGTCGTCGGCGAGGCCTTTGCGCATGGTGCGCGGCAGTCCGCGCAGTTTCTTGCCTGCGGCATTGGCTTCTTCGCGCAGCGCTGGCGCGATGACATTGCGCTGAAAATCGGTCATCGCCTGAAAACGGTGCGCCAGCAGCGCCTTCAGCGTGTCGGTGTCGGGCATCGGAATGTTCGGGCGGATATCGAGGCTCGGCGCGACCCGCAGCACCGTTGCCAAGCCGAAGCGCTCGAATAGGCTGATCGCGGCCCAGCCGATATCGAACTCGAACTTACGCAGCGCGAATTTGGCCGAACTCGGGAAGGCATGATGGTTGTTATGCAGTTCTTCGCCGCCGATCCACACGCCCCAAGGCGTGAGATTGGTCGCGGTGTCGGTGGTTTCGAAATTGCGATAACCCCACCAGTGGCCCAAGCCATTCACCACGCCCGCCGCCCAAAACGGAATCCACGCCATCTGCAGCGCCCACACGAACACGCCTTTGAATCCGAACAACAAGAAACTCACGACCAGCAACAGCACCGGACCGCCCAAACACAGCGGGGTGTAGATCTTGCGTTGAAGCCAATCGTCCGGCGCACCCTTGCCGTATTGCTCGATCATCGCGCGGTCTTTGCGCGCTTCGCGATACAGATCCGCGCCGCGCCACAGCACCGTGCCGATGCCCTTGATCCGCGGGCTGTGCGGGTCGTCTTCGGTCTCGCATTTGGCGTGATGTTTGCGATGGATCGCGACCCACTCCTTGGTGATCATCGACGTGGTCAGCCACGTCCAGAAGCGGAAGAAATGATTGAGCGCCGGATGGAAATCGACCCCGCGATGGGCTTGGCTGCGGTGCAGGTACAGCGTGACCGAGAAGATGGTCAACTGCGTCGCGATCAGGAAATACACCAACAAGGCCCCCCAACCGATTTGAGTCACGCCGGAGACCAGGAAATCGAGGAAGGACGGGGGCATGGCAGAGGCATCGCGGAAGGACAGGATGAAATCATGGGGCTGCGCGATGACAATTTCCATACGTGCGCGGCCGTATGGGTACGCAATAAGCCGGACGCTCATCGCAGTTCCGAACGATAGCGACAGAAATGCCATCCGGCGCGCATCGACGCTGCGACTGTGGAATCATGGCGCTCTTGAGCCTGTTTAGAATCTCCGAATGCATCGCCTTGGGTCGAATGGTGTTTGCTTTGTAGGAGGGGCTTCAGCCCCGACCATGGTGAACACCGGCTTAGATGCCGTCGGATCGGGCCTAAAGGCCCTTCTACAACGCCAAAGATCGGGCCTAAAGGCCCTCCTACAACGCCAAAGCGATTGCGGTATTCGGAGATCGTGAACAGGCTCTTATGACCATCTACGCACTCAAACCCAAGTTTCAGGCGCTACTGCGTCCGCTGGTGCGTGGCCTTCACGGCGTGGGTGTGACCGCCAACCAAGTCACCCTCGCAGCTTGCGCCATCTCCGTGGCCCTGGGCATCTGGTTGTTCGTCGTCGCCGCGAACGGCGATGGCGCGACTGGAGTGTTCGTTCTGGTGCCGCTGTGGATGTTTTTGCGGATGGCGTTCAACGCGATCGACGGCATGCTGGCGCGCGAATTCGGCCAGCAATCCAAACTCGGCGCGTATTTGAACGAACTCACCGACGTGATCGCCGATGCCGCGCTAATCCTGCCGTTCGCGGCGGTCGCGCCGTTCACGGGCGTTGCGGCGGTATGGGTGGCGGCCTTCGCCCTGCTGGCGGCACTCAGCGAGTTCGCCGGCGCGCTCGGCCCCACGGTCGGCGGCACCCGGCGCTACGATGGCCCGATGGGCAAGAGCGATCGTGCCTTCGTGTTGGGCGCGCTGGCGCTGTGGATCGCGTTAGCGGGGACGCTGCCGCCGTGGGCGGTGTGGGTCTTCCCGGTCTTGTGCGCGATGACGATGTGGACCAGCGTGCGCCGCGTGCGCCATGGACTACGCGACGCGGCATGAGCACCGTCGCAACACCTACGCCGGCGGTATGCGCTTGAGCCGCTGGTAGCGAACTTCGATACTTGCGCGATTTTGCCGTTTCGACCGGCCGCTTTCTGTACTCCGCTTCGTCCTGACGGGTGCGGACTCCTCCGCTTTCGATCATCGGACATCCACGCCCCATGTCATCGCCTCGCAGTTGCCAAGAGCGCCATTTCGATAGCCACGACGGCGTCGCGCTGTTCTATCGGCATTGGCCGACGGGCGCGGCCATCGCCGACGGCGCATCGGGCCGCGCCATGCCTCGCGCCACATCTCGTGCAATCGTGCTGGTACATCGTGGCCACGAACACTCCGGGCGGATGGCGCATCTGGCCGACGAACTCGATCTGCCCGATTTCGATATTTTCGCCTACGACATGCGCGGCCACGGCCGTTCGCCCGGCACACGCGGCGATAGCCCGAGCTTCGGTCATTCGGTGCGCGACCTCGACAGCTTCGTCACGTACATCGCCACCGAGCACGGCATTGAGAAAGACAATGTGATCGTCATTGCGCAGAGCGTCGGCGCGGTGCTCGCCAGCGCCTGGGCGCACGATTACGCACCAAAGATCCGCGGCTTAGTGCTGGCCTCGCCCGCGTTCAAAGTGAAGTTGTACGTGCCGTTCGCACGGCCGGGCTTAGCGCTGATGCAGAAAATGCGCGGAAATTTTTTCGTCAATAGCTATGTCAAAGCGAAATTCCTCAGCCACGACCCGGAACGCATCGCCAGTTACAACACCGACCCGTTGATCACGCGGCCGATTTCGGTGCGCATCCTGCTGGGCCTCTACGCCGCGGCAGATCGCGTGGTCGCCGATGCCGCCGCGATCATGCTGCCGGTGCAACTGCTGATCTCCGGCAGCGATTGGGTGGTGCATCACGCGCCGCAGCGTCGGTTTTTCGAGCGTTTGTCGAATCCGCGCAAAGAGCAGCATGTTTTGCCGGGTTTCTTTCACGACACCTTGGGCGAGCGCGATCGCGGCGTTGCGATCGAAAAAATTCGCGCGTTCGTGCACGGCCTGTTCGAACGTCCGCCGACGCCGCTATCGCTGCGCGACGCGCATCGCAATGGCTTTACCTATGATGAAGCGCAGGCGCTAGCGAAACCCTTGCCCTGGTACACGCCGCGCGGTGCGTATTGGGCGCTCACCCGCGCCTCGCTGAAATTCGGCGGCCTGCTGTCGCGCGGCATCAAGCTCGGTCACGCCACCGGCTTCGATTCCGGCAGCACGCTCGATTACGTTTACAAGAACCAGGCGCAAGGTGTGCCGCTGATCGGCACCGCGATCGATCGTATCTATCTGAATTCGATCGGCTGGCGCGGCATTCGCGTGCGCAAGACGCACGTCGAAGCGCTGCTGCGCACGGCGTTCGCACGGCTGCGCGCGCAAGCGCTGCCGGTGCGGGTGATGGATTTCGCTGCCGGCCACGGCCGCTATGTGCTCGATGCCATCGCGTCGAACGACGATGGATCGACATCACTACCCGATGCGATCCTGCTGCGCGATTACAGTGATATCAACGTCCGCGACGGCCGCGCGCTGATCGCCGAGCGCGGTCTGCAGGACATCGCGCAGTTCGTGCAAGCCGACGCCTTCGATCGCGACGATCTCGCGAACGTTTCGCCCGTTCCAACCGTCGCAATCGTGTCGGGCTTGTACGAATTGTTTCCGGACAACGATCAGGTGGCGCGTTCGCTCGAAGGGATCGCCGCCGCAGTGCCGGTCGGCGGCTATCTGGTCTATACCGGCCAACCTTGGCATCCGCAGTTGGAATTGATTGCGCGCGCGCTCACCAGCCATCGTCAGGGTCAAGCCTGGGTGATGCGGCGGCGCACCCAGGCGGAGATGGATCAGTTGGTGGAAGCCGCGGGTTTCCGCAAACTCGAACAACGCATCGATGCGTTTGGCATCTTCACCGTGTCGCTGGCGGTGCGCGAGGGATGAGCGACGCTCGCATCGGTACTTGCCCCCACCCTAACCCTCCCCCGCGCGCGGGGGAGGGGATAGAAGCGGCGCCACGCCCTTGGAAACAGGCGGCGCTATGGCTCGCGTTTCTGGCGCCGTTTTTCTATCTCAGCTACGGCGTCGCGAACCATCTCGCCGCGCAGCGCGGCGATGTACCCGCGCTCGTGTTCGCGTGGGAGCGCAGCATTCCGTTTTTGGCCTGGACGATTTTTCCGTATTGGTCGATCAACGTCTTTTACGGCTTGTCGCTATTTATCTGCCGTACGCGCGACGACGTCCACACCCACGGCAAGCGCCTGCTAACGGCGCAGTTGATTGCAGTCAGTTGTTTTCTGCTGTTTCCGCTGGGCTTCAGTTTCGGCCAGCCCGCCGCCGACGGCGCTGCGGGCTTCATGTTCGCAGCGCTGCGCGGCTTCGACCAACCGTTCAACCAAGCGCCATCGCTGCATATCGCGCTGGTGGTGATTCTGTGGGACTTATATCGACGCTTGATTCCGCGCGGCTGGCATTGGCTGCTGCATCTGTGGGCGCTGGCGATCGCGCTCTCGGTGCTGACCACCTATCAGCATCATTTCATCGATATTCCCACCGGCGCGCTGCTCGGGCTGTTCTGTCTATGGCTGTGGCCGCTGGACAGCGCGAGCCCGCTGCGCACCGCAGGCATCGCGCGCGACCCGAAACGTCGCCGTCTCGCGGCGTATTACGCGCTTGGCAGCGCGTGTTGCTTCATCCTCGCGGGCATTGGATACGCAACGATAAACGGCGCGGCGCTGTGGCTGTGCTGGCCCGGCGTGGCGCTCGGCTTTGTCGCGCTGAATTATGCGTGGTTCGGCGCACGCGGTTTTCAGAAAGATGCCCACGGTCGTATCTCGATCGCCGCGCGCTGGTTGCTTGCGCCGTATCGCTGGGGCGCATGGCTGAATTCGCGGCTGTGGACGCGCGGTCAAGCGCAGGCCGTGCGCGTGGATGACACTCGCTTTGATGGCAGGTTGTGGCTAGGTCGCATGCCGACTGCGTCGCAAGCGCGCGCGCTCGGCATCGTGCGCATCGTCGATGTGTGCGCCGAGCTGCCTGCGCCATCGTCGGTGCCCACGCGCTGCGTGCCGATGCTCGATTTGATCCCCGCCGATACCGACACCTTGCGCGAGGCCGCAATCGCAATCCAGGCCCAGCTCGACGACGCCCGCGACCACGATGTTCATGATAGTCATGATGGTGCGGTGCTGGTGTGCTGCGCGCTGGGTTATTCGCGCAGCGCCGCAGCAGTCGCCGCGTGGATGCTGCAGTATGGCCACGCCAACGATGCCGATGCCGCGATCGCGCAGTTGCAGCGGGCGTGACCGCAGTTGGTGCTGCACGAGGCGCACCGTCTCGCGCTTGCGTCGCTGGCGATAACGCCATGAACCCGATCGCGTTAGACACGCCATCACCGCCGCTGAGTGAATCCGAACGTGCGCACTGCGCCGCGCTCGCGCGCTGGCTCGATGCGAGTACCGTCGTCGGCACGCTTGGCCTGTTCGCCGCTGCGGTCGCGGCGCTGTGGATCACGCTCGGCAGCACCAATAACGCGATCGTCACCGCCGCGCTTGCGCTCGCTTTGATGCCGATCGAACGCTATTACGCGCTGCTGCTGCGCTTCGATCGCGGCCTGTTCGCCGATCTCGCCGACGGCCGCCTCGCCAGCCTTGACGCGCTCGATGCGGCATTGATCGGGCTCGGCTTGCGGCGCACGGTGTCGCCGTCGCGCTCCCTCGCCGACCGCATCCGCGGCGCGCTGCGGCTGTGGCGTGCGCATGCCATCGTCGTCGCGGCGCAGGTCTTGCTATGCTTGCTCGCGCTGGCGCTACGGCTCTGATCGTGAATTTTGATCGCACCACGATCCATTCGCGACGGATCTGGACGAGCTAGACGCGGACCAGCTAGACGCGGACGCGGCAGATGCGGACGGCCGCACGCTCTGCGGACATCGCACACATCATCGCTGCCGACATCATCGCTGCCGACATCACCGCTCGCACAGGATCGCCATGCTCCAATCGCTGGTCGCCACGCTCATCATCGGCTTCGTCACACTGTTGACCGGTGCGCAAACGTTTTGGCGCGGTTTCAGGCCGCACGCGGCGCAGCGCATTTATTTCGCCAATCACGCTAGCCACGGCGATTTCGTGCTGCTGTGGGCGACGTTGCCGAAGCATTTGCGGCGCAAAGCGCGGCCGGTGGCTGGCGCCGACTACTGGAACAAAAGCGCGCTACGTCGCTATATCGCCGGTCGCGTCTTTCATGCAGTGTTGATCGATCGCGAACGCAGCGAGCACGGCCCCGACGAGCACGGCCCCGACCCGATCGAGCAGATGGTCGAAGCGCTCTCCGGCGGCTGTTCGCTGATCCTGTTTCCCGAGGGCACGCGCAACACCAGCGATCAGGTGCTGTTGCCGTTCAAAAGCGGCCTGTTCCATCTTGCGAAACAGTACCCGCGCGCCGAGTTGGTGCCGGTGTGGATCAATAACCTCAGCCGAGTGATGCCCAAAGGCGAGCCGCTGCCGATCCCGCTGCTGTGTACCGTCACCTACGGCGCAACCCTGCTGCGCGACGACGACGAAGACAAAGCCGCATTCCTGCAGCGCGCGCGCAACGCCCTGCTTGCGCTGCGGCCAACATCGCCCGACGACGATGACGGCGACAACATCATCAATGACAGCATCATCAATGACCGCATCGCCAACGACCGCATCGCCAATGACCACGCCCCGCCCGCCGCAACGGAGACGCCCTGATGTCGTGGTCCATGCCCAATAGCGAAACCATGTCTATTTTTTTCGGCGCCGCCGCCGTGCTTGCGGTGGCCAGCATCATCGGCTGGTTGCTGAAACTTCGCTACGCACCGGACGACGCGCACGCCACCATCGACAACCTCAATAGCCGCATTCGCGCGTGGTGGTGGATGGTCGGCATCCTCGGCGCCGCGTTTGTGTTCGGCAAACGCGGCGTGATCGTGCTGTTTGCGCTGATGTCGTTCTTCGCCCTGCGCGAATTCATTACCCTGTGCTACACCCGCCGCGGCGATCATATGGTGCTGCTGCTGAGTTTCTTCGTGGCGCTGCCGATGCAGTACGCGCTGATCTGGATCGATTGGTATGGCATGTATTCGATCTTCATTCCGGTCTATGCGTTTTTGATTTTACCGATCTTCGCCGCGCTCGGCGCCGACACCACGCGCTTCCTCGAACGCGCCTCGAAAGTGCAATGGGGGCTGATGATCTGCGTGTTCTGCCTCTCGCACGTACCGGCGCTGATGACGCTGAACATTCCAGGTTACGAAGGCCGGCATTTGTTGCTGATCGCCTTCCTGGTGCTGGTGGTGCAGGGCAGCGACGTACTGCAGTACATCTGGGGCAAACTGCTGGGAAAACACAAAGTCGCGCCCGCGCTATCGCCCTCGAAAACCTGGGAAGGTTTGATCGGCGGCGTGCTCAGCGCCACCGCCCTCGGCGCATTGGTGCATGGCATCACCCCGTTCACCGCGCTGGAAGCAGCGTTGATCGCCTTCATCATTTGCTTGATGGGCTTCTTCGGCGGCCTGGTGATGTCCGCGATCAAACGCGACCGAGGCGTCAAAGACTGGGGCAGCATGATCGAAGGCCACGGCGGCATGCTCGACCGCTTGGATTCTGTCGTCTTCGCCGCACCGATCTTCTTCCATATCGTGCGCTATGGGTGGGTGTAGGGTGCTGAGCGCAGCGCAAGCCCATCATCGTTATGGAACCGATATTTGAGATCTTGTGGATGGTGGGCTTCGCTACGCTCACGGCACTCTAGTCGCTACTCGCTACTCGCTATATTCTTTCATTAATGCAACTTTTCTAGCCAATGCTTTAAGGATGAGAGCAGATCAATGAAGTACTCAGTTACTCAGCACTTTGATATCAATCCAGAAACTATTTTTAGTGAAATACGAAAAGCTGCGCGAGGCCATGACCGAGGCATAATCACGACTGCAATTCGTAACTTATTTGCAAAAGAATTCGCGGATACAATCAACTGGACTTCGTATGATGGGCCAGAGCTTGAGGGTACTCTTAGCAGAGCATGGGGAAAATACTATGCGGCGTACAAAATTAAGTTTACATGCTCTGGTCATCGGGTTACTACAACGCTATCCGAACCAGATTGGTTAGCAACCGCAAGATGGCCGATATACATCATCACTGCGATTATTCCGCCACTATGGTGGCTCTTCTTTTTTAATTTTGTAATCCATATGTCCAGCAAGATCGGTATGCCGAGGATGGTCAAGCTAATCTCAGATCGCTTTCTTACATTGGCAACAATGCAATCGCAAGTCTCATAGCAAGTAGGGCGCATACGCGAAGCGTCATGCGCCTTATCATCGAGGCTTGCTGTCGTCCATGAAGGGCGCAAACGCCTTCAGCTTTACGCCCCACGTCGGCCGCTTTCAATCGAGGTCTCGTCCTATTTCTTTCGTATAGACTCATCGCCATGCCCGAACTTCCCGAAGTCGAAACCACGCGTCGCGGCCTTGCGCCGCACTTAGAAGGGCGGCGCGTGCTGGGCGTGACGCTGCGTCGTCAAGATTTGCGTTGGCCGATTCCGCGCGAGATCGAAACCTTGTTGCCGCAGCAGACCATCACTGCGATCCGGCGGCGCGCGAAGTATCTGTTGATGGATACGGATGCGGGCACGGCGATTTGGCATTTGGGGATGTCCGGCAGCATGCGGGTGTTGCCGGCGGACACGCCGGTGACGACGCACGATCATGTGGACGTGCTGATTGGGGATGCGGAGGATGGCGCATCAGCAGCCCTCACCCCGGCCCTCTCCCGCGAGCGGGAGAGGGGGCTAAGCGCGGGCGTGCGAGAAAAGGGAACGGACGCGAGGCCTAAGGTCTTACGTTTCAACGATCCGCGCCGGTTCGGCTCTCTGCTGTGGCAGGCACCGGGCGAGACCCACGCACTGCTGCGCGATCTTGGGCCGGAGCCGCTACTGGACGACGACGGCGCCACGAGCGCTGGCGCACGCTTCAGCGGCGATTATTTGTACAACCGCAGCCGCGGGCGCAGTGCGCCGGTCAAAGCGTTTTTGATGGATCAGAAGGTCGTGGTCGGGGTGGGCAATATCTACGCGGCCGAGGCGTTGTTCGCTGCCGGTGTGTCGCCGCTGCGCGAAGCGGGGAAGGTGTCGCGCGAACGTTACGGCGCGATCGCCGTGGCGGTGCGCACGATTCTCAGCTACGCCATCACCCGCGGCGGCACCACGCTGCGCGATTTCCTCAGCCCGGACGGCGCACCGGGGTATTTCGAGCAAGAGCTGTCGGCCTACGGGCGCGGTGGCGAGCCCTGCCCGCGCTGCGGGCGGCCGATGAAGCATGCGATGCTGGCCCAGCGCGCGACGGTGTGGTGCGGGCATTGCCAGACATAAGTCCGCGCCGCTTCGCCGCTGCCGATGCGCAGCCGTGTCGCGGATCTCGGCCGGCCGATGGCGCCGCGCGAACCGCATCGACCGATCAACGAGGCTCAATTAACGAGGCTCAATGAACGATGCTCAGTTAGCGATGCTCAAGCGACGAGGTTCGAGTGATCGCAAGTGATCGCACCCGATCCCCCGTACTCGTGCGGGCCCGGCCGCCACGTCTCCACGTCGGCGCCGGGGCCATTCGCGGTATAGTCATGGCCCTGCGAGGCGCCTCCCCCCATGACCGAACAGTCCGAAAACGCCGAAATCACCCAGTGGCTGGACGCGGCGCGCGATGGCGACCGCGCGGCCTTGGATCGCGTGCTGTCCACTCTGTATAACGAACTCCATGCGATGGCGCGGCGCCAGTTGGCCGGCCAGTACGGGCAGACGCTCGATGCCACCGCACTGGTGCACGAGGCCTATCTCAAACTCATCGGCCGCCGCGACGTGCAGTTCGACGATCGCGCGCATTTCTTCGCCTACGCCGCCTCGGCGATGCGCAGCGTGGTGGTCGATTACGCCCGGCAGCGCTTGGCGCAGAAGCGCGGCGGCGACCTGCACCGCGTGACCGAGCTGCCGGACGATGTGGAAGGCGGCCTGCGTCTGGACGAAGACCTGCTGGCCCTGGACTCGGCGCTGACCAAATTGGCGCAGGTCGATACCAAGCTGGCGCAGATCGTCGAACTGCGTTACTTCGCCGGATTGTCCGAGCAGGAAATCGCCGAGCTGCTCAAGCGCTCCGAGCGCAGCATTCGCCGCGACTGGCAGAAAGCGCGAATGTATTTGCTGGCTTCGCTGGGCGAGCCAGATCACAACTGAACCAGGCCTCGCCGGATCCTCGCCGGGTCAAAAGCGCTGCACGCTGGCGTCGGCAGGTCAGCCTCAGCACGGCCCGCTTCAGCGCGGGCACGCTCCGGTGGTACTTTGATGCCCCCGCACCCGCCGTCTTCTGCTGAGCGACTGACCGATGGACGCCGAACGCTGGCAGCGGCTGTCGCCGCTGCTTGATGCCCTGATCGAAATGGATGCCACCGCGCGCACCGCGCGGCTGGCCGAGCTGCGCGAGAACGAGGCCGATCTGGCCGACGAACTTGAAAAGCTGCTCGCGCTGGACGATGAGAATCAGGATTTCCTCAGCGAACCGCTGGTCACGCCGCCGCCGATGGCCAAGCCCGATAGCACAATCGGGCCGTACAAATTGGAACGTATGCTCGGCGAAGGCGGCATGGGCCAAGTCTGGCTGGCGCGCCGCGCCGATGGCCTGTACCAACGCCGGGTCGCGCTGAAACTGCTGCGGCCGGGTTTGGCCGACACCAATCTGCGCCAACGCTTCAACCGCGAGCGGCAGATTCTCGCGCGCTTGGGCCACCCGCATATCGCACGGCTGCTCGATGCCGGTATCAGCATCGACAACCAGCCGTATCTCGCACTGGACTACGTCGAAGGCGAGGCGATCACCGATTGGTGCCGCAGCCGCGACGCAGGCACCGACAATCGGATCAAGTTGTTTTTGCAAGTGTGCGAGGCGGTAAGTCACGCGCATGCGAACTTGATCGTGCATCGCGATCTCAAGCCATCGAACATCTTGGTCACGCCGCTGGACGAAGTGCGGCTGCTGGATTTCGGCATCGCCAAACTGCTCGACGGCCCCGAACCAGGACGCGATAACACCGGCACCGAAGTACGCGCCTTCACCTTGCACTACGCGGCGCCCGAACAGATTCGCGGCGAACCGGTCACGACCATGACCGATGTGTATTCGCTCGGCGTGGTGCTGTACGAACTACTGGCCGAAACCAAACCCTATCGCCTCAAGCGCAAGTCCGATGCGGAGTGGGAAGAAGCGATCCTGATCTCCGACCCGCAGAAGCCGTCGCTGAACTTGATGCGCGAAGCCGATAGCGACCCCTCGCGCAAACAAGCACTGCGGCGGCGTGCGAAAGAGATCGCGGGCGACCTGGACAACATCGTACTGAAGGCGCTGTCGAAACGGCCGGAGCATCGTTACGCCTCGGTTGAGGCGTTTGCGCTGGACCTCAATCGCTATCTCGAAGGTAAACCGGTGCTGGCGCGGGCGCAAAGCCTAGCGTATCGCAGTCAAAAATTCGTGCAGCGGAACCGCTGGGTGTTGGCCACTGCTGCGCTGATTCTTTCGGTCATGATCTCGGCGCTCGGCTTGGTGACATGGGTCGCGGAACAAGCGCAGAAAGAAGCGAACCGCGCCCAGGCGCTGCAGAATTTCGTCACCGGCCTGTTCGAACAAACCGGCGGCAATACCAGCGGCCCGCTGGACGTACGCGAGCTGCTGCGCACCGGCGAACAGCGCGCGAACCGCGAATTAGCGGCGCAGCCGTTGACCCGTGCCGAACTGTTCGGCGTGCTGGCAAAGCTGCGCTTGAACCTAGGCGATTATCAAGACGCCGAACGCCTGTTGATGCTGCAAAGCACGCTACTTGAGCCTATCGACGACGTGCCGAACAGCTTGCGCTTGGCGTCCGCGTCCGATCTGGGCCGCGCACAGCGAAAGCTCGGCAAGGTGCCGGCTTGCATCGCGCAGATGGCGCCGCTGGAGGCGGAGGCGCGCGCACAGCAGCGGCTGCTGCCGGTGCACGCAGCGACGTTCTATTCCGAGCTCGGCCGCTGCCAGCGCGAAGCGGGCAAGCTGCCGGCGGCACGCGTGCTGTTCCAGCGTTCGCTAGAAATCCGCCGCAACACCCTCGACGACATCGCTGGCGTGGTCGAGAATCTCGGCGATCTGGCCGGACTCAATCGCGACGCGGGCGATTCGGCCGGTGCGCTGCGCGGGTATCGCAACGCCTTGGCGCAATTGGAGGCGAGCGTTGGCAATCGCCATCCGTTGGCGATCGATCTGCAGCGCAATCTTTGCGCGCTGGAGCGGCGTGCCGGACAACTGGCGCTCGCCGAGTACGATTGCTATGAAGCGATGGCGCTGGCCTTGGAGCTGCGCGGCGAAGAACATCCCGATGCGATCGACGCCAAGCGCCAGTTCGCGGCGATTCTGGTCGATCAGGGCCGGCTCGACGAAGCCGAAGCGGCCTACAAACAAAGTCGCGCGCGTTTGGTTGCGCGGCTGGGCACGCGCCATCGCGAAATCGCCGGCGACGACAACAGCCTGGGCCTCATCGCCTTTGAACGCGGCGATACCGAAGCAGCGCTGGCGCTGCTGGACCGTGCGCTTGCGGTAACGCGCAAAGAGCCCAAGCGCGAGCTATACCAAAACGTTCTTTTCAACAAAGCGATGGTGCTGCAGGAGGCCGGGCGCGATCAAGCTGCGCTGCAGTCGTTACGCGAGGTAGAGCGTTTGCGCACCGAGCGCGTCGGCGACACGCATCCGCTGATCGGCGACACCGCGCGCTTGATCGGCGAAGCGATGGCAGCGCTCGGCCAAACCGCGCAGGCGCGAACGCGGCTACAGCAAGCGGTGCGCCTCACCCGCGAAGGCTACGGCAGCACGCATCCGAATACGCGGCGCGCGGAATTGTCGTTGGCGTTGTTCGACTTGCGCAACGCCAGCAACGCTTCGCCGCCGAGTCCAGCGTTGAGCGACGGCGCCATGATCGATATGCCGCCGAACATCGACGCTCGCAATCCACTGTCGCAGACCGCCGTGCTCGCGCGCCTGGACGCGCTGGCGGCACTGCCGCAAGGAGACACGGAATTGCGCAAGGTCGCGTGGTTGGCCGGCGCCGCCGCCAGCGCCGCGCGCTGCGGCCAAATCGAACGCGGCGGCGAGCTGGAGGGCGAGCCGGAAACGCTGCAGGCGCCGCAAGCGCGAGACAAGCTCGATGCGCTCGACGCGAAAATCCGCGTCGCCATGCCGCAAGGCGGCTCGGTGCTGCGCCAATTCGAGCGCTTGCGCCAAACCTGCACATAACCGCACAGATATGCACAGACATGCACAGGAGATCACTGATGCTCAACACCCGGCTATTTGCGCGCCGTATCGCCAGTCCTTCGATCGCATCGACCGCTGCGCTGATGCTGGTACTTGTCGTCTGCAGCGGCTGCGTGCGCTCGGAAACGCGCGAGCGCGCGCAGCGCGAGTCGGCGCCACCCGCTAGCGCGAAGGCCAGCGGCGTGATCGAAGGCCAAATTCTGCATCCGAGCCACGTCATACCGCCAATGCGCATCTGCGCCATCGGCAGCGGCGCGCCGGACCAAGCGAAGCGCGTCTGCGTACAGACGCGGCGCGATCAGGCCAGCTATCGCATCGAAGGTGTGCCGGCGGACGACTACATCGTCATCGCTCAAACCAAAAGCAACGTGTCGCTGTATCGCGTTGGCGGCCATATGCAGCAGGTGCAATGCATCCGCGCCCCGTGCCCGGAGATGCCGGCAGCGGTGAGCGTGGGCGAAAACCGGCGCGTCGATGGCATCGATATCAACCAGTTCTACGACAAGCGCGATGATTTTCCGGCGCTGCGGCCTGAGTGAGCTGTTCGCTTTTGCGGACGCGAGCGCAGTGCTTCACACCGACTGAGCCATTTTAAACGCAACTCACTGCGCGAGTTGCGCCGCGCTTAGCCACATTGATGAGCCGTGCGTTTAAAGCAGAGCTTCGCTCTACCGTAGCGGCAGCGGCAGCGACGCCTGCATCGGTTCGATCTTGCCTTCGCCGCGCATGACTTTTTTGAATTCGGCGCGGCTCACCGACACATAGCGTTCGTTGCCGCCGATCTCCACCTGCGGGCCGTCTTGCACCGCGAAGCCGTTGTCGTCCACGCGCACGGTCATCGTCGCTTTCTTGCCGCTGTGGCAGATGGTTTTGATCTCGGTGAGTTCGTCGGCCCAGGCCAATAGATACTGGCTACCTTCGAACAGTTCGCCGCGGAAATCGGTGCGCAGGCCGTAACACAGCACCGGGATGCGCAGGGTGTCGACCACTTCGCTCAATTGCCATACCTGCGGCTTGGTCAGAAACTGCGCCTCGTCCACCAACACGCAGTCCACCCGGCCGTGCTTGGCGATGTGCTCGCGCACCCAAATGTCGAGATCGTCGGTGCGCGAGAAGGCTTCGCCATCGGCGCGCAGACCGATCCGCGACGACACCACGCCGCTGCCGTCGCGAAAATCCAGCGCGGGCGTGAAAATCAGCGCCCGCATGCCGCGCTCGCGGTAGTTATGCGCCGACTGCAGCAGGGTGGTGGTCTTGCCGGCGTTCATCGCCGAATAATAGAAATACAGCTTGGCCATGCGTCCGAATCGACCCGGCGCGACGCCGGCATGCGGGAAGGACGGGGATTGTCCCCGCCTTCCGCAGGCGAACGCAAGCGCGCGAGCGGGGCAGGATCGCTGCGCGATGCGCTTAGCCGTCTGTTAGCGCGCTGCCGCTGGCATACGGGCCTTCGGCTTGAACACTGGCTGCTTTGCGAAGGCCGTCGGATCGAGTCCGACCGCCTTCGCAGGCTGCTGAAATACCTGCGATAGCAGGTGTTCAGCAACCTGTTAGTCGGTGAGATGCTGCACCGACGCAAAGCGCGGCTGCGATCCGAAAGCCGAGCGCCTCATAAAAGGATCTCCCGTAAAGGTTCGCCCGTAAAAGGATCAGGGCGTTTTCGCGGGCGCTTGCGCTTTCGACGGCCCCGCCGGTTGCTTCGAGGTCGATTCAAGATCGCCGACGGTCACAGCCACGTTTTTCCAGGCGTAGTCCTCGAACGTCCAGTACTTGTCGGGATCGGTACGCGAGGCGTCGTACATCTTCTCCAAATTCACGCCGCCAGTGTTGCCGAACAGACTGATGCCGCTGCCGCGGGAAACGATCGCGAGATTGCTGGCAAATCCGGTGCGCGAGCCGGTGACTTTGTTTTTTCCTTTCGCCAGCGCAGCGGCGAAACGGCGTTTGGCCACTGTGTCGCCGTATTCTTTATATAGCGCATCGCCGCGCGCGGGTACACGCGCCTGTTCTTGCGGCGTCATTTCGCCCCACATTTTCTCGCGGATCGCGAGGAACTGCGGATAGCCGCGTTCGGCGGCGATATCGGCCCATACGTAGGCTTCGACCCGATCTTGACCGACACCGACGCCGTGCCAGTACATCAGGCTCAAACGATGTTGCGAGTATTTATCGGCATAGCGCGCGGCTTTGCGGAACGAATTCGCAGCATCGCGCCACTGGCCGTTGGCCGCGGCTTTCGCGCCATAGATGCGATACAGCTCGTTGGGATGATTGACCGCCATTTTCGCAAGCGCGTCGTAATCGTCGACGGTTCTGGCATCGGTATCAACGCCGACCGCCGCTTGCGCGGTGTTTTCGACCGACACCGTATCGGGCATCGTGTCGAGCGCCTGCGCAGGCGCGGCGAGTGCGCATACGATCGCGAGGACAAGGGCGGATACTCTGGTTTTCATAGCTTGATCTCCAAACGTGGGGGGAGGGATAGACGACATGGGTAGACGACAACGATCGTTCTTACATGCATCGCGTTGCAGTTGTTCGATCCACGCCGCAGGGAAATCGCTGTGCGCTGTCGATACGTTCGAACTGACTTTATTCGGACTGACTTTATTTTGGTTTCGAAGGCGGTAAGGCTGGCACTGGAGCGACTTCGGGTTCGGGCGCATCGATCTTCGGCGCAGTTTTGGGAATGCGCGAATCGCGGCCATCGTTCGTCGTCGTTTCGATTTCGCCGATCGTCACCTTGCCGATCTTCGGCTTCATCCACTGACGGTCTTGCCAGGCCCAGTACTTCTTCGCGTCCCAATAACGCTCGTCGTAGAACTTGCTGCCTTCGATCGCCTGCTCGCCCGACGGGCCGGGAATTTCGATACTCACGCCGCGGTTGAAACCGGTGCGACTGCCGGTCATCTCGCGACGTCCGACCCGCAACTTGAACTCATAGCGCGGTTTCGCCGCCGCATCGCCGAACTGCGCGTACAGCGCTTGGCCTTCGGCGACTGCGCGCGCGCGCTCGGCTTCTGTCAGCGCATTCCAATATGTTTCCCGCAACAGTAAGAATCCGCGATAGCCGCGTTCGGCTGCGAGATCCATCCACGCATACGCCACGGCCGGGTCGCGTTCTACGCCCTGCCCGTTCCAATACATCTCCGCGACCATGCCCTGCGAGGGTTTGTCGGCGTAAAAACCGGCGCGACGAAAGAATTGCATCGCAGCGGCGTAATTTTGCTTTTTGTAGGCGTCCATCCCATGCAAGCGATACTTGATGTCCTGATGGTGTTCGAGGAAGCCTGCGGTAAGCAGCATCGGCTCGTTGGTCGGGTCCGGCGGGTCGGCACGTTCGGCGAACGCAGCGCCGATGGGTGCTGACAGGGCGAGCGCAAGCGCGAGGGCAGCCAAAGGTCTGCCGGCGAACGAACGGTTGCAATGAAACGGGTGCGATATGCGCAACATGAGGATGGGCTTCTGGTGTCGTCCTGATCTTGGATGCGTACGTTAGCGGATTGGACGCAGCAAGACGGGTAAACTGATGGCCTACAGGACATTCGTCATACATGCTTCTTTCATGCACGGTCTGAATCCCCCTCAACGCGAAGCGGTACTGCATGCCGACGGCCCAGTGCTGGTGCTGGCCGGCGCGGGCAGCGGCAAAACCCGGGTGATCGTCGAAAAGATCGCGCATCTGATCCAATCCAAGCGCTATCCGGCCAAGCGCATCGCCGCCATCACCTTCACCAACAAGGCGGCGAAGGAAATGCGCGAGCGCGTGGCGAAGCGGATCAAAGGCGATGCCGCCGAAGGCTTAACGATTTCGACGTTCCACGCGCTGGGCTTGCGCTTGTTGCAGATCGAGCACGCCAAGCTGGGCCTGAAGCGCGGGTTTTCGGTATTCGATAGCGACGATTCGCTGGCGCAGATCAAGGACTTGATGCCCGGCGCCAAGACCGATGCGGTGCAGGCGATGCAAGGTTTGATTTCGCGCGCCAAGAACGCCGGCCTATCGCCGCAAGAAGCCGCCGAAGCGGCGCTCGCGCCGCGTGAACGCGAAGCGGCGTCGCTGTATGCGCGTTATCAACAGCGGCTCGGCGCCTTCAACGCGGTGGATTTCGACGATCTGATCCGGCTGCCGGTGCAACTGTTGGAAAGCGACGAGGACTGCCGCTTGGCGTGGCGCGAGCGCATCGGCTATTTGCTGGTGGACGAATGCCAGGACACCAACGATGCGCAGTATCGCTTTCTTAAAGGCATTGCCGGCGAGAAGGGACATTTCACCTGCGTGGGCGACGACGACCAGAGCATCTATGCCTGGCGCGGCGCGAATCCGGAAAATCTGTCGCAGTTGGGCAAAGATTATCCGGCGCTGCGCATCGTCAAACTCGAACAGAACTACCGCTGCAGCAATCGCGTGCTGCGCGCGGCGAACGCGCTGATCGCAAACAATCCGCACGAACATTTGAAACAATTATGGAGCGATCAGGCCGACGGCGAGCGCATCCGCATCCTCGAATGCCGCGACGGCGAACATGAGGCCGAGCGCATCGGCGCCGAAATCCAATTCCTCAACGCCTCAAAACAGGCGCAATGGCACGACTTCTGCATTTTGTTTCGCGGCAACCATCAATCGCGCGCGCTGGAAAAAGCGCTGCAATTGCTGCGGATTCCGTATCACCTCAGCGGCGGCACCGCGTTTTTGGATCGCGGCGAAGTGAAGGATGCGCTGGCCTGGCTACGCTTGATCGCCAACCCCGACGACGACGCCGCGTTTTTGCGCGCAGTGCAATCGCCCAAGCGCGAGATCGGCACGACCACGCTGGCGAAGTTGGCCGAGATGGCGCAGCACGCGGATCTGCCGCTGTCGCGGGCGGCGGAATCGGTGGCGATGCTCAAACATCTGCAGCCGCGCGCGGCGAATGCGCTAAGCGGCTTCACCGATCTGGTGCGCAGCCTGCGCAGCGAAGCGCAGCGTTTGCCGCCGTCGGAACTGGTGCGTCAGCTCAACGAGCGCTCTGGCCTGATTGCGATGCTGCGCGCGCAGTCCAAGACCGATCAGCTGTTCGCGCTGCGTCGCGGCAATCTGGATGAACTGGCCGATTGGTTCGACGGCGGACGCTCCAATCAAAGCCGTGGCGGCGGGCCGGGCGAACTCGCCGCCGCGCTGGCCTTGCTCAGCCATGCCGATAAAGGCGACCCCGGCAATCAAGTGCGGCTGATGAGTCTGCACGGCGCAAAAGGTTTGGAGTTCCGCTACGTGTTCATCATCGGCGTGGAAGACGGCACGCTGCCGCACGAGGCCAGCATCGAAGAAGGCCGGCTCGATGAAGAACGTCGCCTGCTGTACGTCGGCATCACCCGCGCCAAAGAACAACTGTGGCTGTCGTATTCGCGCGAAGCGCAGCGCTGGGGCACCAAACTGCGGCTCTCGCCCAGCCGTTTTCTCGACGAATTGCCCAGCGCTGAAATTCAGCGCGATGGCGCCGATCCAGTGGCCGATGCAGCGCGCAAGCAGGAGCGCGCCAGCGCCGGCTTCGCGGCGATCAAAGCGATGCTCGAAGGCTGAGATTTGGAACTGCCGATAGAGTTGCTGATCGTCTGCATCGTCGCACTGCTGGCCTCGCTGCTGACGTTTTTCTCGGGCTTCGGCCTGGGCACCCTGTTGCTACCGGCGTTCGCACTGTTCATGCCGCTGCCGCAGGCGGTGGCGGCGACCGCCGTGGTGCATGGCTTGAACGGCATCTTCAAGCTGGCGCTGATGCATCGGCATATCGACCGCACTGTGCTGCTGCGTTTCGGCGTGCCGGCGGTGTTCGCCGCGTTCGTCGGTGCGTGGCTGCTGTTGCGGCTAGGCGCATTGCCCGAGCTGTATGCCTACACCGCGTTCGGGCGCGATGTTGCGGTCGCGCCGATCAAACTCGTCATCGGCGTATTGCTGCTGTGCTTCGCGTTGATCGAATTGGTGCCGAAACTGCGCGATCTGGAATTCGACCCGCGCTGGATGCCGTTGGGCGGCGCGCTCAGCGGATTCTTCGGCGGCTTGGCCGGCATGCAGGGCGCGCTGCGCAGCGCGTTTCTGGTGCGCGCGGGTTTGGATAAACACGCCTTCGTCGCCACCGGCGCCGCGATCGCGGTACTGATCGATATCGCCCGCCTGTCGCAGTACGCACAGTCGCTGTCGGCAGCGTTCGCGCAGTTGGACCTCGGGCTGCTGGCCGCAGCGGTCGCCTCGGCCTTCATCGGCGCCTACGCCGGCAGCAAACTGCTGACCAAAACCACGCTGGCCGGCGTGCAGCGCGTGGTCGCGGGCGCGTTGTTCGTGTTCGCGATTGGGTTGATCGCGGGGGTGCTGTAGCGCAACGACACGAGCAGGTGTTTTAGCTCGCCCGCGACCAGTGCGCGGTGCTATCCGACTTGCTGGCCGCCACGCTGTTGGTTGCGATCTTCGGTCTGCGCCACCGTTTGTTGGCGCTGTTCTTGGCTGCGCACGATCTGCTGCGAATGCTCGTGCGCGGGCGTGGCGATTGCGGGATTGAGATCGACGTAGTCGTTGAAAATCGGCGATTTGTCGCCGAGCGGTTTGTACATCATGTGGATACGATCGCCACCGTCGGTCGCGGCGCCGCGCACCGCCACGATGTCGTCGATCCTGAGCATCAGTGCGTTGTCGCTCACTTGCCGAGTCATTGCCATCGCGAGGTTCTGAGTGTCTTGCTCCGGCAAACCGAGCCGCTGCGCCTGCGCGAGCGCTTGTTCGTGGCGCTCGCGTGCGGCGGGCGGCAGCACGTCGATACCGTAAGGATCGATCGCGCGATTCGCGCGCTCTGGCGCCGCGGCAGCGAAGCGGGTCGGCCCGTCGATCGTATCCGCCTCGGCCAGCGTGCCCGGGCTGCGAGCGATGTTGCGATACGGGTCGTTCGGGTGGAACTGGCGGCGCTCTTCTGCGCGTTCGAGGCGCACCTCGCGGGTGTCGTTGAGGTCGGCAAGGGTTCTGGCATTGGTCTCGGGCCACTGCGCTGGTATCCCCATCCCGCTACCGGTGCTGACCATCGACCATTCACCGTTGGTGCGATCGCGCGTGTAATAGAGACTGCTGGCACCAACGACATCGGGATTGACGTTGTTGAGCATGTTCCCGGCGGTGGAAAAGGCCGCGAGCAGGCGCCCGCCATAGGTCAATCCATGAATTTTGTCATCGAAGTAACGCGGGATGTCCGTTGTCGTCATGAAGGCGCGTCGAGTGCCGTGCAGGTCGTTGTCCAACATGTTGCCCCAGACGCTTTGGGCCGCTTGATCGCCGCCCTGGCGGCGCGCGGCTTCCAATAACTCGCGCGGTGTCCAAGCGTTTGGGCTGATGCCAACCTGCTGGAACGCGCGATCGTGGGCGCGCTGCACGTCGCTGACCGGCAGATTCAGCGCCTGGTCCGGGCGGCCTGCGCGCATCCGCGCCTCGCGTTGTTCCAGATCGAGGCGGACGAGGTTCTCGCCGAAATTGTCCCAACCGCGCTCGCTGAGTGTCCTGCCGTTGGCGCTGCGCGCGTATTCCTGCGCGTAGGCATTCGCCATCTTGCCAGGCATGTTGTCGTTTCGCACCACGCCGAGCGCAAGCGTGCCGTAGCCGTCGTTGCCCGGCGTCTGCGCGAGATAGTTCCAATACAGTTCGCGATTGCCCTGCTGGGCGTAGTGGCGCAGCACCCCCATATCGCGTTCGTTCAAGCCCTCCACGTTCGGATTCATACGTCAGTCCTGTTGCATCGTCTTGAGTCAGTCCGTTCAGCGCGCGCGATACGTATCGAAGAGTTCGCGCACGCGCGCCTCGATCCGCCGCCAGTCTTTCAGCATTGCGCGCGGATACTGCGCAGCGATCCGCACGCTGCCGTCGGCTATCAGGAAATCATGCGTGCAGCGTGCGATCTCCGTGGCTTCAGGTTCGCGAACAAGGCCGCTGCCGTTCTGCACGCGCAGCCCGTCCGCGACTTGGCGCTCGTCGCAGACGATCACCGAAGCCACGCTCCCCGTCGCATCGCGGGCGAGGTACCAATCCGTAAACGTTTCCTCGTCCAACGCCGGGGCAGCGCTCTCGCCGTATTGCCGCTTCAGGAATGCGCGGGCTGCCGGCGCATCGATGTAATATGCCGAGAGGCCGTGGACGGGCTCGCCTTCGATTCTGAGTGCGAGATTACGCATGGGATCGTCGCGCTGTTCGGGCTCGCTGGGATCAGACTGGATGAGTCGTTGCAACGCCGCGTTACCCGCCGACCCTTCCACCCCGATGGCGCCCAATTGGATGCGGGTGTCGTAGGCAGCATCGCCGCGCATCGGCATCTGCCCGGGTGCGGCGGGCGCCAAGTCCGGCCATAGCAGGGTCAATCCAACGCTGCCATCGTCATAAGGGCCGTGTTGGTCGTTGTAGTAGTTGGCCGGAAAACGGAACACATGCGCGCCCAGCCTCGTTTCGACTGGGGCATCGCTACCGCTATCGCCGACCCGGCCTTGAGCGGCGGAGGTGGGATCTGACGTGTGCATGGAGGCTGTCTCCTGGTCCGCATTCGCCTTGCGCGACAGGTCTGGCGCGCAGGCAGTCGCGAGCGCGCAGACGAGAACGGCGTAAAACGACGTGGAAGTAAAGGTAGGCAATGGGCGTTCGCTGCGTGGCTAATTAGATGGTAGCAGCCGTCGCGAACACTGCGGTTGCTGGTGTGCCAGGGCCAAGCGGCTCGCCACGACGCTAACAGGTTGCTGAGACCTCCATCCAGGAGGTCTCAATTCGCACGTCCGGCACATGTCTGGTACGTGTCTAGTTGTGCTCACGGCGACAGCCGCGCGCGCGAGGCTGAACAGCGACGCTGGCCCTGAGCGGAGCGAAGGGTGAGGCGCACAGCGCCGAATCATCAACCGCTAACGTGCTTGTTTCCTAACGCGCTTGTTTCGCCGGCGCAGCCATCCATGGCTGCGTTAGCAGCCTGCTAAGTTCTTCGGCGGTGCAGCGGGAGGTGCCGAAAGGTAAGGGTAGGCCGAACTTGATGCAGTTCGGCGATCAACTCGGCGGCCTCGCACAGATCACCGCCAACACCCAGCAGCACCGCCAAGCCTTGATTTAGCGCCATGTCGCATGGTTCGGCCAGCGCTGTCGGGTGGTGCCCAATCCGAGCTATGGCGCCTGGAAACCGGCGTTGTTCGACAATGCCTGAAATGAACCCAAAAAGAGGCCCACGGGGCGGGTAAGCGCGCGACCCATGAAACCGCTGATTGAGGTTTGTTTCTGGGTTTATATCAATTTAAATCAGTGAGTTAGACAGTTTTTTTTCACGGATTGCATCAACATCGCGCTGCAGTTAATGTATCCCGATCCGGCACCGCCGGAACCATGCCACAACCGTAGCTCTCCGGCGCAAGCCGGCTTATGAGGAGGCCGCAAGGCCTCCTTTTTTTCTGGGCCTCGCAATGGACCAGATTAGACGGCGATCACAGCCGCCGGCCTTGCCGCTCTCGCCTGCGCCCGCCAAGATGGCGGGGGAAGAGGGCCGCAGGTCGGCGTCTCGGTGAGGGGGCGATGCGATATCGAGATTACCTAAGCGGCAGTTTGATCGCGCTGCTGGCGCTCAGCGTCGGCGGTTGCGGGCAGGATCGCCCCGCCGATGTTGGTGCAGCCAGCGAACCTGCGGCCGAAGTCTTGCTGTTAGCCGCGCATCTGCGCGCGAACGATCTCAACGCCTTCGTCCATGCGGCGGTGCCGCCGGAGCTGCAAGCGCCGCTGCAGCAGGCCTGGCGCGAGAACCGCAGCCGCTGGCCGCTGGATGAGCTGCCGTTCGGCGAGCGCGTGCCGGGGATGCTGCAGGCGCTCGCCGCACCGAAGGCCGAACAGGAGCTGCGCCGCGGCTTCGATCGGCAATTCGCCAATGCCAGCCGCGATATCCGCTCGGCGGCGACCGGTCTGGGCATGTTCGGCGTGAAATTCGTGCAGAGCGACGCCGATCTGAGCGACGAGGAGCGCGTGCATTACACCCAGTTGATAGGTGCGCTGAGCGAATGGGCGAAAACCGCGAAGCTCGGCGACACCCAGCGCGCGCGCCGCAGCATCGCGCAGCTCACCGCGGCGGCGCGGCGCAGCGGCCTGAAACATCCTGACGATTTCGCACGCTTCGGCATGGAAGATAGCCTGCGTCGCTTGGGCCCGGTGTTCGGCAGCCTCAAAACAACGCTCGATCAGTACGGGCTCGATGTGGACCACGGTCTGGACGAATTGACCGCAACCCTGGAATCGCAAGAGGGCGATAGCGCCCGGGTACGGATGCGTTACCCGCTGGGTGGACGCACGATCGACACCATCGTCGCATTGGAGCGCGAGGGCAAACGCTGGTACCTGCGCGACTATCTGCGCCATGCG
The DNA here is from genome assembly GCA_031374725.1 of Lysobacteraceae bacterium. Lineage (GTDB taxonomy): Bacteria > Pseudomonadota > Gammaproteobacteria > Xanthomonadales > Xanthomonadaceae > Lysobacter_I. The sequence goes on along the minus strand of JANMGT010000018.1, from coordinate 3,465 downwards.
CGGGCCGCCGCAGCACCGCCGCCGCCGCCACCGAGCCTCCCACCGCCGACGTCCGAAAACGCGCCTGAAACCAGTGCGCCGCCGACAGCGCCGCCGACTTCGTCATAATGATGGCGACTATGCCGACCCAACCGACTTTGCCGTTGTTCGAGGGCGCCGCGCCCGCAGACCCGAACGCCCGGAACGAAACGACCGTCGACACGACGTCCGCGCAGGCCCAGGCTGCGGGCGTCACGTCGCCGGACAGCGAACGACCCGCAGTGGGCACGCCGTCGGCGACGGCCGATATCGACGGCAGCACCGCCGAGCGCACTGCCGAGCAGGACATCGCGCCGGTTGCCGACGTGCCGGCTCACCTCGTACAGGCTGCCCATGCCCCAGCGAACGCCAACACCAACGCCAACGCAATTGCAGCCCAGTCGCGGCCCGGCGCGCAGGCCAACGCGGCCGACGAGAGCCAACTGACAACAATCATGATCAATGATCCTGCCTCAGGCATGCCGCAGACTCACGAGGTTCTGCCCGAATCGGATCGGCCGGAGCAAACCGAGCTGCCGATCGCCGCGCCGGTAACGACGACCGCACCCGCAGCACCTGTGCCCCGCGGTCGCCGGCCATGGTGGTCTGGCCTACTGGGCAAACTGATCGAGCCTTGGATCGAGCTGCGGATCGAATCGCTACCGGAGGGCTTGGCTGGCGATCCGCGTCCGGTTTGCTACGTACTGGAGCACTATGGGCTGTCGAACGCGCTGATCCTCGACCGCGCCTGCCGCAATGCGGGGCTACCCTCACCGCTGCGACCGTTGCCGGTGTCCGGCGATCCGCTCGGCCGCAAGCGCGCTTATGTCGCGCTATCGCGACGCCACAGCACCAACGCGCTGAATCTTGCCGCCGATCTCGCCGCTGGCAAGACGCCAGCGCCGGCGAAGTCGCATTCCGAATCGCTGGCGCGCTTACTCGACGTCCATCGCAGCGATGCATCGATGGACGTCCGCCTCGTCCCGGTGTCGATCTTCGTCGGCCGCGCACCGGAGCGGCAAAGCGGCTGGTTTTCGGTGCTGTTCTCGGAAAACTGGACCATCGTCGGCCGCTTCCGCCGACTGCTAGCGATCCTGCTCAACGGCCGCGACACCACGGTGCAGTTCGCCGCACCGGTGTCGGTGCGCGAGGTGGTATCGGAAGGTTTGCCGGCCGAGCGCACGGTGCGCAAGCTCTCGCGCGTCCTGCGCACCCATTTCAATCGCATCCGCGAAGCGGTGGTCGGGCCGGATCTGTCCACGCGGCGTCTGCTGATCGACAAGGTGCTGTCCGCGGAAACGGTGCGGCAGACCATCGACGACACCGCGCGCCGCGAAAACATCAAGACCGAGGACGCCTGGAAAAAAGCCCACGCCTACGCGTACGAGATCGCGGCCGACTATTCGCATCCGGCAGTGCGTTCGGCCTCGTTCCTGCTGACCACGGTATGGAACCGCATCTATCGCGGCGTGCTGGTGCATCACCTCGATAAATTGAAACAGGACGCACCGGGCTTCGAAGTGATCTATGTGCCCAGCCATCGCAGCCACATGGATTATTTGCTGCTGAGTTATTTGCTTTACAACAAAGGCATCGTGCCGCCGCATATCGTCGCCGGCGTGAATTTGAACTTGCCGGTGATCGGCAGCGTGCTGCGCAAGGGCGGTGCGTTCTTCATCCGCCGCAGCATCCGCGGCAGCGCGCTGTACTCGGCGGTGTTCCGCGAATACATGGCGCAATTGGTGGCCGGCGGCTATTCGATCGAATACTTCATCGAAGGCGGGCGTTCGCGCACCGGCCGTTTGCTGCCGCCCAAAGGCGGCACCTTGGCGATGACCGTGCGCGCCTATCTGCGCCAACCGACGCGGCCGGTGCTGTTCCAACCGGTGTACATCGGCTATGAAAAAGTGATGGAAGGCCGCAGCTATCTGGATGAACTCACCGGCAAGCCGAAAGAAAAAGAATCGATCTGGCACATCGTCAGCGGCATCCCCAAAGTACTGCGCGAGAACTACGGCCAGGTGGTGGTGAATTTCGGCGAGCCGATTCGGCTGGGCGACATGCTCACCGAGTTCGCCGCCGACTGGGACGGCAAACCAGTCTCCGACGAAGACAAGCCGAAATGGCTGTCGGACACCGTGGAAACGCTGGCCGAGCGCATTCAGATCAACGTCAACCGCGCCGCCGACGTCAACCCGATCAATCTGCTGGCGCTGGCGCTGCTGTCCACGCCGAAACACGCGATGGGCGAAACCGATTTACTGGCGCAGATCGCGCTGTCGAAAACGTTATTAGCCGAAGTGCCGTATTCCGACCGGGTGACGGTCACACCGCACACGCCCGAACAGATCGTCGCCCACGGCGAAGAGATCGGCATGCTCGCGCGCACCGCGCATCCGCTCGGCGACGTGTTGCACGTCACCGGCGATTCGGCGGTGCTGCTCAGCTATTACCGCAACAACGTGCTGCATCTGTTCACCGCCAGCGCCTGGATCGCCTGCTGCTTCCTGCACAACCGGCGCATGAGCCGCAACACCCTGCTGCGCCTTGGCCGCTCGCTGTATCCGTTCTTGCAGGCGGAATTATTTCTGCCGTGGCACGACGATGGTTTCGCCGATCACATCGACCGCACGATCCACGTGTTCATTCGCGAAGGCCTGCTGCAACAAGTCAGCGAAGACGACGACGGCATTCTCGCCCGCAATGCCGGGCAGTCCGACGAAGTGTTCCGGCTGCGCGCGATCGGCCATCCGCTGCAGCAGGCGTTCGAGCGCTACTACATCGCGATCTCGGTGCTGGCGAAAAACGGCTCGGGCACGCTCGGCGCCGGCGAGTTGGAAAGCCTCTGTCATCTGGCAGCGCAGCGTTTGAGCCTGCTGTACGCGCCGGCAGCGCCGGAATTCTTCGACAAAGGCCTGTTCCGTGGCTTCATCCAGAAACTGCGGGAATTGAAACTCGTTTGGGCCGACGAAAACAGCAAACTCGTGTTCGATCACCGCCTCGAAGTCTGGGCGAAAGACGCCAAGACCATCCTCGGCCGCGAACTGCGGCATACGATCGAGAAGGTCAGCCCCGAAGCGGCGAAGCCAGACTCCGAGGGCGACACCGGTACACGCTGAGCCCCGCCCGCCGCCAGCCCAGCATTCGCCCAATTCATGCTAGCGTCCCCCGACTTTCGCGACCACCTGAACTCGCATGACCCGCACGCCCGATACCACCCTTGCCCCAACACCGCCGCGCCGCCGCTCGATTCTCGACTGGATCGAATTCGTCGGCAACAAACTGCCCGAACCCGCACTGTTATTCGCCTTGCTCGCGGCCCTGGTGGTGATGCTGTCGGCGATCGGATCGGCGCTCGACTGGCAGGTGCAGCCGGTGAAACCGACCGTGGTGATGGCGACCACCGCCAGCGCAGACGGCAGCCTCGTGCAAACGCCCAAACTCGAT